>NZ_FYEG01000022.1 GCF_900187855.1 Actinomyces minihominis | reverse complement strand
GAGTTGCGCTGCCATAGCGATGCGGGCAGTCAATTCACGTCTATTCGCTACGGAGAGCGCCTCGCAAAGATCGGGGCGACACCCTCGATCGGAACTGTCGGTGACAGCTACGACAACGCCCTCGCTGAGACCGTGAACGGATACTACAAGGCCGAGCTGGTGCGCGGACCCGCGAAATCAGGGCCGTGGAAAACGATCGATGATCTCGAGCTCGCGACGCTCGGATGGGTGTACTGGCACAACACGCAGCGGCTCCACTGCTACCTCGGTGACGTGCCACCTGCGGAGTTCGAGGCCAAGTTCTATGCTGGGGTTACCAACGCCCAAGAACTGGTAGAAATCAAATGAGCTGAGTCTCCACTAAACCCAGGGCGATTCACTCTCCAAGATTGGACTGGCATGATCCCTGCGGTAGTGGCAACCGACCTTGCTGCATCAAGCGTCTCGCTTCCCGCGATCGCGAGCTTTTTCTTCCCACTAGGGGCATCAGCTCTTCCACCGTTTTTGCTGATCCTCCTCGTCATCGTTGATAACGCCATCCGGATCACGGCGCTTTTCATCGTTCCTCCGGGCCGGAAGCCGGGCTCGGCAACCGCCTGGTTGATGGCCATCTTCTTGCTTCCCATTCCGGGAATCATCGTGTTCGCCATCATCGGCAACAACGATCTTCCAAAAGCGCGAGAGGCCAAACAGGTCGCAGTGAATGATGCAGTCACTGCGATAACTGCGCGAGAAGATGCGCGGGAGGAGCCCGGAAAGGACTCAGTCCCCACCCGCTTCCGCGGCGCTGTGACGCTTGGGCAGGCACTCGGCGCACAACCGATGCTTGCCGGGAATACCGCGTCGGTTACCGTCGACTATGAGGGTTCCTTCGCGGATATGGCGCGCGCCATCGACTTGGCACAGGATTACGTTCACGCAGAGTTCTACATTCTTCAGCATGACGAAACAACAGACATAGTCTTCACCGCTCTACAGCGCGCGAAGGAACGCGGGGTTGAAGTTCGCGTTCTCCTGGACCATATTTCAGCCGTTATGAACCCACTGGCGAAGAAAACACGTCGCAGCCTAGACAAGGTGGCAACACAGTGGGCCTACATGCTGCCGGTGCGACCTTGGCGTGGGGAATATCAGCGTCCGGACCTGCGCAATCACCGCAAGCTCCTGATTATTGACGGCAAGACTGGCTTCATGGGATCCCAGAACATGGTGGATTCCTCATACAACAAGAAGGGGAACATCAAACGTGGCCTGCACTGGCGGGACATCATGGTGCATGTTTCCGGACCCGTCGTCCTCGGGCTAGAAGCAGTTTTCGAGGGCGATTGGTACATGGAGACTGGAGAGATTCTCCGAAATGTCGACACGGAGATGATTTCTCGCGACGACCGTCCCGGCGATCTGGCCTGCCAGATCGTTCCCAGCGGTCCCGCTTACGGCGATGAGAATAACCTCCAGGTCTTCGTGTCACTGATGTACGGCGCCAAGAAGCGCATCAGCATCACCAGCCCATACTTCGTCCCCGACGCCTCAATAATGCATGCGCTTCGGGCCGCAACGGCAAGAGGGGTCGAGGTCGAACTCTTTGTCTCTGAGACAGGCGACCAGGCGATGGTTTACCACGCTCAACGCAGTTACTACAGTGAGCTTCTCCGCGCCGGAGTAAAGATCTGGATGTTCCGGCCGCCGTACATTCTGCATTCCAAGCACTTCACGATCGACGATGAAATCGTCGTCATCGGTTCGTCAAATATGGATGAGCGTTCTTTCAACCTCAACATGGAAGTCTCAATGATCGTCCATGGCGAAGAGTTCACGACGCAGATGGACGGCGTATCCGATTACTACCGCGAGAACTCTCGAGAGCTCACCGCGGAGGAATGGGCGAAGCAGCCGTGGCGGTCCCACCTGCTTGATAACTTGGCGCGTCTGACTTCAGCGCTGCAATAGGAAAAACGGCGGTACCGCACAAAAGCGGACCGCCGTTTTTCAGGCTTATAGGACATTTGGTGTTGCTGGGGGTTAGTCCCAGTCGATGCGGTAAGAGCCTGCTTTGTGGAGTTCGTGCCAAGCGATCGCGTCTCCGAAGTGGCTGATACTACGGTGGTGGCGTTCTACC
>NZ_FYEG01000010.1 GCF_900187855.1 Actinomyces minihominis | reverse complement strand
GGGGGGCATAGCGTAAGGGAAACGCCCAGTACCATTCCGAACCTGGAAGCTAAGCCTTACAGCGGCGAAGATACTCCACTCCATAGGGTGCGGGAAAATAGCACCCCCCCGCAAATCAACCAAAAAGTAAGGTCCCAAGACTTCTAAAAGTCTTGGGACCTTACTTGTTTAAGCCGCAGGTTGACCTGGGCGGCGACTATCCGCGCTTCGAAGTTAAGGCGCCGTAGATCAGGAGCACGATAATTGAGCCGGCGATCGCAAGTAGCCAGGTTTGGATAGAAAAGAAGTTTTCTAGGGGTGCGTTGAAGAGCACTGATCCCAACCATCCGCCAAGGAGTGCACCGATCACTCCAAGGATTAGGGTTAGGAACCAACCGGCCCCTTGACGTCCTGGAAGTATCATCTGGGCTATTGCTCCGGCGATCAGTCCGAGTAGAAGAAATGCCAAAAATCCCATTGTGGGTCCCTTCTCGAGTCACTGCGTTTGCTTAGGGGTCCGTCTACGGAAGGCTACTTTCCGTGCCTTCTCTTCTCACTGCCTTTCGCGTGTCGAGCAGGTACAAGCGGAGGTCCTTCGCCGAATCCGCATGTGACCTAGGTCCCTTTCATGGTAGGCAGGTTTCGTTCCTTCGTGCAAGAAACAGTAAGGAAGGCTAGTCATTAGACGGTTGGGTTCAAGGTTCGACCTTCGGAATAGTCGGCGTCGAGTTGTCGGGGTATTCTGAGTGGCAGCAGATCGTCCAACACTCGTTGTCACATGCGGGTTACCGAAGGAAGTTCATGTCCATCTTGGATTTGTTGTCAGAAACCCTGATTGTTCCCATCGTTGTTCTTCACAAACCCGAGAATGCTGCTCGACTTGGGGACGCCCTCGTTGAGGGCGGCCTGCCACAAGCAGAGATTGCGTTTCGTAGTGATGGGGCGTCGGAGATAGTCCGTACGCTTGCCTCCAGGGGGGACATGCTGGTTGGTGCGGGGACCGTGGTCACCGTAGATCAGGTTGATGCTGCTGTAGAGGCAGGCGCTCAGTACATTGCCTCACCCGGAGTGAGCCTGCCTGTCCTCGAACGTGCGGCGGAACTCGGCATTCCGGCGATTCCCGGTGCAGCTACTGCGACCGAGGTGATCTCCGTGTTGGACCTGGGCTACTCCACCATAAAGCTTTTCCCTGCAGCAGCTATGGGAGGCGTCTCCGGAGTCAAGCTACTGGGAGAGGCATTCCCGGGCGTGGACTTTATCCCAGCGGGCGGGGTGGGTGCTGCCCATATCAGGGACTACCTCAGTCTTCGTTCGGTGCTCTGCGTCGGAGGATCATGGATGGTGCCCGGCCAGGCGCTCGGCCGTGAAGACTTCAAAGAGGTGCGCGATCGCTCAGCTCACGCAGTAAGACTCGCAAAGTCAGCCAAGCGCAAGCGCTAGTTCTGGGGGAGCGACACTAGGCTTCGTGCTCCGCAGACTGATCCGGCTTCGAGGTCTCCTCGAGTTGGGTGAGGAAGTTGGTGGCCCAGTCCTGAACAGTGTTGTTCCAGACCTGGCGCTGCATAGCCCTCCAACGTTTGGAGCGTTCAGCGTACGGATCATTGATGGCCTGCATGATCGTGGCTTTGAGGCCATCGAGGTCGTAAGGGTTGACCAGGTAGGCACGCTTCAGCTCGCGGGCTGCTCCGGCAAACTCAGAGAGCACCAGTGCTCCTGACCTGCCGGGGTGGCAGGCAATATACTCCTTGGCCACCAGGTTCATCCCGTCCCGGAGCGGGGTCACCAGCATCACTGAGGCGATTCGGTACATGGCCGCCATCGTTGCCCTCGGGAAACCTGCGTGGCGGTACGAGATTGCAGGACGACCTACACCGCCAACTGATGAGTTGATGCGTCCCACCATAAGGTCAATTTCGTCTCGCAGTACGCGGTACTGTTCGACGTCCTCCCGAGAAGGCGTTGCAACCTGCAGGAACACGGTTTCCTCGGGATCTAGTTCTCCCGATTCAAAGAGCTCTCCTACGGCCTGGATTCTCTGCTTGATCCCCTTCGTGTAGTCGAGGCGATCTACTCCGAGAATAATTGTCTTTGGATGACCTAACTGCTCCAGAAGCTCCTCGGACTCATCCTTGACAATATCTGACTGGGCGAGGGCGTGAAATCCTTCCACATCGATTGAGATGGGGAAGGCGCGCGCGGTGCAGGTGTGGCTGCCACCAAGCACGACGCGATTGCGTTCTACTCGATGCTCGGTCCTCTTCCTCACGAGGCGCAGAAAGTTCTTTGCGCCACCCGGTGTTTGGAATCCAACCAAATCTGCTCCCAACAGCCCGTTGATGAGTTGAGTTCGCCAGGGGATCTGTTCAAACAGCTCGACGGGTGGAAAGGGAATATGCAGGAAGAAGCCGATCTTCAGATCGGGGCGTAGCTCGCGGAGAATCTGCGGCACTAGTTGAAGCTGGTAGTCCTGAATCCAGACGGTAGCACCCGGTGCAGCAACCTCTGCGGTTACCTTTGCGAAACGGTGGTTGACCTTTTGGTAGGACTCCCACCACTCGCGGTGAAACTCTGGGAATGCGACTGCATCGTGGTAGAGCGGCCAGAGCGTCGCATTGGAGAATCCCTCGTAGTAGCGAGTGATTTCCTCGGCGCTCAGTTCGACGGGAACAATGTCGTAGCCCTCGTGTCTGAAGGGCTTGACTGTTTCATCTGGCGCGCCAATCCAGCCCACCCATGCGCCACCCGTTTGGCGCATCAGTGGTTCCAGGGCCGTCACCAGGCCTCCGGGTGCCGTCTGCCAAGATGACTGCCCCTTCTCATCCGTGACCCTGTTTACCGGCAGTCGGTTTGCCACAACCACGAAACTGGCGTTGGCCATCGACTTTGGCATCTTGCCTCCTAGATAGCTTTCACTCAAACGGTAACTCTTTGGGCGTGTGAACGCTATTAGACGTTTCGCCATGGAGGCTTTTTACCACATGGATGGGACCCGGTAGGGTTGAGCCATGACGGATCAGTGGACGGCTCGAACATCCGCCGGCGCAACATTCTCTCGCGCGATCAGGCGCGATCCGGCTCAGGCGCTACTGGTCTTTGACTTTGACGGGACCCTGTCCCACATTGTCTCTGATCCATCCCAAGCCCGAATGGTTGAGGCCTCAGCTGAAGCCATGAAGCGCCTCGCAAAGGCCAAGGTCCAAATGGCCATCATCTCGGGTCGTCCCGTATCAAGTCTCATCGAGCTCGCAGACGCCTACGATCGGCGCGGGTTGGCGAATGCGCATCTCTTTGGACAGTACGGGGCTGAGTACTTGAACATGACCACGGGGGAGTTTTCCAAACCCAATCCCAAACCGGAGATCATCAAAGCTCGGACAGATCTGGCAGCCCTCTCCCGGGTTTTCCCTGGATCCCATGTGGAGGACAAAGGCCTGGCCGTTGCTCTCCATGTTCGCAACACTGAGCACCCTGACTCTGTCTACGTAGCAGTTGAAGACGAGTGTCGAGAGATCGCTGGACGCTATGGACTGACGGTCGAACCCGGTCGTTACGTATGGGAACTACGGGGAGCCAGCGTCAACAAGGGGGATGCCCTACGTGAGCTTATCAGTGAACTCAAACCCGCCGCCGTGATGTTTGCGGGGGACGACTTGGGTGACATCGCTGCTTTCGAGGCTCTTTCCGAGATCAAACTCCATGGTGGGCCTGGGTCCAGCGAACTTCGGAGCACCTGCGCAGTCGTCTCAGCTTCCCCGGAGGCTCCGGATCTCATCAACTACGCGGATATTCTCTGCAAGGGGCCGGATGGTGTTGCAGCTTGGCTTGGATGGCTTGCCAGTGAGGTAACACGGAGATCACCTCGGGACACCGGGCTCGACCTCGAGCAGAACCTCTAATTCCCGACCAACCCCTGGTGAGTCGGATCGGCGCCACTCCAACCTCAAGCAGACGCGATGGGCAAACACCCCTAGACTGATCCAGCATGGCGATGGGGCCGGACCGGGCAGTGTCGCCCGGACGCGTTGGTAGAGAGGTGGTTATTCTATGAGGTCGAAGACAGCAATCTTCGTGGACGCGGGCTACCTTATTGCCGCAATGGCAAGCCGTCTGACCGGGTCATCCCTCCGCAGGGGAATCACAGTGAACTACCAGCAGGTGGTGGACTCTCTGGTCGATCTCGTTGATAGGGAGAGTGGTCTTCCTCTGCTGCGGGTCTACTGGTACGACGCGGCGCGAAACGGCGTGTTGGACACAAATCAAGAAGCCATTGCTGCACTTCCCAGGGTCAAGGTACGGCTTGGAAGAACAGGCGTTGACGGCGAACAGAAGGGGGTTGACCTGCGGATTGGGCTCGACATGGTCGGGCACTCACGTGATGGCGTGGTCGACTCCATTTATCTGGTCTCCGGTGACGATGATCTGACCGAGGCCGTTGAGGAAGCCCAGGCCAAGGGGGTGCAGGTAACGGTTCTGGCAGTCCCCGACTCCACGGGTAAAGCCCACGGAGTGAGCAGGCACCTGACCCGCGCTGCTGATGGAGTGTTAGTGCTGGATGGTGAGCACCTGGATACCTGTGCCAAGCCTTCGATGGTCGCTTTCATGCCGACTCCGGGCGCCCCAATGAAGTCCAAGTCCAAGGACCTGCCGAGATCGCCAAGTCCTGCTGACCTGGCGTCTCGAGTGGCGGGACCGGCCCCGGCGCCGACTTCAACCATCGTCTACAGCAGCGGATCTCGATCACCCAGGTATGTGGATTCGACATATTCGGTGGGGGAGGACGAGCTCCAAAGAAAGATTGAGTCAGTAGTAGAGAAGGCCTACCTGGCATGGTCTTCGTCCTATCCGGTTGCTCAGAGGCGTGAAAAACTGGCATTGAAACCGATGGTGCCCAGTGATCTCGACCGTGCAATGCTGCTAGACCTTGCCGACGCTCTTGACAACTACAATCTGGGTGATGACATCCGCGTCCGCCTCCGCTCGGAGCTATGGCGGTTAGTGGATGAGGAGGGCTAGGTCCTTCGGTGCAGGTCAAACACTCGCGAGGGGGTCTTGGCCGGTAGGCTTAGAAATGGAACTGGCACGTAATCTCAGGGAAGAGGGCGACGATGCGACTGGCCATGGCAGTACTGGCAGATAGTGCGAATGTTCGGGAGGGCATGCTGAATGTCCTCTCGGCGGGTATTAGCGAAATGTGGCGTAAAGAGTTCCCAGCCCCCATGGGTGCGGTGATGCCTTTGCTGATCGAGCTCTCCGAGCACGACGAGTTTGACGTCCTGGTTGTGGAGGCACGACTGATCCGTCGCGGTGAGAGTGGAAACGACGAGCAAGTTGCGTCTATGTCTGGCCAAATCAAGCGTCAGGGAGAGCCAGGCCCGACCACCAACGTGCCTTCGGTACTGGGGTGGAACGACACGATGTTGCCTTCGCCCGGAGAGTACTACGTGCGGGTAAACGTAGGCGGTGTGGTTTGGACCGATGTGCCGTTTAGGGCGCACAAGCTTCCTGCCGGAGGATAGAAAAAGCAGATGAAGAGGTGGCCAGTTCAAAACTGACCACCTCTTCATCTTGACGGCTTCGGATGCTGACTAGACTCCCTTGGCGCGGACGGCTTCGCTCGGCTCAGGAATATCACCTACGGCTTTAATGACACCGTACTGGGCCATCATCTTCCCCAACTCGTTGCCCTCAATGAACTCGCGGATGAACTTTGGCACCGGGTATGGTTTGCGGTCCCGCATGTAGGCGGCGGCCTTCAGCAACTGACGAACGTCGTAAACAGAGTTGAAGACTTCCGGCACACCACGGTCGACCTCGAGGAGGGTGTAAACGGCGACCATTGCGGTGCGTACCGAGTACTCCGTTGTGAAGATCGTGTCCCGTGAACATTCTGCGAACTGTCCAATGAATGCGAAGTTCGTGACGCCCTCGGGGACAACCTGGGGTCGGTCCGTTCCATTCCGCGGCAGGAAAAACGCCGTGATGAAGGGCATCATGCAGGGGTTGCAAATGAGGGACTCTTCTCGCGAGAGCTCATCGATCTCTTCGATGGGAACGCCCATCTGGAAGAGCCATTCCTGAGCAATCTCGCGTCCCGTGCAGTCGCGCATCGGCTTCTTGATGAAGTCGCCCTCACGGTCTGTGAACAGCCCATAGACCCAAACGACGGTCTGGTCGTCGGGCTGGTTGCAGAACTGGGGTTGGCGATTGACAGTCCACGACATGAGCCAACCAGAGTCCTTACAGGTGACGATGCCACCCGTGACAGTCTTGCCGGTGTTTGTGGGGCGCTCGCAAATCTTCTCGATGTACTTGCGAATCCGGTCGTCCTTCACGGTAACTGTTGCGGACTCCCACTGGGATTCGTTGGTCTTGGTGCAGAAGTTGTCGGGGTTGCCAAATGAGGGATCCTGGGCAGCTATCTTGCGCCACAACCACCAGGAGCCGCCCTCGTGGATCTCCGGGTCAAACTTGGCAGGCGTACCCATGTCTCCCCAGGAACTGTTCTCTACCAGTGAGCCGTTGGTGACGAAAACAAGGTCATCGTCTGTGAGGTCGAGGACCACCTCTTCACCGCCGCGAAGGTAGGTGAGCGTCTTGGCGCGCTTAACGCCCTCGACGTCGTTAATCTCGAACTGAACATCGGTGACTTTTGAGTCATTCTGGAAGGTTACGCCTGAGTCGCGGAGCCACTTCTTGGCGGGGAGTACCAGCGACTCATACTGGTTGTACTTGGTGAACTTTAGGGCTGACATGTCTGGCAGGCCTGCGATGTCGTGGATGAAGCGTGCGAGGTAAAGCTTCATTTCGAGCGCCGAGTGCCACTGTTCAAAGGCGAACATCGTGCGCCAGTAAAGCCAGAAGTTCGACTCGAGGAAGTCCTTGCCCATGACCTCTTCGATGCGCTTGTCGTAAAGCTTCTCGGGAAGGGCGAGGACGAGATCCATGATGTCCTTCATAGCCTCCATGGAAAGGCCAAACTTACCTTCGAGTCCAGCGTCCTCCCCCTGGTTGATGGTCACGCGACGCTTTGTGAAGTTCGGGTCCTCTTTATTGAGCCAGTAGAACTCATCGAGTACGGAGCCATCGACCTCCAGGGAAGGGACGGAACGGTACAGATCCCAGAGGCATTCGAAATGGGCTTCCATTTCACGACCGCCGCGAAGCAGCCAACCCGTGAGCTCATTACCTGCTCCGTCCAGGGCTCCACCATCAACCTTGGAGGCCTCCAAGATTGTGATCTGCTCTGGGTTCAACTGGCCATCGCGGACCAAAAAGCCCGCTGCTGCAAGCCCTGCGAGTCCTGAGCCGACGATCCAAGCTCTCTTGTTTTCTGCGCCAACCGGTTTCTTGGGTCGTGCAAATGCCTCGTAGTTCCCACTGGAGTAGTACATGGGGTCCTCTCTTGTGTCTTGAGAAACTGTTATGCCAATGGTCTCAGAGTTCGCCGGGTCGCACTTGGTGATCACGCCGGGTCGCACTTGGTGATCAATTGAAGGGCGGAAGAATCGCACGTATGTTCACCCTGGCTCCACCCGCTGAACCCAGCGGTGCCTGAAGTGCAAAAAGAGGGTAAAAGGTGCAGCGTTGGGCCGCTGAGTGGTTCGCCTTCATGTTGCAGTCACACCATGAAACGGGATAGGTTTGGCCCACCAAACATGCCCTTTTTTGGGTATCAGTCTGGAAGGTCAGGTGTTTCGATGGAAACGTCAAGACGCCCGACACAGTCAGCTACGACAAAGTTGTAGAAGTCTGCGGGCGTAATGCCTGCACTGTCGAAGGAGACAGAATGCGATTAGTTTCGCGATGGTCCTCCGTTATAGCGGCAACGGCCCTTGTGGGTACGTCTTTTACCCTGGCCGTCCCCGCTATGGCAGAGGAACTGCCTGTCGACGACCAACAGGTCGTTGTGACAGAAACCGTCGATGAGACGGTGTCAGAGGAAAGTACCGATAGCGGAAGCCTCGGGGAAGAAGCTTCCACAGAAGAAGAAGTAAGTAGCGAGGATGTTGCTGAGGAGGCCGTAGAAGAGGTTACGGAACCTGCAGCTGAAGAGGTTGCTCCTCCAGTTGACCCCGATCACGATGTTCGTCGACTTGCAGGTAAGGATCGTTACGGAACCAACCTTGCAGTGAACGAAGCTCTTGGTTATGCCAAGGGGGGCACCGTCATTGTTGCGACCGGCGCTAACTACGCTGACGCACTGAGTGCTGCGCCCGCCGCAGCCAGCAGGGATGGCGCATTGTTCCTGACCTCCAAGGGTTCGCTTTCCAGTGCAACTCTTGCTGAGATCAAGAAACTTGAGCCAAGGCGCGTTTACGTTATTGGCGGCACTGGTGCAATCTCCTCGAAGGTAGTTACCCAGCTTCGTGATGCCACGGATGTCTTCCCGTTGCGTCTTGCAGGCGCTGATCGCTATGAGACCAGTGCGAAGGTCTTCCAGCACTTCTTCTCCGGAAGCACCGTTCCCACTGCCTTTGTGGCAACGGGTCAGGACTTCCCTGATGCGCTGTCGGCTTCGGCTGCCGCAGGAGCACTTGGTGGTCCGGTCCTCCTCGTGAATGGAACCACCGGTAAGAACCTGATGTCAGAGTCAACAGCTCTGCTGAAGCGCCTTGGGACTGAGAACATCTTAATCACGGGCGGTCAAGGTGCTGTTAACAGCACGATCGAGGCCAACCTGTCGAAGGCATTCCCGAACGTTGAGCGGCTTCAGGGTAAGGATCGTTACGCCACCAACATGGCGGTCAACGTCTACCTGAACAAGCATGCAGGTTCGGTGCCGATGACCGGCGTCTGGATCGCAACCGGAAAGAACTTCCCGGATGCGTTGACTGCAGCTCCCGCTGCGGGTGACATGACCCAGCGCCTCGTCCTCACCAACGGTGTTTGCATTCCGAAGCCTGTAGTTTCCAAGTGGATCAATGGTCCCGGTTCACAGGTCGAGATGACGACCCTGGTCGGTGGGCTAGGGGTTCTCCCCGAAGCACTCATGGCTCTGCCCGAGTGTGGCGGCACAGTTGGTACCACCACTGAGGTAACGCTGCTGAACATCAACGATTTCCATGGTCGTATTGATGGAACGCTGAACGCTGATGACAGTGCCCTAACAGCCAGCTCAACCGTCAACTTTGGTTACACGGTTGACTCGTTGCGTAATGCTGCTGGTTGGGATAATTCGTTGTTCCTTTCCGCTGGTGACAATGTTGGTGCAACCCTGTTTGCATCGGCACTGGCCCAGGATCAACCGACCATCGACCTGCTCAATGCACTTGGCCTGGAGGCTTCGGCCGTGGGTAACCATGAGTTCGATGCCGGTTGGGCGGACCTTCGTGATCGCCTGACATCTGAGTTCAACGGTGTTCTGCTGGGCGCCAACGTTTACAAGGAAGGGACGACTCGTCCTCTTCTGCCCGAGTACGCGATGCTTGATGCTGCTGGCCTGAAGGTCGCAGTTATCGGTGTTGTTACTGAGGACACTCCGACACTGGTCAACCCGGCCAATGTCGCAGGTGTGACTTTCGGTGATCCGGTTGAGGCTGTACAGCGAGTCGCTGCCAAGCTGGAGGCGCTGCCCCTGGCTGAGCGTCCCGATGTCATCGTGGCTGAGTACCACGAAGGCGCGGCGGGTGTCAATGCTGATACGACCCTGGAAAGCAAGATTGCTGCCGGTGGTATCTTCGCCAAGATTGCGCTTGATACCCCTGCTTCAGTTGATGTGATCTTCAATGGTCACACCCACCAGGAGTACACCTGGAACGGCCCGATCCCGGGAACCGATGGAACCCGTCCGATTGTTTCCACCGGTTCCTACGGCGCAAACGTGGGCAACGTCGTCCTGACTGTCGACACTGCAACCAGCACTGTTGACAGCTACACGATGGAGCTTGTGAACACAAAGTCCTTCGCAGCCGGTACCACGATTGATTCCATGATTGCAGCGAGCCCCGTGCTGGCTGAGGTTTATGGGATCACGCTTGAGGCTTTGCAGGTTGCAAAGATTGAGGGTGAGGTTCCGGTTGGTCAGATTACGCAGACTCTGTCGCGTGATTACACCAAGGGTGTTTATGTTGAGGGCAAGTGGCAGAAGGGTGATTCCGGAGCGGCTAATAACCGTGATGGTGAGTCCCCGATGGGTACGCTTGTTGGCAACATGCTCCGTGATGGTCAGATGGCGCAGCTTCCGAAGGCACCTGATTTTGGTGTGACTAACCCGGGTGGTCTGCGTACGGACTTCGATTACGGCACTGATGGTGTTTTGACTGTTGCTGAGGCTCGTGCGGTTCTTCCGTTCAATAACAACCTGTCGGTTGTTGAGATGACGGGTGAGCAGATTGTGACGATGTTGGAGCAGCAGTGGCAGAGGGATGCGGCGGGTAATGTTCCTTCGCGTTCTTACTTGCAGTTGGGTCTGTCTGACAATGTTTCGTACACCTACCATGAGATTGATGATCCGGCTCAGCCTGGCTTCAAGCTTGGTGTCATTGATTCGGTGACTATTGATGGTGTGGCTTTGGATCCTGCGGCTACCTACAACGTGGGTACGTTTGAGTTCCTGGCTGCTGGTGGCGATAACTTCTGGGTCTTCAAGGAGGGTGTTGTTACTGATACCGGCCTGGTTGACTGGGAGTCATGGTTGGCTTACCTGTCGGCAGCATCCGGCAAGACCGGAGATGTGTTCACATCTCCCATTGCTCCGGATTACACCCGACGCGGCGTAGCTGTCGAGGGTCTTCCGGAAACATTCGGCTACGGCGATGAAGTTACTCTGACTTTCCGTAACATGGATGTTCATGCTGTTGGGGCCCCGGCTAACACCAAGTTGGATGTCACTCTTGGTGGTGTTTCGGTAGGTTCATTCGATATTACGAATGAGATGCTGGCAAACGGTAACTGGACTGACAAGGCAGTCGTGACCTTCACGGTTCCCGCGGATGTCCCAGCCGAAGGCGAGTTGGTTGCCACGGCCGCACCGACCGGCACCGAGGTGGTGATCCCATACAAGGCCGGCCTGGGAGCTGGAAAGACCGAGCTGACGCTGCTGAACATCAACGACTTCCACGGTCGTATTGATGGAACTCTGAACGCTGATGACAGCGCACTGACCGGAAGTCTCACCATGGACTTCGCCTATACGGTTGATTCGCTGCGTAACGATGCTGGTTGGGATAATTCGTTGTTCCTTTCCGCTGGTGACAATGTTGGGGCGACCCTGTTTGCATCGGCACTGGCAAAGGATCAGCCGACCATCGATATTCTCAACTCGCTTGGCTTGGAGGCTTCGGCCGTGGGCAACCACGAGTTCGATGCCGGTTGGGCCGATATCGAGGGACGTCTGACGTCTGAGTTCGACGGTGTTCTGCTGGGCGCCAACGTCTACAAGAAGGACACGACTACACCGGCGCTGCCTGAGTACGCGATGCTTGATGCTGCCGGCCTGAAGGTCGCAGTTATCGGTGTTGTTACTGAGGACACTCCGACACTGGTCAACCCGGCCAATGTCGCAGGTGTGAGCTTCGGTGATCCGGTTGCGGCCGTGCAGCGTGTTGCAGCTAAGCTCGAAGCTCTTCCGGAAGCGGAGCGTCCCGATGTCATCGTGGCTGAGTACCACGAAGGCGCGGCGGGTGTCAATGCTGATACGACCCTGGAAAGCAAGATTGCTGCCGGTGGTATCTTCGCCAAGATTGCGCTTGATACCCCTGCTTCAGTTGATGTGATCTTCAATGGTCACACCCACCAGGAGTACACCTGGAACGGCCCGATCCCGGGAACCGATGGAACCCGTCCGATTGTTTCCACCGGTTCCTACGGCGCAAACGTGGGCAACGTCGTCCTGACTGTCGACACTGCAACCAGCACTGTTGACAGCTACACGATGGAGCTTGTGAACACAAAGTCCTTCGCAGCCGGTACCACGATTGATTCCATGATTGCAGCGAGCCCCGTGCTGGCTGAGGTTTATGGGATCACGCTTGAGGCTTTGCAGGTTGCAAAGATTGAGGGTGAGGTTCCGGTTGGTCAGATTACGCAGACTCTGTCGCGTGATTACACCAAGGGTGTTTATGTTGAGGGCAAGTGGCAGAAGGGTGATTCCGGAGCGGCTAATAACCGTGATGGTGAGTCCCCGATGGGTACGCTTGTTGGCAACATGCTCCGTGATGGTCAGATGGCGCAGCTTCCGAAGGCACCTGATTTTGGTGTGACTAACCCGGGTGGTCTGCGTACGGACTTCGATTACGGCACTGATGGTGTTTTGACTGTTGCTGAGGCTCGTGCGGTTCTTCCGTTCAATAACAACCTGTCGGTTGTTGAGATGACGGGTGAGCAGATTGTGACGATGTTGGAGCAGCAGTGGCAGAGGGATGCGGCGGGTAATGTTCCTTCGCGTTCTTACTTGCAGTTGGGTCTGTCTGACAATGTTTCGTACACCTACCATGAGATTGATGATCCGGCTCAGCCTGGCTTCAAGCTTGGTGTCATTGATTCGGTGACTATTGATGGTGTGGCTTTGGATCCTGCGGCTACCTACAACGTGGGTACGTTTGAGTTCCTGGCTGCTGGTGGCGATAACTTCTGGGTCTTCAAGGAGGGTGTTGTTACTGATACCGGCCTGGTTGACTGGGAGTCATGGTTGGCTTACCTGTCGGCAGCATCCGGCAAGACCGAAGAGGGCGCAGCAGTAACCTTCTCCACACCGATCGCACCGGACTTCGCACGTCGCGGAGTTGCTGTTGAAGGCGTCCCTGCAGATGGATTTGTTGCGGGTGAGGAAGTTACTCTGACTTTCCGTAACATGGATGTTCATGCTGTTGGGGCCCCGGCTAACACCAAGTTGGATGTCACTCTTGGTGGTGTTCCGGTTGGTTCATTCGATATTACGAATGAGATGCTGGCAAACGGTAACTGGACTGACAAGGCAGTCGTGACCTTCACGGTTCCCGCTGGATACACAGAGGGAGCTCTTGTTGCCACGGCCGTCCCAACCAACACCGAGGCGGTCATCTACTAGGAAATCAGCTGCAGAAGGCAGATTGATTAACTCGTAGTAAACCTCAGACCGGCGGTCAGACTCGAAAGGGTCTGGCCGCCGGTTTCTCATTGAAGGCTGTGGTTCCTTGACTATGGATGGCCTGATCAAGGCGACTAAGATCAGTTTGAGAAGGCGCTTCTAGGAGGAGTTTCAATGGTGACCACCCGTGTGACGACAGGATCTATCAAACGTCGGGGAGCGCTGCCTATGTCAGTGGCAGCGGGGGTCGTCCTCCTTGCTGCATGTTCAGGCGGAAACGGATCAGGTAGCGCGTGTGTGGGGACGTGGAACATGCAGTCCCTTGAAGCCGGTAATCAGTCACTGACAGCAGAACAGCTGGCGAACTTTAAAGACTCCGACCTTGGGTTCACCCTCATAATGGAGACGGATGGAACCGCAATGTTCCACATTGCAGGTAATGAGGCGCCAGGAACATGGGAACCCACCAACGATGGATGCAGCATCGACATAGATGGAGACATTAATCAGGCTTCGCTTGAGGGAGACTCATTGATTCTTGAGATGGATGAATCTACGGCGACGTTCACAAAGGAGCCGTAAGACACGAAATCATCAGGTTTCGTTGGTTTATGCGCGGGTAGACTTGCGCCAGTTGACTTTTAAGAGATCAGTGGAAGAAAGAGGCGCCGTGGCGTACGAAGATCGCGATGACCGTCAGGATCGCTCCCGAGGCGATTACCGAAGTAAATCAGGCAGCCGTGATCGGCAGGGTGGTGAGCGTAAGTCCTATGGGGACCGCAACCGTAATCAGGGTGAGCGTAAGTCCTATGGGGATCGCAAGCCTTACGGCGATCGGAACCAGGGTGAGCGTAAATCCTATGGGGACCGCGATCGGAACCAGGGTGAGCGTAAGCCTTACGGCGATCGTGATCGTAATCAGGGTGAGCGTAGGTCCTACGGGGATCGCGATCGTAACCAGGGTGATCGCAAGCCTTACGGGGATCGTAAGCCTTATGGTGATCGCAAGCCATATGGTGACCGTAACCAGGGCGACCGCAAGTCCTACGGTGGGGATCGCCGCGCCAATCGCCGTGATGACAGGGGCGGGCGCGAGGAACAGCCGCGTTTCGCTGGCCAGCGCTCCGACGGTCGTAAGCAGAATCGAGGCAATGATCGGTTCGGCGACAAGAAGCGCCCTCGTCCCCACCAGGCAGAGTATCGCTCCGCCGATCCTGACGAACCCGTAATCCCAGCGGGTGTTGTTGCTGACGAGATTGGCGAGGACGTACTACGTGCCCTCGACACACTTGCTGGCGCCAACAAGGAGATTGTTGCTCGCCACCTCGTGATGGCCGGGCAGCTGATTGAGATTGATCCGGACAAGGCATACGAGCACGCTCAGGCCGCCGTAAAGCGCGCTGGACGCGTCGATGTTGTCCGGGAGGCCGCCGCACTTACCGCCTATGCAACAGACCGCTACGAAGAGGCCCTTCGTGAGGTTCGTGCTGTGCGCCGCATGCGAGGGGATGAGTCCCTGCGTGCCATTGAAGCTGACTGTGAGCGTGGCCTCGGGCGTCCCGAGAAGGCCCTCGAGGTCGTTGACGCGGCTGACACCTCGAAGATGCCCCTGGACGAACAGGTTGAGCTCGTCCTAGTTTCGGCTGGTGCCCGACAGGACCTGGGCCAAACCGAAGCTGCGTTGATCATTATTGAGGAAGCGCTCGCGGTTGTCCCAGTTGAGGGGGAGGACTTCGCGCGCGGACGCCTCATGAGCATGCAGGCAGATCTGCTTCGCGCCCTAGATCGTAATGATGAGGCCGATGCTGTGGAAGCAGCCATTCCAGAGGCTGAAGAGGTCATGGAAATCACCGACCTCAGCGAAATGCTTGATGCGGATGTCGACCATACCCGAACCCCACTTCGCGGCAGCAGCAAACCGATTGTGGAGATGTACGATTCGCTGATCTTGGATCTGGATGGGGTTTGCTTCGAAGGAACCAGCCCGATCCCACACGCAGAAACTGTCCTCAACGAGGTCGCTGATGCAGGTCTGAATCTTGCTTACGCAACGAACAACGCCTCTCGTTCGACTACTGAGGTAGCTGAGAAGCTGACCGGTTTCGGAATTCCGGCTGACGAAGCCCACATCATGACTTCGGCAATGGACGCCATGTACATGCTTCGCAACGACCTCGAAGAGGGGAAGACCATTCTGGTGGTCGGATCCCAATCACTTGAGGACCTGGTTGTTCGCGTCGGATTCGTTTCGGTTCGCGATGCCCAGGGTGACGTTGACGCCGTAATCATCGGCTATGACGCCAGCGTTGGTTGGGCTCAGCTCTCTGAGGCTGCGTATGCGATTAACAAGGGTGCGCGTTTCTACGCAACCAACCTTGACTCCACGCTCCCAACCGAACGCGGTATGGCACTTGGTAATGGCTCTCTGGTGGCTGCGGTGTCTCGTGCAACCAACAGGCGCGCCGAAGCGAGTGGCAAGCCCCACCCGGAGATCTTGCTTCGAGCTGCAGCCAAGGTGAATGCTCAGACTCCGCTGGCTGTTGGCGACAGGCTCGAGACCGATATTGCAGCTGCCTTTGCCGCACGGATCCCGTCGTTCCATGTTCTTACCGGGGTCAGCTCCGCAGCCGACGTTGTGGCAGCGAAGCGTGGCGAGCGTCCGGACTACCTGTCGCTCGACCTACGCGGACTGCAGGAGCTGCACCCGCAGCCCAAACACCACCGCGATGGGACCTGGACTGCCGGTGTCTCGCAGCCTGTGTCATTCACTCGCTGGGGATACCTGGTCATTGATGGCATCGAGATGAGAGCCGATGGGGACCCGATAACCATTAATCTTGATACCTACCGTGCAGCAGCTGCCGCGGGTTGGGAGGCGACCGACCTCGACCGCAAGGTTAGGGTTCCGAAGCTAGTTGTCGTTGACAACGATGACCCGACGGGTGTTGTCACTGAACCGAATTTCGCCGAACCGGCTGAAGAGGTTGAGGTCGAGGGAGAAGTGGCATCCGAAACGGGACGCGACGAAGAAGCAGCAGATCTCAATGTGATTGAGGTTGACTCTGATGCGTCTGCCGAACTTGACGAGCTTCTTGCAGGTGAGGTCTCTGAAGATCCCGTGAACGAGGACGAAGGGATTTCCAGCGAGGAGGTAGAAGTCATCGCGGAAGCTGAGGAACTGGTGGATGAAGCTGCCGATCTAGAGGATGCTGGTGTGCCAGATGCCGAAGTTGCGGACGAGGTTAGCTCGAGTGACGACTGAGGCTGCTGAGGCAGTTGCAACCAAGGAGATCGAGAGCCTGAACCTCGAGCTCGGAGAGCTGCGTGGCCTGGAGAAGGAGCTGCGCGACCAGCTGGCCTCCATGAAGGTGCAATGACCAGGCGTCGCCTTGATGCAGAGTTGGTGCGCCGCCATCTCGTGGACTCACGAACGGCGGCGCAGCAGCTTATCTCTGCCGGCAGGGTGACGGTCGGTGGCCTCAAAGCCACAAAGGCTGCCACCCAGGTTGAGGAGGCTGCAGCGATCGAAGTGGTCCCGGCGCCTGAAGAGGACTGGGTATCACGGGGGGCCCACAAGCTCATCGGTGCGCTGGACGCATTTGCTGGTTATCTTCCCCCTATTGAGGGGCAGTGGTGCCTGGATGCGGGGGCCTCGACAGGGGGCTTCACCGAGGTTCTCCTCAGTCGGGGGGCCGAGGGCGTGGCGGCAGTTGATGTCGGCTACGGTCAGCTTGCTTGGAAGCTTCGTGAGGATTCCCGCGTACTCGTCCTCGAACGTACGAACATTCGTCACCTGGAGCCCGAGCAGGTGCTGTCCCCAGAGGGGTTGGCGCCAACACTCGTGGTCTCCGACCTCTCCTTCATTTCCCTGACCAAGGTGATTGAGAACCTTGCCCACTGCGCTCCGGGAGCACTTCAGGTGCTGATGGTGAAACCTCAGTTTGAGGTCGGTAAGGGACGCGTCGGCAGCGGGGGAGTTGTTCGCGATCCGGCCCTGCGCACTGAAGCCGTGCAGCAGGTTGCAGATTTTGCAGCGACGGTGGGGCTGGGAACGGTCGCTGTGGCACCGTCTCCGCTTCCTGGGCCGGCCGGCAACGTCGAGTACTTTTTACTTCTTGCCCCCCTGTCCACAGGGGCGGCGACCGGGCACGACCTCGATGTCTTGGTTGGCGATAGGCTTGCGGAGGCCATCTCTACGGCTGTTGCAACTGGTCCTCAAACTGGGATTGAGTAGGTGTCATGAAGATCCTCCTGGTCCGTCATCGTCATCGGCCCGAGGTGCAGAGGGCGACTCGGCGCATTTATCGGCGCGCCGGTGAACTTGGTGTTGAGGTCATTGATGTGGCGGATCTTGTGGATAGCGAGGATGACTTCGAAAAACTCGTCCTCGAGGATAAGCCTGATCTGATCCTGACTCTGGGCGGTGATGGGACCCTACTGAGTGCCGCCGAGATTGCTTACCGCGAGGACGTGCCTCTGCTGGGAATCAACTTCGGACACATGGGGTTTCTGACCGAAACAACAGCGGACTCGGTGGTCAGGG
This sequence comes from Actinomyces minihominis, assembly GCF_900187855.1. Classification (GTDB taxonomy): domain Bacteria; phylum Actinomycetota; class Actinomycetes; order Actinomycetales; family Actinomycetaceae; genus Scrofimicrobium; species Scrofimicrobium minihominis. The sequence goes on along the minus strand of NZ_FYEG01000010.1, from coordinate 30,937 downwards.
TTCTACGTCAGGTTGCATCCGGAGATTTTGGGACTGACACCAGGATGACTCTGTCGGTCCGAATTGTTCGTCCCGACGGCAGCATCCATGAGGATTGGGCGCTCAATGATGCGGTGATCCTTCACTCCGACAACGCCCATCCCGCTGACTTTGCTTTCGCAGTCGATGGTCAGGTGGTGTCCACGTACGCTGCCGACGGGATCATTCTGGCCACTCCAACAGGATCCACTGCCTACGCTTTTTCTTCTGGCGGGCCGGTGGTGTGGCCGGAGACCCAGGCAATCGTAATGGCGCCACTGGCAGCCCACGGACTCTTTACCCGCCCCCTCGTGGTTGCTCCGTCCTCGCACCTGGAGGTGGGGGTCCTGGCTTCAAACCGGGTGGCTCCAACTGTTTGGCTCGATGGGCGCCGCGAAGTCCAAGCCCCGGCTGGTTCGCGCGTTGAAGTGACGATGGGGAAACGACCAATCAAGCTTGTGCGCCTCGATGACATGCCGTTTGCCAAACGTCTGGTCACGAAGTTCAACCTGCCCGTGACGGGGTGGCGTGCAGAGACGGTTCATGACGAGGGCGATGACGCCTCGGGAAGCCCCGGCCATGCTGAATGAGCTGAGAATTTCCGGCTTGGCGCTCCTGGAGGACTGCGAACTTGAACTAATCCCCGGTCTTACGGCCATTACGGGCGAAACCGGGGCCGGGAAGACCATGCTGCTGACAGCTTTGCGGTTGCTCACGGGTGGCCGGGCTGAGCCACGCATTATTAAGTCAGACCGCGATCGAACCGAAGTTGATGCGGTGATGAGTGTTCCGCGCCAGGTTGCCGAAACCCTTGAAGAGGGCGGGTTTGCAATCGAGGACGGGGAGGCATCTTTCTCGCGGACAGTCATGTCCTCGCGCTCCCGAGCAGCTGTGTGTGGCCGACCTGTCCCCGCGAAGATCCTTCAAGAGACGGCAGGGGGACTAATCACGATTCACGGCCAGGCTGACCAGTGGCGTCTCCGGTCCCCGCACTACCAACTTGAGGTCCTCGATTCTTTTTCCCCGGCACCACACGCGGACCTTCTTGCTGACTATAGGTCGAAGTTTGAGGCGGTGAAGGTACTTCGCGATCGCACCCTGGAACTGGAAGAGAACAGGGATCGCCTTGAGGCAGAGCTGAGGTACCTGCGTGACGTCACTGCTGAGGTTGCGGCACTTGACCCGGCAGTTGATGAGGAAGACCAGCTTGATTCGGCCATCGACCGCCTCTCCAATGTTGAGGCTCTGAGAAGCGCTGCATCGTCGGCACTCACCATGCTCTCTGATGGTGATGACTCATACGGTCGCCGGGGGATTGCGGACCAACTGGGATCGGTAGCGGAGGCCTTGGTTCGCGCATCGAACCTTGATGAGGGTCTGCAGCAGTACACAGAGCGGGCCCGCTCACTTGATGCCGAGGCCGGCGCCCTGGTGACAGACCTCCGGGACTATCTTGAGGACCTCCTCGACGATCCCGATGAACTCGCTCGCCTTCACGAGCGCCGCGCAACACTGACGGAACTGTGTCGAGGACGCGCGCGTGACGCCGCTGAACTGCTGGCGTGGCAGGAGACAGCCAAGGTCCGCATTGCGGCGCTCGAAGGTGAAGAGGGCGACCCACAGGTTGCCAGAGAGGCCCTGCGGAAGGCCGAAACTGAGTTGTCCGAGGCCGCAGAGCTACTCTCAAAGTCACGGCGTCAGTCCGCTCAACGGCTGGGGGAGCTGGTGGATACCGAGCTCGCTGGCCTTGCTCTTGCCAACGCCAGGTTTATCGTTGACGTCACGCCTATCGAGCCAACCGCAAGCGGCGCCGACAGGGTCCAGATGCTTCTCCAGCCCCACCCCTCTGCTTCCGCCACTCCACTTGGGGAAGGTGCCTCAGGCGGGGAGTTATCACGCATCATGCTGGCCCTGGAAGTGGTTCTGGCTGCTGATGAGACTCCGCAGACCATGGTGTTTGACGAGGTCGACGCCGGTATCGGTGGGCTGACAGCGAACCAGGTCGGAGGACGTCTCAAGCAGCTCGCACAGTTTCATCAGGTCATCGTGGTTACACACCTGGCCCAGGTGGCAGCGCTTGCAGACCGCAACTTTGTCGTGGAAAAGAACGACGGAAACGCTCGGGTTCGCCTAGTTGAGGGTGAGGACAGAACCGATGAGATTGTCCGAATGCTAGGCGGAGACGACGGGGGTGGCGCGGCGCGCCGACACGCCCTCGAACTGGAAAATCAAGGTGGCATGGGACAATTGACGACGTGAAAAAGACTGACTCTAGACCGGTTTCAGCTCTGGCTGCCGTGGCGGACCGCCAGGGACGGTTCAATCGACCACCTGCTCGCGGCAGTATCCTCATCATTGATGCCCCTGACTTAGATTTTGAGTCGGCGCACGTCCTCGCGGCCTATCGCCCGAGGATGGTCCTCAACGCAGCCAAGAGCTCGACGGGTCGCGCACTAGGTATGGGTGGCAGTGTCCTCCTCGGCGTGGGTGTCCCACTGATCGACGACCTGGGCAGCGATCTCCTTGACATTCGCGATGGTGAAACCGTCACCGTCCAGGGTGAAGACGTCTTCACGGGTGACATGCTGGTGGCTTCTGGGCGCCGTGTTACCCAGCAGAACGTAGCGGTCGAGGACGATGAAGCCCGCGAGAGACTGGTAAGCCGGGTTGAGGCTTACGCTCTGTCGTCGGCCCGTGACTTTGGGTCTGAGCAAGCCCTCATTGTTGATGGTGTAGGTCTACCGGCACCCCGCGTCAAGATGAGGGGAAAGATCGTCCTTGTTGCCACCCCGACCACGAATCTGGTCCCGGTCAAAAAGGAGCTGCACCAGTTCCTCGGTGATCACCACCCGGTCATAATTGCGGCTGGCTCCGGAGCCGCGGCCCTTGCCGCGGTGGGATTGAAACCGACCGTCATGGTCGGAGATCCCAGGGACACGGATCCGTCGGCTTTGAAAAAGGTGCGGCAGGTTCTGGTCCCCACCAGGGGAGAGGAGGTCTCTGCCCGGGGACTACTCAAGCGGCACTCAATCGACTTTGATGCTGTTCCAACCGGCCTGTCTGCGACCGATGTGGCCCTGTTGTTCGCGGCCCAGAGCGGCGCGGCGGTTGTGGTGGACTGCTCGGGTTCCCGCTCCCTCGCACAGTTCTTTGATCAGAGCGGCCTGCACACCACCGGGGACATCATGGTGACAACCAAGCTGCGCGACCGACTGATCTCGCTCGACGCTCTTTTGGCGTCGTACCGTCCTCGCCTTTCGGGTTGGTGGTTGGGCCTGCTCCTGCTGGTGGCAGTGGTTGCACTGGCTGCCGCGATCCTCGTTACCCCATGGGGTGCGGGGCTGATCGGTCTCTCAACCGCCGGCCTCGTTGTTCCTACAGTGTTTCCACTAACTTCCAGTCTTCCTACTCGGTATGCTGCTAACCCTTGGAGGGCGTGCTAATGGTCAACTTTCGCTATCACCTGGTCTCACTGATCGCGGTGTTCCTTGCCCTGGCCATCGGGGTTGTTCTCGGTGCCGGACCGCTCCAGAACTCAATCAACGGCTTTGGGAAAGACGAGGCCGCAGTAGCTTCAGTCTCAGAGCTCCAAGAGGCCCTGGTGGCGGCACAGGCCGACGCGGAAGCGGGCAGCCTGGTTGCTGACGCCCTGGCCAACGAAGTACTTCCCGGCACGCTGACCGGTCAGAAGGTTGCTCTGGTGGCGCTTCCCGACACCGCGACCGCCGATCTAGATTCGGTATCCGCAATGCTGACACTGGCCGGCGCAGAGGTACTGGGACCGGTCGAAGTGACAGCCGAGTTCGTGTCGCAGCAGTCGAACACCTACCGTGAAACCCTGGCCTCGCCGGTTTCAGCCCACCTTTCGAAGCGTCCCGCGGATGCCTCACCCTCAACGGTCCTGGCGACCGGACTGGTCGAAGCTCTCACCCAGAGTACGACTGAGGCGGAGTTGATCAGTAGCATGCTAACTGACGAAGCTACGCCCCTGGTCATCAAAGAGTCAATGCCCGGTGAGGCCGCTGACGCCCTGATGCTGGTTGGCCCAGGCGCTGGCGTTTCCGCAGTGGTTTCCGAGGAGGTGCAGTCGGGGGAGAACGCGGGCGAACTCCCTCCGCTGACCCGTGAGGCATGGATTTCACTGGGGATTGCGTTCGGGGGTGCAGAGGTCCCGGCAGTTGCGGTTGGCCAGGCAGCAGGAGCTGAACAGTTCATCGCGGTCCTTCGTGAGGCGGGGTCACCACTTGCAACCGCAGACCGCGGCGGCAGCGCACAGGGCAGCCTGAACGGTGTGCTGATCATCGCAGCCAACACGGGCGGAGCGTTCGGTACCCAGCTTGGAGCAACCACGGTTTTGGCGCCCCTGCCCTGACCAATCAAGCAATAGAAGAGTGTCGCATCCACCCGGATTACGGCACTCTTCGCCATTGGAGTGACCGAGTGGTCTGAGACCGTGGTGAGAAACGACCGGTGAGTTGGGTAGAATGAGGGTCCATGGTCAATGACTCTGTGCGCCCGACCAATGGGCTCTCCTCTGTAAGTAATCACATCACCAAGCAGATTTTCGTCACCGGGGGAGTCGTCTCCTCCCTGGGTAAGGGACTGACAGCATCGTCGCTGGGCATGTTGCTTCGCGCGCGTGGCTTAAACGTCGTCATGCAGAAGCTTGACCCCTATCTGAACGTTGATCCCGGCCTCATGGATCCGTTCCAGCACGGAGAGGTCTTCGTGACAGAGGATGGCTCCGAAACCGACCTCGACATCGGTCATTACGAGCGGTTCCTCAACATTTCCCTCTCCGGCGGTGCGAATGCCACTACGGGTAAGGTCTACTCATCCGTCCTCGCCAATGATCGACGTGGGCACTACGGGGGCGAAACCGTTCAGGTGATCCCCCACGTCACCAATGAGATCGCCAGACGCATGCGAATCCAGGCGCATCCCACGGACGGAAGCGCTGCCCCCGACGTCATCATCACTGAGATCGGGGGGACCGTCGGTGATATCGAGGAAGCACCGTTTCTCGAGGCCGCGCGGCAGGTGAGGCGTGAGCTGGGACGGGACAACTGCATGTTCATCCACGTCTCTCTGCTCCCGTATGTTTCGGCAGCGGGAGAGATCAAAACCAAGCCCACCCAGCACTCCGTAGCCACACTGCGCTCAGTCGGTATTCAGCCGGATATGCTCGTGCTGCGTACCGAGGTCGAAGTACCTGACTCAATTAAGCGCAAAGTGTCAATGATGTGCGACGTTGAGCCCGAGGGTGTGATCATCTGTCCGGATGCCTCGTCGCTGTACGCGGTGCCCAAGGTTCTGCACCGTCAGGGAATGGACGCCTTCGTTGTACGCCGCCTGGATCTGCTGTTCCACGATGTTGACTGGACTCGCTGGGATGACCTGCTTCGCCGCGTCAACTCTCCTCTTCACCAGGTCGAGGTCGCCATTGTTGGAAAGTACACCGAGCTGCCTGACGCGTACCTCTCCGCCACGGAGGCCCTCAAGGCAGGTGGCTTTGCCAATGACTGCAGAGTCAAGACCCGCTGGGTTCGCTCAGGTACGTGTGCCACACCTGAGTCGGCGGCAAAGGCCCTCGAGGAGGTCGATGGCATCCTCCTTCCGGGAACCTTCGGCAACGAGCAGATCGAGGGGGTACTCGGGGCGCTGGAGTACGCGGAGGAGGCTGGGGTACCGGTACTCGGTATCGGACTCGGTGCGCAGTGCATGGTGATCAAGGCGGCTGAGGGGGTGGAGTCCTTGGCTGATGTACCGCTCTCGGGAGACGCTGAAACGAGCCCGCTGATTATCGAGAATCAGGTTGTGGTCACGCAGGCCGAGGACGGCACGAACCGTAAGAGCGGGATGAGGGTCGGCGCCTACCCGGCGCAGCTTGTGAAGGGTTCACGCGTCGAAGAGGTCTACGGGTCGACAGAGATCAGCGAGCGCCACCACCAGAGTGCGGAGATCAACCGAGAACACGAGGATGCGCTCGCCTCGGTAGGTCTGCGGTTCAGCGGATTTTCGCCGGATGGGAAGCTGGTGGAGTTCGTTGAAATGGATGAGGCCGTTCACCCGTTCTACCTGGGAACTCAGGCGCGTCCAGAGTTCAAGTCGCGTCCAACGAGCCCCCACCCGCTCTTCGTCGAGTTTGTGAAAGCCGCCATACGGCATGAAGACTCGCAGGAGGGCGGAGGCAAGCGCGCCCAGTAACTCCGAGGAGCCCGAGGAGTCTGTGAGGCAGATCGTCCTCATCATCCACCCATAGTGACGTTTTGCCAATGGCAGTGTTTCCAAAATCGGCTAGACTGTTATCGGCCTACCCCGGCTGATGGAAGTTGGCCGAGGGCGGCGACATCTTTACCGCAAAAGACGCGAACGGGGGCGTGATGGAAGAGAGTTCGGTTACCGGAACTCGCCAGATGGTTCGCAACCTAATCGTTGAGAATGGTCCGGTCACAGCAGGTGCAATCGCGCGGTTCCTTGACCTGACAACGGCGGCCGTTCGACGTCACATCACCTCTTTGGAAGAGTCGGGACAGATTCGTGAACACGAGGTTCCGACCATGGGCAAGCGCGGTCGAGGGCGGCCCGCACGTCACTACGTTGCAACGGACGGTGGTCGCGAACGCCTAGAGGATGGCTACATGGAACTGGCGTCGAAGGCGCTCACCTACATGGCCAAAACCGCGGGGCCCGAACAGATCGAGGGTTTTGCGGCAGCGCGTTCTCGCGAACTTGAGAGGCGCTACGCACCAGTGGTTCGCGCAGCGGGCAAGGATCCCCGTCTTCGTGCCGAGGCCCTTGCGGCAGCCCTGACAGAGGACGGCTACGCGGCAAGCATTCGTTCGATTGGACGGGGAGACTTTGCGATCCAGTTGTGCCAGGGGCACTGCCCGATCGAACAGGTCGCCGCGGACTTCCCACAGATGTGTGACGCCGAACTTTCGGCTTTTAGTCGAATCCTTGATGTTCATGTGCAGAGGTTGTCGACGCTGGCACAGGGCGGCCATGTCTGCACCACGCATGTTCCCATTGGGCTGCCATCTTCCAGGACCGGTAAGAGGGCGGCGTTGAGGCAGGTGTGACTCGCCGGTGGCTACTCAGGACCGGCCAGAGATCAACCCAGTTGGTGATCTGTGGAAGACGGGAAGACGCCGCGCAATGTCGAGACGTTCAGCATAACTTTGTAAGTAATGGTCAGAAAAGAAGGAATTTATGACGCAGTCAATCGAGGCTCCAGCCCCGAAGACGTCAATGTCAGATGACGAGATCATCGAGTCAATTGGCGCGTACGAGTACGGCTGGCGTGACAGCGATGATTACTCCAAGGGACTCCCGAAGGGTATCAACGCTGACATTGTCCGCTTCATTTCGAACACTAAGGGTGAACCGGAATGGATGCTTGAACGGCGTTTGAAGGCGTTCGACTTCTTCGAGCGCAAGCCGATGCCGACCTGGGGTCCCGACCTCAGCAGCATCGACTTCGACTCCTACAAGTACTATGTCCGACCCACTGACCGCCAGGTGCAGTCGTGGGAGGACCTGCCCGAGGAAATCAAGAACACCTATGACCGTCTTGGTATTCCCGAGGCTGAGAAGAAGCGGCTCGTTGCAGGTGTAGCGGCTCAGTATGAGTCCGAGGTCGTCTACCAGCAGATTCAGGAGGATCTTGAGGCGCAGGGTGTTGTCTTCCTTGATACCGACAGCGGCCTACGTGATTACCCGGAGATCTTTGAGAAGTTCTTTGGTAAGGCTGTTCCGGCAGGGGATAACAAGTTTGCCTCGCTGAACACCGCGACCTGGTCGGGGGGCTCATTCGTCTATGTTCCGCCGGGCGTCCACGTTGAGATTCCGCTTCAGGCCTACTTCCGTATCAACACTGAGGCAATGGGCCAGTTTGAACGCACGCTTATCATTGCGGATGAAGGCTCCTACGTTCACTACGTTGAGGGTTGCACTGCTCCCATTTACGACACCAACTCGCTGCACTCCGCGGTGGTTGAGATCTTCGTGATGAAGGATGCTCGTGTCCGCTACACCACCATCCAGAACTGGTCGAACAACGTCCTCAACCTGGTTACTCAGCGCGCTATCGTCGAAGAGGGCGGCACCATGGAGTGGGTGGATGGCAACATCGGTTCGGCCATCACCATGAAGTACCCGGCGTGCTACCTGATGGGTGAGAACGCACGGGGAGAGACCCTGTCAATCGGTTTTGCTGGAACCGGGCAGCACCAGGACACCGGCGCCAAGATGGTCCACATGGCCCCAAAGACGTCCTCGTCAATCGTTGCGAAGTCGGTTTCACGTGGTGGTGGGCGCACCTCTTACCGCGGGTTGGTAGAGGTGCACTCGCGTGCCACCAAGTCCAAGTCGAATGTCCTCTGTGATGCGCTTCTTGTCGACAAGATTTCCCGCACCGACACCTATCCCTACGTGGATGTTCGTACCGAGGACGTCGAAATGGGTCACGAGGCGACTGTCTCCAAGGTGAATGAGGAGCAGCTGTTCTACCTGATGAGCCGAGGACTCGATGAGACCGAAGCCATGGCAACAATTGTGCGGGGCTTCATCGAGCCCATCGCCAAGCACCTGCCCATGGAGTACGCCCTCGAACTAAACCGCCTTATCGAACTGCAGATGGAAGGGTCCGTCGGCTGATATGACCGCACAGAAGCAAACTAGCAACATCCTGGAACCCTCCAAGGTTTCACGCGCCAACCGCCTCAAGTCCTTCAAGGCCGCCGATTTCGGTGTTCCCAAGGGCCGTGAGGAAGACTGGCGCTTCACCCCGATGCGTCGCATTCGCCAGATGTTTGAAGCGGAAGGCTACGCGGGCACTCCGCAGGTAGAGATCCAGGCCCCAGCGAGCGTCATTGTGGCAACGGTGTCGCGAACGGAACTCGACGAACCTGTCGTCCTCGCCCCCGAGGACTACCCGTCCGCACTGGCATGGGAGAAGTTCGAGGAGACCACCGAGGTTGTGATTCCTCGCGAGGTTGAGCTTGACGAGCCCGTCTACCTCACGGTGACCGCCGGCGCAGAGCTTAAGGCCGGACGAATCGTCGTTCGGGCCGAAGCAATGTCGAAGGGTACAGTCGTCATCCTTCACAACGGACCTGCCATGTACAACGAAACCGTTGAGGTCGAGGCCGGGGAAGGTGCGAACCTAACGGTCGTTGCGGTTCATGAGTGGGACAGGGATGCTCTCCACACGGCCTCACACAGGGTTCGTGCCTCGCGAGACTCGAACCTGCACCATATGGTCGTCACCCTTGGCGGCGATACGGTTCGCATCAATGTCGACACCGATATGACGGGACCCGGAGCGAACGTCAAGCTGAATGGCTTGTACTTTGTGGACAAGGGCCAGCACATGGAACACCGGATCTTTACCCACCACACCGCCCCCGACTGCTTCTCACGGGTCGCCTACAAGGGTGCGCTGCAGGGTAAAGACGCGCGTTCGGTATGGATTGGCGACTGCCTCATCGGAGTCGATGCTGATAACACTGACACCTACGAACTGAACCGCAACCTCATCCTCACAGAAGGTGCGAAGGCTGACTCCGTTCCCAACCTTGAGATTGAGAACGGTGAGATCGAAGGTGCGGGCCACGCCTCTGCAACCGGTCGTTTTGACGATGAGCAGCTCTTCTACCTGATGAGCCGTGGTGTACCTGAGCTCGAGGCGAGGCGCCTCGTTGTTCGCGGTTTCTTCGCCGAGGTGCTCCAAGAGATCGGGATCCGAGAGCTGGAGGATCGTCTGATCAACCAGATCGAGCAAGAGCTTAAGGACTACGGCTACGCCATGGATCAGACCGCTGATTCAGAGTAGCCCGCTCACATACTTTTGATTGACTGAAAAGACAGGGAAAATGAACGAAGCAAAAGAACTGGTCATCAGGAACCTTCACGTCACCGTTGGTACCCCCGACGGGCCGAAGCAGATCCTCAAGGGTGTTGACCTGACCATCAAGCCGGGTGAGATTCACGCGATTATGGGCCCGAACGGTTCCGGTAAATCGACGCTGGCCTACGCGCTGGCGGGTCACCCGAACTACGAGATCACCGAGGGTGAGGTGTTCCTCGACGGGGAAGACATCCTTGAGATGAGCGTTGACGAGCGTGCCAAGGCGGGGCTGTTCCTCGCCATGCAGTACCCGGTCGAGGTTTCCGGTGTCTCGGTTTCCAACCTGCTGCGTACCGCCAAGACCGCCATTGATGGCAAGGCCCCCGGCCTGCGCCACTGGGTCAAGGAGGTCAAGGGCACTATGGAAAACCTGCGCATGCCAGCCGAGTTTGCCGAGCGTGATGTGAACGTGGGCTTCTCCGGTGGTGAGAAGAAGCGCCTGGAGATCCTGCAGATGGAGCTCCTTGAGCCCTCGTACGCGATCCTTGATGAGACCGACTCGGGTCTGGATGTCGATGCCCTGCGCATCGTTTCCGAGGGCGTTAACCGCGCCCACCGCAGGGATCACATGGGCATCCTGCTGATTACCCACTACACCCGCATCCTGCGCTACATCAAGCCGGACTTCGTTCACGTCTTCGTGGACGGCCGGATTGCTGAACAGGGTGGTCCTGAGCTGGCAGACAAGCTCGAGGAAGAGGGCTACGACAGCTACCTTCCCGTGGATGTTGCCTAGCCACTGGCGTGACTTATGGGGGCGGGCAGTAACGGGCGTTACGGTCCGCCCCCAAATACGACAGGAACAGAGGAAGTCGAGAAGATGAACGAAACTGCTGATTTGACAGCTGAGGAACTCACCGCGATCCGAGGCGACTTCCCCGCGCTTGAAAAAGTCGGTAGGGGAGGGCGCCCCATCGTCTACCTTGATTCCGGAGCAACCAGCCAGAAGCCTGCTGTCGTAATTGACGCCGAGTCTGAGTTCTACCGGGATTTCAACGGTGCGGTTCACCGCAACACCCATCTCCTGGGTGACGAGGCGACCGTCCATTTTGAGGATGCTCGTGAGACTCTGGCCGACTTCATCGGGGCCGAGGTAGACGAGATCGTCTGGACCAAGAACGCCACGGAAGCACTCAACCTGGTGGCATCTGCATTCAGCAATGCCTCCGCTGGGATAGGTGCCGATGGCGCCCGAGCCACAGGAGACACAACCCTCGGAGATCTGAGCGGGCGTTTCCGATTGGAGGGCGGGGACCGCATCGTGGTCACCCGCGCGGAACACCACTCCAACCTGGTCCCGTGGCAGCAGGTTGCAGAAAAGACGGGAGCCACTCTCTCCTGGCTGGACCTTACCCCTGACGGCCGCATCGACCTTGAGTCGCTGCACGTGATTGATGCCAACACCAAGGTGGTGGCATTCACGCATGCCTCAAATGTCACGGGCGCGATCTCTCCGGTTACTGAGATTGTCGAAGCTGCTCGGAAGGTCGGGGCGATCACCGTCCTCGACACCTGTCAGTCCAGCGCCCACATGCCCGTTGACGTTCGAGAGTTGGGCGTCGACTTTGCGGTTTTCTCTTCGCATAAGATGCTCGGCCCAACCGGGATAGGCGCACTGTGGGGACGTTTCGAACTACTTGAAGCCATGCCCCCGGTTCTCACCGGAGGCTCGGTGGTAGCAGACGTGACTATGAGTGAGACAAAGTATCTTCCTCCGCCCGCCAAGTTCGAAGCTGGCTCTCAGCCGGTGGCACAGGCAGTGGCCTGGGGGGTTGCACTCCGTTACCTCAGCGAAATCGGTATGGAGAAGATTGCCCGCCATGAGGCAGAGATGACCGAACTTCTCTTGGAACGGATCTCTGAGATCGAAGGTATCCGAGTTCTCGGGCCAACTGACAACACGGATCGTCTCGGGGTGGTGGCATTTGATGTGGAGGGTGTTCACCCCCACGATGTTGGCCAGGTCCTTGATTTTGAAGACGTTGCAGTCCGGGTGGGTCACCACTGTGCGATTCCGCTGCACAGGTTCTTTGGCGTGAAAGCTTCCTCAAGGGCGACGATTGCACTCACCACCACCGGTGAAGAAATCGACCAGTTCATTACCGGCCTCAAAAAGGTCCGAGAGTACTTTGGGCTTGCGGAAACGCAGAAACCAACCATGATAGGAAACGGAGAAGTGCAGTGAGCGGTCTAGATGCTCTCTACCAGCAGGTGATCCTCGATCAAGCACGGCAGAGGACCGGAGCGGGTTCAGTTGAGGACTTCGAGTACACCTCCTTTCAAGCTAATCCCACCTGCGGTGACGAGGTCACCCTGGGGGTCAAGATCGATGACTCAGGTCAAGTTGAAGATTTGGCCTGGGACGGCAGCGGCTGCTCCATCTCGCAGGCATCCCTATCAATCATGAGTGAGATGCTTGAAGGAGAAGACCTCGCGGTTATTCGGCGTAAGTACGCCGCTATGGAAGAAATGATGCACTCTCGGGGTAGGGGGGTCAGCGACGACGTCCTTGACCAGCTTGAGGATGCAGCAGCCCTCGAGGGCACTTCCAAGTTTGCCAACCGAGTCAAGTGCTCTCTGCTGGGATGGTATGCCCTGCGTGATGCACTAGCGAAGGCCGGAATCAATATTGCTGAGGCCGACGGTCCGGCCTCAGACTCTGAATGAGACGGAGAAGAAATGACGCAGAACAACGTGGCTCACAATCCGATGGCGGCTCGCCCGCTCCCAGAGGAAGAACCACCGGCGCAGCAGTTCAAACCTTTTGAACCGCAGAAGCCCATGGGGCACGGTGAGATTGCAATCTTCGAGAACGGCGCCTTCCCCGCCGAGGACGTTATTGAGTCACTCAAGGATGTCATCGATCCTGAGCTTGGGATTAACATCGTTGACCTCGGACTCCTCTACGGAGTCAGGATCAATGAGGACAACTCCATTGATCTGGATATGACCCTAACTTCCGCCGCATGCCCACTGACCGATGTCATTGAGCGTCAGGTTGCCATGGTCCTTGGTTCCTACACCGATGACGTGCGTCTCCAGTGGGTTTGGTTGCCGCCATGGGGTCCCGAGTGCATCACCACCGACGGCCGAGATCAGCTACGAGCCATTGGGTTCAACATTTAAGGATCTCCCGTAAAAGTTCCCCAGCATTTCCTCGCGGAACTCGCTGAGGTTCCCTTCGATTAGGGCCTCGCGGATGGCGTCAACCAGGCGGACAGTGAACCACTCGTTGTGGATGGTCGCAAGGGTTGACGCCAAAATCTCTTTGGCCTTGAAGAGGTGACGCACGTACGCCTTCGTGAAGTTCTGGCAGGTGTAGCAGCCGCAGCCTTCAACCAGGGGTGAGAAGTCACGTGCGAAGCGGGCATTTGTCAGGTTGAACCGTCCTGTCGGAGTGTAGATGGCAGCATTTCGTGCCACCCGGGAGGGGTTCACGCAGTCAAATGTGTCGATCCCAGCCTCCACGGCGACAAAGAGGTCGAAAGGCTCTGAGATCCCCAGCAGGTGACGTCCCTTGTTCTCAGGCAGCTCGGCTGTAGCCCAGGAAACGATCTCACCGAGTCGGTCCTTGCGCAGCGCACCTCCGATCCCGAAACCGTCAAACATCTGGCCGTCCTCTTCCATCTCCCCCAGGGTTCGGGCTGCCCTGATGCGCAGGTCCTGGTAGTCAGCGCCCTGCACCACCCCCCAGAGCTGCTGGTAGGGCCGATGGGTCCGAGTCTCAGTCTGAGCCCTGTGCTCGATCAGACACCGCCTTGCCCACGCCTCAGTGCGGTCCAGTGACTCCAGCTGGTAGGAACGCGGGTGCGACAGCGAGGTGAGCTCATCGAAGGCAAACATGATGTCAGCTCCGAGCTGATGCTGAATGCTAATCGAGATCTCAGGGTTGAAGCGATGCTTTGAGCCATCGATGTGAGAGGAGAAAACAACACCGTCTTCATCAACAACTGCCTTGGAGAGCTTGACGGCCTCCCGCTGGCGCTTGACCAACTCCGGGGCGACAGGGCCCGCATCAACCCCGCTGTGGGCTGATGCTCCGGAGCTGGACATATCACCACCGGCAAACTCAGCGGTGAGTACCTTCTTAAAACCGGCCCCCATTGAGAGAACCTGAAAGCCACCCGAGTCTGTGAATGTTGGGCCTGGCCAGTGCATAAAGCTGCCAAATCCACCGGCCTCGTCGACTATGCCTGACCCGGGTTGCAGGTAGAGGTGGTAGGCATTCGCGAGGACTGCCTGCGCCCCGGTTCCCGCAATCTGTTCGGGAACTAACCCCTTAACATCGGCCTTGGTCCCCACAGGAATGAACGCTGGAGTTTTGATATCACCGTGAGCAGTGTGAATAACTCCGGCCCTACCCAACCCGCGGCCCTCCTCGGAGCGGGCCTGAATATCGAAACCCCTGTCCCTCTGGTACGGGGTGGGGCGGCGGTCCTCAACTGTTTCTGCCTCCGGGTTGGGGAAGGGGTCCAGTGGCTTGGGCCAGTGGGTTGACGGGGCATCTCCGACCGGTTTCGTAATCCATTCAGGCAAGATCGGTCCTTTCACTTCGGCGCTGCAGCAGCCGAATCACACTGTAGGAGACCGGAAGTAAAACGATCTCGAAAATAATCTTGTAGGTGAAACCAACAAGGACATAGTTCCAGAAACTTGCGCCGGTCAGGACCCCATAGAACGCGATGGTGCAGAAGACCAGGGTGTCCGCGCTCTCACCAACCACACTGGATCCGAGGAGGCGAACCCAGAGCCTCTTCTCTCCGAACCTCTGTTTGATCTTGACGAGGACGTAGGCATTCAGAAGCTGCCCCACCAGATAGGCCATCAGGGAGGCGGCAACGATCCTCGGTACGAAGCCGAGTACGGCCTCGAACGCCTGTTGGTTCTTGTAGGCATCTGCGGGTGGGAGTATCTGAACCAGCAGAAAGACAACAGCCGCAAGCGCGGAGGCCACAAACCCCAGGAGGATGACGAATCGGGTCTTGGCGAATCCGTATATCTCAGCCAGGACATCACCGAGTACGTATGTGAATGGAAAGAGAAGTGCCCCGCCATCAAAGATGAGTGTCGTCGGACCAAGGCTCAGTCCAAAGAGCTTTGTGGCAGCTATGTTCGATATGAGTAGAAGCGCAACGAAGCTAACCGCAATGGTTGTGTAGGCGCTGGCGCTAGGCTGGGTTGTTGGAGAGTTGCTTGTCACGCGTTCCATTGTGCCTGCTCGGCGGGGCAGCGGTCAGCCTCGGTTAGACTTCCCTGGTGATTAGTGTCCAGGATTTTGACCTTCGTATCGGCCCACGCGAGCTGATCCATCAGGTTTCGTTCGCCGTTGGTCCAGGCGCCAAGGTTGGCCTGGTTGGCCGTAATGGTGCGGGAAAGACAACCATGATGCGCCTGCTCGCCGGTGTGGCTGATGAGGGTGCTGCAGAGTTCAATGGCAGGATCAACCGCGGGGGCGCCATCGGCTACCTGCCGCAGGACACGAGTGAGGGTGACAGAGATCAAACGGCCCACGAGCGGATTATCTCTGTGCGGGGGATCGATGCGCTCCTGAAACGCATCCAGAAGGCTGAGCATGAGATGGCGACCCTCGAGGGGGAACGGCAGATCAAGGCTATGGAACGTTATGTTCGGCTGGATCACGAGTTCACCCAGAAGGGGGGGTGGGCCGCCAATGGTCAGGCCGCCCAGATTGCCTCCGCCCTCAAATTGGATGAGCGGATTCTTGGGCAGCCCCTTCACACTCTGTCCGGTGGGCAGCGCAGACGGGTTGAACTGGCCCGAGTGCTCTTTTCCGAGGCCGAGACACTACTGCTGGATGAGCCCACCAACCACCTTGACCACGACTCAATCATCTGGCTCAGGGACTGGCTCAAGGGGTACTCCGGCGCCCTTGTCGTGATCAGCCATGACGTCAACCTGGTCCGCGATGTCGTCAACCAGGTCTTCTACCTGGATGCGAACCGCGCGGAGCTTGAGGTGTACCGCATGGGGTGGGATGCCTACTTGAAAACCCGGGCTGAGGATGAGAGGCGACGACGCAAGGAGCGCCAGAATGCGCTGCGCAAGGCAGAGGTCCTGCAGGCTCAAGGCGAGAAGATGCGGGCCAAGGCAACCAAGGCGGTTGCCGCTCAGCAGATGCTTCGCCGAGCGGCCGAGCTGAGGGAGGCTGCCGGGACCGAACGTGCTGAAGAGAAGGTTGCCCGCTTGCGGTTCCCTGATCCAGCTCCCTGTGGTCGGGTGCCACTGACAGCCCAGCACCTTTCTAAGTCCTACGGCTCTCTTGAGGTCTTCACTGATGTTGACCTCGCGATCGATAGGGGCGCAAAGGTGGTCGTCCTCGGAGAGAACGGGGCCGGTAAGACAACGCTTCTACGGATCCTTGCGGGCTTGGAGGTTCCTGACCTAGGTGAGGTGACTCCGGGATACGGTTTGAAGCTGGGGTACTACGCCCAGGAGCACGAGACCCTTGACCCGACGCAGTCAGTTGAAGAGAACATGCGGGCGGCAGCTCCGGAACTTGATGATACGCGCCTGCGTTCGGTGCTCGGACAGTTCCTTTTCTCTGCAGATGATATCGGCAAGCCTGTTTCCGTTCTTTCGGGAGGTGAGAAGACGCGTCTAGCGTTGGCCGCCCTGGTTGTTTCTGCGGCTAACGTTCTCCTCCTCGATGAACCTACTAACAACCTGGATCCCGCTTCCCGTGAGGAGGTTCTGGGGGCTCTGGATTCGTATGAGGGCGCCGTCGTCCTCGTCAGCCATGACCCGGGTGCGGTGGAGGCTCTACATCCGGAGCGGGTTCTGCTTCTACCCGATGGGGATGAGGACCTGTGGGATGACGACTATCTGGAGCTGGTTGAGGTCCGTTAGCCCCGGTGTACGCCAGTTGACTTGGCCTCGCCGCCCTCTCGGCCGTCCTCGGATGAAAGGAAGGCTGCCAGGGTCCGGGTGGACTGGGGAAAATCTCGGTAGGCGAGGTACTTCTCCAGGGTGATTCGGTGTTCGTCACATGCTAGCCAGTGCTTGGCTCGCCCAAAGGGCAGGGTTGGGTTGGACCAGGTAATTGCAAAGGTGGCGGGGCGCTCGCAACCTCGGTTTGAGCAAACTAGATCTTTCGGTCCGCGGCGCAGAGCCATCAACACTCCCTTATCCAGGCATTCGACTTCGTTCCCTGACATAGAATATCCGCATGTCTACTCACAAGGTCACTATCGCCCGCCACGCCAAAGCCGCCGCGTACTCTCCGGGCACGGATGCTCAGCGCCCCCTCACTGATGAGGGACGGGCCCAAGCCCAGGAGTTGGGGCGTCGCCTAGCGGACTCACTGCGCAGTGTTGATACCGTCTTTGTCTCGCCGGCTGTTCGCGCCCAGCAGACTTGGGAGAACATGGCTCAGGGGGCTGGGCTCACTCCGGAAATGATGCCCAGGGTGCAGACTGACGAGGTAATCTACAGCGGTTCTCCCATGCAGATCATGGAGGCCGTTCGTTTTGGGTCGACTGGGACCTCTTCACTGGTGGTTGGGCATGAACCTACAGTGTCGGCAACCGCCGTCCTCCTTGTTAAAGAGGGGCAGGCAACCGAGGTAGAAAATGGTATGCCAACGGGATCAGCCGTTGTGGTTGAGTGGGATCGGAACTGGAAGGAATGGCATTCGCACTGTGCCGCGGTCGCCGATTTCATTCATGTGCGCCACAACGACATTCCTCCACTACCTTTCACCAACCCACTGGCCTGATAGGTAGGTGCAAGGGAGTATCCCGAGGTTCAGTGAAGGACCTAGAGGGTTCTCCCGAGCAACCCGACCACCGCGTCCAGACGGCGGATGTTGAGCTGGCTTGAGACAGCCTGGCGAACTGCCGGTTTGGCGCAGAACGCTATGCCGAGTCCGGCGGCCTTGAGCATACGGATGTCGTTTGAGCCGTCGCCGACTGCGACAACGCGGTCGGCTCTGCCCTGAGACCACTGCTTGACGCACTGCTCCTTGGTCCGGTCGTTAACGACAGGACCGACGGTGCGCCCCGTGAGGAGTTCACCTTCGACCTCGAGTCGGTTGGCGAGGAGGTAGTCGACTCCCAGCTGCTGCACGAGGGGGCGAAGGATCTCTTCGAACCCCCCGGAGACGACCCCGAACTGGGCTCCGACCGAGTGGGTCCAAGTGATCAGCTCAGCTGCTCCGGATGCCAGGGTGAGCTGGCTGCCAACCTCCTCAAAAGCCGAGGTGGGAAGACCCTGCAGCAGGGCGACACGCCTTCTCAGCGAGTCGTCGAAGCCCATCTCGCCGCGCATGGCTGACTCGGTGATTTTGCTGACCTGGTCGAAAACACCGGCCAGCCGCGCCAGTTCATCAATGGCTTCTTCGTGAAACAGGGTGGAGTCGGCGTCAGTGAGGACGAGGAGAGGAGGGTTCAGCGCTAGGTTTGCGCTGAGATGAGAGAACCCCACCGGTTCGGCCTCTGTGATCACCCGGTTGGTGGACCACCAGCCAGGTCCGGTTGCCAGCGGCCCTTCACCGCCCGGCGCAGGGCTGCCTTCGTAAAGTACCCAGGCGCCAGGAGATGACGAAACGGCCGTCCCGACCTCTTCCGCACGGTGGGGAGGAGGGGGGACGACCGTTTCGAATGAACTCATAGCAACAAGGCTACGCAGTCTGGATGGCTAGGCGCGGACGATGGCATCCTTCGGGACAACCGTGATTCCGGATTCGGTGACCGTGAAACCGCGGCTCCGGTCCAGTTCATGGTCGAAACCGACCGAGGCGTTCTCTTCGACCACGACATTCTTGTCAAGAATGGCGCGGTGGACCCGAGCCCGGCGGTTAATCACCGCACTGTTGAGGATGACGGAGTCCGAAACCTGGGCCCAGGAGTGAACGGCAACCTTGGGTGACAGCACCGACCTCGTCACTTCCGCACCTGAAACGATGACTGCCTCTGACACCAGGGAGTCGACGGCGTGACCCATTCGCGAGCCCATATCGCCGTGAACAAACTTGGCGGGGGGCAGCGGATCCGTCTGTGTGAGGAGGGGCCAGTCGTAGTTGTAGAGGTTGAAAATCGGGTGGATGCTGATGAGGTCGAGGTTGGCATCGTAGTAGGCGTCAACCGTGCCGACATCACGCCAGTAGTCGCGGTCACGCTCGGTTGATCCGGGGACGATGTTGTCCTTGAAGTCATAGACCGCGCACTCTCCGCGTTCAACAAAGTAGGGGACGATGTCCCCGCCCATGTCGTGCTTGGAGTCTGGGTTCGCAGCATCCTTGCGGAGCGCTTCGATCAGGGCCTTGGTATCGAAAACGTAGTTACCCATGGAGGCGAGGACGACACTGGGGTCATCGTCAAGACCCTCGGCATTCTTAGGCTTCTCGAGGAACTCCTCGACGACACCATCCTTCTCTTTGATAACCCCGAACTGGTCAGCCAGCTCAATGGGTTGGCGGATACCAGCAACTGTCGCAGGCATGCCGGAGGCGATGTGGTAGTCCACCATCTGGCTGAAGTCCATCCGGTAGATGTTGTCCGCCCCCGTGATGACGATGTAGTCGGGTCGTTCGTCATAGACGACGTTGAGCGACTGGTAGATCGCATCGGCTGAACCTAGGTACCAGTGCGGCCCGCGACGCTGCTGAGCCGGCATAGGTGCGACGAAGTTCCCAAGCAACCCCGACATGCGCCAGGTGCGCGCGATGTGGGTATCAAGGGAGTGAGATTTGTACTGGGTCAGCACGACGATCTTGAGATAGCCGGAGTTGACCATGTTTGAGAGGGAAAAATCGATCAGGCGGTAATTGCCGCCGAAGGGAACCGCGGGCTTAGCGCGGTCCTCAGTAAGGGGCATCAGACGTTTGCCTTCGCCACCAGCCAACACAATTGCCAGAGTTCGCTTCATTGCCATGCCCTCAATGTTACAGACTTCGACGCTCACGGATGGGGACTTGTTTACTTCATCAAGCGAAGGGGTGAGTTAGCCGGGGGAGCGAGCGGGTGGTGGGTGCCTTTCTGCTCCGGTTCGCCGCGGCGGTTGGTATCCTTGATTCAGCCCAACGGCGTGTCCCGGCCCCGGAATTAAGGACCTTTTCAATGCGCGTAGATCTGCTGACCCGCGAGTACCCACCTTTTGTCTACGGGGGTGCCGGGGTTCATGTTGAGGAGCTGGCTCGAGTTCTGCGGAACCTGGTCGACCTCCGAGTTGAGGCCTTTGATGGCCCTCGATCGCCGGGTGAGGTCGGCTCGGAACCGGGCGTGATTGGTTACGCCAACCTGCCGGAGCTAGCGGGGGCTAATCCTGCGATTCAGACCCTGGGCGTCAACTTGCGAATGATTGAGGGAGCCGACGGCGCCGACCTCGTTCATGCGCACACCTGGTATGCCTGCATGGCCGGGTACCTGGCGAAACTTCTCTACGGCATCCCCCTGGTGGTCTCTGCGCACTCACTTGAGCCCCTTCGTCCCTGGAAGGTTGAACAGCTGGGAGGGGGCTACCGTGTTTCCTCCTTTGTCGAACGCACGGCATACGAGAACGCGGATGCCATCATCGCTGTTTCCAATGGCATGCGGGACGACATCCTCAAGGCATACCCTGCGGTTTCTCCAGACAGGGTCCATGTCATTCACAACGGCATCGACCTCAACAAGTGGCACCGACCCGTCGGGGAAGAGGCTGAGGAGCGGGCTGTGAAGATTCGCGAAAAGCACGGGATGGACCCGAACCGTCCGACCGTTGTCTTCGTGGGCCGGATCACCCGCCAGAAGGGACTTCCCGGGTTCCTCCGGGCCTGTGAGCTGCTTCCAGAGAATGTTCAGATCGTCCTGCTTGCGGGTGCGCCGGATACCCCAGAGATTGCGGCGGAGGTCGACGGGCTAATCAGGAACCTCCAGGCCAAGCGCACCGGAGTAATCAACATATCAACCATGCTTCCGAACGAAGAGGTCAAGGCGATCCTGGCCGGATCTGACGTGTTTGCAACGCCCTCGATCTATGAACCGCTCGGGATCGTCAACCTTGAGGCGATGGCCATGGAGCTCCCTGTAGTGGGCACCGCCACTGGTGGAATTCCCGATGTGATTGTCGACGGTGAGACGGGGTACCTTGTTCCTATAGAACAGATGCAGGACGGAACGGGAACCCCGCTCAATCCTGAAAAGTTTGAGGCCGATTTTGCTCAGCGTTTGACCGATGTGCTTGAGAATCCGGAACTTGCTCGAAAGATGGGTAAGGCGGGACTTGAGCGGGCCCGGGATAAGTTCTCGTGGCATGCCATTGGTGAGCAGACGGTGGAACTGTACAAAACACTAGTGAACTAGGTGGTCCTGCCAGTTATGCAACCCCTTATCGATCTCCAGGGAGTTTCCCTGAGGCGCGGTCGTGCAGAAATCTTGAGAGACGTTACCTTCACGGTTAACCCGGGGGAGAACTGGGTCATCCTTGGACCCAACGGTGCGGGGAAAACGACTCTCGCAAGGCTTGTTGCGGCTCGAGACTACCCGTCCGCGGGAACCGCAAATGTGCTCGGCAGTGACACTTCTGGTGAGGAAGCCACCTATCTTGCGTCCCGCGTGGGGGTTGCCTCCGCGGATACCCGTGAGCGCATCTCGGCTTCTGACATTGTTGAGGACGTAGTTCTTTCGGCTGGTTGGGGGCAGACGGTTCAGTTTGGGGAAGAGTACGAGGACGATGATCGTTCTCGTGCCCGCGATCTCCTAGCCGCCCTGGGTGTTGGCGAACTGGCACAGCGAAGGTTCGGGACCCTTTCTGAGGGCGAGCGCCAGCGTGTTTCGATTGCTCGTGCACTGATGCCGGATCCCGAGGTCGTCATCCTGGATGAACCGACGGCGGGCCTAGACCTGGGAGCACGCGAGACCCTGGTGATGGCGCTGACTGAGATCATGGCTGCCCCCAAGGCCCCGGCGATTATCCTCATCACCCACGAGATCGAAGAGATCTCGCCCGGATTTACCCATGCTGCGCTCATCAAAGATGGAACCGTAGCCGCGGCCGGGCCGATCGGGGAGGTGCTGACCAACGAGAACCTTTCTTCCGCATTTGGTCTGCCTCTTGAGGTAACGAATGAGGACGGTAGGTGGTGGGCTCGCGCTCGCTAGTATCTGGCCGACATTCACCACTGTAGACTTGGATCACACAGCGGAGCTCTACGGGGGAAGTAATGGCCTGGTTAATCTGGATTGGTGCGGCGCTTCTCCTTGGAATCATTGAGCTGCTCACGGTCGATCTTTTCTTCCTGACACTTGCCCTCGCGGCGGTTGCCGGTGGGGTTGCCGCCGCATTCGGGGTCAATCTCTGGGTGCAGATTGGTGTTTTCGTCGGGGTGTCGATCCTGCTCCTGGTGTTTGTGCGACCGTGGGCGCGCAACCTTCTCCAGCGGTCCACCCCGGATATTGCCACGAACGCGCAGGGACTGGTTGGAAAGCGGGCAGTAGTGACTGCTCCGCTGGTCGGTTCTGACGGCCGAGTTCGCCTTGATGGGGGGATCTGGTCGGCCCGAAGCCGGGACGGGAAGGTGTTCCCCGTGGGAAGCCAGGTCACCGTGGTGCAGATCGACGGTGCAACGGCGGTTGTCGCCTCAACTGATGAGGTTGTGACCACCCCGAGTGATCGCCAGCCACCCGTGGACTAGAAGGCGCGCCAAGTATCCCACTTGACACCACAGCGAAGGACTAGCCCCCGAAGGGGCGGAACGGAAGTAGAAGATGGACTCAGGTACTTTGCTAACAGTGCTGATTGTGCTGTTGGTTCTGCTGGTAATCGTGGTTGTCGTTCGTTCGATTCAGGTTGTGCCGCAGTCGCGCGCGTTGGTGGTGGAGCGCCTCGGCAAGTTCCACTCGGTGATGTACGCGGGATTGCACCTGCTAGTTCCGTTTGTCGACCGGATTGCGGCAAGGGTTGATCTGCGCGAACAGGTGACAACTTTTGAACCACAGCCTGTGATCACCGCGGACAACGTTGTAGTCTCCATCGATTCGGTGATCTACTACCAGGTCAATGATCCGATGGCTGCGACCTACGAGATTGCTGATTACATCAGGGCAATTGAGCAGCTCACCATCACGACCCTGCGAAATGTTATTGGTTCGATGGACCTGGAACAGACTCTGACCAGCCGTGATGAGATCAATGCGTCCCTGCGTGGCGTCCTCGATGAAGCCACGGGTAAGTGGGGTATCCGCATTAACCGGGTTGAGTTGAAGTCGATTGATCCCCCTCCCACCATCCAGCAGGCCATGGAGCAGCAGCTGCGGGCCGACCGGGATAAGCGCGCCACGATCCTTCAGGCCGAAGGCGTGCGGCAGTCGCAGATTCTGCGTGCTGAAGGTGAGAAGCAATCGGCGATTCTGCAGGCTCAGGGTGCTGCCGAAGCCGCTGTCACCCGGGCAAATGGTGAGGCCCAGGCGATCGACACTGTTTTCACAGCCATCCACGAGGGGCGGCCGACCCCGGATCTGCTCTCCTATGAGTACCTGCGGGTCCTACCGAACATCGCCAATGGCACGGCCTCGAAGATCTGGGTACTCCCGACTGAGCTTACCGCCGCCCTCAATGCGGTCACCGAGGGGTTTGGTGGTAAGTCTGACGGTAAGTAGTCCAGGGGACCCCGCCGGTAATCGACTAGAGAACCTTGGAGAAGAACTCTTTCGTTCGTTCTTCCTGGGGGTTGTCGATCACCTCGGCGGGGGTTCCCTGTTCCACGATGACTCCGTCGTCCATGAAGACGACGTGATCCGCCACTTCGCGTGCAAAGCCGACCTCGTGGGTGACCACGATCATGGTCATTCCGGACTTCGCGAGGTCTTGAATGACCGCTAGGACTTCACCGACCAGCTCTGGGTCCAGGGCAGAGGTGGGTTCATCGAAGAGCATCAACTCGGGGTCCATAGCTAGGGCGCGAGCTATTGCGACCCGCTGCTGCTGGCCGCCGGAGAGCTGGCTGGGGTAGTGGTCGGCCCGATCCGATAGTCCAACACGCTCAAGAAGCTCTAGGGCGCGGGTACGGGCTTTGCTCTTCGGGACCTTCTTGACATTCACTGGGGCTTCCATGACGTTGCCGAGGGCGGTGCGGTGCGGGAAGAGGTTGAAGCGTTGAAAGACCATGCCGACCCGGCTGCGTTGCTTCGCAATCGTCCTATCCGGAAGTCGGTGCAGGATCTCGTGGCCATCTGAGCCCCGGGTGATCCTCAGTCCCGTGAGGTCACCATCCACCCAGATTCGTCCGGCAGAGATGGTTTCCAGCTGGTTGATGCAACGCAGGAACGTCGATTTTCCGGATCCGGATGGTCCAAGGAGAACGCATACCTGACCGGGCATGACCGTGAGATCAACGCCTTTGAGGACGTGCAGGTCCCCAAAGAATTTGTGAACATCCTTGGCCTCGACCATAGGAGCTACTGGTGTTTCGGTCATGGTGTCACATCCAGGAATAGGTTCGACTGGTTCGGATCGGCCTCTTCAATCGACTTTTGCTTGGAATCGGCCTTGGTGCGGCCTGAGTCAGAGCTGAAGCCGCGACCGTAGTGCTTTTCGATGCGGTGCTGGACCACCATCAGGATCGAGGTGATCAGCAGGTACCAGATGGCAGCTGCGACCAGCAGGGGAACTGGTGCAAATAGACGCTGTCCGATGTGAGCTGCCTGGTAGGTGAGCTCCAGCGTAAAGGGAATGGCAGAAACCAGGGAGGTGGTCTTCAGCATGGAGATGGTTTCGTTTCCAAGCGGAGGCATGATGACGCGCATCGCCTGGGGGAGGATGATCCGGGACATGATCTGTCCCGGCGACATTCCGAGGGCTTCTGCGGCTTCGGTCTGTCCCTTGTCAACAGAGTTGATGCCGGCCCGGATGATCTCAGCCAGGTAGGCCCCCTCGTTGAACCCAAGACCGAGTATGGCCATCCACAGGGGGGTGATCAGCGTCAGCGTGTCGAAGTGTGCGAACTCGTACCCGAAGGGGATACCAATCGAAAGCTGGGGGTAGAGGACGGGGAGCAGGGACCAGAAGATCAACTGTGTGTAGATCGGAGTTCCGCGGAAGAACCAGATGTAGAAAGTGGCGACGTAGCGCAGAATCGGGTTCTTCGACTGCCGCATGACTGCCATCGTTACCGCAAGGATGGTGCCCAGCACCATGGCTGCAACGGTGAGGAGCAGCGTGTACATCACGCCGGTGAGGATTGACTTAGAGAAGAGCCATTCCCAGACCATGGGCCACTGGAAGGCGGGGTTGGTGATGAGGGCGTTGATCGCCATCGCTACCAGAACGGCTACAACAGCGGCACCGGCCCAACGGCCCGGCCGGGGAACCGGCCGGGCGTGGATCAGGTCAACCGCTCCTTTTTGGGGAGTCATTTGAAAGTGGAGTCCTAGACTGTGGGGTTAACTTTGGCCTGCTTCAAGGCGGATCCCTCGGCGCCGTAGACGGCGAGGATCTGATCGAGGTAGCCCTGATCCATCAGGTGCTGCATGGCGGCCTGAACCGCGGCGGTGAGCTGCTCATCTGCCTTGGCGATGGCAATGCCCTGGGGAGCCGACTCGATTACGTCGCCGACCTCTTCGATCTGACCGTTGGACTGGACAATGGCGTAGCCGATTACGGGAGCGTCAGCGAAGGTGGCGTCATACTGGCCGCCAACAACCTTGGTAGTGATGTCAGGCTGGTGAACCAGAGGCTTGATGTCAATCTTTGCCTTACCTTCGGCCTCACACTCAGCCGAGAGGATCCCTGCGAGTTCCTGCTGGTAAGTTCCCTCTTGAACCCCGATCACGAAGCCACAGGGGTCTTCGGGAGTGAAGTTCTTCGGGTTGCCCTTTGCGACTCCGAAGGAGGAGCCGACCTCAAGGTACGAGACCATGTTGACCTGCTCGAGGCGTTCGGGCGTGATGGTGAAAGATGATGCGCCGACGTCGAACTTGCTTCCAAGTGCGGGAATGATGGTTGAGAAGTCAGCCGTCTTCGTGACGCCTTTTTCGAGGCCCATCACAGCGGCTAGGGCCTGAACAATGTCAATGTCGTATCCGTAGGGGGTCACGGCGTCCTCCATGAGGAACTCAGCTGGCGGGTAGTCAGTTGAAGCGCCGTTGGTGAGGACATTGGCGGTCACCAGGGTATCGGGGACCATGGCGGCAATGTCAGCCACTGCCTCGATCTGGGAGATGTCAAAACCCTCGCTACCGGACTGCTCGCCCCCCGGGGCCGCATCCGATCCCTCGGTGGTCGGAGCAGGATCTGAGCAGGCTGCAAGAACCAGGGCAGCCGCGGCAGCAGTCGCTGCGAATGAAATCAGTTTGCGCATTGGGGGTCTCCGTGAAGTCGATACTGAATCTTGTCTTCTTTCATATGAAAGTATGCATCATGCTGGATAATATCCATAACTTGATCTCAGGATTTGGCTGTGGAACCCACCACGCTTCACGGTGGAGACGTGAAGGCGATCCGTCCTCGTTAAACAGAAAAGGCGTGCACTTAGCACGCCCAGTCTGGTTAGCCGCGAAGGGCTTTTCGGTTTGCCCGCATGTTGTTCGGGTCAACCCCCTTGGGAATGGGGATTGCCTTGTGCCCGAGGGCGTTGAGGCGGTTTGCCACAGCGGGAACTTCCTGTTTGGTGAGGTGCTTCTTAAGCCCTTTGAGGTGTCGGTTCAACTTCGCGAGGGGGACCTGTCCCTCTTCATGGCCGACCTCTACGAAAATGATGGGAACGTTGGCCACTGCGCGGCTGAGGCGTCGCTTCTCAGCGATGAGAAGAGCGCGAACCCGACTGGATGGTCCCTCGGAGATGAGAACGATGCCGGGACGTCCCACCAGGCGCCAAACGATGTCCTGGGACTTGTTCGCCGCAACGGGCTCTTCCTCAACGATCCAGCCACGACGAATCTGACTGATCACCGCGTAAACGGAGCCAATACGACCATCCAGCTGTCGGTACATGGCCGGGCGAATCAGGTAGGCGAGAAGGACCATGTCGATGGTTCCCGCCAGGAGGATCCCTGTTATCGGCAGGAAAATTGCCCGGTTCCAGAGGATTCCAAAGACGATACCGAGGCCGATGAGGACGACGGGGATCGCGATTAGAGCTATCCCGATCCACGGGTAGGTCCTCTTTACAACCTTGTATGCGTCGATCAGGGTGTGGTAGAAACGCTGCTTCTTTGGGGCGCCAGCAGGTTTGGGCGACTTGTCTTTCTTAGCCATGATGATGCCAATCCTACAAGGTGATTAGTGGGCTGCGACCCTCGGGAGCTGATCCTTTTTAATCCGCAGGGTGAATCCGATGACAGCGACCGTCAAAATGGCCACGGCGGCGAAAACGAAGGTGAGGTGAGAGCCGGAGGCTTCAGCAATCCGCCCTCCAGTAGCTGAACCAATGGACACCCCGATCGTGACTGAAGAGGACAGAAGCGTCATCGCAACCGCGATTCCACCCGGAGGGGCCAGGCGTTCTGCCACCGTAAAGGCTGTGACCAGGGTCGGACCGATGAAGATACCAGTCGCAAGGAACCACAGAGCAGTAGCCGGAAGGCTCTGCGCCCCGGAAGTCATCATCGTTAGTGCCGCTACCGCAAGGCCGAAGACAATGAACCGGTCGGAAAGCTTGAAGCGGTCGGGTAGGGCTACTACCAGGAGTGCCATGATGCCTGAAGATACGCCCATGGAAGCATAGACAAGGCCCGCGGAGCCGACACTGCCAAGCTCTTCGGCGCGGACCGTTATCCCAGCCTGGGTCGAACCAAAGAAGGTACCGAGGGCGATGAGCGCCACGATCGCGGGAGCAATGGACACGAGGATGCGGCCTATGGTGGGACGCTTGGACTCAGGTGCCAGTCCACCGTCTCCTTCAAGGGGCTTCACAGGTGCTGTCAACGCGAAGGGGATACCGGCTAGCGCCCAGATAATGAAAGAGAGGAGCAGGGGAGCGGCGGGGGCAGCGGCTGTGGCTGCAATGCCAACGAATGCTGGCCCCAGGACAAAGACAAACTCGTCAACTGTGGACTCGTAGGAAAAGGCTGCGGTGAGGCGCTTCGGGTTCGGGTGCATTCCGACCCACCGGGCCCGGGTAAATGAACCCACAGGCACCCCCGTCATGCCCGCAAGTAAACAGATCAGGTAGATCAGCGGCGTGGCCGGCACATTGATTGCCGCCAGGAAGAGGGCGAGGATGGCTAGGGCATTGACGGGGGCAATGATCATGAGGACTCGGCGCTGACCCCAGATATCGGCCGCTCGCCCCACCAGGGGCGAGCACACTGCAACCGCAACGGAGAAGAAGGCAGTTGCCAGTCCACCGACCGCGATATCACCGGTCGCAGCGGTGAAAGCAGTCATGATCCCCAAGGGGAGCATGGCATAGGGAATTCGGGCCAAAGCTGCAGCAACCATCTTTCCAGCCCCGAAAGCAGAGGGAAGTTCACGGTAGCTGCGCATGGCGCTAAAGGGGTTCTGAGACAAGGAGAGTTCCTGAGATGAGTGCTATCCCGCCGGGGCCGCGTCATTAAGAATGGTCGGCGCAGCGGGAGGGCGCTCGAAGGCGCCGTGCCCATTCTAGCGGGGGAGCCAGAAAGCTCTAACCAGCAGTCATGTGAGGTTACTTGAAGGCTTCGTCCCCAGGGCAACCAGGAGGTACCTATCCACAGGAGGAGCAGATGGAACGGCGTGGTTGGTAGTCGCCGACGAAACTGGGGGTGCTGGTAGACAGCAAGGCGCATGAGGAGGAAGGGAGGTGACCCGTGAACCGTATGCAGCAACCCCTGCCGGAGTTATTTGGAAGCGGACACTCCTACCTGACAGTAGTCAGCCGGCAGGGGATGCTGCAGCTTACGAACTGCAGTTTCCCGTGGCTCCCACCGTTCAAGCAGCGGGGGCCAGGGGTGTTGAGCAGACCTGGGCCGGCCTTGCAAACCTAGAGGTTCCTGAAAGTGCCCCGTTCCGGGTGGCTCCGATCTTTTTGAAAGGTGGCCGCACCCCCCACATCCAAGTGCCCGGGGGTCTCCTCCGACAGATAACTGACACCGAGATGACGCGCTGGGGCCCAGACCTCGGTGTCACCCTGGGATCTGTGGGCCTTGGCTCGAAGCAGGTTGGTTCGGCTGCGCTGGTTGAACGCCCGGGGAAACCCCCGGTGCTTTTGCTTTCGGCCGTTCCGTTCAAGGCTCATGGTTGGGGGCCGCTGCCCGAGGTTCTTTCCGATCTACCGGCTAGAGATGGAGCAGATGACGCAGAGGTGGGCGTGGAAACGATACCTCTACCAACACTCATGGGGCAGATTGGGGGGTTGGTTCGACGTCACTCGGGCAGGGAGCGCCGCTCCGCTCCGAGACGTGGAGCATTGGTTTTTACTACATTCATCACCGGCCTCCTTCTTGCCGCAATGGTCTCTGTCCAGCAGGCATCCTGGTGGGGCGACAGAGACCCGGCTCCACAGCCTCCAGTTGAGGGGCAAGAGCACCCGGTTGCTTGCCCTTCGCTTGAGGAGACAGCTGATATGGCGAGGACCCTGCTGGAGAAGCGGGGTGTAGCGCTTGCGGAGAACCAGTTGGTTCCCCTCCTCCAAGCTGAAGCCTGGAGTCTCGTCCTACTCGATTTGGTGGAAGTAGCCCGAAGAAATCAGGACCATGTTGTCGTCGAACCACCCATCTACCTGGTTGAAGTGAACTCGCAGCGCTGCGGGAACGGAAGGGTTCTGGCTCTGACCACGGTGGCCGCCGTGCTTGACTCGGGGAGGGCCCTTCCGGCCGTTCTACTGGAACTTGAACTGCAGGTTAGTCCCCCGCGAATCCTGGGGGTGCGTGAGGGGCCAACCCGAGGTTAACAGGGAACTGGCTGCCCCGATTGGGACAGCCAGTTCATAAAGGGTCAAACCCGGGGTGATGCTTTAGCCAAGCTGCAGGTCTTCAAGGAAGTTACCTGCTTCAAGGCGCTTCTTCACCGAGGTGAGGAAGCGGGAGGCGTCAGCACCATCAACGAGCCTGTGATCGTAGGAGATCGACAGGTACACCATTGAGCGCAGCGCTACGGACTCAATGCCATTGGCTTTGATAACCATCGGGCGCTTCACAATCGTGCCAACCCCCATGATGCCGACCTCGGGCATGTTTAGTACCGGGGTGTCAAACAGTGCTCCACCGGAACCGGTGTTGGTAATGGTGAAGGTGGAACCGGAGAGCATATCCGGGCCGATTGAACCATCACGAACAGCGGCAGCCGCCTGGTTAATACCTTCGGCGATCTGAGGTATCGACATGTCGCCGACGTTCTTCAGGACCGGAACCATGAGGCCCTTGGGTGAGTCAACTGCAATCCCGATATTCTCGTGGTCGAAGTACTCAACCTGGTTGCCATTGATGGTGGCGTTGAGCTTTGGATGCGCCGCAAGAGCCTCGGTAGCAGCCTTGACAAAGAATGGCAGGAAGGTGAGTCGGGTGCCGTGCACCTTCTCGAACTGGTCCTTGTACTTGGCGCGGAGGTTCCAGATCTCGGTAACATCCACCTCGAAAACAGTGGTGAGCTGTGCCGCAGTCTGCAGCGAGTCCACCATGCGTCGAGCAATGACCTGGCGCAGACGCGACATCTTCTCAGTGGTGCCCCGCAGTGCGGCCGCCTCTTCTGAGATCTCAATCCTGCCGGAACCCGCTGCAGCCACAGGTGTTGCCGAAGCTACCGGTGTGGCGGTCAGGGCTTCAGCAGCCGCGATGACGTCTTCCTTGCGGATACGTCCGCCTATGCCGGTGCCGGTGACAGCGGCGAGGTCGATACCCTTATCCTTTGCGAGCTTGCGAACGATGGGGGTGACATAACCGGCGGCAGCCGGTGCACCTGGAGCCGGGGGAACTACCGTTCCGGTCGAAGCTGCACGAGCAAGTGCCTCAGCGGGGGCTGCCGGTGCCGGCGCGGTTACCGGGGGAGCCGGGGGAGCCGGTGGTGCCGGAGGCATGGGTGGCGGGCTCTTATACACATCTAGATGTGTATAAGACACATCGGCCAGCAGGGTTCGAAGAAGGTCCTCGGTCGCTACTC
>NZ_FYEG01000004.1 GCF_900187855.1 Actinomyces minihominis | reverse complement strand
TCTACATCCTGACCAAGGCTGAGGGTGGCCGTGAGAAGCCGTTCTTCTCGAACTACCGTCCGCAGTTCTACTTCCGTACCACGGACGTCACCGGCATCATCCAGCTGCCTGAGGGCCGCGACATGGTCATGCCTGGCGACACCACCGAAATTGACGTTGAGCTGATCCAGCCCATCGCAATGGAGGTCGGCCTCGGTTTCGCTATCCGTGAGGGTGGCCGCACCGTTGGTTCAGGTAAGGTCACCGAGATCATTGCCTAGTTAGCAAGTTCCGCGGCCTAGTGCCGCAAGCTTCTACTTAGAGCCCCAAGGCTCAAAGAGGGCGGGATTCTCCATCGGGGGAGTCCCGCCTTTTTGCATACCCGAAACTGCTTTCGATTCCTGCTCTTTGGTTGCTACTGCGCTATATCACGTCTTTGCAATCTGAGATGAAGCTTCGATTCGCCAGGAAATGTGAGCGAGTGCATAGGGGTGCTTGGGGCTTTGAGCCCATGCAGGGGGTTTGGGGGACTGCTCGTTGGCAGCTTTTGTAATGAGAACGTTATGACGGGAAAACACTGCAGGTGAGAGTGGTTTAGGGGTGCGGCGCCCACTCTCCGAGCAGGTTGGCGTACCTGGGTGCCAGTTATGAAACCTCCAAAACTATGGGCTATTGCATAGGGAAAAATAATGCGTCATCAAATAACACCGGTTTTCCCTACGGCACCCAACGTGTACCTAAGCTCCCGTTTGAAGCTGACGCATGCCTAGATGCTGACCGTCAAGAAGTCCCCTTCTTGGTAGCGGTTTCAGGTTGAGAGTAGAGGGCACTTCTCGGAGCTAATTTCCAAGAGGCCTGGTGTCGGTGGCCCGAAATGAACGTCATTTTGTGGGAACCCTAAGTGAGACCAACTTGCAGCGCACTGGACTTAGACGTTTTTCGACCGTAACTGCTACGACGCTCCTGACCCTTTCCCTAGTCGGTCTTTCGACGGTGGCGGGTGCGACAATCCCTGCACCACAGAGTGGCGTCGACCCGACTGGAACCAACCCGGTGGTTGAACCTCAGGATGAGGGCAGCGCACCCGCTGTGCTTGACATCCAGTCAGGAGTGGTTGGGGAGGATGCGGTCGTCGAGGGTAACGGCATCCCACTGGCCCTTCCGGTAGGGCGTAACTATCTAGTCTGGGAAGTCACGGATACATCCGGCGTTCACATGGGTGGCAGCACAGTCTCTGTTCAGGGACCGCGCGCTGGGAGTGGCAACTGGGGAACGACCTACAACGTCACTGACTGTGTTGAGGATCCGTGTGCGGCGCAGATGAACGCGATGTACTCCATGGATCAGGATCCTCGGCCCGGTTACTTCGCCGTTAAGACTTTGACCGCAGTCAGCGGGACTTCACAGACCAACCATTCGGTGAGTAGTGCGTCGAGGTACCGCATTCTTCCCGTCGGTTCCATGCCGGGGTATGAGTGGGCCTCCAGCACTACGGACTGGGTTGAGATTCCGGGTGGTAGCAGCAACAGCCCTACGGGATGGCCTTCGAATGGGCCCTGGGACTTTGGCGCACTGCAGGTCCGGGTCGGGCTGACAGACAATGTCTGTCTCAACCCCTCCTACGCGAACAGCTACTACACACTGCAGCGCAGTGCTTCGGACTCAACCCTGACCACCATTTACCGTGGGTCACACAATGCTGCGGGGACTTCGCTCAACAGCACATTGAACAAGGTCACCAACTCGACCTCGAACGTACTGCAGGGGCAGACTGCCAACGCGCTGGGCGTCACCCCAACGGGAGTCTTTTACTTCACGGGGCAGAACAGCAACTCGAAGTTGGTAACGGTCTACCGTTTCGATCCCGCGCAAGACACGTCCCCGTACTCGGTCTTCACCATGAACCTTCTATCCCCAACAGCGGGATATGTGGTGGCCGGGGACTCGACGATCTACCAGGGGCGTGAAGAGTTTTACTTCGCTTACTTTTCAATGAGCCCGGGTTCAGACTCTAACCGACCGATGCGGATGCACGTCTACAGGTACTCGCCTGGGGTTGGAAGCCGAACCGGCGAAGTATCGCACGTTGATGTACCCCGTCCGAAAGACTTCACCTCAAGCGCCAATGCGATGAATGGAGACTTTGCATTTGATGCGCAGAACAACATCCAGTTCATCATTTCTGATTCCAATGGTGGGCTGACCGCTTCAGGTGTGGTTGCCCAGAAAGACTTCCAGCATCTTCCGGGTGTTCACAACCTGACCGAGGTCCCCACGGTCAGTGGCTCTATCAACGCCGGAAAGCTTCCCTCAGGGATGCGGCAGCCAATCAACGGGGTTACCTTCACCGGCTCAGGTAGTGCGATCATCCAGCAGAGTGGCAGTGGAGCATGGAACGCCCTCGCCGACCCGACGACGCTGAACTTCGCGAACCGCACATCGCTCGGTGACTACGGCAACCTTGTCGACCTGGCTAGCTGCTCAACGCCGGCCACGATCACAATCCAGAAGGTTGTTGATGGGGTCCGAACCGGAGGAAGTGCAGACCAGTTCGCTCTCTCAGCGGAGAGGATCGCCGGCTCTGCCGCCCTCCCCTTTGAAGGAGTGACAACCGAGGGGGTTGCGCCCGGCCTACAGGCGCGGCAAGTCGGCCCCTACGTCCTTCAGTTGGACGGCACTCTGCGTGCTTCCGAAACCTTCACAAACGCAGATACGAGGGCGGACTATGCGACCCGACACGAGTGTCACGTCCTCAACCGCGATGGAACGCCGGGAGAGCCGTTCCTCAGTGGGGAGGGGGAGTCTCTTGAGTTCGCCCTCAACATTGGTGGGGCGGGGACGCCCGACGAGATTGTGCCGGGGGCCAATGTGGTCTGCGTCTTCACGAACACCCCCTTCGCACCAGCCAGGGTCGTCCTCCACAAGGATCTGCTTCCGGAGGACGGTGGTGTGGGTCCGAGTGTCCCCGCCGAAGGGTGGGGAATGACCGCCTCGGCCAGAGCCGCCACGGGCAAGATCAACAGTGTTGCCCCAGCCGCTGCCACGCAACCGACCGACGGGGACGGTAATGCTGAGTGGACGATCAGGTTTGAACGTCCTGGTGAGGGCGAGGAGCGACCCACGGCCAACGTGACCGTCCTGGAGGAAGACCGGGAGGGCTTCTCATTCGTCGAGGGGAGCTGCACCCACCAGAAGGCGGACGGCACAACTGCCACCTACGACCTCACCGGTAGTGAAGCCACGGGTGGTTTGACCGTCGCAGGAGTGGGGCCGGGAGAGACCCTGACCTGCAACTATCTCAATGGGTCGGTCCCGACACTCCAGCTGTGTAAGCGGGTTGAGCAGGTTGAGGGCGGAGTGGTCCCGGGGGCACAACCCACAGACTGGCTTCTCTCAGCAAACCTTGACGGGGAGGCGGACGCTGGTTTCACGGATGTTGCGCTTGAGGGTGGTGACGCTGTCGTGGCGTGCTCCCAGCCCCGTCAGGTTCAGCCGGGGGACTACGCCCTCACCGAAAAGGTCGACCCCAACGGCGTGGACCCGGTGAATGCCAATGCTTACACGCAGCTGGGGAACTGGTCGTGTGAACACCGCAAGATCGGACAGAACACGTTCGAGGACGCCGTCGGTCTGGGGGACGAGGGCGTCGTGAGTGTCCTTGGCTCCGGAGCGCAGGAGCAGCAAGACGCGGCGGTCAGGTGTACGGTCACCAACCAAACTGCTGAACTCACGGTTCTCAAGCAGCTTGACGGCCACTGGGGTCCTCTTGTCAGCGACTTTGAGTTGAGCGCGACCCCGGGTGTTGCGGGCGTGGAGCTACCGAGCCTGGTTGATGCTTCCGGCAACGAGAATGCCACGACTCAGAACTCGCTTCCCGTCCTCCCCAATCACCGCTACGCCATCTCCGAACAGAGCTCCTACCCCTACCTGCAGCGGGCATTCCAGCAGTACCTGCCCGGTGGGATCGGTGGGGCAGACCTGGAGACCTGTCCCGAAGTGATGAGCTCGAGGGCTTTCAACACTCCCAGCTGCTGGGTGGAGGCAGATCCAGCTTCCGTTTCAGTTGAGCAGGGTGAGAGGGGAACCTACCGGTTCGTCAACATGGCTCCCATTCCGCCCCGCCTACCCGATGCGGGTGGTACCGCAGCAACCTGGTTCCTCATCGGGGGACTTGCGGTCGTTGGACTGGCGGCGGTAGTCGGCGCAACCCATCTGAGGAGGCGAGCGGCGTAAATCTGCCTCAGTTGAAGTGGCGAAAAACTTCAGAAGTCAATCACAAACTTGGTGTCTCCAAGGCGCCTAAACGGAAGGAAACAGGAAGAAATTGAAAGACACTAAGGGAACAGCGGGGCGTAAAGCTCTGGCCAGCATGGGGGCGGTCGCCCTCGGTCTGGTCGGAGTAGCCGGTCTGGCAACGTCCGCAATCGCGGCTGATTTAGGGAACATTGACCCGAATGCTGACAGCTCGCTAACTATTCACAAGCACATCGGCCTCCCCACAGACTTGGATAACAACGGTGTGGAGCTCGGAGACGTGCTGGATCTGGATGTTGCAAAGGGCATCAAGTTCAAGGTTCAAGAGGTCGGTGTTCTGGACCAGGGCCTGCAGTGCGCGGCGCTTGAGGTGACTCAGGCTGAGGACTGGAACCTGATCGTTGCAGCCTACGACACCGATCCCGCTGACTGGGGTTCGGCAAAGGGTTCGTACTGCTTCACGGAAACAGAGTTTGAGGGTGAGACGGATGAGAAAGGCGAGCTGAAGTTTGACTCTGTCAACACGCCTAACTTCGGTCTGGGCTTTTACTACATCACCGAAACTGACTCATCGAATGCAGTGATTCCGGGTGTGCCCGATCAGGGTGTTACGGTCGTCCAGCCGGTCGAACCATTCTTTGTGACGGTTCCCTACCCCAGCTACTCGGGCGAAACGGGTGCAAACCACGTCTGGACCTACGATGTTCACGTCTACCCCAAGAACCAGAAGTCCGACGCACCTGGGAAGGTGATTGAAAAGCGTCCCGACAGCATTCTGGTGGGCTCAAACCTGACCTGGACCATCACGGTTCCGATTCCCAACACCCTCGACCCTCTGACTGAGGCATCGGTGTACGACCAGCTTGCAACTGAACTGAAGTTCACGGACACAACCATCGTGAAGATCGGTGGGGTGGAGTACACCGGTGACGGTCTGACTCGCCCCGCCGCGGATGCCGCGGGCCAGGTGGTCTGGTCCTTCACGGGAGATGCGCTGGCTGCTGTCAACGCGGCACGCTCGACATCAGACGCCACCATTGAAGTAACCTTCACCACCGAGGTAGTGAGTGTTCCCGGCGAAGGCCTGGTTGAGAATGCGCCCGGCACGCCGGGTAACGGCTACGGTTCCTCCTTCAACTCCAAGGTCACTGGCGGTGAGAACACCCCCGAGTCCTACTGGGGCCAGCTCTCTATCCTGAAGACGGATGACAGCGCCACTGCTCGAGTGCTTGAAGGCGCCGAGTTCAAGGTCTTTGAAAAGGGCACCGAAGGCTGCGCGGCAGAAGCACCGGCCAGCGGTGAGATCGCCACCGGCACCTCGGGTCCTGACGGGGTTGTCCTCTGGGACGGCACCAATCCAGCCTCAGCTCCCCTCGACCTGTGGATCGGTAACTGGAGCAACGTTGAAGACGATATGGCGCCGAAAAACCCCAGCAAGGATTACTGCGTCTACGAAACTAAGGCCCCCGTTGGTTACGTGGCAGGGACCATCGCAAACCCCGTGACGATCACACCGGGCACTATCGCCGAGGGAGAGTTTACGTTCACTGTTGTCAACGCACAGCAGGATGGTCCTGATCTTCCGAACACGGGTGCCAGTGGCACCCTCCTGATGATTATTGGTGGCACCGCACTGGTGCTGCTGTCCGGAGGCCTGTACCTGGTGCAGCGCCGCAGGACAAAGGCATAGTCACAGGCTAGCTGTGAAGTAGCGGCGGGAAGGACTACCTTTCCGCCGCTCCAATCTTGAAAGGTCCCACCTTGAGCTCCGGCACCCCCCAGGTCAAACGTGGTTGGCGGCCGAACGCCCTCGCCTTTCTGGTCGCACTTATCGGTTTGGTGGGACTGGGCATCCTTCTCTATCCCTCCACGGCTTCGTGGTGGTCGCAGTACCACCAGTCCCAGGCTATCGTGGCTTATGCAGCAAAAATTAATGACGAGGTTCATCCGGGGAACGACTTCGAACTAAGTCGGGCCCACCAGTACAACGAAATGCTGGGGTCTGGCGAGGTGATCGTCGGATCTGCCTCCCGCAAACCCACCACTGATCTTGAACGGGCCCAGATGATTGAGGTCGATGGGGCTGGCTACTGGGACCTGCTCCCCGGTGTTCACGACACCATGGCTCGGCTCAAGATCCCCTCAATCAATGTTGACCTTCCCGTCTACCACGGCACCGCAGATGAGACGCTGGAGCGAGGGGTCGGCCACCTGCAGGGCACGTCCCTCCCAGTTGGTGGGAGCGATACCCATGCGGTCCTGACGGCCCATACGGGCCTGGCAAAGGCCACTCTATTCAACAACCTGAATGAGGTCGAGGTCGGGGAGACTTTCACAGTCGAAGTCTTCGGAGATGTCCTTACCTACCGTGTTCTAGAGACCAGGGTGGTGCTCCCGGATGAGTCCGAAGCGATCCGCCTGCAGGCCGGAAAAGACCTGATGACACTGGTGACCTGCACCCCGCTCGGGATCAACACCCACCGCTACCTGGTCACCGGAGAGCGCATCACCCCCACCCCCTTGGAGGATGTTGAGGAAGCCCTAGCGGAACCGGACATTCCCGGGTTCCCCTGGTGGTCCGTCGCCGGAAGCGCCGGAATCGCGGTGATGGGGGCTTACGTCTGGCGTGCAGGATACCCGCCACGCCGGGCAAAGAAGGCTCCAGCGGACGCGGGATCGAGCGCACCGTCAGCTCCGTAGTGCCTTCCGGAGTGAGCAGGCTGGCTGAACTGAAGGCCTTTTGTGAGACCTAAGGCCCCAGTGCGGGCCATGGTTCAAACTTTGAAGGCAGTTCTGCAGAGGGGGACGATCCGGTTTGGGACCGGTGGGGCGAGTTTGCCTCAGACACCGTCTGAGCTGGGCAAACAGGGTTTTGTTGGGTGTAGAGTTGGACGGACCAGGGACATCGTTTCAAAGGTGAAACTAGCGATAACCTGGTGATTATGACCCGGGGTCGTCGCGGATGTGGGTGGACATTTGCCCGTGATTGCAATGATTAAGGTGGTGAGAAAACTGGGGAGAGACAGGGTTAGTTCGGGTGTGGGCTTGCGCTGCAGAATCGGGTGGTTAACGAAGAGAAAATCTGCACAGCCCGTATTACGCTGTAATGAAGGTAGTAGTGCGTGGTCTTGCCGCGAGCTAGAAATGGTTAATTGACCGTTATTGCTAGTGGTAGAGCGAGATTTGAGGTTGTTGTCTGTGAGTAGCTCAGACCTGGTGGTGCCGAGACTGTCCTCTGTTCATTGGGAGCGGGGTCGGCTGGTTGAGCTGGTACTCAGTGGGGCCCCCCTTGTTGTGGTGCGCGCGCCGGCCGGGTCAGGGAAGACAGGACTGCTGGTTGAGGTTGTGAATGCCCTCAGTGCCAACCCGCTGAATCGCTGCATCCTCGCTTCCGGTGAAGTCATTGAAGCGGTTCCGACGATAAAACTTTGGGAACATTGCGCAACCGAGCTGGGAGTGGATCTCAGCGCTTCGTCTGCTGGTGAAGCAGCGGATGAAGTGGGTGGTGAGGGACTTTTTGCGCCGGCCATGGAGGGCGTGTTCCGCTACCTAGCCAACACTAAAGAGAACGTTTACCTTGTCCTTGACAACTCTTCTTTCCTCACCAGAAGGGATGCTGAGTTCATCCTTCTGCTTCTTCGCACGTTCCAGAACTTCTTTGTAATCGCGGCCTCGCAGACCCGCGGTCAACTTGAGGACACCGCAACCAAGCAGACCTTCGATACGGTGATCATCGGACCTGAGGCGCTGGATTTTACACCGCAGGAAGTGGAGCAGTACCTGCGCCACTACGTCCCTTCGGTTTCCAATGCAACCATCCGTAGGGTCGCTAACGCGGGTCACGGCAATGTCGCCATGACGAAGGCTGCCGTGCAGAACCTAGTCCTTGCAGCAGAAAATGGGCGTGAGCTGGATGGCGTTGATTTGGACACCGTCATGTACGCGGCTGTCGGCTCGACCCTAGAGCCCGCCCTGAGCGATCCTGGTTTTGCGACCTTCCTCTTTCGGACCAGCGTGGTCGACACCTTCACCGAAGAGTTAGCCGAAACCATCTTGGGCCAGAAGAATGTTGGTGGTTGGCTGAAAAAGGCCGAAGAGATGGGGGTGGGGGCCTGGGATACTGTTTTGCCGGGTGTGTTCAGCTATGCACCGAACCTGCTTGAGATGCTTCGAAGGCTTCGGGTGGAAGCGCTGCCGGCCCGAGTGATCAGTGACTGTGCTGAGCGTGCGGTCAGGTACCAGCTTGAAACCGGAGATGTTTCGACAGCTCTGGTCACCGCTCTGAAGAACAAGCTTTTCCACAACGCCACCCATATCGTTGCCTCCAACCCAGGCCCCATCCTCGGCATGAAACTTGAGGATCTGCGAAGGATTCTGAGGTGGGTGCCTGAAAGCATTGCCGAGTACCAGCCCGAACTGGGATGCCTGGTTGCCGCCTCTTACGGAAGTTCCGGGGAGGGGCGGGCGGCTTCCCTGAACCTCCTCAGCCGCAGTGCGTCGACCGCCCGAAGCCAAAGAGACCGGACCGATCCGTTGCGGGATGCAATGCTGTATGCAACCGAGGGGTTGGCTTTACGTAAGTGTGGACGAATCGTCCAGGCTTATGAGTCCGCAAGAAAGTCGCAGGAGCTACTCTCGATTGAGATGCAGAAGGATCCGGCTAACTCTCTTCCTTTGGCTGAGTTTACGGCGGTAACCAATGCTGCCACATTGCTGACGGCGGGTGCTTTCCAGGAGGCCCTTGAACCACTGATGCAGGTGGCAGAGTGGGGTACATCAGAGTCAATGCGGGTGTTTGCCAATGCGCACCTTGCGGCCGCTGCGGCACTGGCGGGGGACATGTTTGCGGCTGAGCGGGCGGCACGCCTCTTCGAACTTGGGGCGGGCTTTGCTGAAAAGGGCAGCCTTCTTACGGGCAGCACCGATGTGATGATGGAGGTTTTCCGGGTCGGGAGAGCCCTTGAGCGCTTCGACCTGGAGGCCGCTGAAATGGCCTTGAACAACCTGGTTATCATCCCGGAGGCCGATCAGTATGCAGGCATAGTTTCTCATCTGCAGGCGATGATAGACCTGTTGTCCGAAAATGCTTCTGAGGGTTTGGTTCGGTTGCAGGCCAGCAGAAGTCGGCGTGCGTCTGAGGGGTTAACCAGCTATGCCGCGGCCACCTACGACTACGCCGAGCAGCTCCTCAAAGCCGCAACGGGAGAGGTTGTGGATCTTGCAGAGTTCCGCAACCAGGTTGATCTGCGTACGGCGCCCGCAGCCCAACTGCTGGTGTACAGCCGGGGGCTCTGTCTTTTGGGACGACCTGCCCCGGCCTTGCAGATGCTCTCAAAAGCCCTGCAGCGCAACGACCTCACAGTTCGAATCGGAACTGAAGCGGTTGCGCTCCAGGCTGCGATTCTCACGCAGTTCGATGCTGATCAGGACCTAAAGTTTGTCATCGAAAAGCTGGTCTCCATGCTGGTTGAGTACGGACTACGCACCCCGCTCGCCCTCCTCTCCGATTCAGATGCCACCGCCATCATTGAGGCGGGAGAGCGCGTCGGAGTAAGTGAGATCAAGATGCTGTTTGATGAGGTCCAGATGCGTCCGGACCAGCCAATCACCATTGTGACCCTGACGAAGCGAGAGAGGCAGATCCTCTTCCACCTGGACTCGGTGGAAACGCTCAAGGAAATAGCGGAGACCCTCTACATCTCTGAGAACACCGTGCGGACCCACGTCAAGTCCATTTACAAAAAACTGGGTGTTTCCAAGAGGAGCGATGCGGTCGCGGTCGGTGGAGCCAGGGGACTACTAGAAGAGTTGTGAGAGTCTCGGACGCTGTGGCGCATACCCTGTCTTGAGTCGATGATTCTCAAGGTAGGATATGTGACGGCATAGCAGCTAGGCGCTCGTGGCGGAATTGGCAGACGCGCTGGATTTAGGTTCCAGTGTCGCGAGACGTGTGGGTTCAAGTCCCACCGAGCGCACCAAAGTTTTTCTATCCCACCTGCCCCTCGCTGGGCGTGGCCCGAAGATCCGTCATCCAAACTTGGGGTGATCTGGAGATCGATGATGCACACTTGAAGAATGACTCTCAAACGTGC
Source organism: Actinomyces minihominis (assembly GCF_900187855.1). Lineage (GTDB taxonomy): Bacteria > Actinomycetota > Actinomycetes > Actinomycetales > Actinomycetaceae > Scrofimicrobium > Scrofimicrobium minihominis. Next base: position 148,395 of record NZ_FYEG01000004.1, on the reverse strand, counting down.
ACTTGTAACCGGCGCTTCAACTGGAATTGGTGAAGCTACCGTTCGTTCCCTGGTGGCCTCGGGGTGGCAGGTTTTTGCCACAGCTCGCCGCACCAGCCGACTAGAAAAGCTTCGTGATGAGACCGGATGCGAGATCTTCGCTGCCGACCTCACCGCCCCTGACCAGGTCGAGCAACTGGTGGCTGCCATTGGGGGACCCCTGGGGGCTGTCGTACACGTGGCCGGTGGTGCGATTGGAACGGATCGGGTTGAGGACGGGTCCGTTGAGGTGTGGCGCCGAATGTATGAGATGAATGTGCTGGGTACCCTCGACCTCACCGGTCGTGTGCTGCCTCTCATTCGTGAGGCCGGCGGTGGCAGCCTGGTCTTCGTCACCTCGACAGCAGCGCATGGCACCTATCCGGGAGGAGCAGGTTATGTCGCTGCCAAACACGCTGAACGACAGATTCCAGCCACTCTCCGCTTAGAACTTGCTGGGGAACCAATCCGGGTGATTGAGATTGCCCCGGGAATGGTGCAAACAGCAGAGTTTTCACTCAATCGCCTCGGCAGCCAAGAGTCCGCTGACAATGTCTATAAGGGTGTGGACGGTCCACTGGTGGCTGAAGACATTGCTGAGGCCATTCGGTGGAGCCTGGACGCCCCCGCACATATGAATGTAGACCTGATGGTGCTGCGACCCGTGGCCCAGTCATCCAACACCGATGTTTGCCGCGTCCCCCTCAGGGTGAGGGAATCTTGAGCCGAAAAGGTGGGGAGCAGTGGTGATGCGAAGTCTCAAGGTTGTCTGCGCACTCGACTCATTCAAGGGCTCACTGGGTTCCTTGGACGCGGGTGAGGCCGCTTGCCGCGGTGTACTTAGAGCCGTGCCATCGGCCCAGGTTGTCGCGGTTCCAATAGCTGACGGGGGCGAAGGCACACTGGATGCCCTGATGTGGGCACACGGAAAGCAGTTGGTGTCCGTCGAGACAGTCGATGCCGCCAACCGGCCGATCTTGGCTGAGTACGGCATTATCGAACGGTGCGGGGCAAGGATTGCCGTCCTTGAGTGCGCCCAGACCGTCGGCTTGCACCAGGTCGCCGTTGACAGTCAACTTCCGCCAGTTGCCAGTTCTTTCGGGTTTGGAGCGGTCTTCCTTGACGCCCTGAACCACGATGTCGATGAGATTCTGGTGACGCTGGGAGGGTCGGCCACCACGGATGGCGGGACGGGGGTTTTCCAGGCCCTGGGTGCCGTGCTGAGAGATGCGAATGGAGACGTTATTCCAAGGGGCGTCAACCCACTCTGGACCTTCCACACGCTCGATGTTTCTGACATGCAGTCCCTTGGGGACACAAGGGTGACGATCCTGGGAGACGTCAAGAACCCGATGACCGGTCCCGAAGGTGCGGCTGCAACCTTTGGACCCCAAAAGGGGGCCACACCCGAGCAGGTGGCACACCTCGATTCTCAGCAAGCCAGGTGGGCAACGGTCCTTGAAGAAACTTTCGAACGGGTTGTGGACCGTGTTCCGGGATCGGGGGCAGCCGGGGGATTAGGTGGAGCCTTCGTGGCGCTCGGGGGTTCGATGCACCCTGGGTTTGATCGTGTGGCCCATGAAGTGGGACTGGCCGACATCCTGAAAGATGCTGATCTTGTCATCACGGGAGAGGGGTCTATCGATTCTCAGTCTGCATATGGAAAAGTGCCCTCCGGAGTTGCGCATCTCGCGCATCTTGTCGGTGCGCTTGCCGTTGGCCTTGGGGGCAGGATTAAGAGGCCGCTCCACGAAGTGGATGAGCTGCTGGACGGAGTCTTCCCCATACACTCAGAACCGCTCCCACTTGCTGAAGCTATGAGTCCTGAAACGACTGCCCAGGGGATTGAAGTGACCACTTTCGAGGTCGTACGACTCCTCTCCAGTGCGCACACGAACCGGAAGTTGCGCGATACGCCTAATTAATAGCCGTTGAAACCCTCAGAGTTGCCAAAGTTGCTTGTAATGCGCAGAACCTTCTGTCAGACTTATCACAGTCGGGCAGTGGGGCTCGGCTATCTTCAGCACAATTGAGGAGTTTTCCGTGGATGGACAACTGATTCTGGCGCTTGTGTTGGGCATCGCAGTCATCATCGTGACGGTTCTTTGGACCAGGCTTGATGCGTTTGTGGCCCTTCTACTAGCTGCGCTGGTAACCGGCATCGTCGCCGGGCAACCAATGTTAGAGACACTAAACGCGATAACCTCAGGCTTCGGCAACACCCTGGCAAGTATCGGCATCGTCATTGGTCTCGGTGTTGGTATCGGGAAGATGCTTGAGATCTCAGGGGCCGCAGATGCACTAGCCCGGGCTTTCCTTAGGGTATTTGGTCGTGGCAAGGAAGAATGGGCTATGGGGTCGGTGGGTGCTCTGGTCTCGATCCCTGTGTTCTGTGATTCGGGCTATGTGATCATGAACCCTCTGGCCCGCGCGGTGGCTCGGGTGAAGCGAGGCGGGTATGTCGCATTAGCGCTTGCCCTTGGCTGCGGTATGACTCTGACTCACCACATGGTGCCTCCGACTCCAGGCCCCCTCGCGGTAGCAGGTATCCTCGGCGCCGATCTTGGCCTAGTGATCGTCGTGGGCTTGATCTTTTCTGTCATCCTTCTCCCAGTGGTCGTGATCTACGCAAAGTGGGTGGGGCCGAAGCTGGAAGATAAGGTGATTCCAGAGATCCGAGCAGCGGTGTTTGGCCACGAAAATGCTGCCCTTCTTGCAGAGGATGGTGGCGACGGTTCCACAGTCTCTGGCGGGACGGTCATGACTGTTGTTGAGGACGTGCAGACCTATGACCCTGCCGCAGCACTGGGTGAAGCTCCAGCCGGAGCGAAGCCCCACCGAGTGGGGGCTCTCGTGGGAAGCTTGCCGCTGGTTGTTCCCCTTGTTCTGATCGTGCTGAACACCGTCTTCGCGGCAGTTGATAAGAACGCCCAGGGAACTCTTACAGGCGACTACGTGCCCTCAGATTGGACGATTCCGTTTTCGTTCCTCGGCAACCCGGTAATCGCACTTGTGATTGGCATTGTCCTCGCGGTGTACCTACTGATTCCCCGCTGGGTCCCAAGAGGCAAGGTTCAGCGGTGGTTGGGTGACTCTGCAGCCGCGGTCGGACTTATCCTCCTGATCACCGGTGCAGGTGGCGCCTTTGGACAGGTACTGCGTGTTTCGGGAGTCGGCGATGCGTTAGCGGAAGCTATTGCCGCGACACCGTTGCCAGCGTTCCTCGTGCCATTCCTCATTGCGACCTTGGTCAGGTTGGCTCAGGGGTCCGGAACAGTGGCGATGATTACTGCCGCGTCAGTTACTGCGCCCCTGGTTACCACCCTCGGTATCAACCCCATTGTTGCGGTGTTCGCATGCACGACCGGTTCAATGTTCTTCAGCTACTTCAACGACTCCTACTTCTGGGTGGTAACAAGATTTACCGGTCTCGAGGGCATGGATGCGATCAAGGGTTGGTCAGGCATAACCACCGCGGTTTGGGCGGGCTCCATTCCGTTGCTGATTATTCTGAACCTCGTGATGTGACATGGTTGAAGTTCTAATCGCCGCAGATGATCTGACTGGTGGAAATGCTTGCGCAGCCGGGTTTGCGCACGCTGGTCTCAGAGCGGTCACGACCTCGTTCTTCGAAGCCACTCACTCACTGCCTGACTTTGGTGACCGTTTCGATGCCATCGTCATCACGACTGATTCAAGGCACTCAACTCCGGAAGATGCTGCACTCGTAACTCGTGAGGCCATCCGGGCGGGATGGCCCGCACGGCTCGTGAGCTGTCGAATCGATACGACCCTGCGGGGGAATGTAGGTGCGGCGGCCGCGGCTGCAATCGGCGAGGTGCGTACCCTCTCGGGTGAGCGAACAGTTGGGCTCTGCGTTCCAGCATTTCCCAGCGCCAACCGCGTCACCGTTGAGGGGCGTCAGCTGCTTGAGGGCCGTCGACTAGAAGACACCGAACTCTCGAGAGATGTTCGCACCCCGGTGCGCACCTCTCTCGTCGAGGAGGTTCTCAGCGACCAGACTGGGATGAAGACAGCGCTTATCCCTCTTCATGTGGTGGCGGGTCCGAAAGTAGGGCTTGTCGCAGAGTTTCGCAGACTTCTTGAGATACAGGATCTGGACGCCATAGTGGCGGATTCCTTAGTGCCTGCGCACATTGAGGCCGTTGCTGAGGCCGCAGTTGAAGCAGGTGATGGGATCAGATGGGTAGGCATAGATCCGGGTCCGGCAACACTGGCTTTGGCTCAGGCAATGGGATTCAAGGGGTCGAAGATACAGGGGCGAGTCATTGCGGTATCAGGCTCGGCCTCGGATCTAACACAGCTACAACTGGGGCGTCTGATCGCTGAGCGGAACCCAGTGGTAGTTAGGCCAGTTTTCAAGCCGGGGGACAACCTGCCAGATATTGAACTCTCGGCGCAGGCGATGATAGAGGCCGTAAGGAGTGCTGGGCCTAGACAAGCGGTTCTCTACGCACAGGTACTGGTGCCTTCTGACCGACGCACTCTCACGGATGAGGAAGTAGAACGGCTGCCGGAGATCCTCGGTTCTATCGTGACGAAGACGCTTGAGGAGACTGCGGTTGATGGAGTCTACTCAACAGGCGGAGACATCACCGCAGCGATTCTCAGCAAGCTAGGAAGCTACGGCGTCGAGATCCATGGTGAGGTCATTCCGTTGGCTGTCGAAGGTGAAGTCATCGGAGGACCATGGGCAGGTCTGTCGATCGTCACCAAGGGTGGTCTGATTGGCGGTCCTGATGCGGCGATTCTATGCGTCGATAAGCTCACGCAGACTGCCAACCAGCGGAGCAAATGGGTCCGTGCTGCACCCCTGGTGGAGTCAGACTAGTGGCGGATGGATCGCGCACCTAACAGTGCCCAGTGGTTTGAATCATTTGAAGGAGAATGAGTACATGAGTAAGAAACCAGTTCTCGCGGTCACGATGGGTGACCCGGTCGGTATCGGCCCTGAGATTACGGCAATGACACTTGCCGAGTTTGCTGGGTCGGATGAGCACCACGGGATTGCTGTTGGTGATGCAGTTGCACTTCGCGCAGCCGTCAAGGCGCTCGGACTTCCCGTTGAAGTACGAGTTGTCGACAGCTGGGATACGCCTCCTTTGGGGGAGGGTGTCATAGATATCTATGACACCGGAGTCCTCGGAGACGAAATGCCAGCTTGGGGAGTAGTTGATGAGCGGGCCGGCCGAGCCGCGGTGGCGGCAATTGAGACTGCAACTGCGGCTGCCATGGATCAGAAGGTCGACGGAATAGTTACCGGACCAATCAACAAAGAGGCAATATGGGCTTCCGGTAGCAAGCATCTTGGGCACACGGAGATGCTCGGCGAGCTTACGGGGGTCACCAATCAAGACACCATGTTTGTGACGCGAAATGAAGAGCTCGATAACCACCATCTTCGGATTTTCTTCGCTACCAGACACCAGTCTCTGAGGGACGCGCTGAACTCAATCACTGTAGAGACACAGGTTGCTTCGATTGAGCGTGCGCATCGTGCACTTCAGGTCTTCGGTGTCCCAGATCCCCGCTTGGCCGTTGCGGCAATCAACCCGCACGGAGGTGAGGGTGGGGCATTTGGCTCGGAAGAGATTGATGTGCTGGCTCCCGCAGTCGCGATAGTCAACGAAAGGGGACTCAACGTAGCGGGACCAATCCCGGCGGATTCTGTCTTTCACCACGGAATCATTGGCAGGTATGACGGGATCCTGAGCCAGTACCACGATCAAGGACACATTGCGGCCAAGACGTATGACTTTGATGGCACCATCTCGGTCACCGTTGGACTTCCGATCCTTCGTACGTCTGTCGACCACGGCACCGCATTCGATATCGCGGGGAAGGGACTGGCTTCCCACGATACGATGCGCTCCGCCTATCTCGCTGCCGTCGACTATGCGCCCTTTGTCGAGGGAATCCGAGAGGAGTACCTGGTCAAGTAATTATTTTGGGACAATGGGTGCCAAGGCCCCAAGGTTCAAAGCCCTGAATGCAGGGCATTGACCGAGCCAAGTGTCCCAGACAATCAAAAGGGGTGGGGAGACTCCATGGCAGCACAGCGTACTTCAACGCGCAGGCGACAAGAAGGCATCAGAAATCTGGTCTTTTCAGGAACTCAGATGGTTGATGAGATCGCCAAGGCCATGGATGTCTCCCCTTCTACAATCCGCCGTGACCTCACCGTGCTTGAAGACCAGGGGGTAGTAACTCGGACACTGGGTGGGGCGATTCCGAGCCCTCAAATCCGAGAAAAAGTGCTTGCGGAGCGGGAAGAGATTGAGGTTGGAGCAAAGATTCAGATTGCGAAGGCCGCCGCTGAGTTGATTCCCGAAGAGGCATCCGTGATTTTCCTGGACGCTGGGTCTTCGTGCTCCAGGCTCATCCCTCACCTAGGTAACCGTGGACCACTAACCGTTGTAACCAGGGGTCTTGAAATTGCACTCGCCCTGGCTGACGACCCGAACATCGAGGTACTCCTGACCGGAGGAAAGGTCTTTCGTAACTCGCATTCCCTTTCCGGCGCACTGTTCACCGCCGCAGTCGAGAAACTTTATGTAGACATAGCATTCCTGGGTTGTGATGCCGTGCATCCCGTCGATGGGGTCGGGGAGCCAACCTTGGCGGAGGCTCAAACCAAAGAACTTATTGCTTCCAGATCGAATCGAACGGTCGTGCTGGCCCATGCTTCGAAACTTGGTCTTCGTCAGCATGCCTGGGCCCCAATGCCTCGAGGTTGGACCCTCGTCACGGATGAGAGATCTCGTGGAAAGCTGAAGCCGTACCGGGCTGCAGGAGTGCAGGTTGTGACTGCCTAAACCTCTCCGGAGGTCGGGTGTCCAAGACCGACGCGCACGAAGCGTTGGCGAAGTGCGGTGCCTCGGTCGGTTGGGCCGTGCTTGGTGCCGTGCTTATGTCGGAGGGTCGTGAGAGAATGGCGCCATGACTGAGAACACATCTAATAATGGCGTGATCCGCTTGGAAGTGGGGCAAGAGGCCCCTGCGTTCACCATCGAAACAACTGAGGGTGAGGTGACATTGGCCCAGCTGGTTGAGGCCGCTGAGAAGGGCGTCATCGTCTACTTCTATCCCAAGGCCATGACCCCGGGGTGCACCAAGGAAGCCTGCGACTTCCGTGACAACCTCAACTCCCTGAAGGGAGCCGGTTACTCCGTGATCGGCATCAGTGCGGACAAGATGACCTCGCTAGAGAAGTTCAAAGAGAAGGACTCGTTGAACTTTCCCCTGGGCACCGATCCGGACCACTCGATCATGAAGCAGTGGGGGACCTACGGTTCCAAGATGAACTACGGCAAGGTTTTCCAAGGCATCATCCGCTCAACCTTTGTCGTCGGCAAGGACGGAAAGATCGAGGTGGCGCAGTACAACGTCAAGGCTACGGGTCACGTTGCGCGCCTGCGTAAGACCCTCGGACTAGACGCCTAGATCCTGTGGTTAGGGATAAGAACGGCGGAAGGTAGGTCTGAAGATGCCCACCTTCCGCCTCCCGAACCCCACATTCTTCCTCAATCGCTACCGGGATAACTCTGAAGAGTGGAGCCCGCGGGATGATGCGCAGTGGCGTGAGTTGCTCTCGATTGGAAACGACGGGATCATCTCGTCGGCAGCGATTATCCAGGGTCTGCTCGCAGGGGGTGCCACCGGGCAGGAAGCGATCATCGGCGTCAGCGCTCTCATTGTCATTGGTGTCGCCACCAGTGCAGCAACCCAGTACGCCAAATCAGAATCAGAACGACAGGCGCAACTCAAGATTGTTGAACGGGAACAGAAGGCACTGGAGTCCTCCCCGGAGGAAGAGCTAGAGGAACTGGCCCGAATCTACGAGCTCAAGGGACTTTCTCCGAAGCTCAGCCTGGCTGTCGCCAAAGAGCTTACGGCCAACGATGCGCTGCGGGCCCAGCTTGAGGCCGAGTACGACATGGATGAGATTCCTGGGAAGGACTGGGCCTGGAGGAAGGCGGGCCTGGCGGGCTTGGCATTCCTGGGCGGAACCATCTTGCCCCTGCTTTTCCTGCTGATTCTGCCCTGGGATATCCGCGGAGAGATCACGGTGATCTCAGTTGTAATCGCCCTCATCATCTCCGGTTGGATCGGTCACCTGGTTGAGCATACGTCGGCTTGGCGGGCTATCCTGCGTACCCTGCTGATTGGACTGGTAATTTTGGGTATTTCAGCTCTCGCTGGATCACTGGTCACCTTCTAGATAGAACCGGCTCTAGACTGGCCCAATGAGTTTCAAAGCCGCCGTGGCAACCTCGGTTGCGCGCCTCCTCGGTTACCGTTTTCAGATCGAAGATGATCTGCCAAATGACGGTGCGATTTTCATTGGTGCTCCCCACACCTCCAACCTCGACTTCGGAGTCATGTTGCTAATTGCGTGGAAGGCCGGTGTTCCGGTGAGGTGGCTGGGTAAGTCGCAGGCCTTCGAAAACCCCCTCGGGTTCATTCCCCGCTGGCTGGGAGGCATTCCCGTCCGCCGACACGCCCCCCAGGGCATGGCTCAGGCCCTGGCAGAGGAACTGCGTGAAACACCGGGGGCCGTCCTCATCCTGGCCCCGGAAGGAACCCGCAAGAAGACCGATCGCTGGAAGTCCGGGTTCTACCGTATTGCCCGGGATGCGAACCTGCCGATTGTCATGGGGTTCATTGATACCAAGACCAAGACGATGGGCCTTGGGCCCGTCCTCTATCCCAGCGGAAATGTCACTGAAGATATGGACAGAATCCGGGCTTTCTATGAAGGCAAGGTGGGGATCAACCCCGGGCTTGAGAGCCGGGTCTGGATCAGCCTTGAGGCAGACCCCGAGGGTAGCCGAGCGGTTGGGGTTTAAATCAACTTCTTCCGCTGCATGTACTCAAATGCGACCCAGCCAACCGGGATCTGCAGGTAGAAGGTCGCCAGACGGAACGTGACAGCGGCCGTGAGTCCCACTGCCGCAGAAACACCGATGGTCGTCATACCCAGAGTCAGAGCGGCTTCAGTTGAACCAACCCCGCCTGGAATCGGCACCATGGAACCCAGGGTGTTGAAGACAAGGTAGGCGGCCCCCACCTTGAAGAAGTCCACGTTCGTGCCGAACGCCAGCAGTGCAAACGTAAACGACGCAATGAAAGAGAAGGTCTGCAGCGTGGCGCCGAACATAGCGAGGGCTAGCTGCTTGGGGTGCTTAAAGGCCCAGACGGCCTGCGGGTAGAAGCGCTCCCATACGCTCTTTACCTGCGTGATAATCCATTGACGGGTCACCTTGACCGCAAATACCACCGCCGCGGCAACTACGATGCCGAGGGCAACCCAGCCGACCACGTCCCAGGGCACCTTGATATCAGGGCTGATGCCCACGAGCAGTATCGCGGCAATCACCAGGATGAACGACGTGAGGAACTGGGACAGTTCCATGAGGATCATCGTTGCTACGGCCTGCGCCATCTTCATTCCGCGCTTCGACAGGAAGCGAATGCTGAGGGCGAGGGAACCCAGACCCGCGGGTGCAACCACTCCGACGAATGAGGAGGCCATCTGCGTGAGGAGGGCATCTTTGAAAGAGATTTTGATGGGGGCAAACACTCGCATGGGTATCGCGGCGCCAACCCAGGTCAAAGTCCCCACCGCGAACGAAGCCACGAACCACCAGGGGCTCATGTTCTCGAAGGCCTTCTCAAACTCTTCCGGTTTGATCGACTTGGTGACGATGAAAACCGCGACGACAAGTATTAGCAATGTGAAGAGGAACTTTGCCCCTTTGGTCTGATACCACCGGGTGGGTTTCTTCGCCTCTGCCACATCGGGTACCTCTGCCACCGAACTAGCTTTGGTGTCTGCCACCACTGCCTTGGCATCAGCCACCGATGCATCCGGAGTGGATGGGGACGAATCCATTAGCAAAGTCTCCCGTTGTCAGCCCGTAATCGGTAGCGTTCAGAATGCCCCTGATTCTATCTTGTTTCCAGTACGACCGCCCCGCGCCCTGTAGTGTCATCGCATGGCGAAGAAACACGATTCCTACTCGGGAGGTTCCCTCGAGGACGAGGTGAGCTACGTCCTCGGCAATCTCCTCTCAAAACATGAGCACCGCGTTGATGGAGTTCTCAAACGACTCAGCGTGGGAACGAACGACGGGCGCAAGGCACTGAGACGCCTCGACCGGGCCTTCCTCACCGTCGCGGCAGGCACCGGGGTTGCCAAGGGCCTTGGCTCCTCAGCACGCAGAAACCTAAAGATTCCGGCAGGCGCCCTCAACAAGGTCTCTTCGGTTGGACTGCTCTCAATGACAGCCCTTTACATCCTGGGTCACGCCCGGGTCAGGGGTATCAGCACCTCTGATCCCCGGGTCCAGGAGGCGGTGCACAGCGCACTCCTTGCCAGCGCCGCCCTCCCCATCGGGCAGATGATGCTGGATAATCTAGCCCGTTTTGCACGCCCGTCGGTGGGTCTGCCCACCGATCCCCGCACGTGGTTCGTCATCGCGGCAGGTGTGGCCGGGGGTGGAATCTCTGGAAACACGATTGGTCACGGCATCGTCGAATCCGTCTATGAGGCCTTCGGTGATGTTGAGGGTCCGGTTGACCTGGACTTCAAACCAGGCGACCAGGCCGAGAATGTTGGCGAGGTCGAACACCTGGACGTACCTCAGATACTTGATATCGATGACATCCGCGCGGGGGAGTACAACTAGCCGCGTAGGGTTGGAGCATGACGGATTTCCTGGTAGGTCAGCCACTGCTCACGCTGTTCATTGTGCTTGCGCTAGGGGCTGCCCTGGGTGCGATTCGGGTTGGCCCACTTCGCCTGGGGGCGGCCGGAGCCCTGTTTGTCGCCCTGACCTTCTCCGCAATTAACCCCGATCTGGCAGAGGGCTTCGGTCTGGTCCAGCAGATCGGCCTGGCGCTGTTCGTCTACACGGTCGGTATCGCCTCGGGGGCCACAATTGGCAAGGCACTACGCACCAACATGCCGCTGATGATCGGCGCGATCATTGCGAGCGTCCTCGGCGGAATCACGGCGGCGCTGCTGGGGAACTGGTTCGAACTACCCAGTGGCCTCTCCACGGGCCTTTTCACCGGGGCACTGACCGCAGCACCCGCCCTCGACGCCGCCACCCGGCTGGTCGGGGGACCCGAGGCCGCCGTGGGCTACTCCACCGGCTACCCCATGGGTGTCATCGTCGGCGTGATCGTGGTGACGCTCGTGGCGGGACTGCGCTGGCAGGGCGGAAAGGACACGCCACCGCTTGCGGGCCGGGGGCTGCACGCCCTCACAGTTCGAGTCACCAAGACGATCCAGCCGAAGGACATTCCTGAGTGGGCGGACCAGACGGTTCGTTTTTCCTACGTGCGACGTGAGGGCACGACGCGCGTCCTCGTTCCCGGTGAGGAACTGCGTGAGGGCGACGAGATCGTCGTTGTTGGGGAGCCCGGTGGGCCAGAACTGGTCCTTGATCGCATCGGGGTTCCGGTGGCAGAGCACCTTGCTGACGATCGCTCCGAAGTGGAGTTTGTTCGCATCGTCCTCTCCAATGACACACTGCCGGGTCACACGGTCTCTGAACTGAGTCTCCCCTCTCGCTACGGCGCGGTGGTGACCCGGGTGCGGCGCGGGGACCTAGATTTGCTGGCTCGGGAAGATCTGCCCCTGCAGGCAGGCGATGCCCTGGCCGTGGTTGTGCCGCGGGAGGAAGTGGGGGCGGTCAAGAAGTACCTCGGTGACTCACAGAGGTCGATTGCCGAAATGGACTCCCTGTCCATTGGGATCGGCCTGGTGCTGGGGATTCTGGTCGGCATGGTGTCGATCCCCCTGCCGGGGGGCACCACCTTTGAACTGGGTGGGGCTGCTGGACCGCTGCTGGTCGGGATGATTCTCGGTGCTTTGCGCCGCACCGGTCCGCTGGTGTGGTCGATGCCCGACACCGTCAACCTGACGGTTCGGCACCTGGGTATGCTGCTGTTCCTCTCGGCCCTGGGACTATCTGCCGGCCCGGCGGTGGCATCGCTTCTGAGCGAGCCCATGGGGTTCAAAGCCATCCTGCTGGCAACTATCGTCGCGGTGGTGGGCTGTGTGGTCATGGTTGTGGCGGGTCGGGTAGCCGGACTGTCCGCGGCGCGCACCGCCGGGGGAGTGGCGGGTTTTCTTGGGCAACCCGCAGTGTTTCAAGCAGCCGACGCGCGGGTGCGGGATGAGCGGATTGAGAGCGCCTACAGCACGCTGTTCGCCCTCGCCATCCTGGTGAAGATCCTGCTGGTCCCGCTGGTGTGGATGATCTAAGCCCCGGGGCGGGTGCTGACGCGGTGCATGGTTCCCCAGAACCACAGCGCAGCCACGGTTGAGAAGCCGAGGGCGAGGGACTGGGCGGCCAGATACATGTTCTCGTTGAACGCGGGATCAAGGTGAGCGGTTAGTTGGGCCGGGGTTCCCGTCGAGTACGAACTGGCGATTTCCTGCAGCACCCCGAAGTTGCTGAGAGTCGCCACCCCGAGGGTGGTGCCAACCACGAGGGAGCTAACCCCGACCAGGGTCATACCAACGACGAAGATGACTCTAAGGGGATAGGAACGGCCTTCCTCGGGCCTCACCTGGTGGGTACGGACCAGCCACAGCATGACCAGGGCCCCGACGAAAAGAACGATGAGGTCACCGCCGATGGTGTCAGAGAGCCTGTGCCAGCGGGCCTGCAGGGTGGCGGCGCCGACGGAGGTGGCCCAGCTGGCCGCCAGGAGCATGGCCAGGCCGCGCCAGCGGTAGGACACCACCAGCAGCAGGGAAATCAGGATGGCCATGGCTATCGTGGTGTGCCCGGAAGGGAAAGAGTTGTGCGCGTTGTTCTGGTAAATATCCGCGAGGTCGGGGCGGGGGATGAAGTGCTTGAGGACCTCGGCGAGCACGGTCGCGAGTCCCAGGGTGGCGATTCCAGCCACTGCCACGCGCCACGACCTGCGCAGCAAACCGGCCACCAGGTAGGCACCCATGACGACGAGCAGAGAGGTGACCGAGATGACCTTGAGGGTGTCGAGGGCGTCGGTAACCTCCGGACCCGTGAGCTGCTCGGCTCCAAGTAGTGCGGAGTTCTCCATGTACTGACCGATCCTCGTTCTCACCAATCCGATGTAGGTGACGGCAAAGAGGATCATGGCGATAACGGACATTCCCACCCAGCGGGAGCCGATTTGGCTGCGCATCAATGTCCGGTCCGGGTAGCTGTGCGACGGTGGGGTCCAGAATGTCTCTGTCGAGCGGTACTGAGGCGTAGCTTCACTCATAAAACTTCCTTTCCTCCAAACTGGCGCACCCCTCCCGAACTTCCGCGGGCAAATGTGGTTACTCTTAAGTATGGACTCATCCTGGGCAGATCAAAGACGTCAAAACGCACTCGCGCAAGCGCAGAGGCTTCGGGAACGTGAAGCCGCAGAGAGTGCGCAGGCCAGGGAGTACCTGGAGAAATTTATATCGGCAGCCAGGCGGACCGGGGTGGGGCCCGAACAGCTCTACGTTTCTGACGGAAACGGGAAGAGGGCGAAGACACCGCTGCAGGGGTGGTACCTCAAGGCTGACAGATCGGTGGCAGTTGCTGAGGACGGACAGTTCTACATCCTCACCGCGCCCCTGTCGTTGGCTCAGCGCCTGCGAGGGGTGAACCCGGAGGCTTCGGCTCCGACCCTGATTCTAGGAAAAGGGGGACGCGACGGAGAGCAGATCGATTTGACCGAAGCGCTCTCCGTGCGCATCCCCACCTGGGCAGAGGGCTAGAGGCTAGCTCTGTGCCTGCGGAGCAGGGCAGACCTCAAGGAAGGTCTCGGTCTGCTCACTCATCGCGATGTAAGAGGAAACCAGGCCATCTTGGTCCTCGTTTGCTGCGGCCTCGAGTCCCTCGATCTGCAGGGCTGAGATGGGTTCCCAGACATCCTTGACCGTCTGATTGCTCAGTTCACGGTCGAGTTTGGTGAGGTGATTCTTCGCAGCAATCACCATTTCGTGCAGTTCCTCTGGGGAGTCACCGCTGAACTTGTTCAGCTCAACACTCAGTTCCTCCATCGAGGACATGATCAGCGCGCAGGCTTCTTCCTGAGTCTGCGGGCCGGCCGAACCAGACTGGTCCGAGGTGCCTCCGGTTGAGCAGGCCGCCAGGGACAGCATCGCGATGGCTGCGGCGGAGGCAGCAAGAAGTTTCTTCATAGTTTTCACCCTTCTGGTTGCTCCCAGCCGACTACAGGCGCACCCGACTGTCTGGATCAACAGGGTCCATTGTTGCGGCCCCGCCCTCAAACAGTGCGTTTCTGCCGACCAAATGTGGCAATTGCGACTACGGGCGGAAAGTGGGATCCGGGCACTTTTGGGCGCTCAGACTAGTTGCGATCCCCCACCCAGGCCTCTTTGAGCTTCAGACGCCCACCCATCTTGAGGACGGAAGAGCGGTAGATACGGGCCGCGATCAGGACGATGAGAATGTCGCTGAGGGCCAGGACCAGCAGGGAAAGTAGTGGTTCCCAGAAGGCGACCCCACCCGTAAACATCCGCACCGGCATCGCCACAATCGAGGTGAAGGGGACGTAGGAGGCGATCGCCATCACCGTGGGGTTCTGCCCGAAAATGATGACGATGAAGTAGGGCGCCATGGCCAGCATGATGACGGGGGAGAGCACGGAACCAGTGTCTTCGATGCGTGACACCAGTGAGGCAGCCGCGGCGAAGATCGAGGCGAAGAGGACGAACCCAAAAATAAAGAAGACGATGAACCAAAGCATGGGTGCGGACAGCATGGTGAGTAGTCCGCTCTGGCCGGTCACAACCAGACCGAGCACGGCAGCCAGAACCACCGCGGCTGTCTGACCGACCGCCAGGATTGAGTTACCGAGGATCTTGCCCGCCAGTAGCACTCGGGAGGAGACCGCGGAAATGAGCAGCTCAACCGTCCTCGTCTGCTTCTCCACCACGGTGTTCTGCGCGATGGTGGAACCGAAGGTCATCACTGACATCATGAAGATGACGCCGAAGACCAAGGAGACGATGTAGTCGAGGCCGAACTCGTACTCATCACTCTGTTCACCTAGGAGTTCCACCTCGGGAGAAAGTGTGGTCGACATGGATACCACGGTGGGAACCGAGTCGAGGGCGACCAGGCGGTAGTCGAGGACGGAGTCGGGGGAGGTCGATGGCAGGATTGCGGTCTCAACCTCCCCGTTGAGAACCATGTTGATGGCATCCTCTTCACTGCCCGCGGTAACCGTGGTGATCAGCGGGTTTCCCGCGATGACTTCCTCAGTCTCAGAGACCACTGCCACGGTCGCTTCCATGTCGGTGGCGGCAGCCCGGTTCGCCATGATCCCGCCGAAGGTGGTGAGGGCGAAGGCAGCAATCAACAGGATGGCGGTGGAGATGATGAATGACTTGGTACGGACCTGGGCCGTTACTTCACGTTTGGCCACCAGCCAGGTTGCTCCGGCAGCAGAAGATGAGTGTTTCATGCGCTTTCCTCCGCATCGTGGTTGGTACCCGCCACAACGTCGCGGAAGATTTCGGTTAGCGGGGTGTTGACGGGGCCGACGCTTATGAGGGGCCCGCGGGCCACCAGGTCGGCGATGATGCGCCGCAGCAGGGTTTGCTGCTCGTCGTCAGATCCGCTCAGTGTCAGGGTGACGCTCTGGGAGGCCGGTCGTTCCCAGTTCCCCTCGACAGCCACCACATCGGCCTGGGTGACGCCCGGGACTGCTGCCAGCCAGGAGAGGTCGTGCGGGGCGCTGAGAGCGTACATGTTCTTGCTGTACTCCTGGCGCAACCCCTCGATGCTGCCGGCAGCAAGAATCTTGCCCCCGGAGATGATGACCAGGTCATCACACAGTCGTTCCACCACGTCGAGCTGGTGGCTGGAAAGCATCAGGGGAATGCCGCGTTCAGCGTGCTGGGTGAGGACGGAGAGGATGACATCCACCGCCATCGGGTCGAGGCCGCTGAAAGGTTCATCGAGAATGAGCGCGGTGGGTTGGTGGACAAGCGAGACCGCCACCTGGGCTCGCTGCTGGTTTCCCAGCGAGAGGTTCTCGATAGGGTCCTTGGCGCGCTCGGTCAGGTCAAGCGTCTCCAACAGCCTGTCACTTGCAGCGGTTGCTTCCGTCTTGGAAAGGCCGTGCAGCATGGCAAAGTAGACCATCTGTTCCCGCAGAGGCATCTTGGGGTAGAGGCCGCGCTCTTCGGGCATGTAACCAAAGGATCGACGTGTGGCCTGGTCCAGTTCGATCCCGTCGAGGGTGACGGTGCCGGCCGAAGGGGCGAGAACGCCGAGGATCATCCGCATGACGGTGGTCTTACCGGCTCCATTAGCGCCGACGAATCCCGTCAGTCGCCCCCGTTCCACCGAGAAACTTGCGTTATCTACTGCCAGGCGGTCACCAAAGCGACGGCTCAGGCCATGGGTCTGTAATGCCATGGGGATCACACTATTAGATGCACAGAGAAAAAAGCTAAATCGTAAAGAATATGAACAGTTGACTACTGTGATTTTTCTCGAGACTCTGTTCCTTCTTCAGTCCCTAGTTGCCGGAGCTTCCGCTACCTTGCAGCGGGAGGATCCGTCCTTGCCAGCGTGCTCGCAGCCAACGGTCATGCGAGGCGACGATGACCGTCCCGGGATAGTCGGGGATCTGCTCCTCAAGAGCGGTTGCAAGGGCGAGTGAGAGGTGGTTGGTCGGTTCATCGAGAAGGAGCAAATGTGGAGGGTGGGCCAGAAGGGAGGCCAGTTCGACCCGGCGATGCTGGCCGACACTGAGGGAGGCGAGGGGGCGGTTGAGGTCCCGGGGTTCGAGGAGGCCGAAGTTGGCCAGGGGAACCGCCTCGGCTTGCGCCTCTCCGACTGCGTCCGCGTACGCCTGGGTGGCTGTGCGTGCCAGCCCTCGCTGATGGGGGTCCGGGAGAAACACCTCCTGGTGCAACATGCCGATGCTTCCTCTTGCATCCAGGGCCGTGACCTCTCCGCTTGAGGGTGGGAGAAGTCCGGCAAGGACCTGAAGGAGGGTGGACTTACCGGTTCCATTTGCTCCGGTAACCAGCAGGTGTTCGCCGGGTTCGAGCCGGAATGAAACGGGGGAGAGGCGTCCTTTTACGGTGATACCCGCAGCTGACACCGCGATGCCCTGCCGCTTTGAATCGGCCTCAGCCCCAAGTCCCGCGAAGTGCAGGGGTCGGGGCGGCTTCGCAACCTGGTCCCGCTCCAACTCGGTGAGCTTTCTTTCCACCTCACCAACCCGTCGCGACACAACACGAGCATTGCGGTCACCATAGAACTTCTTGGCTATGCGCACCTCGGATCGTGGTTTCCAGTCGACGTGCCCGACGACGGGGGTGACCCTTGCGGAAGCGCGTAGTCGCTTCAGTTCGTCCTGCTCGTCGCGGTACCGTTTAGTCCAGCGTTCCCTGTCCGCAGCGCGCTGCAGTAGATAGTCGCTGTAGCTCCCGGTGAACCGAGTGATGCCGAACCCGCCGTGTTGTTCGTCATTGAGTTGACGAACAAGGGCGTGGGCCCGGGGTGCAGGATCGAGGTCAATGAGGACTGTGGCGACCTCGTCAAGGAAGGCACGGTCGTGACTTGCAAGTAGAACCGGTCCGGGCCAGGAGGCGAGAGAGGCGCGGAGGAAGTCGACCGCCGAGTCGTCGAGGTGATTGGTGGGCTCATCCAGGAGAAGGGCGTGAGGACGGCTGACCCAGCATCGGCCTCAACCAGGCCCGCGATGATCTTGAGCAGGGTGGTCTTGCCGCTGCCGTTCTCCCCGATGAGGCCTACGACCTCACCGGGGGTAACGGTGAAACTGATGTCCGTGAGGACACGTCGATCCGGGTATGACTTGGAGAGACCGTCGACGTGAAGGTGGCTTGAGAGCAGTGGGGTAGACATGGCTGAGTGGCCTTTGCGCTGGTGAAGCTGTCCTGCCGGGCGAGGGGCCGCGGACGCAGGGAGGGCGAACTCAGATGAACATGTCAGACATACTACTCGTCTAGCGCCCCCTCAAACTGTGAATCGTAGAGGCGGCGGTAGGCGCCGTTCGCCTCAATCAATTCATCGTGACTGCCCTTCTCAACGATGTCCCCGTCCTCCATCACCAGGATGAGGTCGGCCTCGCGGATGGTCGAAAGGCGGTGGGCGATGACGAAGGAGGTCCGCCCCTTCTGCAGTGCATTCATCGCCTCCTGCAGCAGTCGTTCGGTACGGGTATCGACCGAAGAGGTCGCCTCATCGAGGATGAGGATTGGCGGCTGAGCCACGAAGGCGCGGGCGATGGTGAGCAGCTGGCGCTCGCCAGCCGAGAGGTTTGAGGCCTCTTCATCAAGCTCCGTGTCGTAGCCCCGGGGGAGCTGGCGCACCAGACGGTCGACGTAGGTGGCCTTGGCGGCGGCGGTGATCTGCTCCTCCGTGGCGTCCTCGTTGCCGTAACGGATGTTTTCGCTGATGGTACCGGCGAACAGCCACGGGTTCTGCAGCACCATGCCGGTGCGGCGGCGAACATCGTCGCGTTTCAGCTGGGCGATGTCCTGGCCGTTGACTGTGATGCGTCCGCCATCGAGTTCGTAGAAGCGCATCAGCAGGTTGACCAGGGTGGTCTTCCCCGCTCCGGTGGGGCCAACGATGGCGACGGTCTGTCCCGGTTCCACCGTGAAGGAAAGGTCGCGGATCAGCGGCCGGTCGGGGCTGTAGGAGAACTTGACGTGCTCGAAGGCAATGCGTCCCTGTCCTTCGACCGGGGCGGGTGCGTCGGGGTTATCCGGGCTCTGGTCCTCTGCGTCAAGCAGTTCGAAGACACGTTCCGTTGAGGCCACACCGGATTGAACCGAAGCGGCCATGCCACCCAGTTCCGCCAGCGGTTGGTTGAACTGGGTCGAGTACTGGATGAAGGCCTGCACGGAACCGAGGAGCAGGCTGCCCCCCGCGACCATGACCCCGCCGATGACGGCGATGCCGACGTAGACCAGGTTACCGACGAAGCTCATCATGGGCATCATCAGGCCGGAGAGGAACTGAGCCTTGAACGCTGCCCGGTACAGCTCATCATTCTCTTCGGCGAAGTCCTTCTCGAAGCGCTTCTGCTGGCCGAAGACTTTGATGAGGGCGTGGCCGGAGAAGGACTCTTCCACCCGGGCATTGAGGCGCCCCACCTTGAGCCACTGCAGGTTGAAGGCCTTCTGCGACTTGGGGCCGATGATCCCAAAGATGACGCCGAGCAGTGGGAATGAGATCAGGGCAATCAGTGTGAGTTGCCAGGAGATGGTCAGCATCATGATCAGGGCGCCGATGACGGTGAACACCGAGGTGATCGCGCCGGAGAGCGATTGCTGGAGGGTGTTGGTCATATTGTCGATGTCATTGGTGACCCTGGAGATGAGGTCGCCGCGCTTCACCCTGTCGAAGTAGGAGAGGGGGAGGCGGTTGATTTTGTCTTCGACCTCGCCGCGCAGCTTCCACATGGCGCGGACCATGACCCTGTTGAGGACGTAGCCCTGCAACCAGGAGAATACGGCCGCCCCGACGTAGAGGGCGAGGACGAGGAGGAGGATGTGGCCGAGACGATCGAAGTCGATACCGGAACCCGGCACAACGTTCATCTTGGCCACCATGTCCGCCATCTCAGTTTGCCCGGCGGAACGCAGCCCGGCAATGGCCTGTTCGGTAGTGATGCCCTCGGGGATCTGCTTGGAGATGTAACCGGAGAAGAGGACGTCGGTGCCCTGGCCGAGGATGCGCGGGGCTAAGACGGTGAGGACGACCGAGGCCGCCCCGACAATGGTCACGAGGATCATGCGGGCCCAGTAGGGCTTCATCAGCCCCATCATGCGCCAGAACGAGGGCCAGAAATCCTTGGCTTTGCGGGCCACGCCCATGTCAAAGCCACCGGAATCAGAGCTGTGAGCAGCCTCTTCGGCTATCTCGAGGACTTCTTCCTCGGAGAGGGGAGTTGGGTTTGCATCGCTCATTAGGCCACCTCCGCCGCAAGTTGGGACTCAACAATCTCCAGGTAGGTGGGGCTTGTTTCGAGTAGTTGGGTGTGGGTGCCGGAGCCGACAATCTGGCCGTCCTCGAGCACCAGGATCTGTTCGGCATCGGTGATGGTTGAGATGCGCTGGGCAACAACGATCTTGGTGGTCTCCGGAAAGGCCTGCCACAGGGCGGCCCTCAGGCGGGCGTCAGTGGTGAGGTCGAGGGCGGAGAAGGAGTCATCAAATATGAGGACCTGGGGGTTGCGAACCAGGGCTCGGGCAATCGACAGGCGCTGCGCCTGTCCGCCGGAGACATTGGTGCCACCCTGGGAAATCTTGGCTTCCAGTTGGCCGTCCATCTTCGAGACAAAGTCTTCGGCCTGGGCGACGCGCAGGGCGTGCCACAGTTCCTCGTCAGTGGCGTTGGCCTTTCCGAAACGCAGGTTGGAAGCCACGGTTCCCGCGAAGAGAATCGGCTTCTGGGGGATGTAGCCGATCGAAGACCACAGGGTCTCTAGATCCTGGCGCCGCACGTCGATCCCGCCGACGAGGACGGTGCCACCGGTGACGTCGAAGAGACGGGGAATGAGGTTGACCAGGGTGGTTTTACCCGCGGCAGTCGAACCGACGATCGCGGTGGTCTTACCCCTTGGCGCTACGAAGGAAATGTTGCTGATGACGGGTTCTTCCGCGTCGGGGAAGGTGAAGGAAACATCCTTCATCTCGACATTTCCGGGAAGGGGCTGCTCGAAGACCGGATCACTTGGTTCCTCAAGGCTCGCCTGCGAGTTGAGGACTTCGCTGATGCGCTCTGCCGAGACCACGGCCCGGGGGATCATCATGCCCATGAAAGTTGCCATGACGATACCGAAGAGGACCTGGGCGATGTACTGCATGAAGGCCATGATCGTTCCGACCTCCATGGTGCCCTGGTCGATGCGGAACGCCCCAAACCAGATCACCCCCGCGGTGGTGACATTCAGAATCAGCATCACGGCGGGGAAGAGGATGACGAACAGCGAGCCCACGTTGCGACCAACCACCATGATGTCGGTGTTGGCAACCAGGAAGCGACCGGCCTCGATGCGCTCTCGAACAAAGGCACGGATGACTCGCACGCCGGTCAGCTGCTCACGCAACACCCGGTTAACGGTGTCCAGACGCTCCTGGTACTCACGGAACAGGGGGATGAGGCGCAGCATAAGCAGCCCGGAAACCACCATGAGGATGGGGATGGCAACGGCTAGCACCCACGAGAGTTGGACATCTTGGCGCAGGGCCATGATGATGCCGCCGATAGCCATCAGCGGGGCCATCACCAGCATGGTTGACCCCATCATGACCAGCATCTGCACCTGCTGAATGTCATTGGTGTTGCGTGTGATCAGTGAACCCGGGCCGAACTGGTTGACCTCTCGCTCGGAGAAACTGGAAACCTTGGCGTAAACCGCGTTGCGCAGGTCGCGTCCCATAGCCATGGAGGCGCGCGCCGCCAGAACCAGGGAGATGATCGAAGCGGTAATCTGAATAAACGAGATGGCAAGCATCCAGCCGCCCCGCATCCAGATCAAGCCGATATCGCCCCGGGCCACGCCCTGGTCGATGATCTGGGCGTTGAGGGTGGGCAGGTACAGGTTGGCAATGACTGAGGCCATCTGAAAGACGATGACCCCGAGTAGGTACCACCTGTACGGCCAAAGGTACTTAGCCAGTAGTTTTCCAAGCATGATATGCATCCTAGATGCCCTGATCCGCCCCGCTCTAGTGCCTTTTTTCATCCTGCTTGCCATCGGCTAGAACGCCAAGTAAGTAGGCCGAAGTCATCCAGATCACGCTTGGTAAGTTTTCTACCTAAACCAAGTGATCTGTGTTGTGAAGTAACATTGAAGAGGTCGTTTACGCCAAGGAAGGTTGCCGACATGTCCCAGACAACGATGACGAGGACGCAGGTGCTCAAGGCAGAAGCAGCTCCCGAGCAGGGAATTACCCCCGGGCTCACGGGTAGGGCCGCAGCTGCAGTCGAGGAACTCTACCGCCGCACCATGGCCCACGACGCCTCCCACTTCCTCAAGTACCCCGACCGGGTCTGCCAGGTCGGAAGTGCCGCAGAGATGGCGGAACTGTTCCAAGAGGTGACCGCCGAAGGCTCGCACATCACCTTCCGCGCAGGCGGCACCAGCCTCAACGGCCAGGGCCAAACCGACAGCGTCCTCGTCGACACCCGCACCTCATTCAAGGCCACTGTCCCACTCGATGGCGGGGAGCGGATCTGGAGCCAACCCGGCGTCACCATCCGCCACCTCAACACGGTATTGAAGCGCCACCGTCGCCAAATGGGCCCGGACCCGGCCAGCGAGATTGCGGCCACCGTCGGCGGCGTCCTCGCCAACAACGCCTCGGGGATGTCCTGTGGAACCGAGTACAACTCCTACCGCATGCTCGACTCCCTCGAGTTCGTCCTTCCCTCCGGCACCATCATCAACACCGCCGATCCGCAGGCCGACCAGGTGTTTGCCAAGGCCGAACCACACCTCTATATCACCCTGACCAAACTGCGCCACTTCCTGCGCGGTCGCTCCGACCTCGTCCAAGAGATTCGCCGCCAGTTCTCCATGAAGAACACCATGGGGTACGGCCTCAACTCCTTCCTTGATTTTGAGCAGCCGGTGCAGATCTTCGCCCACCTCCTCATCGGCAGCGAGGGGACTCTGGGGTTCATCTCCGAAGCGATCTTCAAGACCCTGCCCGTGCGCGAGAAGATCGCCACCGGCCTGTGGGTCTTCCCCGATGTGGAACGGGCCTGCGCCGCGATTCCCCAGCTGGTCGCGACCGGCGCCTCCGCCCTCGAACTGATGGACTCCCGCTCCCTCACCGTCGCCCAGTCTTTTACCGGGGTTCCCGAGGTCGTCTCCGCCATCGATGTGGTCGATCACGCAGCCCTGCTCATCGAATACCAGGCGGATGACGAGGACGAACTACGTGAGCAGATCGCCAAGGCTGAGGAGATCGCAGCCGAGCTGAACCTGGAGTCCTCCTTCACCTCAGACCCGGTAATCCGCGCGGGAATGTGGACGGTGCGCAAGGGCCTTTACACCACCGTGGCCGGCGCTCGCGAACCAGGCGTCACCGCCCTCCTTGAAGACATCGCGGTCCCCGTCGACAACCTGGCAGCCACCGTCAGCACCCTCTCGAAGCTGCTGGCCCAGTTCGGCTACAACGACGCGGTCATCTTCGGTCACGCCAAAGACGGCAACCTGCACTTCATGCTCACCGACAACTTTGATGAGGCCGAGGGGCGCCAGCGACTGCGCGACTTCACCGAAGCCATGGTCGACATGGTTCTTGAAGCGGGAGGCACACTCAAGGCCGAACACGGCACCGGTCGTGCCATGTCCCCCTTCGTGGAGCGCCAGTACGGGGCCGAACTCTACGGGGTGATGGTAGAGATCAAGCGCGCCGCCGACCCGAGCAACATCCTCAACCCCGGCGTCATCATCACCGACGACCCCGAAATCCACCTGAGGGACGTCAAGACCACCCCCGGTGTCGACCCGCTGGTGGACCGCTGCGTTGAGTGCGGCTACTGCGAACCCTCCTGCCCCAGCCAGCGCCTGACGCTGACCCCGAGGACGAGAATCGTTGCCGAACGAGAGATCGCCATGGCAACGATGCGGGGAAACCACGAGATGGCTGACCTGCTTGACAGTGCCTTCCAGTACGCCGGAGTGGACACCTGCGCCGTTGACGGAATGTGCCTGACGGCCTGCCCCCTGGGGATCAACACCGGGGACCTGGTACGCCAGGAACGCAAGGAACGGGCCCCGCTTGCGGCCCGGGGTGTCTGGACCCTGGCGGCTCAGCAGTGGTCCCTGGTCACGCAGGGTGCCGCCCTCGCCCTCAATGTCGCCAAGGTGCTGCCCGCGGGACTGGTTGAAGGAACGACCCGGGTGATGCGCTCCGTCCTCGGCGAGAACCAGATGCCGCTGTGGACGCCGGACCTGCCGGGTGGGGGAACCTCGCGAAAGAAGGTGGCACTGGACTACCTGCGTGGGGGAAGTGGCGCTACCGTTCCGGAGGCGGTCTACCTTCCCTCCTGCCTCAACACCATGTTTGCCCCGGCACCCCTTCCCGGTGGGGAGGGGGCGGCTAACACCCAGGCGGACTTCCAGGAGCTGTGCCGTAAGGCCGGGGTGCGCCTGTTGATTCCCTCGGACATTGACTCGCTGTGCTGCGGAACCCCCTGGTCTTCCAAGGGGATCGCAGACGGCTACGAGATCATGCGGGAGAGGGTCATCGCCTCGATGCGTCGCTCCACAGGTGGGGGACGGGTTCCCATTGTCTGCGACAACTCCTCATGCACCGAGGGACTGGTGAAGATGCTGCGCGACGCCGGCCTCACCGTGATTGATTCACCGGTGTTCCTGCGCGACGTCATCCTGCCCCGCCTGGAGGGCGAAGTTGGTAAGCGCCCCTGGGACAACATCATTTTGCACCCGACCTGCTCCACCACCCACCTCGGATCGACCGCCGCGGTCGAAGAGGTGGCGGGCGTCCTGGGTGAAGAGGTGCGGATCCCCGACAACTGGGGTTGCTGTGCATTTGCGGGTGACCGCGGCATGCTGCTGCCGGAACTAACAGAATCAGCGACCGGTCCGGAGTCCGCCGAGGTGGTGGAACACAGCCACGGTGACACGACGCTGCATGTCTCCAGCAACCGCACCTGTGAAATCGGGATGACGAGGGCGACCGGCGAAGAGTATGTCAGCTTGATTTCAGCGGTGGCGAGGACGGTGCGCTAAGAACCGCAAGCGCGGTGGCGTAGTCTCCGTCGTGGGAGGCGCTGACCGTCCAGGTGGTCCCCGTGGTGAAGTCGCGGGTGAAGGCTGCCTCGACCGTGCCGAGGAGGTGGAGCGCGGGCGCCCCCGAGGGGGTGTGGGTGATGCTGAACTGCGCCCAGTTGATTTCCTGATCGGCTAGGGGAAGTGGACGTGAGAGTCTTTCCAGGGCGCCCACCCACGCCTTGAGCGCCGCTTCCTTGATGGCCCACAGTGCCGCTAGGTGCTGGGCTAGGGAGTCTCCTTTGGCCTGCGCCCGGGCTGCGGCTCGGCGGAGCTCGCGGGATGTGAAAACGGCTCCGGGCTGTGAGAACTGGGAGCCGGGGAGTTCGAGTTGGGCTTTGAAGGTGGGGACGTGGACCAGGTCTGTGCCCACGCCGAGCACCCCCGGGATCACCGGGAGTGCGGGGGTGCTCGGCTGTGGGGTCACGGGTTAGGTCCTGGGGTAGCGTCCGTCGGCGCCGAGGCGTGCCTGCGGGTTTAGGAGCATGGCGGCTTCGGCTTCCTTGGCCACCTGTCCACCCTCGGCGGGTAGGCGGCGGTCGGGGGCCGCGGTGAAGAGGTCGCCGCGACCCAGCATGCCGGCCTCGAGGTCGTGGGCTCCGTCCTCCAGGCGGCTTTGGGCCCGGTTGTGCCAGGCTGCGCGGGCCTCCTCACCGAGGTTGCCGGCGACGGCGGCCTCGAAGGCTCCGGGGTGGGCTAGCGCCAGCAGGGAGGAGACGTGACCGAACCCGAGGGAGGTGACCAGGGCGGCCTTGACTGTTCCCAGTTTCGCGATCTGGAGGGGCTGCTTGAGCCACACTAGCCAGGGGTTGTCTGCAAGTGCCTCATCGACGCAGTCGAGGGACTTGTTGGCGGGAAGGATCCCATCGCGGAACACCTGGCCGACGCCAGAGATTTGGAAGACGCAGGCCCCACCCTTGGCGTGACCGGTGACCGATTTCTGCGAGATGACGAACATCGGGTTGCCGGGGGTGCGTCCCAGGGCCCGAGCCACCCGGGTGTGCAGGTCGGACTCGTTGGGATCATTAGCGTTGGTGGAGGTGTCGTGCTTCGACAGGAATGCCACGTCATCGGCGCCGAGGCCGAGTTGGTTCAGGGCCTTCGCCAGGCGGGAGTCGGTTCCGCCGCGAGCTGCAGCCAGCGCCCCCAGGCCCGGTGCCGGGATGGAGGTGTGGATACCGTCCGAGAAGGACTGGGCGTAGGCCACGACGGAGAGGACCGGCAGACCGAGTTCAGCAGCCAGGTCGCCGCGGGCCAGAAGGATGGTTCCTCCGCCCTGCGACTCGATGAAGCCGCCGCGACGGCGGTCATTGGCCCGGCTGTAGAAGCGTTCCTCGATGCCCTTGCCCGCCATTTCCTTGGAGTTAGCGGTGGCGTTCATCGAACCGAAGCCCACCAGTGACTCAACTGAGAGATCATCGGTTGCTCCCGCCACCACGAACCTGGCCTTACCGGTGTGGATCTTGTCGAGGGCGTCCTCGACCGACACCGCGGCTGTAGCACAGGCGGATACCGGCTGGACCATGGGACCGTAACCACCGATGAAGTTTTGCATGGTGTGTGCTGCCACTACGTTCGGCAGGGTTTCTTGCAGGACATCCTGCGGGTACTCCTCACCGAGGAAGCGGTCGACAAACAACTTGCGCATCGAGGTCATACCACCGAAACCGGTGCCCTGGGTTGAGGCCACATCGGCGGGGTGAACGGCCTGCAGCAGCTCGGCTGGGGAGAAGCCCGCGGTGAGGAAGGCATCCACGGCGCTGACCAGGTTCCAGGCCGCAATGCGGTCCATGCCCTCGAGAAGCGCGGGGGACAGTCCCCACTTGGAGGCGTCGTAGCCGGTGGGGAACTGGCCGCCAACGGTGCGGGTGAGGGTGGCGCGACGCGGCAGTCGAGCCTGGGCTCCGGCCAGTCGCGTCACCTCCCACTCTCCGTCTTCGAGGGGACGGATCCGGGTGAGGCGTTCGTCCTCGATCACGTAGGAGCGGGCGGTCTCCTGATCCGGCACCGTGAAGGTGACATCGGTGTTCAGGAACACCGCCGCATCCTCCTGTGAACCGAGGTCGACAATCCCGGCATCGGTGATGAAGGAGCGCACCCCGGAGCGGGCCACGACCTCGTCACGGTAGCGATCGAAGATGTCGCCGGGCTCCACCAGGGTGCCGCTCTCGTCATACCAGCCGGAAGTGGGGGAGTCCTGCCAGGTCACCAGGCCCATCATCCAGGCCAGTTCGAGGACGCCGGCGGGGGTCAGTTCGACCTCTCCGTCAGACTCTATACCGAGTTCTGCCTGCCAGCGGGTGCGGGCTGAACCCCAGGGGCCGACCTCACCGAGGCCAACCACAACGACCATGTCCTCAAGTTTGGCGTCAACCCCGGCCCATTCCGCCGGATCGTATGAGGCCAGGGTGGGGCGGGGCGGTGAGGGGAGGGCGGGGATGAGCACATCCTCGGCTTCCGCCACCACCTCGGCTGAGGCTGCGGCTTCAGCATCAGCCAGAGCTGCGGCCTGCAGGGCCTTGAAGTCAACACCGGCCCCCAGTCCACCGGTGAGGTCAACATCGAGGGGGGCGACCGCTGCGGTGGCGCGTGCTTCCGCGGTGCAGAGCTCGATCAGCTCATCAGCCATTTCCTCAGTGGTGTAGGTGCGGATCCCGGCTTCGCGGGCAGCGGGGGCCAGGGCATCGTTACCGCCCATGAGGCCGGTGCCCTGAACCCAACCGATCTTCGGGTGGGCGAGGGTGGTTGAGGCGGCCCAGACGGGTTCCACGAACCAGCGGTTGGTGATGGCGTCGAAGGCAGCCTTGGTTTCCCCGTAGGCTCCGTCTCCGCCAAACATGCCGCGGTTGGGTGAACCGGGCAGAATGACGTGCACCCGAGCCGGGTTGGCACTCCTGCCCGCGAGGTCGGCAAGGCCGCTGATGGCCCGCTCCACGCTCCACAGCAGCAGTCGTGCCTGCGCCTCAGAGGTTTCTCCGGCATCTGCCAGTGATCCCACGACGGGGGGAGCGGCGAAGGGGAAGAAGAGGTCGGGAACCAGGGCGGCCTTGACGACCTCCTTGGTGGCTCCAACCACCTTGGTTTCTTCGGTGCCGATCCATTCGATGAGGGCGTCCACATCGCGGTAGGAAGCAAGGTTGGCTGGAACCAGCCACAGGGCGGCTCCGGCGGTGGCGTTCTTTCGGTAGAGGTCCTTGGCAAAGGAAAGACGAGTCGCATCGACCTTGGAGGAGGTGGCGATCACGGTTGCCCCTCCCTGCAGGAGTCGCGCGGTGACGGCGCCGGCAATCGAAGCCGGGGTCACCCCGGTGACCACCGCTACCTGACCGGCGAAGGGAAGCTCCGGGGTCTGGGTGGCGAGCCGGGCGGTCTCACGGTAGAAGGGGACTAGGTCTGCGCGGCCCTCGGAAAGTCCCTTCTCAGCCCACCAGGTGGCGTGCTGCGCCACGGCCGATCCGGTTCCGGCGAAGGTGATCGCCGCGGGAAGCTCACTTTGCTCAGTCGTCCAGACCCGGGCCAGATCCTCGCGGGCACTGGCCCAGCGGTCATCGATGAGGACGGCGCGGGCCGGGTTGAACCTGGGTTGAACCATTTCGACCCAGCGCGAACCCAGTTCCGCCTCAACGGTCCTGGCTGCCAGGGCTTCGCGGACACTATCCTCGTCCTCGACAGGGATGCCTGCGGGAAGCAGGTCGGGACCCTGTAGTCCCAGCACCTCGAGCAGGTGGGTGGCGGTTTGGGCCAGGGCGCCTGCCGGTCCGGTCACGGAGTCGGCGTACGCGTCGAGGGCGGCGGAGTCCACCACACCCCCACCACCGGCAGTCCCCCCGGCAGAGGGAAGGGAGACCGAGGTGCCGTGGGCGGTAGCAACCTGGGTGACAGCCGCATCCACCAGGGCCTCGGCCTCTGCCTTGGAAGAGGTGGAGGTGGGCAGGGTGGCCAGGGCGCCGCCTCGGGCGGAGTCGCCCTCGCGGGAACCCAGCAGGACCTGGGCGGTGGTGGCATTAGCCCAGCCATCGCCGAGCTGCCAGACCTCACGCACCCGGTCGGCAACGAAGGTCGGCTTCACGCCAGCAGCTCCCAGAACCTTCCGCAGGCGGTCGCGAATAGCCTCGGTCAGCACCGGCCCGAAGGCGCGGTAGTGGTGGGCCAGTTTGTCGACGGAGAGCGCCAGTTCCCCAACGCTGGCATCGGCAGCCCCGTCGATGGAAGGTAGTCCGAGCTCCGCCGAGAGGTCCATCAGCAGCTGGTTGCGGCGCGCTGAGACACCCGCGGTGAGGGTGTCGGTGGTGTCGCCCGCATCGATCTGCTCGGGTCGCAACTTGTTGGTGTAGGCCATGACGACCCGGATGGCATCGGAAGCCGTGAAGGGCAGCTCCGCCACGGCTGCTCCTGAGGGAGCTCCGGTGATGACCTGGGGGGCGGGGGCGTGAACCGCCGAGGGAATGTAGTCGGCTTCGGCGGGGGCCGGGGTCTCGGCTGCCTGGGTCGCTTCCACGACCTCGACCACGTCCTCGTCCTCATCAACGAACTTCACGTCGACACAGGTGACAACCTGTTCGTCACGCTGAACGTTGAGGGCGGCGGCAGGGGAGCCGTTGAACTCATCCAGCTTCAGGGTCTTCTCTCCGAGTCCCGCCAGGGTGGGGGCGGAGCCGAGGCCGATTTCGATGAGGCGCTCCACACCGAGGCCGTTGTCGCCGGTCGGGGTAAAGAGCAGGTCCTGGGTTTCAATCCAGCGTACCGGAGAGGCGAACTGCCAGCACAGCAGCTCGATCAGCAGCAGGCGGGCGAGGGCGTCCTCGTCACGCGCAGCTTCCTCCCAGGCTCCCTCACGGGTGAGCAGTGCGGAGAGGGGTGCGGAGGGAACCTCATCCAGGATGGCCTGCGCAAACTCGCGACTCACCTCGAAGGGTCGCGCCACCAGGTTGGGGATGTACTTACCGATGAGGCGTTCCGAGGGAATTTCCCCGGGAATCAGGGCCTCCAGTTTGTCGCGGAACTCAGGAACCCCGTCACGCAGCACCCGGCTGTGGAAGGGAACATCAACCCCGGGAACGTACATGAAGGGGCCCTTGCCACCGGCTGCGGCGGCGCGGGCAGAGGCGTCCTCGTCAAGGGCCTTCAGGCCGGCAATCGAACCGGCCACGGCGTACTGCTGGCCGGCCAGGTTGAAGTTGACGATCTGCAGGAACTCACCCGATTGCTCGGCAACCGAGTTGACGTAGTCGACAACCCCGTCGTCTCCCACCCCGAACTGGCCCGGACGCAGGGCGCCCATGCGGTAGTTCGAGCGTCCCTTGGCATCACGCGGAACCAGGTGGTGCATGGTGGAGCCACGGTGGAAGACGATCTCGAGAACGCTTTCCAGCGGGAAAACCTCACCGTAGGCCGACAGCGCGTTGTACTCGCCGAGCGAGTGGCCCGCGAAGTAGGCCCCGTCGACCAGGGCACCCTGCTCACGCAGGCGTGCGGTCTGGGCGAAAGCCACCGTTGCCAGTGCCACCTGGGTGAACTGGGTCAGGTTGAGGATGCCCTCCGGGTGGCGCAGCACCTGGCCGTCGACCACCAGCTCCGTGGGGTTATCACGCACCACGGTGAGGATGGAGAAGCCGAGGGCGTCTCGGGTCAGGCGGTCGGCGCGCTGCCACACCTCTCGGGCAGCATCTGAAGTGGCCATCTCGTCAAGGGCCATACCCTGACGCTGGATACCCTGACCCGGGTAGACGTAGGCGGTCGTTGGGGCCAGTGTGGCCGCGGTGGCGCGGGAGACGATCTGGCCGTCAATCTTGCAGGTGACCTCAAGCAGCAGGCCACCTCCGGGGATACGCCCCACCCTCTCGACGGTGATATCCACAGGGTCATTCAGGTTGACCAGGCCGTACATGTTGTAGGTCCAACCGCTGATGCGGAAGCCCGGCTGGTTGCCCTCACGGGCTTGAACCAGGTTCTGAGCCACGGCGGAGAGCCACATGCCATGAACCAGCGCATCCTCCAGACCCGCCACGCGGGCCGCTGCCTGCGAGGTGTGAATCGGGTTGAAGTCACCCGAAACATTGGCGAAAGTCGTCATGTTGGCCGGGGCGGTAACGCGGGCGCGACGAAGCTGGGAACGCGGGGTATCGACCACCTGGGCGGCTAGGCCAGCCGCAGCGGGGACATCGGCGGGAACCTGGTCGGAGCCGATTCTGCCGCGAATCGCGAAGCGTTCCTGGAAGAAGCCGATTTCCTGGCCCTCGTGAAACAGTGCCTCTTGAACGGTGACTACGCGCCCGGCTGAGGACTCGTCGAGGCCGACGGTGCGGGCGACGACGGTGAGCTGAGCGCTACCGTCCTCAGCCAGCAGATCATCAATGTCGACGTAGAGGCGGGCGGTGTGGTCGAGGTGGACGGCAGAAAGCAGTCCCTCGATGACGGGGTAGTTGTTCTCGATGAGGGCGGAACCGAGGGCAGCGTAGATGGCAGGCCAGCACAGACCGAGCAGGGCATCGGGGGTCCAGGTTTCAAGGTCGTACTTCGCCGGTAGTCCCTCACCGGTTGCGCCGCGGTGCATATCGGCGAGGGCCCGGTTGATGGTGAAGGTCCAGTGGGCCTCTCCGAACAGGGAGTCGTCTGAGGGAACCATGGTGGGCAGCGTCGTGATCGGGTCCCCGGTGATGGTCTCTCCGCCCACGCCCGCGGTTGCCGCCAGCAGCGCGTACATGTGCTGGGGGAGGGCGTCGCGGTCGACCACCGGGTAGCCGCCGTTTTCGGTTGCGGACCCCAGGGCCAAGGGAACAGTCAGGGTGCGTACGGCGTGAAGGTTATCGCCACCAGCCACCCCATCCCAGGCTGTATCCAGGGTGACAACCAGGTTGTAGGTTTCGCTGTCATCGTGCTTGACGATGCTGAGCATCCCCTCGGGAACCACCCGGGCCGGGTTGTCGACCAGGTTGCCGCTCCAGCTCACGTAGGGGACCTGGGCGATGAACTCCTCGGCGCTCCGGGCATCTTTGAGGCGTGCGAAGAGTTGAACCTCAGGGGCCCCGGCAGCGCCGAGACGGTCCACGGTCGCGGCCTCGAAACGACCCAGAAGGTCACCGATGGGCTCATCGACCCGGTCGATTCCAGCCACCGCCACCGGACCGGGGATGACCCGAACCTGGTCGGCGGAGTAGCGGGGATCCTGCGACTGCCACAGGTTGTCCTGACCCCACCAGCGCAGCAGGTCAGAGTCGAGGACGGGAACGAAGGGCATCGGCTTCGGGTACTTGCGGCACAGGTCAACAAACCAGGCTGCATCCGTCGGGGTGACGCGGGTGGTGGCGGCATTCGGGTAGGTTTCCGCCAGGTCGATGAGGGCGGCCCCCGCGTTCCTCACCGAGTCCAGATCGGGGAAGATCGTGGAAATCTCGCCGCTCTCGACCTCGGAGAGGCGTCCTTCGATGCGCTGCAGTAGCAACTGGAAGCGGTTGATCCAGGTGACGTCGTTCCAGGAGCCGTCGATCGGTGAGGCCGAAAGTGCGGCGAAACGCTCTGCCCACTCCAGGTAGGACATCCTGTCGACGTCCCCGAAGTAGGGCTTGGAGGTGGCGTTGAGGGCGGCGATGATCTCGTCGCGGCGTGCCACCACGGCCTCCTCATTACCGGAGACCTCAGCGACCAGTCGTGCGCACGCGGCTGCAGAGTTGTCGACCTCGTGAATATCGGCGCGCAGGTGGGACTGTCCCGAGGTGACTCCACCGCGGGTGGTGCCGGTGGGAACCCAGCCGCCCAGTTCATCCTCGGTCGGAAGGACAGAGATGCCGGGGGTGTCGACCAGAAGCTGCTTGACCTCGGCCGTTGTCTTGGCCTCCAGAGCCGTCATGGCGGCGGTGCCGATGAGGACGCCATCAACGGGCATCAGGGAGCGCCCGTGGGCGAGCGCCCAGTCACCGGAAATATAGTCGGCGGCGCGCTCCGGTGTTCCGATGCCACCTCCGACGCAGAGCACCAGGTTCGGGGCGTTACGAATGTCGGCGTAGGTGGCCAGTAGAAGATCGTCGAGGTTCTCCCAGGAGTGGTGTCCCCCGGCGTGACCGTCTTC
This sequence comes from Actinomyces minihominis, assembly GCF_900187855.1. Taxonomy (GTDB): domain Bacteria; phylum Actinomycetota; class Actinomycetes; order Actinomycetales; family Actinomycetaceae; genus Scrofimicrobium; species Scrofimicrobium minihominis. Next base: position 115,487 of record NZ_FYEG01000004.1, on the reverse strand, counting down.
GACCTGGATGATAACGGAGGCCTCCGGAACCTCGTGGGCAATCGCCACCACCTGGCGGATCTGCGCGGTGGTGCCCGGCTTGAACGCCACGTAGGGGAATCCGGCGGCCTGAAGGGAGGTGATCAGCTCGGTAGCTTCCTCCAGTTCCGGAATACCGGCTGAGATGACAACCCCGTCGAGGGGGGCACCGGCGGCGCGTGCCTTGGTGACAATGCTCTGCGCCCCGAACTGTAGGTTCCACAGGTAGGGGTCAAGGAACATGGCGTTGAACTGGGCGGCGCGTCCCGGCCGCAGCAACTGCTTCAACTTGGCGAGGTTCTCTGCAAAGACGGGTTCGGTGCCCTGGCCCCCGCCCGCCAGTTCAGCCCAGTAGCCGGCATTGGCTGCCGCCGCCACGATCTCAGGGTCGACGGTGGTGGGGGTCATCCCGGCCAGCAGGATGGGGGAGCGTCCGGTGAGGCGGGTGAAGGCGGTCTCCACGGTGCGCTGCCCATTGGGTAGAACCGTAATCCGGGGCTGATAGGTGGACCAGTTGACCGGGGCCGTGAACTCGGCGGTGGAGGTGAGGAGTTTGTCGCGTCCCGCCACTGTCCCGGCTTCGATGACGCCGATTCCGGTGCCAAGAAGAACGGTGCGGTTGATGCGCTCCAGGGTGTCGCCCGGACCGATATCAAGAACCCACTTGACGTCCTCGGTGGCGGGAATCAGCAGTGCGGCCCAGTCGACCGGTTCGGTGAGGACGGCGGGAGCAAGATTTTCCACCAGCGCGGAGTCGATGCCCGCAGAGGTGGCCCAGGTCCGGACCTGATCCAAAGCACCTTGAAGCAGGGGGGAGTGGAAGGGGGCGGACACAGGCAGGGGAGAAAAGCGGGGAGAGAAGGCTTTACCACCGCGCACCTTGGCGGTGATCTGGGCCTTCTCGGCAGCCGAGATCTTCTCAGAGGCACGCTGGATTGCCATCAGGTCGGCAGGGCGGCCCGAGAGGACCAGCTGTTCGGCGTCATTACGTAGGGAGACCGTGACAGAGCCTTCCAGACCGGCCCCTGCGATAACCTCCTCGACCTGGGTCGGGGAGGCGCCGATGACGGCCAGCATGGGGAAGTCCTCTCCGACGCGGCGGGTTCCGGTGGAGCGGGTGGCGGCGGTGACAGCCACCCCCATCAGTTCGGAGAGGGCGTAGATCGCTGCGATCTTCCTATAGTCACCATCGGCCCAAGCCTCAAAGAGGGCGGCTCCCAGCAGGCCCTGGCTGTGACCAACGGCGGCGACGGGGGCGTGAACGCGGGCATCAAAGCCCTCGGCGGCAAGCTCCAGCAGCGTGGCGTACTGAGCCAGCAGGATTCCAGGCATGGAGGCGGAAGGTGCAGCCGGATCGGCCTCGAGCAGGGAGGTCAGGGTGAGGGGAGCGCCCGCGATGACGCTGAGGCTCCGGCCCAGTGGGGCAAGCAGAGCCTGCCCCGCAGCGATCAGTTCCTCGACCTGTGAGGCAACGTCCCTGTGGGTGGTGGTGTCACGAAGGGTGTCCTGCCACGGCGTTGCCTGTCCCGCGAAGGTCAGCGCGTAGGGCACACCCTGAGTGCCCCCGAGCGAGAGGTAGAAAGGCGCGTTGTAGCTGGTCATGTTGGTCTCTCCAGAAAGTTGGTTGGTACCGGGGGGAAGGGCTTGGCTAGGGGGCATCACAGGGGTCCGTTTCCGTGTCGTTTCGAACCTGAAACAGGGCGGAACTTGGTTGAAAGCAGTTCGAGGGAACCGATGATGGCCTCTCGGGTTTGGGCCGGGGTGATGATGGCATCGAACTCGCCCTCGGCTACCGACAGGTCAGGGTTGACGGACTCGTCGGTGTACTTTTGGACGAGGGCGGCTCGGACGCGGTCGACGTCCTCACCCGCGTCCCGGGCGGCGGTTAGTTCACGACGGTTCATGATGGAAACCGCGCCATCCGCGCCCATGACGGCCACTTCCGCTCCCGGCCAGGCGAAGTTCATGTCGGCTCCGATCGACTTGGAACCCATGACGATGTAGGCGCCTCCGTAGGCCTTGCGCAGAACGATGGTGATCATCGGGGTGGTGGCGTTGGCGTAGGCGAAGATCATCTTGGCGCCGCGGCGGATGATACCGGCCTGTTCTTGCTCGGTTCCGGGACGGTAGCCGGGAACGTCGACCAGGGTGATGATCGGCAGGTTGAAGGCGTCGCAAAGGCGAACGAAACGGGCGGCCTTCTCTGAGGCGTCGACGTCGAGGGTGCCGGCGTCGTGGAGGGGCTGGTTGGCGACGATTCCCACCGAGCGGCCCGAAATGCAGGCGAAACCAATGACGATGTTGCGGGCGTATCCCGCCTGGACCTCGACGAACTCTCCGTGGTCTACCAGGTTCGCCACGACCGCTTTGACGTCGTAGGGGGTGCGGGTGGACTCGGGAACCAGTTCGCCAAGTTCCTCGGCGAGGGCGGCCTCGTCAAGGTCCGGCAGGTAGTCGTAGGAGGGGGCCGGTTCCTCGAAGGAGGACGGTAGGTAGGTGAGCAGTGAGCGTGCGTACTCGAGCGCGTCCTCCTCGTCGTCGGCGAGGTAGTGGGCAACACCGGACTGGTGGTTGTGGACCTCTCCGCCGCCCAGTTCCTCAAAGGAGACCTGTTCGCCCGTGACGGCTTTGACGACCTCGGGACCGGTGACGAACATGTGGCTCTGCTCGCGGGTCATGATGACGAAGTCGGTGAGGGCGGGGCTGTAAACGGCACCCCCTGCGCAGGGGCCCAGGATCAGTGAGATCTGCGGGACCGACCCCGATGCCTTGCAAGACTTGCGGAAGATGCGCCCATACTGCGTGAGGGCGACGACTCCCTCTTGGATCCGGGCGCCTCCGGAGTCGAGCATGCCGATGATGGGGATACGCATCTGCATGGCGATATCCATCAGGTTGATGATCTTCTGCCCCTCGACCCGACCCAGGGTTCCCCCGCGGACGGAGAAGTCCTGGGCGTAAACGGCGACGCGACGCCCGTTGATCTCTCCGTGACCGGTGATGACCGCGGCTCCGGTGAACCCGTTTTTCATGGAGCCACCCATGAACTGGCCGATTTCGACGAAAGTTTCGGGATCCAGCAGCATGGCGATGCGCTCCCGGGCCGTCATCTTGTCGTTCTTGTGCTGGCGGGCCGCGGCACGTTCCTCACCGAGTTGAGTCAGTTTGGCGACCTCCGTGGTGTGGGAGTCCCGGACACTCGGCGTACTGTCCTGTGGGTTCTGAGGGGCCCCCGTCAGTTCGGCGAGGGCGGCATTGAAGCCTGCTTTGGCCGCTTCGATTCCCGCGCGGGCCCGACTCAGGCCAACTCGGGCCGCGTTGCGGGCCTCGGTGGCCGTGGTTTTGGGGGAGGGCTTGGGGTTCATGACTGGCCGCCTTCAACGGTGACAGGTTCTGGGGTCAGGGTGGCGAGGACGGCTCCGGGTGCCACATTTGCTCCGACCTCGACGCCGATGGACTCGATGCGTCCGGCCCGGGGGGAGCGGATGTAGGACTCCATCTTCATGGACTCCAGAACCAGCAGGATGTCGCCTTCTGCAACTTCGGTTCCGACCTCAACCGGAACCCTGACGACGATGGCCTGTGAGGGGGCGATCACCGCGTCGGAGTTGAGCGGGGTCGCTCCCCCGGATCTCCGGTTCTGCTCCCGAGAGGAGCGCAGGGGTTGGGCGGGTTTGCGGGAAGCTGTGGCAGCTGCTGCGCCTGCGAAGAGGTGGGCGGGCAGTGTTAGCTCGGCGCGCTTCCCATCCAGTTCGATGATGACCCGGGTGCGTTCTTGAGTAGGGGTGGGCCCGGAAGTAGTTGCGGGACTGAGGGCTTCCTGTTCGGCCTTGAAAATCGCCGCGAACTCCTCAAGAACACCGGACTCAAGCCACCTGGTCCACACCCCCAGGTTGCCGCCTTGGGCCTGGTTGAACAGGGGGTGGTTGAGGATGTGGGCGTAAAGGGGAAGAGGGTTGGCCACCCCGTCGAGCACGGTTTCCCTGGTGACGCGCAGGGCGCGGGCGATGGCCTGCTCGCGGGTGGGGGCGGTGACGATAATCTTGGCAACCATCGAGTCAAACTCGGAAGAGACGGTGTCGCCCTCGCCGATTCCGGTATCGATGCGGATACCGGGCCCCGTCGGCCAGACGACGCGACTGAGGGTGCCGGTGGTGGGGATGAGGTCGTTAGCGGGATCCTCACTGGTAACACGCAGTTCGATTGAGTGGCCCCGCACCTCACCCCCGAGGGGAATCGGGCCCCCCTCAGCGATGGTCAGTTGCGCGTCAACCAGGTCGACGCCAGCCACCTCTTCGGTGACGGTGTGCTCCACCTGCAGGCGGGGGTTGACCTCGAGGAAGTAGAGTTCGCCGTCCTCGGTCAAGAGGTACTCGCAGGTGCCGAGGCCGACGTAGCCAACCGCATCAAACAGAGCCTGGGAGTTTGCGATCAGGGCTGCTTCGATCTCCGGGCTGATGAAGGGCGCCGGGGCCTCTTCGATGAGTTTTTGGTGACGCCGCTGCACGGAGCAGTCACGGGTGGAATAGACGGTGAAGGTGCCGTGGCTGTCCCGTCCGCTCTGGGTCTCGAGGTGGCGGGCGCGTGGAACGTAACGTTCGATGAAGAAACCTGCGCCGCTTCCCGAGGTGAGGTCGCGTCCGGTGAAGAAGGTGTCCAGGTCGCCCTCGCCGTGGAGGACGTGAATGCCACGACCGCCACCACCGTCCGCCGCCTTGAGGACGACGGGGTAGTCCCACTGCTTGATGAAGGCCTCAACTTCGCCGCGTCCAGTCAGCGGTTCCTGGGTTCCGGGAACCGGGGCGACCCCGACGCGCAGGGCGGTCTGGCGGGCGCGGATCTTGTCGCCAAGAAGTTCGATCACCTCGGGGGAGGGGCCAATCCAGCTGATTCCAGCCTCTTGGACCTGAGCCGCAAAGGTGGGGCTTTCGGCCAGGAAACCGTAGCCGGGGTGAATGGCATCGACCCCATTCGCGGAAGCGATGGCGATGATCTTATCGCCGCTGAGGTAGGTTTCTGCAGCGCTGGTCCCGCGCAGGGCGTAGGCCTCATCGGCGCCGCGGACAAACTGGGCGTCCATGTCCTGATCGGCGTAGACGGCTACTGCTGTGTCACCGCGCTCCTGAATGGAACGGATGATACGCAGGGCGATCTCGCCCCGGTTGGCAACGAGCACGCGGCTTTGGGAGGGTTGTGTCACAGTGCGGCTCCTGAGGTGGTGGGAAGGTTGGAGACCAGGGCGACATCCCCGGCCTCGATGGTGTGAAGTAGGCCGGTCTCGTCCTCGACAACCAGGGCGCCCTGATCATCGATCAGAAGTCCACTTCCGGTGACGGTGGCGCCTGTCGGAAGGGTGACCTTGACGGTGGAGCGAAGTGAGAGGCAGAGGTTGGAGTACTCGGCGGCCAGGTTGTGGTCGTTGAGCAGCTGCGCCAGGCGCTGGCGAATCAGGTGCGCAAGTGAGGTGGCGCTGATTGCCTCCCCGTCCTCAAGTGCCAGGGAGGTCGAGGGGACCGGGGGAAGTTTTTCCTCAGTCTGGGTGAGGTTGACGCCGATGCCGAGGGCTATCCAAGCGGTTCCGTCACTGTCGATGCCGAGGTTTTCGGCCAGGATGCCGGCGATCTTCCGACCGGAGACAAGTACGTCATTGGGCCACTTCAGGTCCACGTGGCTGTGATCGAGGAGGCCCTGGAGTACCTGGGCTGTAGCCAGGCCGCCCGCCAGGGGAACCCAGGTGGCCCACTGCGGGGCAATGGGGACGAGGACGGAAAAGAGAAGCGAACTCTTCTCCGGTGCCTCCCACCTGCGTCCCAGTCGGCCCCTACCCCGGGTCTGAAAGTCAGCCATCACGGCGGTGTAGGAGGGGAGCCCTGATCGGTCCCGTTCTCTCCATAGCCGTCCTAGAAGGTCGTTGGTGGAGGTCACTTCAGCAATCTGGATGATCGGGGCTGGCTGCTGCATTCGTCTCCTCAGGGGTTTGGCACTGCACCGCTAATACTTCAAGATTTGTAGCAACTCTTTCAAGTTCTGAAGTATAGTCATCGCTGTCGGCGCGGCAATCCAGGTCTCAATCTCGGCGTGGCGGGCTGCGCTCATGGTGGAACGGCGGGTGGGTAGCTTTTGCATCCCCCCGGTGATTTCCGCGATTTTGCAACGAAAACCCGAAAGGCTCACCCTTGAGTACAGCAACCGTCCCGGTGCTAACCGATCTTCTTCCAGCCTCCCGTGTGAAAGATGCCGCACTTGTGATGGGCGGCACAGCCCTGGTGGCTCTGGCGTCTCAGATCGTGATCCCCCTTGGCTTCACACCCGTTCCGCTCTCCCTGGCCACCCTTGCGGTCCTGCTGGTGGGTTCGGCGCTTGGGCCACTTCGAGGGGCACTCTCCCTGGGCCTCTACCTGGCTCTCGGAACAGTCGGTGTCCCCGTTTTCGCGGGCTTCTCTTCCGGGACTGCCTCTGCTTCATTCGGCTATGTCATCGGCTACCTGGTAGCGGCTGTCGCGGTCGGGGCCCTGGCTCGTCGAGCAGCTGATCGCAGGGTCCTCTCCACCTTTGCCGCTGCCGTCGTTGGCTCCGGCCTCATCTACGCGGTCGGTGTGCCGTGGCTGATGATCTCCCTCGGATTGGGCTTGTCGGAAGGCCTCGTTCTGGGCGTCGTGCCCTTCCTGGTAGGGGATGCCCTCAAAGCACTTGCGGCCAGCGCACTTCTTCTCGCAACCTGGAAGGTGATTGGAACCCGCCGCTAGAAACCAAAAAAGACGGTCTAGATCAGTGTGTTTGATCTAGACCGTCTTTCTTTGTCCCTAGTCCCAGTTGACGTCCGGGGAGCGGTGCCAGTGCAGTCCCAGTCGGGTCCACCAGGGCCCCTCGGATGCCAGGCGTCCCGTGTAGTTCTCGTAGTTGAGCTCTTCCTTCGGGGACCAGCCAATCTCTGCCACGGCACTTAGGCGCGGCAGCAGCATGTAGGTGAGGGCGTCAAGGGTGTGGATTTTCTCCGTCCACATTCCCCCCTCAATCCCGATGATGTCGGACTCGCTCACCCCGTCGACCTGGGTGGTGGGATCCCAGTTGTAGGACTTCTCAAGTTCGACAAGGCCGCACCAGTCCTGACCGTACGGGGTGTCCTTGTTGTATTTCATGTCAAAGTAGATGCGGTCAGCAGGGGACATCAGCAGCTTGCCTCCCTTGGCAACCGCCTTGGCCATATCCTCGCGGTCGAGGCGCGGGTCCCAGAACTGGTAGATCATGTCGCCGGCGATATCCGCTCCGGCGGCCTCCTGCCAGGCCACGGGGCGTCGCCCCAGCTCACGCGTTATTTTCTCTGCCTGACGAATGAGGACGTTGTAGTCGTCGATGTTCATGTCGTAGCACTCGTCGCCACCGATATGAAGGTAGGGGCCATCCGTCTGCTGTGCCATGGACGTGAAGACATCTCGCATGAACGGTTCAGTGGCCTCGATCTGGGGCAGGATCATGCTCCAACCGACCTTCATGCCGCTGTAGGCCGGCAGGGGCTCCCCACCCGGGGTGAGCTCACCGTAGGCGTGGTTGGCGGCATTGGTGTGGCCCGGCATGTCGAACTCGGGGACCACGGTCACTCCGCGAACCGCTGCGTAGCGGTTCAGCTCGGCGAACTCTTCCACCGTGTAGAAACCGCTTCGCCCGCCCTCACCAGCGGTGGCACCGGAGATCTCAGTCAGGGCTTCACGGCCTGGAATCTCCAGGCGCCAGCCCTGGTCATCGGTCAGGTGCAGGTGCAGGTTGTTGAGCTTGTAGGCAGCCAGAAGGTCAACAACCTTCTTGACTTCATCCACCGGGAAGAAGCTGCGCGCCACGTCCAAGGACTGGCCGCGCCACTCGAAGCGGGGGAAGTCCTCAATCAAAACCGATGGGACGTACCAGCCGTCCTCGCCCTCTTCCACCAACTGACGCAGTGTGGCGATGGCCCAGTTGAGGCCGCGCGGAGTTCCAGCAGTCAGGGTGATGGTCGTGGGGCTGACCTCAAGGCGGTAGGCCTCATCGCTGTCGGATCCTTCAACGACGAAGTCTGCATCAATCTTCAGCGTGATACGGCGGTCAGCATGGGCCTCGGAAACGACGGGAAGTCGCAGTCCCGTGGCCAGTTCAAGAACTTCTGCGGCCACTTCCGCCACCTCTGCGACACCTTCGGTGGGGGAGAACACCACCTGGGCGGACTGGTCGAGGACGAACGGGTCATCCTCGGAAACATCGACACTGACGGGAACCGGAACCAAGTTGGGAGTCTTCACAGGGGTAATCCTAGGGGTCTTTGCCGCCTGGCGCCGCCTCCCAGGAGGCAGCGCTGCTACCTAACCAAGGGAAGCTGCAGGGTAAAGACTGTTCGTCCCGGTGCTGTTGAAAGAGAGACGGAACCACCGCTGTTCTCAATGATTTGGTGGGTGATGGCAAGACCCAGGCCGGTGCTGCGCTGCGGCGTCGAACCGTCCGGGGAGTCCTGAAGTGGGGAGCGGGCCGAGTCGCCCCGCACGAAGCGGTCAAAGACTCGTGAGGCCAACTCGGGGTCGATCCCGGGGCCGTCGTCCTCAACCTGGATGATGCAGAGGGAGCTGTCGACGCTGACCGAAGTGGTCACGGTGGTTCCCGCGGGTGTGTGCAGGCGGGCGTTGGTGAGCAGGTTAGCCAAGGCCTGACGAAGGATGTCGCCGGCAAGCGGCACCTCGGCCTCGGCGACCGAGTCACTCATCTGCACTGTCCAGTGGTGGTCGGGAGCGGTGACTCGTGCGTCCATGGTGGCGTCGAGGACGACGGGGGCGACCAGGGTGCGTCCCTCACCGACGGGCTGTCCGCTGTCGAGGCGAGCTAGAAGCAGCAGGTCCTCAACAATGCCGCCCATCCGCTTGGACTCGCTGCTGATTCGTTCCAGAGAGCGAACAACGTGCTCGGGAAGAACGTCGGCCTGGCGTTCGGCGAACTCGGAGTAACCGCTGATGGTGGCAAGGGGGGTGCGCAGTTCGTGCCCGGCATCGGCGGCGAAGCGCTTCAGTTTCTCCTCGGAGGCCTCGCGGTGCTGCAGGGCGGCCTCGACGTGGTCCATCATCTGGTTGAAGGAGTCTGCCAGATCGCCGACCTCTGAACCGGGTGGGTAATCCGCCCCGGAGACGTGCTGGGGGAAGGTGACAACGCCGCTGGTCAGAGAAGTCTCACTGATCGTTGCCGCGGTGGCCTGCAGGGTGCGTAGGGGACGCAGGGTACGTCGCACCATGAAGGCGGCCAGACCCGAAGCAACCACGATGGCGAGGAGGGCGGTGAGGATGAAGACCCCAACAAGGTACTTGGTTGTGCGCTTGACATCGGCTAGGGACTGGCCGACGATCACCACGCCGTTGCTGTAACCGTTGGTGACCCCTTGCGCCAGGACGCGGTAGGCGCCCTGGTCCTTGAGGTAGACGTTGTAGGGAACCCCGGTGACCTTCACGCTGTCAACCAGTTTGTCGACGGCCGCTTCCTCCAGGTAGGTGGTGGCACCCTGGAAGTCGACCACTTCCGCCTCCCAGGTCTGGTCACCGAGGACCTTGACCTTGAGGGACCCAAAGCGGGGATCAACCGGCTTGATCTGCAGGTTCGGTGGGGTACCCGCAATGTAGTACTCGTTGCCGGAACCGAGGGCCATGCTCATCGAGGTCTGCAGTTGCTCATCCAGTCGGCGGCGCAGACTGTCATTCTGCAGAGTGACGGCGACCGTCCCAATTGCTGCGATGACGATGACGAGGACGGTGCTGATCAGGGCAACCAAGCGGACCTGGAGGGAGGTGTGGGCTCCGCGCCACGGGGAACTCATGTGTCCTGATCCTCCATGGGGCGAATGGTGTAACCGACCCCTCGCAGGGTGTGGATCATGGCGGGGCCGTGGGCATCCAGCTTTTTGCGCAGGTAGGACACGTAGATCTCGACCACGTTGGCGTTCCCACCGAAGTCATACTCCCAAACCCGCTCCAGTATCTGCGCCTTGGAGAGGACGTGACGCGGGTTTTCCATCAGGTACTCAAGCAGGGCGAACTCGGTGGCAGTCAGCTCGATAGGGTTCCCGGCACGAAACACCTCGTGGGTCTGCGGGTTCAGGCTCAGGTCACCAACCGTCAGCAGGGGGTCTTCCTGGGCGGCAACGACCTCCACCCTGCGTCGCACCATAGCGCGCAGTCGCAATACGACCTCTTCCAGCGAGAACGGCTTGGTGACATAGTCATCGCCGCCCACGGTAAGTCCCTGAAGCCGGTCGGAGAGTTCATCCTTGGCGGTGAGGAAGAGGACGGGGACATCGTCGCCGCGAGCCCGCAGGCGTCGTACGACCTCGACCCCGTCAATCCCGGGGATCATCACGTCCATGGTGACGACATCGGGTTGAAACTCGCGTACCTGCTGCAGGGCATCATGCCCACCCGCCACTGCCGCGACGTCCCACCCCTCGGCCTTCAAAGCCATCGTGAGTAGTTCACCGAGCAGGGGGTCGTCCTCGACAACCAGGGCCCGTACGGGTTGACCGTCAGGACGCTGCAAGTGAACTTTCTCGTAACTCATTCCTGAATCCTACGTTCCCGGTGCCCCCGGACCCGGCCAGATCGAGAACCGCTCGCAAGCCGCGGTGCCAGCGTCGGTTGGGAAGGCGCGGGTCAAGCAGGGTGGTGCCCACCCCGTACTTGGAGAGCGGCTGGGGGTTCATACCGTAGCGCCACATCAGGTGGTTGACGGAGTTGGCGACGAAGTGGTTGGAGACCTCCACGAAGGCGCACTCGGGACGCTGTTCCACCGCCAGTTCACCGCCGGGCTCCTCGGGGCGCAACTGCTCCCAGTAGAGGTCGGTATCCACGGTGGTGACAGTGGAACCGAACATGGCGGGGGTGACATAGGTGGAGCGGCGGTAGCCTGCGGCCAGGTATGGGGAGAGGTTGCGGGCCAATCGAGGGTCGACCTTGCCGCGGCGCAGAACAGCGTTGATGAAGCGCATATCGGAGGCGCTCAGGTGCTCGAGCTGGTCGAGGCCGCGCGTGGAGGCGGCTCGTTCAATAAGTCCCCGATCTCCCCAGACTTCAACCTCAAGGACGGCCTGACCGGTGTCGATGTTCGCCCGCGTTCGCACCAGGAAACGCGGGTTGATGTCGAGGGTGGAGGTCCGGTAAGACAGCAGCTTCGGGGTATCGAAGTAGACGGTGTGGAAGGCAAAACGGGTCCGTCCTTCCACCTCGAGGACACGGGACCCGGCGGGCAGAAGGCCGGGCAGTCCCTCGGCGAACTCTGCATCAGTTAGATACTTCGTTTCGATCCGGGAGCGGCCGGAGGAATCAGCGTCAAAGTCAGCAGCTGAGATCGAAGGAAGTTCCGCGACACGAGGGCGGGTGGCAGTTGTCATCGCGCATTCTCACTCTCTGGGTCTTGAAATGTAATCCCTATCCAATGCGCCCAACCTTGGAACCAGCTTGGAAAGAACGCAGGGTTACCTGAGACTTTGGGGGTGGAAATGCGGTTTTCGTAACCTGTGTCACCGCTGGGTTTTCTTAGAGTTTTCTTGGAAAGTGCCGCGTAGCTTCTCAAACATGACAGATAAAGAACACGGCAACGCAGGCAATCTCAACCACGATAATAGCGAGACACCCACTGAGACCTTCGAGGCTCAGACCACGCAGCAGCCCGCATGGAGCGGCCCTGTGCAGACAGAAACTGGCGTGATCATGCCGGTAGCTGTCAAGGAAAAGAACAACCAACCTGTCAGCCGCAAGATGGGCCTGGCTTCCTTCATCATTTCAATCGTTGCGGCCTCCGTGGCGTTCCTTGCCCTGATCCTCGGCATCGTGGCCCTCTCGGTCGCAGTCGAGGACGGGGGTCACGGAGGTCGCGGCGGCTACGGCTCAGACAGCCGTTCGGGACCCGACAGCCGCTCTCGTGCAACCATCACCGAGGAGTTCTTCGAGGAGTTTGAGAGAGAGGGTGGTCGAGGCGGCCGAGGAATGAGGGAACGCCTCCTGATTGAAGAGTTTGAGCAGCAGAGTGGCAGTTCGTCTTCGTCCTCGTCCTCAACCACGGATGAAACCAAGTCCTAACCAACCGCTACCAATCAACGAGGTCCTAGTGGCCTAAACCGAACCGGCAGCCGGCATGACAAGTAGTAGCGTCGTGCCGGCTGCTCCTGTGTTTTCAACGATGACGTGACCGCCGAACCGTTCCGCAATGTCGCGAACCAGCGAGAGGCCGAGGCCGAAACCGCGTCGGTTAGAGTTCCCTCTAGAGAAGCGTTCAAAGACCTGTTCTGGGGAGGCGCCGGTGATGCCCTCGCCCTCATCAACCACCCTGATCTCGACCTTCCCGCGGCTGCGAGTGGCGCGGACCCACACGGTTGATCCTGATTTGGAGTGACCAGTGGCGTTATCCAGCAGTATGACCAGCGCGCGAATCAATGCGGTTGGAGCAGCTAGGACGAAGGTGGGTTGAGGAATCTCAATCTCAATCTTCACCCCCGCGGTCTCAGCCAGACCAGAGGTGAGGCGAGCGGCCTCAGTCGCCGCTAGCGCCACATCGACGGGGACGGGAGGGGCCGGTTCCACACTGCTGTTCTCTGCGGCCAGGAGAAGGTCGCCGAGGATCTGTTCCATGGCGGTGGCATCCTGGCGCAAGTCCACCAGGACCCCACGGACGTTCCCTCCCCGGTCCAGGCGGTGTTGGGCCAACTGAATACGACTGTTGAGAGTGGTCAGGGGGGTGCGTAGCTCGTGGCTGGCATCGGCGATGAAGTTGCGCTGCACCCGCAGGGCTTCGGTGAGGGGTTTGGTGGCACTTCGGGCCGCAAACCAGGCGATGGCGGCAAGCAGAAGGACACCGAGGAAGGCGAGGAAAAGCAGGATCGGTATGACCTCACCGACGTTGATGACCCGCATCGACCATTCGCCCCGGGGCCGGGGATCCCTGGGTCCGCGCCCGTCGCCTGGCAGCCGTCCGCCCTCGACCCGGGACTGGGAAACAACGTAGGCAACCAGGGCAAAGGTGATGAGGGCGACGATGACGGCGCCCGCCACCCCCACGGCCAGACCCACTTTGGTCGCAGCTCTGCGCACCTGCTGTTGATCACTTGTCACGGTGCCCCCTGTCTGGACTAAAGACTAGTCCGGGTGCCCGACCCGGTAGCCGCGACCACGGACCGTCTCAATCAAATACCTGTCCGACTTGGCGCGGATGTAGTGGACGTAGGTCTCGACAGCCGCCTTGGACTCACCGCCCGGGAAGGCACCCTCGAGCAGTTCCTCGCGGGAATAGACGTGATCGGGGTTGGAGGTGAGCAGGTCGAGAAGGCGATTCTCCTGCTCCGTGAGGCTGATGCGGTCGCCGTAGGGGGAGAAGAGCGTGCGGCTTTCAGGCACGTAGGACCAGTCGTCGATGTGGCGGCGTGAACCGGTTGTCCGGAAGGCACGCCGCAGCGAGCGTAATCGGGCCAGAAGCTCCTCAAAATCAAAGGGCTTGACCAGGTAGTCGTTGGCGCCCCCGTCCAGACCGGCCACCTTGTCACTCACCGTGGACAGGGCGGTCAGTAGCAGAACCGGAGTGTTGATATGGGCCGTGCGAAGGCGCTCCACCAGCTCCGTCCCTTCCATTCCGGGTAGGCGACGGTCAATGACCATGACCTCATAGGGACGGGTGAGGGCAGCGCGCAGGGCCTCTTCCCCATTGTCGAAGTGATCGACCAGGTACTGCTCAGAGAGGACCTCCACAACCATGGCGGCGATGGCGTCCTCGTCCTCAACATAAAGCAATCGCGGCTTGGTGGGCATAAACCGAGCCTACTCGAACTGCGAGCTAACGAACTGGGTCACCTCACGATCGAAGGTGTCGTCCGAGTGGTGCTGGTTGATCCACTGGGTGAAGGATCCGGCCACCGCATCATCCATTTCGGCCCGGCACAGATCCGGGTCGGTGACGGCGCGGTAGAGCATCTCTTCCGCGTCCTCCTTGTTCGAGTAGAGGAAGGGGTAGTCCTCTGGCAGAAGTTGGCGGGCCCACTCGATATCCGGGAAGACCCCGATGGCCCCGGCGCCCAGCGCCTCGACGTAGGTGAGGCCGTAGGACTCCTCTTCCGCGGTGGCGAGGAAGGCTGTGGTCTGGGAAAGGGACTCCCAGTACCCCGACCTGGTAGAGGTCAGCGGTCCCACCCAGACCCAGGGCAGGCGGGAAATTCTCATTGCTTTCTCACTGACCAGGGTCTCCTCTTCAAGGCGCATCTCGACCTCGAGTGGGGTGCGTTCCTGAACCCGCTCGACGATCTCCAGGAAGAGGTCGGGGCGCTTGCGGGGTGAGAGGTAGATGGCCGGGTAGCGCACGATCGGCACCTCGGTTGGGACGCGTGGCTGGACGTGATCGAGGCGGAAGCCCAGGTTGACCCAGCCGAGTTCCAGGTGGTGGGCGATGTGGGGAACCGTGCCCTTGGCCACCAGTTCCTGGACCTCTGAAGCCGTTCGTTCAGAGTTGGCAAAAGTGGGAAAGAGGGCGCATGACAGGGCGACGGTGGCGGACTGTTCCGGGCGTTCCAGTCTGGTCAGTGGCCACCACACGAAGTTCATGATCCTGGCGGTGGCGCCTCCGGACTCGGTGTAGATCTGGTTCCAGATGGCGGGGGAGTCAAAGACATCCATGTTGATGATGAGGGTCTCGGTGGGATCGATGAACTCCAGGGGGACCACATCGAAGCCGTCGCAGCGCTGAAACTCGGTTCCGATCACCTGAGCTCCGGGGAAGAGGCGCAGGAAGCGCCGCACCAGGGTGGCGCCGGCATCGAAACCGGCGATCCGCCCGTCCTCGGTAATCTCAGTTTGACTGCGTTTGATCGCAATGTTCATGACCTAAACTCCCGTCCCGCGCACGGTTGCACCTGGTGACTTTGAGGCTACCGCCTCCGTGGTGGCGGCGGCAGGGGATTGCCCTGCGAGGCCTCCGTCCGTTACCTCTTCGGTATCGCCCAGTGTCTCCTTCGGGATACGCATGCCGTAGAAGGAGCGGTAGATGAAAACGTTGGCAACCACGAAGAACACGGCGGCGAGGACGTGGACCAGAGTGCCCAGTCCCTGGTAGGTGAGGCTGACGGCTAGCTCAACTGCCAGCAGCCCGAACAGGGTGGTGAACTTGATGATGGGGTTCAGGGCAACGGAAGAGGTGTCCTTGTAGGGGTCGCCCACGGTATCGCCGACGATGGTGGCGTCGTGCAGGGCGGTTCCCTTGGCATGGAGGTCGACCTCGACCACCTTCTTCGCGTTGTCCCAGGCGCCACCGGCGTTGGCCATGAAGATGGCCTGGTAGAGGCCGAAAATAGCGATGGAAATCAGGTAGCCGATCAGCAGGAACGGCTCAACGAACGCAAATGAAAGCGTAATAAAGAAGACGGCAAGGAAGATGTTGAGCATGCCCTGCTGCGCGTACTCGGTGCAGATCTCCACCACCTTCGTCGAATCCTTTTCGGACGCCTTCTTGGAGTTCTTATCGAGTTTGATGTGGGCCTTGATGAACTGGACAGCGCGGTAGGCGCCGGTGGTGACCGCCTGGATGGAGGCGCCAGAGAACCAGAAGATGACGGCGCCACCCAGGATGAAGCCGAGGAGGAAGGGGGCGTGCAGCAGTGACAGTTTGTCGAGGTTCTCGTTGAGGCCGTTGGTGAGGCCGATGATGATCGAGAAAATCATGGTGGTGGCGCCGACAACAGCGGTGCCGATGAGGACGGGCTTGGCGGTGGCCTTGAAGGTGTTGCCAGCCCCGTCATTTTCTTCCAGCATCAGCTTGGCGCGGGACCACTCCGGCTTGTAGCCGTCGGTCTTTTCAATCTCTTCGCTGATGCCGGGAATCTGCTCGATCTGGGAGAGCTCGAAGACGGACTGCGCGTTGTCCGTGACCGGGCCGTAGGAGTCGACGGCGATGGTTACGGGTCCCATGCCGAGGAATCCGAAGGCCACCAGGCCGAAGGCAAAGACAGCGGGGGCAGCCATGATGTCTCCGAGGCCGAAGCCGGAGACCAGGAAGGCTACGGACATGAGACCGACGATGGCGATTCCAAGCCAGTAGGCGGAGAAGTTGCCGGCCACCAGCCCCGAGAGGATGTTGAGGGAAGCGCCGCCCTCACGCGAACTCTTTACCGTCTCTCGCACATGGCGCGAGGAGGTGGAGGTGAAGGACTTGACGAGTTCCGGGATCAGGGCCCCGGCCAGGGTGCCACAGGTGATGATTGCCGCCAGCTTCCAGCCCAGTCCGTCGTGGGTGTTGCCCATGATGAGGGCGGTGGTTCCGAAGGTCACCGCAATGCAGACAATCGAGGTGATCCACACCAGGGAGGTGAGGGGGGCTTCGAAGTCCATTCGGGTGGCGTTCCGGTAGCGGGCGTTGGTCCAGGCCGAGTTGATCCAGTAGGCCAGCCCCGAGGCAATCAGCATGGCCGCGCGGACAACGAATATCCACACCAGCAGGGTGGCCTGCATGATGGGGTCGGGCACGGCCAGGATGATGAAGGTGACGAGGGCGACGCCGGTGACTCCGTAGGTCTCAAAACCGTCTGCCGAGGGGCCGACTGAATCTCCCGCATTGTCACCAACACAGTCGGCGATGACGCCGGGGTTGCGGGGATCGTCCTCATCAATCTTGAAGACGATTTTCATGAGGTCGGAGCCAATGTCGGCAATCTTGGTGAAGATACCACCGGCGATACGCAGGGCAGAGGCCCCCAGGGACTCGCCGATGGCAAAGCCGATAAAGCAGGCGCCACCGATGGCGGGTGGAAGCACCAGCAGGATGATCAGCATCATGAAAAGCTCAAGTGAAATGAGCACCATGCCGATGGACATGCCGGCGGTTAGCGGGATCTGGTGCAGGGGAAGGGGCTTGCCGCGCAGGGCCGCGTAGGCCATGCGTGAGTTGGCGAAGGTGTTGACCCGAATCCCGTACCAGGCCACCGCGTAGGAGCCTGCCATGCCGAGCATGGAGAAGAAGACGATGATGAGCGTTCGACCCCAGGTGAAGTCGATGAGGAACCTGTAGTAAATGACGATGACGGTGGTGATGAAGACCCAGAGGATTAGTAGGAAGCGACCCTGTTTGAACAGGTAGGCCTTGCAGGTGGTGTAAATCAGCTCCGAGATCTCCAGCATTGACTTGTGTACCGGTAGGCGCCGCAGTGAAGAGTAGGAGATGATGCCGAACCCGAAGCCCAACAGGCAGACCGCGAGGGAGATCCACAGCAGGGCTGGGCCGCCGATACCCATCCACACCGTGGCCTGCGCGAGGTCGGGAAGCGCCAGCGCTGCTTCGCCACCGTGGGAGGGACTCTCTACTGCTTCCGCCGCAGGTGTGGATGATGAGGAGCATCCGCCGAGGACGGCGGTAAGGAGAAGTATTGAACTCACCCCCCACCCGAAACGAGATTTCTTCACGTTTGGTGAGGTGGACTGGTGAGTGGTAGGTTCCATCATTTCCCCGTTGAAAGTGCCTGGTGGTGGGTCGACATAGACCCCTTTTATATTAGGTCGGTCACAGTCCATCTGCGCACGCATTTTCAGGGGAACAGGTGCGGGCGCACGAAATTGCGGCGTAATGGTGAGCGGTAACAATAGGGCCCGGGACCAATGGCCCGGGCCCTGCTGTCGTGGTGGCTTCTAGAGGGAGCGGCGGTAGTTCACGCAGTCCTCATAGGTGGGAAGCAAACCCTGCTCAACCGCATCGGTGAGAGAGGGGGCAGCCGTGTCCTTGGGGGACAGCAGCAGCTCGATTGGGTTGCCATGGAGGTCTTCCTTCGGCCACTCGATACCCAGGGTCGGGTCTAGTGGCTGGACGCCGTGTTCCGCGCCGGGGTTGAACGGCTCTGAGACCAGGTAGTTGACGGTGGAGCCGTCCTCAAGGGCGCACAGGGCGTGTCCCAGACCCTCGGAGATGTAGACGAAGCGGGGACGTGCAGAGTCGAGTAGAACCGAGACGGACTTGCCGAAGGTCGGGGAGCCAACGCGAATGTCGACTATGTAGTCGATGATGGCGCCCCTGGTGCAAGAGACGTACTTGGCTTGCGAGGGCGGAACATCGGCGTAGTGGATGCCTCGGACCACCCCGGCCTTGGAGACCGACATGTTGGCCTGGCGCAGGTGGAACGGGTGTCCCACGGCTGCCTCGAACTCATCGGCTTTGAAAGCTTCAGCAAAGAAGCCTCGTTCGTCCTCGAACATCTTAGGAGTCACCAGCCAGGCGCCTTCAATTCCCAGTTCTTCCCACTGCATGCAAATGTCCTTCCGCAGCCCCTTGCCGTGGCTGCGCCGCGGAGTGTCAGGGGTATATATGATCGTTAAGCAACTGTAAATCTACTTTATATCTCGCGTGAGCCCGCAGCCTGGATGGTTCCGGAGCGCTGGAAAAGGGGAGCACTATGGCCTGGTTGGTCGCTGGCGGCTACGGAATGCTGGCGCAGGATGTCTGCGCGGAACTCACTGCAAGGGGGGTCGGGTTCGATGCGCCCGACCGCGACCGACTCGACATCACCTCTCCCGAAGAGATTGAAGCCTTCTTTGAAGAGATGAAGCCGGAAGTCGTCGTGAACTGCGCGGCCTACACGGCTGTGGATCCGGCTGAAGAGAACGAGGGGCTAGCTTTCACACTGAATGCCGTGGCTCCCCAGTACCTGGCCCGCGCTGCCGCCAAACGGGGGATTCCGCTGGTGCAGATCTCCACCGACTACGTTTTTTCAGGCACTTCGCCGATTCCCTACGCCGAGGACGATGCGGCGCATCCCCTCGGGGCATACGGGCGTACTAAAGCAGCGGGCGAGTGGGCGGTGCGTGCGGATCATCCGTCCTCGTACATCGTTCGCACCGCCTGGCTTTACGGAGCGGGTGGCCCCTGCTTCCCGAAGACGCTGGCCCGGGTTCTCAAGCAGAACGGCACAGCCAATGTCGTCGATGACCAGCACGGTCAACCCACCTGGACCAAGGATGTTGCGCGGATCATCGTCGACCTGGTGACCAAGCAGGCCCCTTTTGGGATTTACCACGCCACCAGTGAGGGCGAGGCGACCTGGTACGACTTCACCCGCGCCATCGCCGCTGAGGTCGGGGTCTCCGAGGACGAGGTCCACCCGGTTTCAACCAAGGACTTCCCCCGTCCCGCACCGCGCCCGGAGTGGTCGCTGCTGGCTCACGGAGCCTACGAGGGCACTGGGGTCGAGCCGATTGGACCGTGGCAGGAACGCTGGAAGCTCGCGGCTCCGTCAGTTCTGGCCGAGGTCGAGTAGGCCCGGGTTAGACGCGAGGTATGACCCGCTGGTAGACGGAAACGCGCCAGCGGGCATCCCCGGATAGTTCGCGCCACCCGGGGTCGGAAAGCTCCGGAACCAGCTGCCACAGTTCCGGGTTGATGCTCGGGGCGCTCACTAGTCCACGTTCCCGGGGGACCTCCAGGTCAATGCTGGTGACCACCAGTTCATCGACCATGTCCATGGTGGAGGCGTAAACGTCGCCGCCCCCCGTGACCCAGATAGTTTCAGCGCCCTGCTCTGCGGCGGCCTCTTCAGCCAGCTGGAATGCTTCCGCGAGGGAGTGAGCCACAGTGACACCCTCGGGCTGGAAGTCAGGGTTGCGGGAGAGGACGATGTTGGTGCGCCCCGGAAGGGGACGCCCCAGCGCCTGAAAGGAAGAGCGTCCCATGATGATGGGGCACCCCATGGTTTGCTCTTTGAAGAACTTGGAATCGGCGGGAACCCGCCACACCATATCTGTGCCACTGCCGATGATGCCGCGTGCGTCCTCGGCCCAAATCGATGCCCGCCTCACTAGACCGAGACCTTGGCCGCAATGTGGGGATGGTGCTGGTAGCTATCGAGGGCGATGTCGTCGAAGTCGTAAGAGAAGATGTCCGCGGCTGGCTCCAGCTTGAGGGCGGGGAAGGGGTACGGCTGGCGCCCGGTTTGTAGACGGGCCTGCTCGAAGTGGTCGTTGTAGATGTGGACGTCACCGCCGGTCCAAATGAACTCGCCGACCTCAAGCCCGGTCTGCTGAGCCAACATGTGGGTCAGCAGGGCGTAGGAGGTGATGTTGAAGGGCACCCCGAGGAAGAGGTCGGCGCTGCGTTGGTAGAGCTGCAAACTGAGCTTCCCGTCGGCGACGTAAACCTGGAAGAAAGCGTGGCAGGGCTGCAGCGCCATCTCCGGTAGCTGGCTGACGTTCCACGCCGACACCACCATGCGCCGAGAGTTGGGGTTGGTTTTGATGGTTTCAACAAGTTCGGCGATCTGGTCGATTGGTTCGCCGTCCGCACCCGGCCAGCTGCGCCACTGCACCCCGTAGACGGGTCCCAGCTCTCCGTCCTCATCCGCCCATTCATTCCAAATGCGGATGCCGTTGTCCTGCAACCACTTGATATTTGAGGAACCGGAGAGGAACCACAGCAGTTCACCCACCACGGACTTGAGGTGCACCCGCTTGGTGGTGATGACGGGGAAGCCCTGGCTGAGGTCGTAGCGAAGCTGACGACCAAAGACACTGAGCGTGCCGGTTCCGGTGCGGTCACCCTTCCGCGTTCCATTGAGGAGGACGTCCTCAAGAAGATCCTCGTACTGGCGGTCGACCGCACCCGTCACGGCTAGACCTCGGTGCCGTCGATGGTCAGGTGGGTTACCGCGGACTTCTCGACGGTGTGGCTGATGGTGCAGTAGCGCTGCACCGCTTTGGCGGCGCGCTCAAGGAGCTGTTCACGATCTTCGGGGTAGAGGGCGGAGAGGTCGGCGTTCAGCTCTACCGTGAACTCGGTAAAGCGGTCCTCTGACTTGAGGTACTCCGAGGTGATGCGACCGGTAAGCTCACAGTCCTCACCGAGGACCCGGGTGAAGCGGGCCTCTGAGGAAAGGGCATTGCAGCCGAGGATGGCCAGCTTGAGTAGGTCGCCGGGGCTGAACTCTCCGGGACCGTAGCCGATGACAAGCTCGCTGCCACGCTCGCTCTTCGCGGCGTACTGGCGCTCACCGGTGCGCTCCACGGTGAAGCCTGGCTGGGGGTCTACTGTCTCCGTCAACTTCTCTTCCTTCTGTTCCTGGGCGTGGTGACTAACTGTCGGCCGTGCGGCCGAGGGTTGGCCTAGTGGTTTGAGAGCCAGGCGGAGGCGGCTTCCGTGTCGGCCTTGATGAGTCGGGGGGCAAAGCCAAGAGCCTGTCTCTCAAGTTTGGCGCCAAGGAAGGGAATGTTCACCTTTATATCGCCATTCATCGTCACCTTGGATGAACCACCGGCGACCTCAACAATCTGAACATCGGCGCTGAGGGAGGCGGGTACACCCTGACCCTGGGCTTTGAGGGTGCCGTGGATCTTGGTGGAGTTCACCAGGCGCCACTCCTCGTGGATGACAAATTTGGTGTTTCCCTTAAGGAAGCGCTGTGCGGCCGGCGGGATCATCGAGGGGGGAACTTCACCCGATGTTGTGGTCAGAATCTGGCTCTCGCCAGCATCAGACTCAACGTGGGGATTGGGGATCTCAAGACCGGCGTTGCGGGCCTTGACGAAAGTGGGGTCAGAGAGCATGTCCCAGACCCGGGTTACGGGGGCATCGTACATATACGACTCAGTGAACTTCATGAGCAACCTTCCAGTGCGCAGTAGCAGATGGGCTAATCCTACGTCGTCAGGCACCGACTGAAGGGTTTCGTTTGAAACGGCAGCACATGCGGTCTACCTCTCGAACGACCGGGCTGTAGTGTTTAGGTATGCCAAGCACACACGACCTGATGCGCAACGTGCCGATCCTTCCCCTTAGTGTTGAGGAAGATTCCTGGCTTGAGCGTCTCAAGAGTGACTGGCAGGTCCTGGCGGACCTGGCCTCAGCCGACCTCATCCTCTGGCTTCCGACCGTTGACGACCGTTTTGTCGCGGGCGCGATGTGTCGACCCGCGACCTCAATGACCGTGCACATCGACGATGTCATCGGGCTCTACGCTTCGGCACCCCGCTCGGTTCTGCTGCGGCAGGCGATGGAGAGGGAAGAGATCGTCAGTGACATGGCGGTGCAGTGGTCCGGCCTCTACTCGGTGCAGCGCTTCTGCGTCCCTGTCATGTGTAAAGGCCGCTGCATTGCCCTTATGACCGTTGAGCGGAATATTTCTGCTCCGGTCGGTCAGGGCGATGACCAGATGTGGATGCAGTCCGCGGCCGACATTCTCTGCCAGATGATTGCCGACGGTGACTACCCGGCTCAGGAGACGCCCAGCCGTTCGGGCCACGGGGTTCCCCGGGTCGTCGACGGTCCCATTCTGATTGACTCCGAGGGTGTCGTCCTCGAGATCACCCCGAATGCCAACTCGGCCATGAGGCGCCTGGGGATTCATCACCCACTTGAGGGACGCAGCCTGATCGAAGAGATCACGAAGGTGATTCGTAATGAGTCACAGATTGAAGAGTCCCTGGCGGTAGTCGTTATGGGACGTGCCAACTGGCAGGTCAATGTTGAGGCCGGCGGTAACACCATTTCGATTCGTGCCATCCCGCTGCTGGTCGATCACCGCAGACGCGGGGCCGTCCTCCTCTCCAGGGATGTCACCGAGCAGCATCGTCACGAGCAGCAGCTCATGACTAAGGATGCGACGATTCGGGAGATTCACCATCGGGTGAAGAACAACCTGCAGACGGTTTCGGCCCTGCTTCGTCTGCAGGAGCGCCGCTCGGATTCGGACGACGTCCAGGACGCGCTGCGTGAGGCGGGTCGCCGGGTCGAGTCGATTGCCGCGGTTCACGAGGCGCTGTCGCACAATGTGGACGAGGTCGTCGACTTTGATGAGGTCAGCCAACGCATCCTCACGATGGCGGTCAAAGTGGCGACAGTGGGCCACGAGATTGGGGTGGAGATTTCCGGTAAGTTCGGTGAGATTTCAGCCGACCAGGCCGCGGCACTTGCCACGGTCCTAGCCGAACTGGTCTCGAACTCTGTTGAACACGGCTACCCGAAACGCCCGGGAACCATCTGGGTGACGGCTCACCGGGAAGGCGACGATCTAGAGATAAAGGTTGAGGACGCTGGTGAGGGAGTCGAGCTGGCGAACCTCAAACGCGGCCTAGGAACCCGAATTGTCCAGGTCATGGTCCGGGGAGAGCTGCAGGGCAACATCGAATGGGCTCCGCGCGAAGGCGGAGGAACGGTGGCGACCCTGAGGATGCGCCCCGAACGAACCAGGGCGGCTGTTCGTTAGCTGCCAGTCAGGACGCGCGGCGGGCGCGAGCTGCGCGACGCTTCATCGAGCGACGCTCTTCCTCACTGAGGCCACCCCAGACACCTGAGTCCTGGTGGTTCTCCATGGCCCACTGCAGGCAGACCTCTCGAACTGTGCAAGAGTTGCAGACGCGCTTTGCCTCAGCTACCTGCACGACGGCAGGACCTGTGTTCCCGATCGGGAAGAACAGTTCTGGGTCAACACTTAGACACGCGGCACGACTACGCCAGTCCATGCGGGGCTCCTTGTTAGTGCCGCGTACGCCAAAGGACGCACCCGGCGCCTTCGCTTGCAGTTACTTGACTATCTTGAGTGAGAGGCAGGTCCTAGGCAACCGCTTTGTGGCGTAAACGAACTAAACCACCCTGTGTGAACCGTCACTATTTGATGTCGCTCACGATTGCAAGGGATTTAGTGCCCAGGGTGCTAGACAGCTGTGCGCAGCTTCTGCAACAGGTGGGTCGGTGTGTCGGTGTCATCAAAAAAGTGCAGCATCTCTTCGTGGGCGAAAAGTCCCTGGCCGCGACGAAAGGGTTGAGATGCAGCCAACCACACGGCGTCGTCCGGGAAATGTTGGGTGAGGAGTCGACAGAGATCGCGAGGCGGCTCGAAAGCCAGCACCGTGCCTGACAGGTGACCCACCAGGCTTGGCCACTGCGAACCATCCAGAACCCTGAGACCCGCTTCGGAACCCGTCAGCCCGATGCGTTCCAAATCCTGACCAATCACCCACATGGGTCCCCCTGCAAACTCGGGTAGGGCTGAGGCCGAACTCCGCCGCCTTAGTCCTCCCGCTGCCCCTCGCTCTAATCCGTGTCCTTTCACCAACGGCATCTGCGCCCATGC
The DNA here is from genome assembly GCF_900187855.1 of Actinomyces minihominis. Taxonomy (GTDB): domain Bacteria; phylum Actinomycetota; class Actinomycetes; order Actinomycetales; family Actinomycetaceae; genus Scrofimicrobium; species Scrofimicrobium minihominis. The sequence continues at coordinate 91,399 of NZ_FYEG01000004.1, read as the reverse complement.
CACCTCATCCTCAGATACCCCCTGGATGAGGACGCGACCGGGAAGTGGTGAGCAGTAGGGTGCAAGATCATTAGCTCTAACAACGGGAAGGCCGCCGCTGCCGGGCACGGTGGTGGGCAGCGCCGCCGCCAGGTCATGGCTGAGAAGGTGACGGCGGTCAGGAAGGTGCAGGACACGAACCCCCAGGGTCGAGAGGTCGAAACGGGAGCGTGTGTCAGTTGCAATCAGCTGTAGACCACCCTGCGCCTCAGCCGAAAGCAGGCGTTCCCACAGCGCCCGCACCCGGTCGGGCAGAGCCACTTCCTCTAGGCGAGTCAAAAACCTGCTCACACCATCAATCACGACCAGGGGGGCCGGTGCATCAAACGGAAATCGCAGCAGCTCACACAGATCCCTGGTGGCGGGCCCCAGGGCAGACTCCGCATCGATCCACAGGGCCACGGGCTGAGCGCGGGATTGAAGAACCCCGCGGGCAAGCTCTGAGAGCTGAAGTCGCACCGCCTGCGGTCCTTGAATCGCCATGCTGCCGCCGGGATCGGGGAGTTGGGCGACAGACCTGCCCGGCACCTCAAAGACGCCCAGGAAACCAGGTTGTACCTCGACGTTGTCGGGCAGAGGATCGGGGACCACTTTGGGGAAGGCATCGCTGCGTCCCCAGCGTGACTTCACCTTTTCTATCCAGCGTTCAGCATCTGGAGAGTACGCCGTCTGAATCTCTTCCCCTCTGACGAGGGCGCGACCCGGAACCCGAGGCAGCTGGGCGGCCTTCCCTGAACCGATGGCCGCGATTGAGTCGGCCTCTTCACCGCATCGCAGTGCAATCCTCAGATCCAGGGTGGCACGCAACTGAGCAGTGACGGATCCCGAGGGGCGCTGGGTGGCCAGGACAAGGTGGATGCCCAGGGAGCGCCCCTGAGCCGCTACCCGAACCAGTTCATCCATCAACTCGGGATGCTGCTGGGCTAGAACGTGGAACTCATCAACTACCACCAGCAGGCGCGGATGCGCGGACTCCAACTCGAACCAGGAGCGCAGACCCTGAGCTGCGAGAATGCGCTTGCGGGCCTGAAGGACAGCGCCGAGAGAGCGCAGCAACCAGGGCACCCGGGTGGCATCAAGGTCGCTGAGTGAGTGTTCGACATGGGGGAGGGTAGCTAGGTGGTGCAGTCCCGCACCACCCTTGAAGTCGATCAGCACCATTCGCAGTTCCTCTGGGGAAAGGCTGAGGGCGTGGGAGAGAACGAAGGTGGTGAGCAGCTCTGATTTGCCAGATCCGGTTCCGCCAACCACCAGGGTGTGGGGACCATCCTCTTCAAGGTCAACGGAGAAGGTTCCGGATAGAGAGCGACCCAGTGGGACACGTCCTCTTCCACTTTCTGCTGCCCCATCGAGGACCACTTCCAGGCCGACGAGGTGGGGAATCTTGGCCGCGGTTGCCCGCATCTCCTGCACCTGGCGCAGCCACGCCACAGATCCAACCGGAACGGCCTCGACCACCAGTTGTGACTCCGGGGGGACTTCGCCCACCGTGGGGGCCCAGATCACGGCGGCGGTTGTGGGCTGAACGGTCACTCGGGCCCGCTGAACTCTGACTTGACAGCCGTGAAGATGCATCTGCAAAGCCAGCCACCAGGCATAGCGCTCTGCGAACTCACCCACCACCGCAATGGGTGCTGAAGGCCCAGCTGATGGGTCAACCTGAAGAAGATGCCGACGGCCGGGGACGCGGAGGATTGTGATCGGGCCAGTCTTGGGTCCCTGCCCTGAACTGGGGGTAAGGGAGGAGGCCGCAAGAAGAAGTCGCGCTTCGTCCCAGCCCCGCCAGTGGTTTCGCCGCAGCCACAAGATGATGCTGATCGCGACCAGCAGTGCGCCCAGCGCGGAGCCGGTGAAGAGGGGCGAGGGGGAGAGGCGAAGCAGAAGGACCACCACCATGAAGGGTGCAGCCATCACCCCAATCCTGCGCCATGAGGAACGTGGAAGTGGCGCGCCTCCCGGCCACTGACGGTCGGTGGGGCGCCTGCGAACAACCCAACCGTCGCTCCCAGTGACAAACCGGAACCCGGGTTTCAGCCTTCTACCCCGGGAGCGATTACGCAGGGGATTGGTGCTCGATAGATTGTCGAGGGCGAGTTCACCATGGCCACCACGGCCTCGGGCACCACTCACCCTGGCATGGCGACGCGACACGGCCCCGTCACTGAGTCCGAGGGTCTCCCGGCCCAGAACAACCCCGTTCCGAAGGGGGACAACCGCGCCGCGATCGGGACCCGCGGTGCAGACGAGGTGCATTTCCGTGCGTAAGCACTGCTGGGCGGTTGAGGACATGTCCTAAGCATCCGCGCCCAAGCGCCCTCGCCGAAATAATCGATGCCGCACTGTGGGAAGCAGTATCCCAGTGGAACTGGGGACAAACCGCCCCACTCGATCTTCCAGTTCAGTCGCACTGCCCATCTGCGAGAATGGGCCCATGGAAATGGACAGCGAAGTGACTCAGGCTGAGCAGCGGTGGGCCGAACTGGTTGAAGCCATTCAGGATGCTCGCGAAAAGTACTACAACCTCGACGAACCCACGATTTCGGACGCCCAGTACGACGCCAACTACCGCGAACTCGAAGAGCTCGAGGCGCGGTTCCCGGCCCTGGCAACGGCGGACTCGCCGACCCAGTCGGTAGGTGGTTCACCCCAGGCGACATTCGCCCCCGTGACCCACTCTGTCCAGATGGCCAGCCTCGAGGATGTCTTTTCCTTCGAGGAACTCGGCGCCTGGTTCAACCGGGTGGAAGCCCGCTGGGTCGGGGAAAAGATCCCCATGACAGCCGAGGTCAAGGTCGACGGTCTGGCGGTCAACCTGCGCTACGAGGACGGCGTCCTCATCCAGGCTGCGACCCGTGGTGACGGTTACGTCGGTGAGGACGTGACAGCCAACGTCCGCACCATCAGGTCGGTTCCAGGGCGACTTCATGGCGCCCCCATCCCCGCCGTTATCGACATTCGCGGAGAGGTCTACTTCCGCCTTGACGACTTTGAGCGGGTCAATGAGGAACTGCTTGAGGCCGGAAGGAAGACCTTCGTCAACCCACGCAACGCTGCCGCGGGGTCACTGCGTCGAAAGGACGCTGAGGAGACGGCCAAACTGCCGCTGTCGTTCGTTGCTCACGGCATCGGCGACGTGCAGTGGGGCGGAATCGAGGACGTGGACCAACCCCACTCCCAGTTTGAGTGGTACCACCAGATCCGGGATTGGGGGGTTCCGGTGGGTGAGCACACCCGGCTGATCAACTCCCTTGAAGAAGCAACGGATGCCATTCGGTACTTTGGTGAGGAACGCTCTAACTTTGAGCATGAGATTGACGGTGTGGTCTTCAAGGTTGACAGCCTGGTTCGGCAGCGGGAGATGGGTTCCACCTCCCGCACGCCGCGGTGGGCGGTGGCCTACAAGTACCCGCCGGAAGAGGTGTTCACCCGCCTCCTCGACATCCAGGTTCAGGTCGGACGAACCGGTCGCGTCACCCCGTACGCAATTTTTGAGAAGGTGCTGGTAGCGGGTTCAAACCTGCAGCATGCCACACTGCACAACTCGCAGGAGGTGAAGCGCAAGGGCATTCTCATCGGCGACCTCATCGTGGTTCGTAAGGCTGGGGACGTGATTCCCGAGGTCGTGGGACCCGTCATGGCTGACCGGGATGGCACCGAGGTCGAGTTTGTGATGCCGGAGTACTGCCCCTCGTGTGGCACCAAGCTCGCCCCTATGAAAGAGGGCGATGTTGACCTGCGCTGCCCCAACACCGCGGGTTGCCCGGCACAGATTACGGAGCGCCTGATCCACCTGGGGTCGCGCGGCTCGCTTGATGTCGAAGGACTGGGGGCCGAGGCCGCAGCTGCGCTGACACAACCTGAGATGGGACGCGAGCGAGTGGTGGCCGCGCTGGTTGCCGGCCACTCGGTAACACTCGAAAACGGTGAGGTTTTGAGGCTTGAAGACCACGGGGAACTGAGTCACGGGGAACTTTTCAAAGCCGCTGATGCCCTGCTTCCCGCAGCTCAAGCCGGGGTGCTGTCGTCTTCTAAGGACATTTTCAGTCTCGAGGCCGAGGCTCTCAAGGACATCTTCGTCTGGCGTCCGGTTCGCGTCCGGGGTGTTGCCACCGGCGATTACCAGCAGGTGAGGTACTTCTGGACTTCGGGTTACAAGAAGAAGTACCGCTCGGTCAACAAGGTGCGTACCGCCTACTTTGAGTCGATTGACCCCCAGCCTCGTAAGAATGTCGAGGCCATGATCAAGAACCTGGAAGAAGCCAAGAAGAAGCCCATCTGGCGTTTCCTGGTGGCCATGTCGATCCGTCACGTCGGCCCCACCGCGGCACAGGCGCTGGGAGCTAAGTACGGCTCAGTTGATGCCATCGCCTCGGCGACAGTCGAGGACCTGGCAGACACAGAGGGGGTGGGCCCGGTGATCGGCCAGTCTGTGTACGACTGGTTCCGCGTCGACTGGCACCGCGACATTGTCGAAGCTTGGCGCGAGGCTGGGGCAGTTCTGGAAGAGGAGCAGGATATCGAAGAGGTCCCCCAGATTCTTCAGGGCGCAACCATAGTCATCTCTGGGGCAATGCCCGGCTACGACCGTGAGGGGGCTAAGGGAGCCGTGATTGCCCGCGGTGGCAAAGCCGCGTCCGGCGTCTCCAAAAAGACCACCCTGGTGGTGGCTGGTCCGGGATCCGGTTCCAAGGTCACCAAGGCGGAGGCCCTGGGAGTACCTGTAGCAGATCAGACCTACTTTGATCTGCTCCTTACAGACGGGGTCGAAGCCGTGATTGAGGCGCTCGGGGGCGCGTCCTAGACGATGAAGTTGAACGGCCGCACCAGGCGCTCCAGCACCCGGGTGCCGACAGAGCGACCCTGCCATTCCTCCAGGGTCAGCTGGCGTGCGGTCGTCAGATCGTTATCGAAGATGTCCTCCATCTTCTGCGCGAACTCTGGGTCATCAATCTGAACCGTGACCTCGAAGTTACCCATCATCGAGAGACGGTCGATGTTGGCCGTGCCCACGATGGAGCGACGCGCATCTGCGATGACGGTCTTGGAGTGAATCATTGCGTGCTTGTAGAGCCAGATCTCGACCCCGGCCTCTAGAAGCGAACCAAAGAAGGGGCGGGCGACCCAGTCGGCCAAAATGTGGTTTGAGTACTCGGGAATAAGGACGCGCACCTTCACCCCGCGCCTGGCGGCCAGAATCAGCTCCTGCAGGATCTCCCGATCAGGAATGAAGTATGCGGTGGTGATTTCCAGAGACTCCGCGGCACGGCGGAACGCGTCGATGTACTGCATGCGGACGGGGAACAGCAGCTTCGACGGCAGGTTGAAAGCCGCCGTGATCTGGTCGTCCCAAGGGAGCTCTTCGCCCTCGGGCAACATCGGTTGGTCCTTCCCTCGGAAGGTATTCCAGAAGTCGTGGAAGCCAACAGAAAGAATACGAACCGCGGGCCCAATCAGGCGGATGTGGGTGTCGCGCCACTCTGTTCCGAAGTCCTTGCCGATGTTGAACCCACCCACGAAGGCGACTTCGTCATCTACCACGAGGATCTTCCGGTGGTTACGACCCGTCCGGCGCAGGTCGCCGAGAAGCAAGCCCACCCTGATTTCTTTGACGCGGTGAACGTGCAGGGTAGGAAGTTTGGGGAACAGCTTGAGGGCGGGAGCCGACATGAAGGATCCGAAGCCGTCATAGATGATGAAGACCTCGACCCCACGTTCAGCGGCGCGAACAAGTGCCTCTTTGAAGGCAAATCCCACGCGATCTGAGCGCCAGACGTATGTCTCAAAATACACAGAGGTCTTGGCGGAATCGATGGCTGCGATCATGTCCCCGTAGAGGGTGGCACCTTCGGTGTAAGCCTGGAGTCGGGTCTTGCCAACTTCGACCTCTTCCGGCGGCAGGGTGGGAAACCCATGCCGACCACCGGGAATACGGGCTTTACGAACGCGGTCGATACCGTAGATCACCCCGACGGAGCCGAGCTGGGCAACGGTGACAGCCAGCGTGGTCATCTTGGCGATGCGCCACATCCGGGCCTTGGTATCGACGGGGGGCGGGCCGGGGAGTGCCGGCGCTGGTGCTACTTCCTGGGTCATACGCTCAGCCTACGCAATCGGCGCGGTAAACTGGCATGCATGGCAAACACGACAGTCACAAAGGATGAGGTGGCGGAACTCGCCGACCTCGCCTGCATCGCTCTTTCAGAGGCAGAAATCTCCCAGTTAGCAGAGGATCTCACCGCAATCGCAGAGGCGATTGACTCGGTGGCGGCCGCTGTTGAGGGCGATACTCCGCAAACCGGTCTTCCCATTCCCCTCACCAACGTCATGCGTCCCGATGTCATCGGGGGCACGATTGACCGTGAGGTCCTCCTGGCTCAGGCGCCTGCCGCCTCAGAGGGAATGTTTGAAGTTCCGCGAATCCTTGAGGAGGACTGATGACTGACTTGATGAAACTTTCTGCCCTTGAGATGGCAGAGGCGCTGCGTGAAGGCCGCGTCACCTCAACCGAACTGGTAGAGGCATCCTTGGCTCGAATCGAAGAGCTCAACCCAAGCATCAACGCCTTCCTGGCCGTTGATGCGGAAGGTGCTCTCGCCACCGCACAGGAGGTGGATGAGCTGCGCGCCCAGGGCGCCGAGCTGCACCCCCTGGCCGGCGTTCCCGTGGCCGTCAAGGACAACATCGTCACCAGTGGTCTTGAGACCACGGCGGCCTCGAGGATCCTCGAGGGATGGGTTCCCCCCTACGATGCGACAGTCGTGGCACGCCTCAAGGCCGCCCGCCTGCCCATTGTTGGCAAGACCAACCTGGATGAGTTCGCCATGGGTTCGGGCACCGAGTTCTCAGCATTCGGACCGACCAAGAACCCCTGGGACCTGAAGCGCGCGCCGGGAGGCTCCGGTGGCGGTTCGGCAGCGGCGGTGGCGTCCTACATGGTTCCCCTCGCCCTTGGCTCTGACACGGGTGGTTCGATTCGCCAGCCCGCCATGCTGACAGGAACAGTGGGGGTCAAGCCCACCTACGGGCGCATCTCGCGCTACGGTGCCATCGCGCTGGCATCTTCGCTGGACCAGGTGGGCCCCGTAGCTCGCAACCTGGCCGATGCTGCCGCACTGCAGGACATCATTGCCGGACACGACCCGAAGGATGCCACCTCACTGAATGAGGAGCACGGTTCGATGCTCCAGGTCATTGAGACCGCCGGTGGAAAGAATGCCGTTGAGGGACTCCGGGTCGCCGTGGTTAACGAAATCATGGAAGAGAACTACGACGAGGACGTGCGGGCGAACTTCGAGCGCACCCTGGCCGAGCTTGAAGCTGCTGGCGCCAAGATCGTCCACCTCTCGCTGCCATCGATCAAGTACGCCTTTCCGACCTACTACATGATCCTGCCCGCTGAGGCCTCATCCAACCTGGCTCGTTTCGACGGGATCCGCTACGGCACCCGCTGGGTTCCGGACAAGCCGAACCCCACGGTCAATGAGGTCATGGCCTACACCCGTGACAACGGCTTTGGCCCAGAGGTCAAGCGCCGCATCATCATGGGAACCCGCGTGCTTCGTGCCGGCAACTACGATGCCTACTTCGGCGCAGCTCTGCGTATGCGCACCCTGATCCGTGAGGACTTGGAGCGCCTCTTCGAACAGGCAGACGTCTATGTTTCTCCCACCGCCCTCGGGACCGCGTTCCCATTTGAGCGTGAGGTGAAGAGCCCTGTTGAGGCCTACCTCAACGATGTCGCCACCATTCCCGCCAACCTGGCCGGACTGCCAGCCCTGTCCATCCCCAACGGAATCGACGCTAACGGCCTGCCCACCGCAATCCAGGTGGTGGCTCACCAGCGCGAGGATGCCCTGCTCTACACGGTCGCCTCAGCTATCGAAGAGCTGGTTGCAGAAGACGTGGTGGCCCCCCGCTACCTCGACGACTACTCGACTCCGGCCCCAGCACGCAACGACTCGGAAGGTAAGTAACTCCGTGGCAAAAATGACCTATGAAGAGGCCGTCAAGACCTACCAACCTACGCTCGGTCTCGAGGTTCACGTTGAACTGAACACGGCCACCAAGGCCTTCGATGACTCACCCCAAGAGTTCCTCGCCGAGCCGAACATGTCGGTGAACGAAGTTTCTGTCGGGCTCCCAGGAACCCTTCCCGTTTTCAACGAGAAGGCCCTTGAGTCGGCGATTCGCCTCGGCCTCGCCCTCAACTGCAAGATTGCTGAAGAGACGTTCTTTGCTCGCAAGCACTACTTCTACCCGGACCTTCCCAAGGCCTACCAGATTTCCCAGTCCTCCGCGCCCATCGCCTATGACGGCTACGTGGATGTCGAGCTCTCGGATGGCGCGACCTACCGGGTTGAGATTGAACGTGCCCATATGGAAGAGGACGCCGGCAAGCTCAACCACGTCGGTGGTGGCACCCGCATCCACGGTGCCGACTACTCCCTGGTGGACTACAACCGTTCCTCCGTGCCGCTGGTAGAGATCGTTTCGAGGCCGTTTACCGAGGGCGGCGAGCGGTCCGCTGAGATCGCCGCGGCCTACGTGCAAACCCTGCGCGACATCTTCCGTGCTCTCAACATTTCTGAGGCACGCATGGAACGGGGCAATGTTCGTGCCGATGTCAACGTTTCGCTGCGTAAGTCCGCGGACGACCCGCTCGGTACGCGGACCGAAACCAAGAACGTCAACTCATTCCGTTCCGTTGACCGTGCGGTTCGCTTCGAGGTCGCCCGTCAGGCGGAGCGCCTGAATGCAGGTGAGTCGATTGTCCAGGAGACCCGTCACTTCCATGAGGCCGATGGAACGACCTCATCCGGTCGTCCCAAGTCTGACGCTGATGACTACCGCTACTTCCCGGACCCTGATCTCCCTCCCATGGTTCCGGACCGTGAGTGGATTGAGCAGTTGCGCGCTGAACTTCCTGAGCTACCCGCGGCCAAGCGCCACAGGCTGCAGGATGAGTGGGCGATGACCGATCTTGAGATGCGCGACATCGTCTCCTCGGGTGCGCTTGAGCTGGTTGAGGCCACCGTCCTCGCAGGTTCGTCGCCCGCCGCCGCCCGTAAGTGGTGGAACGGAGAGATTGCCAAGCATGCCCGCTCCGCGGGGATTGCCCTTGAGGACGCCCCCGTTACCCCGCAGCAGGTGGCAGCGCTCCAGGTGCTGGTCGACGACGGCAAACTGACCGACTCTCTGGCGCGGCAGGCCCTCGAAGGGGTTCTGGCCGGAGAGGGTGAACCCCACGAGGTTGTGGCAGCCCGTGGACTCGAGGTCGTTTCGGATGAGGGCGCACTGCAGGCAGCTGTCGCCGAGGTGATCGCCTCCAACCCGGATGCGGTTGCCAAGATCAAGGCGGGTAAGGTCCAGGCCATCGGCGCCCTGGTCGGCGGGGTCATGAAGGCCACGCGCGGTCAGGCTGATGCCGCCAAGGTCAAGGCACTGATTGCCCAAACCCTAGAGGTCGAGTAGCGAAGGGGGTCCGACATCACGCAGCGTGGTGGTCGGGCCCTTTTCGAATGTAGCCATTAGCAAACACCAACTTCATTAGCAAACACCAACTTAAGGAAGAAGAACATGCCTGTTTCTCCGTCCTACACCGCGTCTTATCGTCTTCTGGTCGATGAGTCTCAAACCCGGGTGGCCGCCATCGTTGATGTGGCAACCCGCAGTGGCGCCAGCATCAAGGGTTTGGACGTGGCCGAAACCGAAGGCGGGTTCATGGTGCTGGACGCCACCTTTGACCTGCGCGATTCAGAGCACCGCCGGGAGATCCGCAAAGTCTTGCAAGAAATGCCGGGCGTGAGCGTAAAGACAATCGCGGACCAGACATTCCTAGACCATATCGGCGGGAAAATCTCGGTCAGTCCGCGCAGCCCACTTCGCAATCGCGACGACCTTTCTCGGGTGTACACCCCCGGTGTGGCGCGGGTGTGCAAGTCGATTCACGACGCCCCTTCAAAGGCACGCTTACTAACTATGAAAGCCAACACGGTTGCCGTGGTCACCGATGGAAGTGCTGTCTTGGGACTGGGAGATATTGGACCGGAAGCAGCCCTGCCCGTGATGGAAGGGAAAGCGGTTCTCTTCAAGCATTTTGGGGACGTGGACGCCTGGCCGGTCGTCTTGGATACTCAGGACACGGAAGAAATAATTTCCATCGTCAAAGCACTGGCGCCCGCCTATGGCGGAATCAACTTGGAAGACATCGCCGCACCGCGCTGCTTTGAAATCGAAGAGCGCCTGCGGGAAGAACTAGACATCCCGGTCTTCCATGACGATCAGCATGGCACGGCAATCGTGGTGTTAGCCGCCCTCATCAACGCCCTCAAAGTCACGGGCAAGAATATTGAGGACGTGCGTATTATCGTGTCAGGGGTTGGCGCCGCCGGCTCGGCGATTATCCGCCTGCTCCTCAAAGCGGGGGCCGTGGATATCATCGGCTACGGCCGCGACGGAGCCCTGTCACGGGACACCATTGGCGACGTGCATGAATCCCGCCGTTGGCTGGCTGAAAACACCAACCCAAACCTGGTGAAAGGCTCCCTCAAAGAAGGGCTGGTCGGCGCGGATGTCTTCATCGGCGTCTCCCGCGGCGGCATCTTGGGCGGGGACGACATTCGCCAGATGAACGAAGGCGCGATCGTTTTCGCCCTCGCCAATCCGATCCCCGAAGTCGACCCGTGGGAGGCGAACCGTTACGCGGCAGTGGTTGCCACTGGACGCAGCGACTACCCCAACCAAATCAACAACGTTTTGGCCTTCCCCGGTCTGTTCCGCGGCGTTCTGGACGCTTTGGCAACCGAGATTACCGAGGACGTCCTGCACGCCAGTGCCACCGCTATCGCCGGGGTCATTGGCGAGGACGAACTGTCGGAAAACTACATTATCCCCGGGGTCTTTGACGACCGCGTTTCCCCGGCGGTTGCCCACGCCACCAAGAAAGCTCTCGTGGGCGCATCACACGTACAGATCGCCCCGCAAGAAGACTTGGGGGCGATTACGTACTCCGGTTAGACGGGACTAGGTAGCCGGGGTGTTAGGGCAGGGACGTAGTTCCATCCCCAATCACCCCGGGGTTACCACTGGGAAGCACTTCCATAAAGTCCAGGGGAAGCGCGAAGAACACCGCGCCGGTCACCGCAGTCGAAAAGTCGAGTATTTGATCGTACTTGCCGGGTGGGTTACCGATAAACATGTGGCGAAGCATCTCTTCGGTGATTTGCAGGTCGCCCGCGTAAGAGATGAAGTAGGTGCCAAACTCGCCGGCCGCGGGGGAGCCGAACGGCATATTGTCCCGCACAATGTCCTGCTCCACACCCTGAGCATCGTCGATCGTGTTCAGCGTTTTATGGGACTTTTGCGCGTCCCCTTCAGCGTCGGGTAGCTCGATATTGGTGACTTTGGTCCGCCCAATAATTGTCTCTTGCTGCTCGGTGGTGAGGTTGTCCCACGCGGTCAGTTCATGCAGGTACTTCTGCACCAAAATGTAGGATCCGCCCGCCCATTCTGGTTCCCGGTCACCAATGATGCCCGACCGGACTCGCTTGCGGCCCACCGGGTTCGCGGTTCCATCCACAAAGCCGAGCAGGTCGCGGGCATCAAAGTAGCGGAATCCGGTTACTTCGTCGACAACTTCCACCATTCCTTCCAACTGGAGTAGCAAGATGCGCTCCAGTTCGAAGCACAGATCCGGGGTGTCGGCGCGGATGTGGAAGAACAGGTCACCGGGGGTGGATACGGCCGTGTGCTTGTCGCCTTGCACCACCTGCATGGGGTGCAGCTGCTTGGGCATGGGCACCCCTGGGAACAAGTCCGGCCAAATTTGGGCGCCCACACCCACAACTGCGGTGGTGTTGAACGCTGGGTCACGGAAGTTCACGTCTTTGACAAAGTCTTCAAATCCGTTGAGGAACTCGCGAAGCGCTTCGGGAGTGGCGTCGTCGGTGACGGTCATCGTCACAAAGATTGCGGAGTTTGTCAGGCCGCCGGTGACATCCTGCGGATCCGTATAGGGGCCGGGTTTGCTGACAACGGAAGTACTCATGTTTTCTAACGCTTTCTACGCTCACCGCTCTGGTTTGCGGGCGCGTCGGGATAGATGTAGCTGGGTTAGGAACTCTTCAACATTATCAACGGGCAGGCCCGCCCGCTCGCGGTATGGCTGCCCTTACAGGCCGCCCAGCACCTGGGCGACCAGGATCTTCGCAACCATTGCCACGGGGTAGACCAGCGCATAGCCCAGTGCAACGCGAGGATCATCGCCGGTGCGAGCATTGGCGAACGCGAGAACCGCGGGTTGGGTCTGCGCGCCACCGAGAAGGCCGGAGAGGCGTGTGCCACCCATCTTGAACATCCAGCGCATTGTCACGTAGAGCCCGATGGCCATGATGGAGGTGAGGATGATGCCAAGGAGGAGAATCTTGACCCAGGAACCACCGCGGAAGGCCTCCATGATTTGACCGCCTGCCACGGTGCCAGCCTGGGCCAGGAAGATCAGCAAGCCAATCTCAAGCAAAACCTGTGAAGCGGTGAACGGGACCGCGGTGACGAACGGACCAATGCGTCCCAGCTTGCCGAAGATGAGGCCGATGATCAGGGTTCCGGCTGCGGCTCCAATGCTGAATGTAGAGCCACCCCCCAGCGGAATCGCCAGGTGACCGATGAAGATACCGAGGGCCATGCCGAGGCCGAGGGCGATCGGGTTGATATCGGACAGGCCGCGGGCCGAGTCTCCGAAGAACTTGGTAATCTGCCCCATCTTGGAGGTGGGGGCGACGACACGCACCCGGTCGCCCTGCTGCAGGACCAGGCCCGGCTCTCCGACCAGGTCGATGTCACCGCGCCGAACACGGGAAATGGTGGCGGAGTAGTCCTTGGCCATCTCTAGGCTGCCTATGGTCCGTCCCGCCACCTTGGGGTCAGAGACTGTGATGCGACGGAAGTCCAGGTAGGTGCGGTCACGCATCAGTGAGTGTGAGGAGCCGTGTCCCAGTTCCTTCGCCATTTTCGCCACCAGCTCGGTGGGGCCCACCACGGTGATGAGGTCGCCGGGGTCGAGGGTATCCGACATAGCGGGCCGGGTAATCGGTCCGGTTTCGCCGCGACGAAGCCTGGAGAAGGTGACCTTGGCACCCATCTTCTCGTAGAGGTCACCGACGAAGGGGTGGTCTTCGCGTTCGACGCGGACCGTTCGGTTCGCAATCGGGGTGGGGGCATCCTTGTCATTCTTGGAGTAGGCGAGAGCGGCATAGGAGGCCGCGATCATGCCGAGGACGCCGAAGATGTAGGCGATGGAGTAGCCGACTGTGGCCTGGCCCGGGTTCCCGGAGGCATCGCCGGCGGCAGCTAGGGCCGGGGTGTTGGTGACGGCGCCGGCAAAGGTACCGGCTGCCACCGAGATGTCGAGGCCGAAAACTTTGACGCCGACCAGGTAGGCGACGCCACCGGTGATGATGAAGAGGACGACCATGACCAGGATGGGTCCGATGGCGGTCTTGAGGTTATGGAAGAAGGAGTTGCCGGAGTTGATGCCAATAGCAAAGGCGAAGAGGACCAGTCCGAGCGTACCGATGGTGGGTGGCAGGACGAGGTCGACCCCGAGCTCACCAGCCCAGGCGGCTGTCGCCACTGCTATGAAGAGGACGGCCGCCGGTCCCAGCCCGATGCCTTTGATTTTGATGTGACCGAATGCCATACCGACACCGATCAGGAGGAAGAGGAACAGAATCGGCTGTTCCGCGAGGTATTCGAACACGCCAGTCAACGCGAGTCACCTTCTGCCAGTTGGGGGGTTTACAACGAAATTTTACGTTACGCTTCGGCGCCCTCCCCTGAAGAAGGTCCCGATCCGCCGCACCTCACACCGCCGAAATGCTGGTGTTTCCCCTCCCCTTGAGGCCGGGACTGGTTTCGATCAACCCGGATTTACAGGAGTGGAAACCAAAGTGTGAGACACACAGCAGTCGCGCACGTCCTCGCCTAACATGGGGGACGTGAAGAACCTGCAGGCAGTCCTAGCTTTTGCGCTCGTGGTCGTTGTACCCGGGCGTGCGGCGCCTGCTGTCTAACAGATGGTCCGCACGCCTAATACCCACGCATTACCTATGCGGGGGTTTTTTGTTGCCAGGACCAACTAGGACGGAGAACAGACCGTGACTAAAAGCCAGACCATGACGGGGGCGGAGGCGATTGTTCGCTCCCTCGAAGAGCTGGGGGTGAAGGAAGTTTTCGGTATGCCGGGCGGCGCCATTCTTCCCACCTACGACCCCCTGATGGATTCCAAGATTCGCCATATCCTGATTCGCCACGAACAGGGTGCGGGTCACGCAGCTGAGGGCTATGCAATCACCAGCGGTCAGGTTGGGTGCGCCATCGTCACCTCCGGCCCGGCTGCCATGAATGTGATGACAGCACTTGCTGATGCCAACCTTGACTCGGTTCCGATTGTGGTTATCACGGGCCAGGTTGGCGCCTCTCTGATTGGCTCGGATGCTTTCCAGGAAGCCGACGTGGTGGGGGCATCGATGCCGATCACCAAACACTCGTTCCTGGTTACCAGTGCCGCGGAGATTCCCTCGCGCATCGCCGAGGCCTTCCACATCGCTGCTACCGGTCGTCCCGGTCCCGTCCTTGTTGACATCACCAAGGATGCCCAGACTTCGGAGCTTCAGTTCTCCTGGCCTCCCGCGTTCGATATTCCGGGTTACAAGGTGCCGACCAAGCCGTCGCAGAAGCAGATTCGCGCAGCCGCAGCCGCGATCGCCCAGTCCGATGCGCCCGTCCTTTACGTCGGGGGTGGCATCATCCGTTCCGGAGCTTCTGACGCCCTGATGAAACTGGTGGAGCTGACCGACGCCCCGGTTGTCACCACCCTTCCCGCACGCGGCGCCATTCCTGACAGCGACCGCCATAACCTCGGCATGCCCGGTATGCACGGCACAGTCGCCGCGGTTGGCGCGCTGCAGAGGGCGGACCTGCTCATCACCCTTGGGGCCCGCTTCGATGACCGCGTCACCGGGCGCCTCGACACTTTTGCCCCGAGGGCGAAGATTATCCACGTCGACATCGACCCGGCTGAGATCTCGAAGAACCGCACCTCGGACGTCCCGATTGTCGGTGACCTCAAGGCCGTGATTGAGGGCCTCAACAAGGCCCTGCCCGACGCACTTCCGTCGACCTACCGTGAGGACCTGTCCGGCTGGTGGCGCTACCTCGACCGACTGCGTGAGTCCTACCCTCTGGGTTGGACGGATCCAGAGGACGGGCTGATGGCACCGCAGTACGTGCTCTCACGTCTCTCCGAACTGTCGGGCCCGGACGCGATCTACACCACGGGCGTGGGCCAGCACCAGATGTGGGCCGCTCAGTTCCTGAAGATTGAGAAGCCGCGCCACTTCGTGACCTCAGCCGGCCTCGGCACCATGGGCTACGGTCTGCCAGCGGGCATTGGCGCCAAGGTGGCCAACCCGGATAACACGGTGTGGGTGATTGACGGCGACGGTTCGCTGCAGATGACACTCCAGGAGTTCGCCACGGCCGTCACCAACAACATTCCCGTCAAGGTCGCCCTCATCAACAACACCGTCCTCGGCATGGTGCGGCAGTGGCAGAACCTGTTCTACGGGGAGCGCTACTCAAACACCGACCTCAATGTCGGCGTGGAACGTCAGGTTCCCGACTTCGTTGCGCTGGCGGAGGCCTATTCAATGCCGGCCCGCCGCGTCGAAAAGGAAGAGGACGTTGACGAGGCGATCAAGTGGGCCCTGTCGATCAACGACCGTCCGGTCCTGATTGACTTCAGGGTTTCAAAGGACGCCATGGTTTGGCCGATGGTGGCTGCCGGAGTTTCAAATGACGACATTCGCTTTGCACGTGGCATTGCACCGATTTGGGATGAGGACGAGTGAGCATGGCTGAGCATCTACACACCCTGACTGTTCTGGTAGAGAACAAGCCCGGTGTTCTGACGCGAGTCGCGGGGCTTTTCGCACGCCGCGCCTTCAACATCAAGTCGCTGACGGTGGGAGAGACTGAGCACCCAGATATCTCTCGTATGACCATCATCGTCGACGCCCAGGACCAGCCGCTGGAGCAGGTTACCAAGCAGCTCAACAAGTTAGTCAACGTCCTCAAGGTTGTGGAACTACCCGCCGATGACAGCGTTGAACGACGTATGTTGCTGCTGAAGGTTCGAGCCGATGATTCGACGAGGACGGCGGTTCTGCAAATCGTTGACCTGTTCCGCGCCCACGTCATTCACGTGGCACCGAACCGGGTCATCATCGAATCGGTGGGGACCCTAGGAAAACTGGAAGCACTGCTTGAGAGCCTTGAGCCCTACGGCGTGCTGGAAATTGTTCAATCAGGTGCGGTGGCTCTGAGCCGCAGCCCGCGGTCACTGACCGACCAAATTAAGGAGAAATAGTGGCTAAGGTTTACTACGAAAACGACGCCGACATCGACCTGATTCGCTCCAAGAAGGTTGCGATCATTGGTTACGGTTCGCAGGGTCACGCCCACGCGCTGAACCTCAAGGACTCGGGTGTGGACGTTGTGGTTGGTCTGCGCGCTGGTTCGTCCTCATGGGAAAAGGCCGAGGCCGCTGGCCTGCAGGTCGCCGAGGTAGCTGACGCAGTGGCCCAGGGCGATGTCGTCATGATCCTGGTCCCGGACCAGCACCAGCGTTCCGTCTACGCAGAGCAGATTGCCCCCAACCTGAAGCCCGAGGCCGCCCTGTTCTTTGCCCACGGTTTCAATATCCGCTACGGCTACATCAAGCCCGACACCACCCACGACATCTGCATGGTTGCCCCCAAGGGCCCGGGTCATAAGGTCCGCGAGTCCTACGTGGACGGCCAGGGAATCCCGGCCATTGTGGCGGTTGAGCAGGATGCCAGCGGCCAGGCCTGGCCCCTTGCCCTGTCCTACGCCAAGGCTATTGGTGCGACCCGCGCCGGCGCCATTGAGACCACCTTCACGGAAGAGACCGAGACCGACCTCTTCGGTGAACAGGCAGTCCTCTGCGGTGGTGTTTCGAAGCTGATCCAGTACGGCTTTGAGACCCTGACCGAGGCCGGCTACCAGCCGGAGATCGCCTACTTCGAGGTCCTCCACGAGATGAAGCTGATCGTGGACCTGATCTGGGAGGGCGGCATTACCAAGCAGCGCTGGTCGATCTCGGACACCGCTGAATACGGTGACTACGTTTCCGGTCCTCGCGTGATTGGCGAACAGGTTAAGGCATCGATGAAGGATGTCCTCAACGACATCCAGGACGGTACTTTTGCCCGTCGCTTCATCGAGGATCAGGACAATGGCGGCCAGGAGTTCAAGGCGCTGCGCGCCGAGGGCGAGGCCCACCCGATTGAGGCCACCGGCAAGAAGCTGCGCGCCCAGTTCGGTTGGTCCAAGGCCGACTCCGACTACGTTGATGGGTCAGCTGCAAGGTGATTGATACACGCTCTGTCCTCCGCGTCGCCGTCATTCCCGGCGATGGTATCGGCCAGGAGGTGACTGCGGAGGCAGTCCGTGTACTCGAAGCTGCGCTCGAAGGTAGTGAGAGGACGCTGGAGGTGACTGACTTCGACCTCGGCGCCGATCGCTACCTTCGTGACGGCCACATTCTTGATGAGGGTGACCTGGCGGAACTGGCTCAGTTTGACTCGATCCTGCTGGGGGCGGTGGGGGATCCTCGGGTGACCCCGGGTATCCTCGAGCGCGGTCTGCTGCTCAAGCTGCGTTTCGCCTTTGACCACTTCGTCAATCTGCGTCCCTCGAAGCACTACCGGGGTGTGGCCTCACCCCTGGTGAACCCCGAGGGCATCGACTTTGTCGTGGTGCGTGAGGGCACCGAGGGTCTCTACGTGGGCAGCGGTGGAACGGTCCGGACCGGGACCGAGCATGAGATCGCCACCGAGGTCTCCGTCAACACGGCCTTTGGTGTCGAGCGCCTGCTGCGTTACGCCTTCACCCTTGCCGATCAGCGTCCGGCAAAGCACCTGACACTGGTGCACAAGATGAACGTCCTCGTCCATGCGGGCTCCCTGTGGAAGCGGCTGGCCGATCAGATCGGTGCCGAGTTCCCAGAGGTCCGGGTGGACTACCAGCACATTGATGCCGTCACCATCCACCTGCTGACCCGGCCGCAGTCCTTCGACGTGATTGCCACCGACAACCTGTTCGGGGACATCATCACGGATGAGGCCGCTGCCATCACGGGCGGAATCGGTCTGGCGGCTTCGGGGAATATCAATGCGGACGGGGCCTTCCCCTCGATGTTTGAACCGGTGCACGGTTCAGCCCCGGATATTGCGGGTCAGGGGATCGCGGATCCGATTGCAGCGATTGCATCCGTTGTCCTCCTGCTGCAAAACGCGGGACTTGATGAGGGCGCCGATCGGGTTCAGCGTGCGATTGACACCGAGATGGCGTGGCGCGCGGACCACCCGGAGGAGGCCGCGAAGCGCCCCACAACCGCCGTCGGCGACGCGGTTCTCGCAAATCTAAACTAGAAGTTACCAACCAGGATTGAAACGAAAGGGTCAGGCCATGACCGAGGAGCACTCCGCACCGATTCCCACCCCCCTCGAAGAGGAGGTACGCCGTCAGGTTCTGCCTGACGCGGACGTCGTGGCGGCGCGCTTCCCCGTTGAGGTCAACCACAATCCTGCAGGTGATGCTGCATATGAGAAGGCGATGGAAGAGCTCGCTTTTGGTGAGAGCTTCGGCGACTACATGGCAGTTTCTGACTGGTCACTTGACCTGGGCTGGCACAACCAGAGGGTGGTTCCCTTCGGGCCCCTCCAGCTTTCGCCAGCTGCTTCGGTCCTGCACTACTCCCAGGAGATCTTCGAGGGTATGAAGGCCTTCCGCTGGGAGGACGGCAGTATTTGGACCTTCCGGCCCGGATTCAATGCCGCCCGCCTCAACCATTCGGCTCGCCGCATGGCGATGCCGGAGATTCCGCTCGAGGACTTCCTGGGCTCCTTGGTGCAGATGGTAAGGGCCGATGAGCGCTGGGTGCCATCCGCCCCCAACTCTTCCCTCTACCTGCGCCCCTTCATGATTGCCGATGAGGCTTTCGTGGGGGTGCGCCCGGCTCACCACTACAAGTTCATTGCGATTGCCTCCCCTGTGGGCCCCTACTTCAAGGGCGGGATGAAGGGGGTTTCCATCTGGGTGACTGCGCAGTACCACCGCGCCGCTAAGGGTGGAACCGGGGATGCCAAGACCGGTGGCAACTACGCTGCCTCCCTGCTACCGCAACAGTTGGCCGCGGCTAAGGGGTTCGACCAGGTCTGCTACCTCGACGGTAACCAGCAGAACCTGGAAGAGCTGGGGGGAATGAATGTCTTCCTGGTCAAGAAGGACGGGTCGGTGATGACCCCTCGCCTCACGGGAACCATCCTTGAGGGCGGGACTCGCAGCGCCATCATTACCCTGCTGCGGGACCGGGGCACAGTGGTTGAAGAGGCTCCCGTCGCACTCGACTGGCTGGTTAAATCCATCGAATCGGGTGAGGTGGTCGAGATGTTTGCCTGCGGCACGGCCGCCATCGTCACCCCGATTGGAAGGCTGGCAGGCGAGGGCTTTGATGTCAGCCTTGACGGTGATCAGGTGACGAAGCAACTGCTTGAAGAACTGGGTGGTATCCAACGCGGCACCGTAGAGGATCGCCACGGTTGGATGTACCAGCTGGCCTAGGTCGATTTTGACAGGTGTGAACCGCACCCGGGGGCTTTGTTAGGTTTACCTGAGCTGAGATAATGAACAGGTGTCTACTAGCGAACCTGCTTCAGGGCCAGCCCCCTCGCAAGTGCCAGCCGTCCGAACCCCACTGCCGTGGGGTCGCCTGGCACTGCTGATCGGCGCCATGGTTGCCCTTCTGGGTGGCCTCGATGCGGCCCTGCTGCGCCTGGGGCTTTCAGCTCCGGTGCCAGCGATGGACTTGGCGAACCTGCACGGAGTCCTGATGGTGTTCGGCTTCCTGGGGACGGCCATCGCCCTGGAGCGCGCAGTAGCGTTGCAGTCGGACCGCAGGCGCAGTTCCCTGTGGGCCTACCTGTCGCCTGCGGCCAGTGTCGCCGCGACCGTCGTCGCTCTCGCGCAACTTGCCCTCCTCGGGCCAGAGGCCACCCGTCTTTTCCCGGCGCTGGCCTGGGCACTCTCCATGGCACTCCTTGTCGCCATGTACGTGGTGGTGTGGCGCAAGCAGCCCATGGTCGCCGTGCTGATTCAGGGCCTGGGTGCGCTGCTCGGCTTCGCCGGAATCCTGCTGTGGGGACGCGGCTTTGAAGCCGCCCAGGTGGTGCCCTGGTGGGCGATGTTCCTGGTCTTCACCATCATCGGTGAGCGGCTGGAACTGGCTCGCTTCACATTCGCGCGGGGCAGTACAGAGGCCCGTGTCCTCGCTGAAACCCTGGTCGCCACCGTCGCCCTCATCGCCACGCTGTTCAATGCTCAGCTCGGCTATCCACTGCTGGGTCTGGCCCTTATTGTCCTGGCCCTTGACACCGCCGCCCATGACATCGCCCTCAAGACCATTCGCCTTCAGGGGGCCGCCCGCTACATGGCTGCCTGCATGCTGGCCGGTTATGCCTGGCTGCTGGTTGCCGGCGGAATCTGGGTGATCCGTGGTCCTGTCTTCTCTGGTTACGGCTACGACACCGTGGTCCACTCACTGACAATTGGTTTCGCACTCTCCATGGTCCTCGCACACGCCCCGGTCATCGTTCCCGCGATTGCCCGCCGTGACCTGCCCTACAACCGGGCAATGTGGGCCGTGTGGGGAACGCTGCAGCTGGGCCTCATCATTCGCGTCCTCGCCGGCGCACGTCTGGCGGAGGGGGCCTGGCAGTTCGGGGGCGCCCTCGACATCGCCTCACTACTGGCCTTCGTGGTGGTGACCGTGGCGACCATTGTCATTGCCAACCGGCCTCAGGCGAAGGGACTAACCGATGGCTAAGAAGCGCAACCGGGGGGACCGCCTGACGACCGCCTGGATGGTCCTCGCCCTCATTCTCTTCTTCGTGACGATTGCGGCGCGGGTGGTGATTCCTCAGTCCTGGTGGCTCTCGATTCACATTCTCACCCTGGGCGTCCTCAGCAACGCGATCCTGCAGTGGTCCTGGTATTTCTCCCGTTCACTCCTGCGCCTCAGCAGCGATGACCCACGCTCTACGACCCACCACTACGCCCGACAGATCTTTTTCAATGCCTTCCTGGTAGTTCTGCTGGTCGGCATGCTGCTGGCGAACCTGGTGGTCACCATCATCGGGGCTGCAGCCATCGGATTGGTCATTACCTGGCACGGCCTCGCCCTGCTAATGGCGACGAGGGCGAAGCTCGGTTCCCGCTTCGCCGTCGTCATCCGCTACTACCTGGCGGCCTCCGCCTTCCTGGTCATCGGGGTCATCTACGGTGGCTTCATTGCCTCGGCCATGTTCCAGATCGAGGCCCCAACCTGGGTGGTGGAGAATCGGGAGGCACTGACCCTGGCGCACTCCCTGACCAACACCCTCGGGTGGCTCGGGCTGACCATTGTTGGGACTCTGGTGACGCTGTGGCCGACGATGCTGCGGACACGGATTGCCGAGGGCGCCGTAGCCCGCTCCACCCGCGTCCTGCCGCTGCTCCTGCTCGGTCTAGTGATTGCCATTGCCTCCGCCACCTTCGGCCTCATGCCCCTGGTTGCACTCGGAGTCGGTATTTTCACGGCGGGCATCACCTGGGGGATCGGTGCCCCTCTGCTCTCAGAAGCCCTGCGTAAGGCACCGGCTGGTTACGCCACATGGTCGGTGCTTGCCGGTGGTGCGTGGGCCGTCTCAGGTCTGCTCGTCCTCACCGTAACCCCGTTTCTCTCACAGACTCCGGTGGACTTCCGCGCCTATGCCCCCACACTCATCGTGATGATCGGAGTCGGGGGAGTCCTACAGATTCTGGTCGGTGCCCTCACCTATCTGATGCCGGTGATCATCGGTGGCGGACCAGCCGCGGCAAGGGTCGGCATCGCCGTCCTCGAGCAGCTGGGCCCCTTCCGCCTGGTCCTGCGCAACGCCGCCCTGGCGCTGGCACTGCTGGCAGGGGTTGCCGCCCCGATCTTCTGGCTGCTCACGGCCGCGTCGTTCCTCCTCGACCTCATCATGTTCACCATGGTGGGCATCAAACAGGCAGGGGCCAAGCGTGCTGCCGCGGCCAACTCGGACCAGTTCATCGGGGTCCAGGCGCCCCCGGGTACCAAACAACTCAAACTAGGAGACTCCTGACCATGACCATTGCAGAAACTAACCGGCGCGCCTCCTCAGCCGTGGCTGCCGTGGTGGTGGTCCTGACCCTGGCTCTGGCGGCCCTGATGGTGTTTCCCTCCCTCGCTGACTCCGGCGTGACCGATACCGGGACCCAGGGGACCACCCAGCCGGCTGCGGTGACCCCGACGGGAGAGGTCACCGAGGTCGAGGTGACGGTCGAAGGAATGTCCTTCGTGCCCGGTGTCATCGAAGTTCCGCTTGGCAACACCCTGGTCGTCACCCTGACGAACACCGGGGACCAGCGACACGACCTGATGTTTACGAACGGCGCCCTCATCGAGCCAATCGCCCCGGGGGCTTCGGCAACCGTTGAGGTGGGCGTCATCACCTCTGACATGGAGGGCTGGTGCACCCTTCCGGGCCACCGCCAGATGGGGATGGTTCTCGAGGTTGTCGCAATCGGCGGTTCGACTGATGCTCAGGCCGGGGACGGAACCGACCACGCTATGCCGGGTCACAGCATGAACATGAGTTCGACTTCGTCGGATACCGCTGTCCCCACCATGGACCAGCTCATCGCCCAGGCCGCTACCATCGATCCCTACCCGGCACGTCTGCCGGAGCTGGGCGAAGAGTCCCACCACGAGTACACATTTGAGGTCACCGAGGACGAGCAAGACCTGGCCGCCGGCGTGGTGAGGGCGGTGTGGACCTACAACGGGAGCGCCCCGGGACCCACCCTGCACGGGCGCGTTGGGGACACCTTCAAGATCACGCTGGTGAACAAGGGGACGATGGGACACTCCATCGACTTCCACGCCGGAATAGTTGCTCCCGATGAAGTCATGCGAACCATCGAGCCGGGAGAGTCCCTGGTTTACGAGTTCACTGCTCCACGCTCCGGTATCTGGATGTACCACTGCTCGACGATGCCGATGGCGACCCATATCCAGCAGGGCATGTTCGGTGCTGTCATTATCGAGCCCGATGGGTTGGAGCCTGTGGATGAGCAGTACGTCCTCATCCAGTCTGATATTTACCTGGACGAGAACTTTGCGGATGGCGACCTCGTCCCCGAACTGACGGCGTTCAACGGACGTCCCTTCCAGTACGATGCCCATCCTCTGACGGCCCGCGTCAACGACCGGGTGCGGGTGTGGGTGCTGGACGTGGGTCCGAACTCTGCGCTGTCCTTCCACATTGTCGGTACCCAGTTCGACACGGTGTGGTCCGAGGGCGGCTATTCGGTCTACCACGATCAGTCCACCGACGGCATCACCAAGGGTTCCACCGGAGCCCAGGTCTTACCCCTTTTGGCAGCCCAGGGCGGCTTCGTGGAGTTCGTTCCGGTTGAGGCCGGTACCTACACTTTCGTCAACCACATCATGTCCCTGGCCGAACGTGGCGCACACGGCATTTTCAAGGTCACTGACTAGGGCGGGTGAGACCGCGATAGCCTGTGGTGGTGGAAGAAGTACCTGAGAAGTCGCCGCGACGCAGCCGAAGGCTCCTTGGCATCCTCATCGGTGTACTCACTCTGCTGGTAGCGGTCATGGTGGTGATGTTGGGAATCACCCTGTGGTGGATCTGGAATCCCCCGCTGAAGCAGGCCGACAGTGCCGACGCCGTCATCGTCCTCGCCTACGGCAAGGATCGCCTGGCGGAGGGGCGCCAGCTGGCCGAGGCCGGGGTATCAGACAACCTGGTGATCTCGATTTCAGATCGAATGGAGTCCCGCATCGAAGAGGGCCGGTTGCCAGTTCTCAGTCCCAGTGAGGTCGACGGTGTCGAGACAATTCCGACCGGCGCAACCTCGAGTGGCGCCTGGGTCGAGCAGTGCGGTGCAGAGTATGCGACCCAGCAGGGCAGCTACTTCACCTGGTGCTTCACGCCCGACCCCATGACGACCGAGGGTGAAGCGATCGCCCTCAACCAGCTGGCTCAAGCTAACGGCTGGGAAACGGTGGTCGTGGTGACAGAGCCCTCTCACCTCAACCGCTCGCTACGCATCTTTGAGACCTGCACAAACCTAGAGGTATCGGGGGCCAGCAGTGACCGCCCCGGTCCCTGGTACCGAAACTTGTGGCGCTCTGCCTACGAGGTCGGTGCCACCATTAAGGTCGCTACATTCGGAGTGTGTGGGTCCTAGGAACGCCGGACCCGTGCGACCTCGGAACCAAATTGCAGCGAAGCTACGGAACCGAAACCTCGGCCACTCGTCCTTGGCCGGTGACAAGAATCGGGCCGTCACAATCGGGGACGAAAAGGGCTTGCCCCTGTCTCAGTTCCGTATCACCCTGCAGGGTCTGCACCTGAATGCGACCCTCAAGTCCGACCAGGACACGGGGACCGGTACCGGGCATACGGATCGGCTCGGAAGTGTTGGGAACGGGGGAGGCGGCGACGCTGAGCTCAAAATCCTCAACGGGGGAGCGGAAGCGGTTGATTCCGGGAAGTGGGTGTTCCGGAGCAATCAGGGTCGGAGGTAGTCCATCAAACGTGGCGGTGTCGAGGAACAGCTCGGGATCAATCCTCTTCGAAGTCAGTCCAGCCCGGATGACGTTGTCTGAGTTCGCCATCACCTCAAGCCCAAGGCCACTCTGATAGGAATGGACGATTCCGGTCGGGACGAAGAGGGCGGAGCCGGGAGCCAGAGACACGTAGTTCATCAGAGAGCACATGATTATTCCGGACTCCCCGGGGAACTGCTCCTGCAACCGGACCACGATGCTATCGATCTCAGGTTCTGGTGACTCACCACTTGCAAGGCGTGCCCCGCAGGCACGGGCAAACTCAGCCACCTCTTCGGGACGCGGTCCCTCTTCAGGGTCAAGGATCCACGAGATCACGGGCTTGATGCCACGTCCTGTTGCCAGGCGAAGACGACGCGCTAGGCGGGAGGCAAGGGTTGAGTTCAGACCTTCCAGGCGCTCCCGCGCACGACGGCGCACGGCGAAACCAACGAGCGCCTCAAACTCGGTGAGGGCGTAGAGCATCTCAGGCTTGTGGGTGGTGTCCTTGAAGATGCGCTGCGGGGAGTCAACCGGAACCCCACTGGCGTCTTCGTGAGCAAAACCCTGAGCAGCCAGGTTACGGCCCGGATGAACCTGAAGGGAAAGCGCCAGGGTCGGAGCAATCAGCTTCACCAGGTAGGGCAGTTGATCCCCGAACATCAGCTGGGTAGAAGGGCCAAGCATGACGGCAGGAGCACACTCGATCTGATCACGCAGGTTGGAACCCGACTCAAGTTGAGCGGGTCCCAGCTCATGGGCGCCAAACCACTGTTCAGCCCACGGTTCTCCGCTGCCGGTAGTCCCCAGGAACTCAGGAATCAAGGTTGAAGAGCCCCAGTCATGGTTCTTGGTGACGCCGGTAATCCTATCCACGGTTCCCTATCGCTCGTATCGGCAGAAGACTAGACAGCCAGTTTAGACGCGGTTGGTCCTCGATGATCAGGAGTTGGCGGCGTAGTACTCCGCGAGAGTGTCGCCCTCGAATGCGGTGCGGAGCTGTGCCATTCCCTCAGGATCCAGCAGAATAATCGACTGACCGTCCGCGGAGGTTCCCACACCGATCGTCGGGGCCGTCATGAAGTAAAGGTCGCCGGGGCGCAGGTTACGCAGGCTCGCGGCGGTCTGCACGATGTAGTCGGGGGTCATACCCTCGGTCACCGCCAGGTAGGGGGAAATGGCGTCAACCACGTCAATCACACGGGCCGGGTTGGTTAGGGTATCCGCGGAAATAAGTTGCCTGACCACACCCTTCATGTAGGCCTGCTGGTTGCGGACACGCTGGTAGTCACCGTCAACGAAGGGTTTACGGGCCCGAACGAAACTCAGGGCTTCCTCACCGTTCAGCGTGATCTCACCAAGGGGGAAGTTGTGGCCGTTTGACTCAAACGCCACCGTGTTGTTGAGCGTTACGCCACCGAGGGCGTTGGTCAGCCCCTCGAAGCCGGTGAAGTCAATCGTCACCACGTTGTCGATGCGGGTTCCGATCAGTCCCTCAACCACCTGGACTGTCAGTGGAATTCCCCCGTAGGCCATGGCAGCGTTGATCTTTGCCTCACCGAAGCCGGGGATGTCGACCCAGGAGTCACGCATGATCGAGGTGAAGTAGATGCCCTCACGGTCAGCCGGGATGTGCATCAGCATGATGGTGTCAGAGCGGCTGTCCTGCGGCCCATCCAGCGTCGACTCATCAATCTCGCCGCGGCGGTCTGAGCCGAGCAGCAGAATGGTCTGTGCCTTGTCGGTTCGTTCCGCAGGTCTCGTTTCCTCATCGGGGAACGCCTCTGTGATCACCTCGGTGTTCTTCTCGTACGAGGACGAGACCCGAGTGATAAACCAGCCAATGGTTGCGGCAACCGCGACGGCCGCCACCACCAGGATGGCGAGGACGGTCAGACCGATCTTTCCGCCGGTCGTGAGCTTGTTCTTTGTGCTGGGCGCTGGGCGGCGCGTGCGAATCGGCGGGGTCGTGTGGCTCATGTACAGCTTCCTACGGTGATGGAAAAGGCGTTAGACGGGTGTTTTGCCTCCGTAGGAACTTTACCAACCGAGGTGGTAACGCGTTAGTTGACTCGGGTAACGAGCGACACATCACGCGCAGCGCCCTGCGAAGCCGACAGTGCTGTCATCCCGTAGAGCTTGAGGGCTGGAGAGATGGTGCGCTTGCGGTCCTTGGGGGTCCAGGGGTGCTCGCGTCGTTCCTGTTGCAGACGCCTCTTTTCGAGCTCGCTGTCTTCTACCAGCAACTCCAGTTTGGCCTCATTGACATCAATGAGGATGCGGTCGCCCGTTTCAACCAGGCCGATCAGGCCCCCTGCAGCGGCCTCGGGAGAGATGTGTCCGACCGAGATTCCGGAGGTGCCGCCAGAGAAACGACCGTCGGTGATAAGTGCGCACTTGGTGCCGAGCCCACGTCCCTTGATGAACGAGGTCGGGTAGAGCATCTCCTGCATCCCCGGACCACCGGACGGCCCCTCGTAACGGATGACGACCACGTCGCCCTCTTTCACGGTTCCGTCGAGGATCCTCTCGATCGCTTCGTCCTGTGACTCGACCACCAGCGCTGACCCTTCAAAGCGGAACAGGGACGGATCGATACCGGCGGACTTGACGATGGCGCCCTCTGGGGCCAGGTTGCCGTAGAGGACGGTGAGGCCACCTGACTTGACGTAGGCGTTCTGGATGTCGCGGATGCAGCCTGAAGCGGCATCGGTGTCCAGTTCGGCCCAGCGGTTGTCGGTTGAAAACGCCTCGGTGGTGCGCTTGTTACCGGGCGCTGCCTTGAAGAGGTTGATGGCCTTTTCAGTGGCTTTACCACCGCGAATATCCCAGTCGTCCAGCCATGACCGCAGGTCGGGGGAGTGGATGGTGTGAACGTCTGTGTTGAGCAGTCCGCCGCGGTTGAGTTCGCCGAGCAGGGCCGGAATCCCTCCGGCTCGGTGAACATCTTCCATGTGGTAGTCGTTGTGGTTCGGGGCCACCTTCGACAGCGTGGGAACCAGTGCCCCGATGCGGCCGATATCGGCGAGGTCGAAGTCGATGTTGCCTTCACGCGCCACAGCCAGGATGTGCAGAACCGTGTTGGTGGAACCACCCATGGCCATGTCCAGAGCCATGGCGTTTTCAAAGGCCGCCTTGGTGGCGACGTTGCGGGGGAGGACGGACTCATCATCCTCGTTGTAGTAGCGCTGGCACATCTCGACGATGATGTGCCCGGCCTCTTCAAACAGTGCCTTGCGGGCGACGTGTGTGGCCAGGGTGGAGCCGTTACCGGGGAGGGACAGGCCGAGGGCTTCGGTAAGGCAGTTCATCGAGTTGGCGGTGAACATACCGGAGCAGGACCCGCAGGTGGGGCAGGCCAGCTTCTCAAGCTGCAGCAGTTCTTCGTCACTGATCGACTCATCAGCGGTGGCGTTCATGACCGTGATGAGGTTGCCGTGACCCATGGTCGACTCACCGATGATGGCATCGGCGGGGATGTTTTTGCCGGCTTCCATGGGACCTCCGGAGACAAAGACGACCGGGATGTTGAGGCGCATTGCGGCCAGCAGCATTCCGGGGGTGATCTTGTCACAGTTGGAAATACACACCATGGCGTCGGCGCAGTGGGCCTGAACCATGTACTCAACCGAGTCTGCAATCAGTTCGCGCGAGGGAAGGGAGTAAAGCATGCCGCCATGACCCATGGCAATCCCGTCGTCAACAGCGATGGTGTTGAACTCTTTGGCGACGCCGCCGGCCTCAACAATCGATTCTGAAACAAGTTTGCCCATGTTGCGCAGGTGAACGTGGCCGGGCACAAACTCTGTGAATGAGTTGACGACCGCGATGATGGGCTTACCGAAATCATCGTCACCCATTCCGGTGGCGCGCCACAGGGCGCGAGCCCCGGCCATATTGCGTCCGCCGGTCGAGGTTGCAGAGCGAAGTACGCGCGGCATGGTTCCTCCTGTTTGTGCGGACCGACCTGTCCCTGTCCCAGGGCGGAGCCCGCAGTGGTTACTTAGGAGCCAAGCTTAGACAGTTGGCTTCGCTCGGCTTCGACTGGTTCATCACTCGGCCACACAACAGCCGAGCTGCCTACTATTGCTCTTGAACGAGGTCAACCAGGATGAAACGCCTCTATTTCGTCTAAAGCGCATCATCATGTACTCAATCTGCTATGCGCGGTATAGTGTGCTTAGTGTCGGTTGCGTAGGATAGTGTGCAAAGTGAAGGGGGGAGGTTGGGGTGTTTATTCGATCACCGAAGGCATTTGCCGACTTCACGCGCTCAAACAGGGTTAGAGCAGGAATGACGCAGGAAGAGCTCAGTGTGCGAACTGGAATGAGTCGCAGGTGGGTGCAGGAGGTCGAATCCAGCAGACTCGTGCCCTCTCTCGAGGCGGTGCTAAGCGTGGCCTCGGCATTCGGTTACGAACTGCATCTGGAGCCCATGCCGAGTGCATCAAAGCTGGATGAGCTGTTCGAAGGTTTGTCATGAGCGGACACCCCGACATACTGGACCTGTGGCTCGATGAGAGGCTGGCTGGTTCGCTAATGCGAGGGCCTCAGGGTGAGGTTGAGTTCTCTTACGATGCTGACTATTTTGCCCGGCGAGGGGCGACGCCCCTGTCGATGAGCATGCCCCTCGTTCAGCAACACTATGGCCCGGACGAGGTGATGCCGTGGCTATCAAACCTGCTCCCAGACTCGTTGGAAGTACGAGATCGGTGGGCAGCAAAGTTTGGTGAAACCCGTAATGATCCCTTCACTCTTCTGAGACACATGGGCCAAGATGCGCCGGGATCAGTGCAGGTTGTGCCTCAGGATGCGACACCTTCGCAGCTCGGAAGCCTGTCACGCATCACTGACTCTCGCATCGCTGAGCGAGTTCAAGAGATCATCGATGACCCTGACCATTGGGTAGATGACAGTGATGACGACCAAAGTCGCTTTTCTCTTGGTGGCAACCAAGGAAAGTTCGCGTTGGCGCAGGTCGATGGACAGTGGTTTGAACCAAACGGGCGTACAGCGAGCACTCATATCGTTAAGCCAGGAATGGCTACTCTGATTGGCCGCACCAATGCCGAGGTTCAGGCAGTCGAGTTCGTAACGATGCGCGCTGCACGGCACCTAGGGCTCATGGCCGCATTAGTAGAGATCCAGGACTTTGATGGTCTGCCGGCGTTTGTCACGCGGCGCTACGACCGTCGAACCGATGCGAATGGTGTGATCACTCGCCTGCATCAGGAGGACTTCTGCCAAGCTTTGACATTTTTGCCTTCTCGAAAGTACGAGGAGGACGGTGGGCCGACGATGGGTGACATGGTTGCTGTCGTCGATGAACATAGCTCTGCACGATGGTCAAACGATGATCACTCGGCGCTGGCCAAACTGCTCATGTTCAATCTGCTCACTGCCGGAGTCGATGCGCACGCGAAAAACCACAGTCTGATCATGAGCGGAAACATGGTACGTCTAGCACCGGCTTACGACCTCATTTCCGCCCACGGCCTCTGGGACGCTGACCGTGTGAGGTTCAAGAGCTCGGCTGCAGTCCGCTATGGAAAAGCGCGGCGCTACCGTCAGATCACGGGGCGTAACCTGGCTCGGACTGCGGATACCCTGAGTATGGACCGGAACGATTTCCTCGATCAGATGACAGACCAGCAGCGCAGGATCCCCGCAGCACTTGACCACGCACTGAGTGAGGTACCGCAGGAACTGCTGACAGACAGGGTCAAACGTATGCCTCAACGTGCGGAGGAGTTTGGGTCAGAAGTTACCTCTCGATTGACCTTGAGGGACATTTCAGAGACTCCTGTGTTTTATTCGCCATCTAACCGCCGCCAAGTTAAGCGCACCAGGGTGTGGATTCCGGGACGCCTGAGGAATGGCGCATGGGAAACAGGGAGCTATCGCAGTCGGGGATAGAAATCTCAGCTGCAACTGGTATTGGGCTGACGGCGCCCAGTGCGCGAGGGGTGCAGAACCATGTGTCGGAGGATTCTTTTACACTCGTAACATAAGGTGCATCATGGTGGCACTCTGAATGCTCAGGCACGTGGGCGAATGGGGGGAATGGGGTTTGGCAATGCACGGTGAGTACAAGGAACCTGGGGCAAAACTGGTGGTCGTGGACCTCGAGGACGAGGTTGGTGCCGATGGGGTTGCCGTGGTTCGAAATGTCAAGATCTCCGGTGACTTCTTTGCCGAACCCGATGATGTTATCTTCCGCATCCAGGATGCTCTGGAGGGGATTCCGACCTCGTCCACCGGCTCGCAGATCGCGGCTCTGGTTGAGAAGACGGTTTCCCCGGGGGACGTCCTCTTCGGAGTCAGTCCCCACGGTATCGGGGTGGCATTCAGGCGGGCGCTGGGGGCTGCCATCGACTGGGACGACCTCGACCTAGAGGTGATTCACGGCCCTTCTGTTTCCCCGGTCATGAACGTGGCGTTGGATGAGACCCTGGTTGAGGACGTGGCGGCCGGGCGACGCAAGCCCTTCATGCGCATTTGGGAATGGGACTCACCCCAGATTGTCATTGGTTCATTCCAGAGCTTCGAGAATGAGATCAACTCCGAGGGGATAGAGAAGCACGGCATCACGGTGTCGCGGCGGGTCTCCGGCGGGGGAGCCATGTTCATGGAACCGGGCAACTGCATCACCTACTCGCTGGTGGTGCCCACCTCCCTGGTTGATGGCATGTCATTCCAGGATTCGTATGAGTTCCTGGACCAGTGGGTGATGGCGGCACTTGAGAGGGTGGGCGTCAAAGCCTTTTATGTCCCACTAAATGACATTGCTTCCTCGGCGGGAAAGATCGGTGGGGCAGCACAGAAGCGCTGGGCTAACGGTTACATGCTGCATCACGTCACCATGTCCTACGACATCGACGCCGTGAAGATGATGGAGTGCCTGCGCATTGGCAAAGAGAAGATCCGCGATAAGGGTCTTCGCTCCGCCAGCAAGCGGGTGGATCCCATGCGTAGCCAGACCGGCATGGAACGGGAAGCGATCATCGAGGTCTTCATCGATCAGTTCAAGACCCTCTATCAGGCGTCAGACGGCGAACTTACCGCAGACGACCTCGAGAAGGCTGAGGAACGGGTGACGGAAAAGTTCGGAACTGAAGAATGGATCCACCGCGTCCCCTGACTCGATCTTTAACTGAGTGAAGCGAATGACGTCGTCCGCAGGACGATGGTGTTGTTGACAAGGGCCTCGGGAACATCGAGGACGGCGGTGAGGCGCCACGCCCCACTGTCCTCGGGGTCCGAGACGATCTGCCTGACCACCCACCAGTTGCGATCCTCGGTTGCCGTCAGCGGCACCTGCTCCGGGTCTTCGATGCCGAAGGCGTCGAGGACGGCGTCCTCCTCGGGGCTCTCGAGCATCTCGAACAGCTCAGCGGCTCGGGCCTGCTGATCGATTCGCATCCACTCAAACTCATCCCAGTAGGGATCCAGGGCGCTCTCAAATCGTGCCTGATCCCAGGGTGAACCCTCTGGTTCGGCAGCGGCAAGGCGCGTGCAGTTGTCCCGCGACAACAGTTCCACTCGGCGGAACATCTCATTGCGGACGGCGGTGCGCAGGGCGTGGCGGTTGGTGGAAAAGCGGATCTGGCCGTCCTCGCCCTCACCGAAGGCACGCTCGGAGCCCTCGGCGCCGGTGTCGTCCGCCCGGCTGAGTGACTGGAGTTCGGTGCCACTGACGCGCGCCTCCATCATCTGCTGCCACTCGGCCAGCAGCGAGGTGTCGACCGAGGTCAGCAGTTCGCCCAGCCAGTCGATGATTCCCTGCACCTCATCGGTTTGGTAGTGGGCGGGCAGGATCTGCCGCAGTGCCTTGTAGGTGTCCGAAAGGTAGCGCAGCACGACACCCTCAGAGTTGTTGAGGTCGTAGCGTCCCACCAGGAGGGAGAACGTGAGGCCGTCCTCAACCATCTCTCGAACCACTCTTTTGGGGGAGGGCTCGTGGCCTTTGACCCAGGGGTTGGTCTGGGCGAAGGTGGTGAATGATGGCTTGATGATCTCTTCCAGGGGCTTTGGCCAAGAGATCTCAGCGAGGGCGTCCCGGCGCTGCTCGTAGTCCAGTCCCTCTTCACGCATGGTTTGGAAGGCGCGGTCTCGCGCCATGCGCTGCTGGGCGTAGAGAAGCTGGCGGGGGTCCTCCATGACGGACTCGATGACCGAAACCACGTCGATGGCAAAGGTGGGGGACTCGGGGTCAAGGAGGTCGAGGGCGGCCAGCGCGAATGGAGCTAGCGGTTGGTTGAGGGCGAAGTCATCGGGCAGATCCCGGACTACCTTGATGGCGGAACCACCCTCACGCTGCCCCTTGGGAACCCGTTCGATGAGGCCGGCCTGCAGTAGGGAGCGGTAGATATCCCCGAACTCGCGCAGGAAGCGGTTGGACGCGGCCTCCTCCGCACCGACATGCGCGGAGTCCGCGGCATCTCGTCCCAGCCGTAGCAGACGCGCTTCGGGGTTACCCGGTCCCGCAAGAACGTTGAGGAAGACCGAGTGGCTGGTGTGAAAGCGGGGGCGAAGTACTTCCGGTTGGGCTTCCGTGAGACGCTCAAATGTGGCCTTGGTCCACGACAGTTCCCCCTGCTTCTTCGGGGCGAGGCCGCGCTTGGCCATCTTCTTCTGCTTCTTCCTATCACCGGCCTCCTGCGCTGCGGTCATGCGGGCGCGGCGGGCCAGCGATTCAATCTCTTCGGGGGCGGCAAGGGCTTTGACATAGCCGATGGTGTCGAAGCCGGGTCGGCCGGCACGCCCCGCAATCTGGTGGAACTCGCGCGCTGACAGGTGCCTCATTCGGGCCCCGTCATATTTGACCAGGGAGGTGAAGAGGACACAGCGGATCGGGACATTGATGCCGACTCCGAGGGTGTCGGTGCCGCAGATAACCTGGAGAAGTCCACGCTGGGCCAGACGTTCCACCAGGCGCCGGTAACGTGGCAGCATTCCGGCGTGGTGGACGGCGATGCCCTTGAGTAGCAGTTCACGGAGGGTTTTACCGAAGCCCCGCGCCAGCTCGACCCCGCGCAGAGCCGCCTGGATTTCTGAGCGGATGTCTTTGGGGAGGTCGAGTGTGCGACTGAGTGAGACGGCGGTCTTCACGGCATCATTCTGGGTGAAGTGAACGACGTAGATGGGGGAGCGAGACTCTTTGATGAGGCGCTCCACGACGGGACCGAGTTCATCCACCAGGTACTCATACTCAAGGGGGACCGGGCGCTGCGCGTCTGAGATCAGTGAGGTTTCACGGCCGGTGCGCTCTTTGAGGTCAGCTGCGATCTGACTGGTGTCTCCGAGGGTGGCAGAGAGGAAGACGAACTGGGGGGCTGGAAGCTCAAGCAGGGGGACCTGCCAGGCCCAGCCGCGCTGGGGGTCACCGTAGAAGTGGAACTCGTCCATGATCACCATGTCGCAGTCCAAACCCTCCCCCTCGCGTAGCGATTGGTTGGAAAGGATCTCTGCGGTGCAACAGATGATGGGGGCCAGGGGGTTGAGGGCGACATCGCCGGTGACCATGCCGACATTCGCGGCACCAAAGGCATCGACCAGTTCAAAGAACTTTTCGGATACCAGGGCCTTGAGGGGGGCGGTGTAGTAGGAACGTCCCCCGCGGGCCAGAGAGATGAAGTGGGCCGCAAGCGCAATGAGGGACTTCCCAGACCCGGTCGGTGTCTGCGCGATGACGTGGTTGCCGTCGAGCAGTTCCAGCAGCGCGTCCTCCTGGTGGGGATAGAGGGGGCGACCCGATTCCTCCGCCCAGTCGGCGAAGGCTTCGTAGAGGTCGTCGATGCTCTCGGACAGTCCTTCGTCCTCAAGTTGATCGAGCAGTAGGTTCAGTGTTGCGGCAGCCATTCCCCGATCATCCCACGTCGGGTGATCCCGGTGTTGGGTCCCGTGCTTTGCAGGTGGTGCGCCCCGGGCGAAAGCGCCCTCACTTTCGTAATGTGGACCCGGGTTCGTGGCTAGAATCGCGTCATGCGTATTGTGCGATTCTCAGATGGTTCTTCCCCCAAGTACGGCTTCATCAAAGATGATTCGACGCGGATCTTCGGACTGCGTGGCGACCCCCTGTTCAACCAGATTGAACTGAGCGGAGAGGTGTTTGAACTGGACGAGGTTCGCCTGCTCTCTCCGGTGATTCCCCGTTCCAAGGTGGTTGGTGTCGGGCGCAACTATGCGGCGCATGTTGCTGAGATGGGGGCTGAGGTTCCCTCGGAGCCAGTCTTTTTCATCAAACCGAACACCTCTGTGATCGGTCCGGATGATCCCATTGTGCTTCCCCGGTGGTCGAACCATGTTGAACCCGAGGGTGAACTGGCAGTCATTATCAAGACGGTGGCCAAGGACCTGAACCCGGAGGATGTCGATGATGTCGTCTTCGGTTACACCATCGGTAACGATGTCTCTGCCCGTGACAAGCAGAAGCTGGATGGTCAGTGGACCCGCGCCAAGGGCTTTGATTCCGCCTGCCCGCTGGGGCCCTGGGTGGTGGTAGACCCGGAGCTTGACGTCGATAACTTGCGTATCACCACCACCGTCAACGGTGAGGTTCGTCAGGATGATTCGACCTCGTCAATGATCGTCGGGGTGCGCGACCTGATTGTGGCAGCTTCGCAGGTATTCACGCTGCTGCCGGGGGACGTCATCCTCACGGGTACCCCGGCTGGCGTGGCGCCGATTCAGGCGGGGGATCGGGTCAGTATTGAGATCGAGGGGATCGGCACTCTGACCAACCCTGTTCTGCGCCGCTAGTTTCCCTTCTGGGCGAGGTCGACGATGGCCTTGACGACCTTCGCCCAGGGCTGCGGTGACATGGCAGCGTTGACTCGAATCCAGCGCTCGTAGCCCCGACCTAATGAGGTGCCGCCGTTGACACCGACGCGGTAGTTTTCGCGAAGAAGAGTGGCCGGATCCTCTATGCCTTCGATGTTTTCAAACCCGATCCACGTCAGGTAGGTGGCTTCGGGGCGGAAGTAGTCGAGGCCGGTTCCGCTGAGCGCTTCTCCCAGCAGGTCGAGGTTGGCGTTGATCTGGGTGATCGCCTGACCCAACCACTCGTCAGAGGAGAGGTAGGCGGGGACTGCTGCGAGCAGGCCGAGGGCGGCCGGATACCCGAAGGCTCCCTTGGGGGCCGCTAGGTATTTTTCGCGCAGCTGGGCATCCGGAATGATCACCTGGGCGCAGTTCAATCCTGCGATGTTCCAGCCCTTTGAGGCCGAGACGGCGGTGACGGCATGTTTCGCGTAGCTGGGGCCCAGTGAGGCATAGGAGACGAAGTTGCCGGGATCGTCGAGGACGAGGGGAGAATGCACCTCATCCGCGAAAACCAGGGCGTCGTACTTGGAGACAACATCGTGGAGGGCGCGCAACTCTTCTATCGAGAGGTTCCTGCCCGTGGGGTTCCAGGGGTTGCAGAGGATGACCAGGCCCGCGCCAGCTTTGAGTCCGTCCTCAATCCCCTTTAGGTCCAGTGACCACGCTTCGGTTGCGTCAGCTGCATTTTCGCAGTGGAGGGAGGGGACCTCGATGACCTCGCGGCCGTGCTCAACGGGAATGGTCAGGAAGGGCATGTAGGCCGGGGTTGGGACAATGACGGCCGAACCGGGGCGGGTGAGGAACTCGATTGTCGCCCTCATTGCACTGAGTACCGAGGGCGCCACATCAACCCATCCCTCTTTGATGACCCAGCCGAAGCGTCGGTCCTGCAGTTCTACCAGTGCGGTCTTGACCGCCTCCCGTGCCCAGTTTGGGGGGTAGCCAAAGAAGCCCTGGTCGATCGCTTTGCGAAGCCTGGCTTCGACGGCGGGGGAGGTTCCGAAGTCCATTTCGGCAACCCAGGCTCCCAGTGTCGATTCGCCACCTGTCGTCGTCACACCTGACCACTTCTGGGTCCCAGCTTCCGTTAACTCGGCCTCACTTGGTGTCCACAGGGTCATTTCTGGTCACTTCCTGTTCACTGCGCAACGGGTACCCACCTATCTTCGCACTCAATGCGGGTCGAGGGAGGACCCCGGTGTGACCGGCTGCGTTGAGGCCCACATCTTCCGCAGTATGGAGCGCCTCACGGCGGCGGTAAGCTGGTTCATCATGACTACTTCTGTTTCCGACGGACCTAAGGTCCGTGTGCGTTTCTGCCCGTCTCCAACCGGAACCCCCCACGTCGGGATGGTCCGCACCGCCCTGTTTAACTGGGCCTACGCGCGTCACACGGGGGGCACATTCGTCTTCCGCATCGAAGACACCGACGCTGCTCGGGACTCCGAAGAGTCATTTGAGCAAATTATTGAGTCGATGCGCTGGCTCGGCCTCGACTGGGATGAGGGCGTTGGGGTGGGTGGACCCCACGGTCCCTACCGCCAGTCGGAGCGGATGGATATCTACCGGGATGTGGCGCGGAAACTGCTTGAGGGCGGTTATGCGTACGAGTCGTTTTCGACCCCCGAAGAGGTCGAGGAGCGTCACCGCGCCGCCGGACGCAACCCGAAGCTGGGCTACGACGGTTTTGACCGCGACCTCACCGACGAGCAGAAGGCTGCTTTCCGTGCCGAGGGACGCGAACCCGTCATTCGTATTCGCATGCCTGATGAGGACGTCACTTTCAATGATCTGATTCGCGGTGAGGTGACGTTCAAGCCGGGTTCCGTGCCGGATTACGTCATCGTTCGCGCCAATGGGGACCCGCTCTACACCCTGGTTAACCCGGTTGATGATGCCCTCATGGACATCACTCACGTCCTGCGGGGTGAAGATCTGCTCTCCTCCACGCCGCGCCAGGTTGTCCTGATGAAGGCCCTGGTTGAGCTGGGGGTTGCGAAGTACACCCCGCTTTACGGTCACCTGCCCTACGTGATGGGAGAGGGCAACAAGAAGCTCTCTAAGCGCGACCCGGAGTCGAACCTGCTGCTGCACCGTGAGAACGGAATGATTGCAGAGGGGCTGCTGAACTACCTGTCGCTGCTGGGCTGGGCGATCAGCCCAGACGAGGACATCTTCTCGATGGAAGAAATGGTGGCGGCCTTTGACATCAAGGATGTCAACCCGAACCCGGCCCGTTTTGATATCAAAAAGTGCACGGCGATTAACGCCACGCACATTCGATTGCTTGAGTCTGAGGACTTCCGCGCTCGCCTGGCGCCTTTCCTGCATCGCGCCTCCCTGGTCAGTGCGGAACGTTTCGAGGACCTGCTTCCTGAGGAGCAGCGCATCCTCACCGCGGCTGCCCCCCTGGTGCAGACCCGGATGCAGGTGTTGGGGGAAGCCCCGGATTTGCTGGGGTTCCTCTTCACCCTTGACGAGCAGATTGTCATTGCGGATGATGCGCGCAAGCAGCTCAAAGAGGATGCTCCCGAAGTTCTCCAGGCCACCATTGAGGCCCTGGAGCCGATCCCAGCCGATGAGTTTACGGCTGAGAAGATCCAGGAGGCGCTCAACGTGGCCCTGATCGAAGGCCTGGGCTTGAAGCCGCGCTTTGCCTTCACCCCGCCCCGTGTCGCCCTCACCGGTCGCCGCATTTCGCCACCCCTGTTTGAGTCAATGGAGATCCTCGGTAAGGACGCTTCCCTGACCCGTTTCAGGAACTTCTCCTAGTGGAAGGGGCGCCCCCTCAAGGGGGCGCTTCACCCTTCTAGCGACATGTGCCACAAGTCGAGTTTTTGATTTGAGTGCGGGTTACTGGTTCGGGTAATCTTCTATTTCGCTGGTCCTCAACGGCCAGCAACCTTGGGGTATGGTGTAATTGGCAGCACGAGAGATTCTGATTCTTTTAGTCTAGGTTCGAGTCCTAGTACCCCAGCGGATCTAACTTTTGGTTAGTTCTTCCTGGCTCCCATCGTCTAGCGGCCTAGGACACCGCCCTCTCACGGCGGCGACACGGGTTCAAATCCCGTTGGGAGTACAAGCGAGGTTGGTTCGGTTTTCGAAGCAGCTAAGCCGGGCCCCCATCGTCTAGCGGCCTAGGACACCGCCCTCTCACGGCGGCGACACGGGTTCAAATCCCGTTGGGGGTACCACTGCCTTGTATCAGATTTCGATACAGGGCTTTTTCTGTATCTGGCCCCAAGGAGTGCCGTGCGTATCGTTCACGTCTCTGACACGTTTGCCCCGATCATGGGTGGGATCGAAACGCAGGTGGCGCGTCTGGCCACCCAGCAGGCCCTGCAGGGACACGAGGTTATCGTCCTTACCGCTGCGATGCGTGAGCCGGCTAGGGGAATGCCCCGAAGTGTCTCTTCAGGGGTGGGTACCCTGGGGATCACCGGAACTGAGGTCGAGCTGCCCGAGGGGCTTACGGTCGATCCGGCAGATTCCCTTCCCTACACCGTGATTCGCTCAGAGTGGCAGAACCCGTTCGGGGCCCCCGTCGACCCCCACGCCCCGAAACGCTTCGTGGAACTGATCGGGCTCCTCGGCCCCGACGCGGTGCACGCCCACCTCGGGGAACTGACCCCTGTCGCCACAGCCGTCCTCGCCTCTCTCAATGACACCCCGGTTCCCGTGGTGGCCACCGTTCATTCCATCTGGTCCAAGTTCCCCACCATCCCCCTCTACAGGGGTGCGGCCCTCATGACGGGGCTGGCCGAGGCTCCGGTGTTGTGGCTGCCCAACTCAGAGCTAACTGCCTCTCGGGTGCGGGAGGTCGTCAATCCGGATTTGGTTCGTGTCCTCAACAACTCGGTTGCCCCGGAGGACTGGCGGGTGCAGCCGGTGGTTCACGACGGGCTTGTCGCCGTCACCGCCACCAGGTTCGCCCCCCGGAAGCGTGTGCCTGAACTGCTTGAAATCCTTCGCGAAGTGGGCCTGCGCCTCGGGCTCAACAACGCCGCGGAGGGCGCTGCCAAATCTCCCTCACCGCTGCGGGCTGTCATCGCGGGGGAGGGACCTGGACTGGAGCGGGCCGCCCACTTCCTGACCAAGCACGGCATGGAGCACTGGGTGGAACTGCCCGGTCGCCTCAGCAGGGACCAGCTGGTCGAACTTTACGCCACCAGTGACATCTATCTTTCTCCCAGCATCAAGGATGCCTTCTCGATCTCGGGCCTTGAGGCAAGAGCTGCCGGGCTGGCAATTTTGGCGCGCTCACAGTCGGGCTTTGGGGCAGCCGTTCTCGACGGGGTTGAGGGACGGTCCGTTCCCACGGATGAGCAGATGGTTCGGGTCCTGGTCGACTGGGTGCGTGATGAAGTCGAGGTGCGGAACTACCAGCAGCACAACCAGTCGGTGGAGATCCCCTACTCCTGGAAGAACGCCCTGCCGGCGTATGAGGCCGCCTACGAAGAAGCCGCGGCCCTCAAGAAGGAGCGCCGCGGCCGGTAGGTCTTCGTGGGGAAGCCGGATTAGAGTCCGGATTCTTCGATGCTTCGGAGGAACTCAGTGAGGCGGTTCGCCGCCGCAACCACCGCGGGGCCGTAGAGTCGTCCGGGCTGGCGACCCATGCGCTCAATCGGTCCGGAGACCGAGAGGGCGGCGATGACACGGCCGTCCAGTCCGCGCACGGGAGCTGAAACCGAAGCTACACCCGGTTCGCGTTCCCCCACCGACTGGGCCCAACCGCGGCGACGCACCTGAGACAGGGTGGTGGCGGTGAATGAGGCGCCGATGAGTCCCCGGTGCAGACGCTCCGGCTCTTCCCACGCCAGCAGAATCTGGGCCCCAGAACCAGCCTTGAGAGACAGTGTGGCGCCGACGGGAATTGAGTCGCGCAGACCGGTCTTGGGTTCTGCGGAGGCCACACAGACGCGGTAGTCGCCCTGCCAGCGGAACAGCTGCGCCGATTCCTTGGTGTGATCGCGAAGCGCCACCAGGATCGGTAGGGAAGAGGAAATCAGGCGGTCCTCACCGGCCGCCGAAGCCAATTCTTGCAGGCGTGGTCCGAGGACGAACCGACCCTGCATATCGCGCGTCACCAGGCGGTGATGCTCAAGGGCCACAGCCAGGCGGTGCGCTGTGGGGCGGGCCAGGCCAGTGGCCGCCACCAGCTGCGCTAGGGTCGCCGGGCCCCCCTCAAGGGCGCCAAGGACCATAGCGGCTTTATCGAGTACACCAACGCCACTGGAATCGCTAGTCTCGTCCATGGCTGAATACTGTCATTCCAACTAATGAGATGCAAAATCGACACAGTGTGGACAGGTCGCAAACTCTAGTGGAACGAAGGACTAGGGGCCCATAGGCCCACGTGGTTCTCAGCCAAGTCTAACCAAATCAGTACAGGCCTCGAAGAATCGTCTGGCGGAGGGGTGAACCGGTATGGCCAAAACAATGGCCGAAAAAGTGCGCGAACAGCACGTTGTCAAGAAGGGTGAGGGGAATGCTCCCGACCTTCTCTACGTCGACCTGCACTTTGTCCATGAAGTAACCAGCCCGCAGGCTTTTGAGGGACTACGACTGGCGGGACGTCCCGTGCGTCGCCCCGACCTCACCATCGCCACTGAGGACCACAACACCCCCACCAAGGACATCTTCCTGCCAATTGCCGACCTGACCTCCAGGTTGCAGATTGACACCCTGCGCCAGAATGCAGAAGAGTTCGGGGTGCGGCTGCATTCGCTGGGCGATGTTGAACAGGGCATTGTCCATGTCGTCGGTCCGCAGCTGGGTCTGACCCAGCCGGGTGCCACCATCGTCTGCGGCGACTCGCACACCTCGACCCACGGCGCCTTCGGAGCCCTTG
Source organism: Actinomyces minihominis (assembly GCF_900187855.1). Classification (GTDB taxonomy): domain Bacteria; phylum Actinomycetota; class Actinomycetes; order Actinomycetales; family Actinomycetaceae; genus Scrofimicrobium; species Scrofimicrobium minihominis. The sequence goes on along the minus strand of NZ_FYEG01000004.1, from coordinate 49,929 downwards.
CCTTCGGGATCGGTACCTCTGAGGTAGAGCACGTCCTCGCCACCCAGACCCTGCCTGTCATGCCGTTCAAAACCATGGCGATCACCGTTAACGGGTCGCTGAAGCCTGGGGTCACCTCCAAGGACATCATCCTGGCCGTGATTGCCAAGATCGGTACGGGTGGGGGAGCAGGGTACGTCCTCGAATACCGCGGTCAGGCGATTCGGGAACTGTCGATGGAAGCCCGCATGACCATCTGCAACATGTCGATTGAGGCCGGGGCCCGTGCCGGCATGATCGCCCCGGATGAGACGACGTTTGAGTTCATCAAGGGGCGCCCGCACGCCCCGGTGGGTGAGGACTGGGACGCGGCGGTAGAGAACTGGAAGCAGCTTGCCTCCGATGAGGACGCAGTTTTTGATGCCGAGGTCGTCCTCGACGCCGCCGACATCGAACCCTTCGTCACCTGGGGGACCAACCCGGGTCAGGGAGTCCCCCTGTCGGGTGAGGTGCCCGACCCCGACTCTTTCGCAGACCCCATCGACCGTTCGGCGGCGCAGCGCGCCCTCGCCTACATGGACCTGGCTCCCGGCACCAAGATGCGGGACATCCCGGTCGACGTGGTGTTCCTGGGTTCCTGCACCAACGCCCGCATCGAAGACCTGCGGATGGCCGCAGCCGTCCTCAAGGGCCAGAAGAAGGCCGACAGTATTGAGATGCTGGTGGTACCTGGTTCACAGCGCGTCAAGCTCCAGGCTGAGGAAGAGGGTCTGGACAAGATCTTCACCGATTTCGGTGCGGAGTGGCGCAGCGCGGGCTGCTCAATGTGTTTGGGGATGAACCCCGATCAGCTTCAGCCGGGCCAGCGCAGCGCCTCGACCTCGAACCGCAACTACGAGGGGCGTCAGGGACGCGATGCCCGCACCCACCTGGTTTCGCCGCTGGTCGCGGCGGCAACCGCTATCCGGGGCACGCTGTCCAGCCCGGCCGACCTCGATGTCATCCCGCCGGGGGCGCAACTGGGGGCAGAGTACGCCACAAGTAAAACCGGAGAGGCGAAGTAGGCATGGAAAAGATCAGCACTCACAGGGGCATCGGTGTCCCACTGCGACGATCGAATGTCGATACTGACCAGATCATCCCCGCCGTTTTTCTGAAGCGGATTACGAGGACGGGTTTCGAGGACGCACTGTTCTCGGCGTGGCGGAAAGATCCGGCCTTCGTCCTCAACGATCCCGTTTACGCCCGAGGTTCGGTGCTGGTAGCCGGACCGGATTTTGGTACCGGATCCTCGCGTGAGCACGCGGTCTGGGCGCTGAAGGACTACGGTTTCCGCGTCGTCCTCGCCCCCAAGTTTGGGGATATCTTCCGTTCCAACTCAGGAAAGCAGGGCCTGGTGGCCGGCGTGATCTCGCAGGAGGACTGCGAGGCGCTGTGGAAGCTGATGGAGACGGAGCCTGGGACTGAGCTGGAAGTCTCCCTCGAAGGCCGCACGGTCAAAGCCGGGGGAGCCACCTACCCGTTCGAGATTGATGACTACACCCGCTGGCGCCTCATGGAGGGGCTGGACGACATCGGTCTGACCCTGCGCGCCGAGGGCGATATCTCTGCTTTCGAGGCCGAAAGACCAAGCTGGAAGCCAAAAACGCTGTAGGGCTGATCAGCTTTTGGCCAAGTGTGCCGCTTCTCTACAGGCGGGCCTTCGAACAGGCGGTAAACTCGCTCCTATCTCGGCTCACGAATAGGGAGTTCCTCTTGCAAAAGACTGACACGGCTCTTAGTTCAACTGCCCCCAGCGGTAAGGTTCTGAGGGTTGAGGGCGGAAGCCCGCTTTACGGAACGATTTCTGTAAGGGGGGCGAAGAACTTCGTCCCCAAGGCAATGGTTGCCTCTCTGCTGGGTCATTCGCCGTCGCAGCTGCGCAACGTTCCGCTGATTCGTGACGTTGATGTGGTTCGTGACATGCTGAACCTGCACGGTGTGGATGTGATCTTTGATGAGGAAGAGGGCGTCATGATCCTCGACCCCTCCCACGTCGATGCCGCCACCCCCACCGAGATTGATGCGCTATCGGGATCCTCGCGGATTCCCATTCTCTTTTGTGGCCCGCTGCTGCACCGCCTGGGTGAGGCGTTCATCCCTGAGCTGGGTGGCTGCGTCATCGGTGACCGCCCCATTGACTTCCACCTGGAGACGCTGCGTCGTTTTGGCGCCGAGGTCGAGAAGACCTCCGAGGGTATCCGCCTCACCGCCCCTGCGGGCGGCCTCAAGGGCACCCAGATCAACCTGCCCTACCCGTCCGTCGGCGCAACGGAGCAGACCCTGCTGACGGCTGTCATGGCCCAGGGCATCACCACGCTGACGGGCGCGGCCATTGAGCCAGAGATCATGGACCTGATCAACGTCCTGCAGAAGATGGGTGCCATCATTTCGGTTGACACCGACCGCACCATCCGTATCGAGGGGGTGGAGCGCCTCGAGGGTTACTCTCACACCGCCCTGCCGGACCGGATTGAGGCAGCCTCCTGGGGTTCGGCCGCTCTGGCCACCCGCGGCGACGTCTTTGTGCGTGGGGCCCACCAGCCGGACATGATCACCTTCCTCAACACCTTCCGCAAGGTCGGTGGCGCATTCGATGTGGAAGAGGACGGAATCCGCTTCTACCACCCGGGCGGTTCGCTGAAGCCAATCGTCCTCGAAACCAATGTTCACCCCGGATTCATGACCGACTGGCAGCAGCCGCTGGTCGTGGCTCTAACGCAGGCCGATGGGCTTTCGATCGTTCATGAAACGGTCTATGAGAACCGCTTTGGTTTCGTCACCGCACTGCGCAAGATGGGCGCCAACATTCAGGTTTATACCGAGTGTGTGGGTTCGGCGCCCTGCCGTTTCCAGGCCAAGAACTTCCACCACTCCGCAGTTATTTCCGGCCCCACCCCGCTGCACGGCGCCGACATCACGGTCCCGGACCTGCGGGGCGGCTTCAGCCACCTGATTGCAGCCCTAGCCGCTGAGGGCGTCTCCCATGTCTCTGGGATTGACGTTATTTCCCGCGGCTACGAGCACTTCATGTCGAAACTGCTCAAGCTGCACGCGAAGGTTGAGTACGTGTGACCCGACCAAGAGAAATGACACTTTTGGTGTCGTCCGTTTCGGCGCGCGGTCATGCCCTGCGGGTCGGCCGGGAAGTGGTTACAGCACTTCGGGACGGAGGCTGGGAAGTCAAAGTCCACGTCACCACCAACGAGCATGATGTCGAACGCCTGACCCGACTCAGCTCCACCTACTATGTCGGTGCGCTGGGCGGGGACGGCTACATCTCCGCCGCTGCCTCAGGACGCGTCGGTCACAGCGGCGTCCTCATCCCCTTCCCGGGGGGTCGCGGCAACGACCTGTGCCGCTACCTCGGCATCGGGGCGGATGCGGTGAAGTGGGCTAAACGCCTCGGCGCTGCTGAGCCGGAGACGATTGCGCTGTGGACGAGGCCACTGGACGGCATCGAGGTGACCAGCGCACTGGGCACCAAGATCGCCCTCGGTATCGTCTCTCTGGGGATCGACGCGGTAGCCAACCAGGTGGCTAACGATTCTTGGCTGCGATCGGGTCCCATGGCGTACGCGTGGGGGGCCACGGTCGGCTTTGCGGGCAAGTTCAAGGCCCAGCCGATTGAAGCTCGTATCGACGATGTTCCAGTCGACCTGGGCGGATGGCTCACTTCTATCTCCAACACCGGATGGTTTGGAGGCGGAGTGAACCTGCTGCCGCAGTCCCGCGCCGACGACGGCAAACTGGAAGTCATCAACGTTGAGCGGGTTTCCAGGTTCAAGGCTTTGCCACTGCTGACACGCGCCCTCGTCCAGAGGGGAGTGGAGACCCCGCTGATCCGCGTTATCAGTGGACGAAAGATTGAGATGACACGCCCGGTGGGAATGCCCGTCCTCGCCGATGGTGACAAGATTGGCGAGCTGCCGATGACAGTGAGGGTCATCCCGGACGCACTGACGGTGCTGGCTCCGGGGCGTAAACCTGCCTGAAGCCGGCGGATAGTGGATAGTTAATCGGTAGGACGCGTAAGTAGGAGGTCGCAGTGACGCAAAAGGGTGCACGTCCCCGCAAGGGCAACATCAAGGGCATGTATCGCTTCGGCTACCACGTCCTCAAACCGGTGGTGAACCTGCTGTCGAGGCCGCAGTGGTACGGGGTAGAGAACCTGCCGAAAGAGGGCGCCTTCATCCTGGCCCCGAACCACATGTCGAACTTTGACCCGGTCTCCATGGGTTACTTCATGGCGGACAACGGGTATGAGGTGCGATTCCTGGCCAAGCACTCCCTGTTCAAGGTCCCGGTGATCGGCCCGTTCTTCCGCTGGTGGGGGATGATCCCCGTCATGCGTGATTCGGCGGAGGCCACGGATGCGCTGAAGTACGCCCGCGCAGCCCTTGATGCCGGTGACGTGGTGGGAATCTACTTTGAGGGCACGCTGACCCGTGATCCCGCGTTCTGGCCGATGAAGGGCAAAACCGGATTGGCCCGCCTCGCCCTCGACACCCGCATCCCGATTGTCCCCGTGGTCCAGTGGGGCGCGCAGGACATCATGGACCGTTACGCCGGCCTGTCACTGCACCGCCGACGCCCCGGCCTCTTCATCCGGGTCCTGCCCCCGATTGACTTTTCCGATATCGAGGGCGATTCAACCAACCACGAGGGCGTCCGCGAACTGACGGCGCGCCTGCAGAAGGCCCTGGGGGACGCAAGTGAAGAACTGCGCGGTGAGGCCCAACCACTGGTGCCCTGGAACATGAAAGAGCGCGGCGGCCCCTCTAAGAATGAGCTGAAGTCGTTCTCAAAGTGGCGCCGCTCCCTGGCGAAGGCGAACCGGAAGGTTGACATCCTTCCAGCTCAGCCTTCATTTGACAGGGACTAGCTGCTACTCGGCAGAGATGTCGATGACGACTCGCAGCGGGTCGGTAAGCCAGAAGATATGGAACGGGCGCTCTTTATCAGTGCCGATCACAAACTGGCTGCGACCCTCAAAAGTTGAGTCGTAAACGGCGTTGATGACCTGTCCGGACTCAATGTCGTTGTCATCGTAGTAGTCGTCCAGTTCCTGGTCGGTCACCGGGATGGTGGTGCCGACGAGGACGAGCTGGAGGAACTTGGTTCCCGGGATGTCGACGGGGTCGCCTTTACCCTGGCTGTTGACGACATCAACGTAGCGGGCTTCCCAACCCACCGGGCCCTCGCCCGTCAGGTCAATTACGACGCGGTCGTAGCCCTTGTGCTGCCCGACCCGCAGGTCGGTGACAATGGGTTGCGTGGCCGGCATTTCGGTGGGTGTGTAGCTGGATGAAGTGACCCAGTCAGATTGGTTGACGGTCGTGTTAGGCCCGTCATTGGCGGTGTCTTCTTCTTCAAGATCACCCTTGTCGTCCTGGTCGTCATCGTCGTAGTGCTGCGACTGGGAGGTGGTGGTGCCGGAGGATTGTGTTCCGGAAGGCTCAGCATTGTTGGAATAGGTTGGCGAGGATGAGCAGCCTGCCGTTACCCCGAGCGCCAGGGCGGCAAGAGCCACCAGGGTGGTCAGGACCCGAGTCCGCTTGCGGAGGGTCGGGGTGCTACTAATTAGAGACATGATTCCTCCTCAGGAGCTACCCTTAGGTTTAGGCCAATAGAGGTAGCACAACTAATTCTAAGGGGTCCACGGTGGGACGAACAGAGCGTCATGTTGCAGTTTTGGGTACAGGGTCCTGGGGGACCACTTTCGCGCAGGTTCTGGCGGATGCCGGGCATGAAGTGCGCATGTGGGGGCGTCGCGAAACCGTCGTTGACATGGTCAACTCCAGAGAAAACTCGGCATATTTGCCAGGGGTGGAACTAGCGGAAAGTATCTCTGCCTCCACCGACCTCGAACAGGCAGTCCACGGGGCGAAGGCCGTGTTTCTGGCGGTTCCCGTCAGCGTCACCGGGCAGATGGTGGGCCGGGCTGTTGAGTTCGCTCCGGACGTTCCCTACGTGTCACTTTCGAAGGGGATCGAACCCGGCACCATGCGGACCGTCTCCCAGCTAATGGGTGCGGCGGGCAACCTGGATGCGGCTCAGCTCGCGGTGATCTCGGGGCCGAACCTGTCAATGGAGATCGCCATGCACCAGCCCACGGCCTCGGTCGTGGCCAGCACGGATGTTGAGACGGGCAAGATGATCGCCCAACTGTGCCACAACGACTACTTCCGTCCCTACGTCAGTAGCGACCTCCTCGGGGTTGAGGTGGCGGGTGCGGCAAAGAACGTCATCGCCCTCGCCATCGGAGCTTCCGAGGGCATGGGTTTGGGTGCCAACACCCGCGCCACTTTGATCACCCGCGGCCTGGCTGAGATGACCCGACTGGGGGTAGCGCTCGGAGCCAAGCCCAGCACGTTCTCAGGCCTCGCGGGGGTTGGCGACCTGGTTGCTACCTGCTCGTCGCGACTGTCCCGCAACTACTCGCTGGGGTTCCGCCTGGGCAAGGGGATGAGCCTCGAGGAGGCGCTGGCGCTGTCCCCGGGTATTGCCGAGGGCGCCAAGACTGCCGTCCCGATGCTGCAGCTGGCGCAGGACCACGACGTCGACATGCCGATTACGCGCGGTGTCGTCGAGGTGGTGGAGGGCCGCGCCACCGTCGCCGACATGGGAGAGATGCTTCTGGGTCGACCAAAAAAGATGGACGGCTGGGAGATCGAGCTGCTGGACTAGAGTTTCCTCATGACTGATTCGCAGCGCCCTCTTGTCGTCGTCCTCTTCGGGGGGACTTCCGGGGAACACCAGATTTCGTGTGCCACCGCCGGGGGCGTCCTCGCCTCCATCAACGAGGAGGTGTGGCAGACCTTCGCCGTGGGAATCTCCCCTGAGGGACTGTGGGTCCCAATGCCGAATGACCCTTCGGCCTACGCCCTCAGCGACAGTGGCGGATACACGGTTGAGGCCGGTGACCTGCGAGTCGCGATTCTTCCCGGCACCAAGACCCTGATTCAGTACGAGGTCGATGAGGCGGGCGCGATGATCGTCGCCACTGTCACCACAATCGGTGAGATTGATGTGGTCTTCCCGTTGCTGCATGGACCATTTGGTGAGGACGGAACCCTGCAGGGTCTCCTGGAGATGTCCGGCATCCGCTACGTCGGCTGCGGCGTGGCGTCCTCGGCGGTGTGCCAGGACAAGTACCTCACCAAGACGGTGCTCGGTGCCGCGGGCATTGATGTGGGGGAGTGGACCACTTTCACCAGGGTCGACTGGCAGGGGGACGCGGCCTCGTGTCGCGAGCGCATCGGGCAACTGGGCTACCCGGTGTTCGTGAAGCCAACCCGCGCCGGCTCCTCATTGGGGATTTCTAAAGTCGATGGTCCCTCCGAGCTGGATGCGGCGGTCGAAGAGGCCATGTCCCACGACCCCCGCGTGATAGTGGAGGCCGCCAGTCCCGGCCGAGAGGTGGAGTGCGGCGTCCTCGGGACCGCGGACGGTTCCCTGACAGCTTCGGCCATCGGCGAGATTCGTGTCCTCACGGAAGAGTTCTACGACTACGAGTCCAAGTACTTCGACCCCAATGCCGTCGCCCTCGACTGCCCGGCAGACCTGCCCGAAGGAGTGGCACGGCGGATCCAGGAGACCGCCCTCGTCGCCTTTGAGGCGGTGGAGGGAGAGGGAATTTCCCGCATCGACTTCTTCTACAACGAAGAGACGGGACGACTGATCCTCAACGAGATCAACACTTTGCCCGGCTTCACCCCGGCGTCGCTGTATCCGACCATGTTTGGTGCCGTGGGTATCACCTACCCGCAGCTGGTGCACGCCCTGATCGAAGAGGCGGCGGCTCGTCCGGAGGGGCTTCGTTAGAAGGAGAGGATTTCGTCCTCGACGATAAAGCGTCAAGCAGCGTAGGAAGTTCTGGCGACCCGGTATCCTGAGGTCTATGAGCAAACCAAAGGTGACCCTTGCGACCGCGGCTTCGATGCCGAACCTCTACCCGGATGAGAACGGGCTGCTTGACGCGCTTGCAGAACGCGGCATGGACCCCCAGATCAAGGTCTGGACGGATCCGGATGTCGACTGGGAGGCGGCGGGAATGGTCGTCGTTCGTTCGGTGGTTGACTACGCGAGGGACCGTAAGAAGTTCCTCGCGTGGGCGAGGACGGTGCCGCGACTGCTGAACAGTGCGGATGTGCTGACGTGGAACTCGGACAAGCACTATCTGCAAGAGCTGGCAAGCCGTGGCCTGCCGACGATTCAGACCACCTGGATCCAGGCTTCGAAGAACTACGAGAAGCGTCAGGTTCACGCCCGATTCCCCGCCTTCGGTGACTTTGTCGTTAAGCCAACCGTGTCTTCGGGTGTGCGTGACATTGGCCGTTACTCGACTCTTGATCTGTCCCAGCGTCAGGCCGCCATCGGACAGGCCATGGGGCTGCTGGCTGAAGGTCGCGACGTCATGGTGCAGCGCTACCGCGAAGAGATTGATGTTCACGGTGAAATGTCACTGGTCTTCTTCAACGGGCTGCTCTCTCACGCCGTGCAGAAGAAGGCGCTGCTGCACCCCTCAGAGGTTACGGACCGTTCGATTCGTGAGGCCGTGACCGAGGCGCACATTCCCACCGAGCAGGAACTTATGTGGGGTGAGCAGATTCGTGCGGTCATCCACGACTACGTGCGCTCGCGCATTGGCCGTGATGAGCAGTTCCTTTACAACCGCGTGGACGTGGTGCCGGATGGGGAAGGGTCGTTCCTGGTGATGGAGATCGCCCTCGTCGACGCCGACCTCTATGTGGACGCGACTCCCGAGGCCATGGGTAACTTCGCTGACGCCATTGGCATGCGTGCGTTTTGGTGATGAACGAGGACGCGGCTGGTGGGGAGGCCGAGGCGCCTCCCCTTCCAACCGCACCCGGTGACCCAGAGTCGCCAATCACCGACGAAGAGTTTGAAGAAATGGTGGAGCAGGCGCTGGAGCGCGTCCCCGCTCACTTCACCGAGGCGGTGGAGAACTGCGCCTTCATCGTTGAGGGTGAGGCGCCCCGGGGATCACGCAGCCTGCTCGGGGTGTATCGTGGGGTTCCGGCGACCGAACGCGGCTTCTATGCCGGTGCCATGCCGGACACAATCACCATCTACCAGAGCAACATTGTGCGCATCTACAAGACCCGTGAGGCCGTCAAAGAAGAGGTATACCGCACAGTCGTTCACGAGATAGGGCACTATTTCGGCCTGGATGATGATGAACTGGATGAACTGGGTTGGTGAGTGGTCTTTGACCCTGATTAGGTCTGCTAGTATCTGTACTTGCTGTTGAAGGTTGGAAAACCAAAAGTAGCAATGGTGGCTGTAGCTCAGTTGGTAGAGCCCCGGCTTGTGGTGCCGGTTGTCGCGGGTTCAAGTCCCGTCAGCCACCCCATATGGGAGAGGTTCAAACCCTCGCTGATAGTCCTAACTTTCGCGAAGGTTTGGACCTCATTCTTTTTCTACGGTGGGTGTTCCGGTCGAGGTATCTGCCAAGGGAGCCAGGTACGACTCAACGCCCCGCGGCTATTGTGGGGCAATGGCAACCAAGACACATTCAGTCGTGTTCCTGCACGGGATAGGCGCTGGCCCCAACTCTTGGAGTGCCCAAATCGCTGCACTCCCTGATGGTTTCACCGGAAGCGCCCCGAACTTACTTGACTTCATCGGTGCAGAAGGTGAGGGGTTTTCACTCACCGTCGTGGCCGACGCAGTTCGTGATTTGCTTGATCAGCGGGGTATCGGACAGGTGCACCTATGCGGGCTGTCGTTTGGTGCGATGGTTGCCACCCGGTTCGCTATCGACTACCCGGAGCGGGTGGCGTCACTTGTGCTCTCTGGAGGTCAGGTTCGTCCTAACCCCCTACTGATGAAGGTGCAGAACTCGATCATGCGGGTCCTCCCAGCCAGGTTGCTTACCCAGCCAGGTATGAGCAAGCAGCGGATGCTCACCATCCTCCGCTCCGTCGGCGAAACGGACTTCCGAGCAGAGCTGCCGCAGATCGCTGCTCCGACCCTTGTAATGTGTGGGCGCAGAGACCTTCCAAACCTTGCCGCCGCAAGGGAACTTGCTGCCAGCATTCCAGCGGCTGAGCTACAGCTTGTGCCCAACGCCGGCCACGAGTGGAACATCCACCAAGCCGACGAGTTCAGTAGGCGCCTGAACACCTTTTACCTGAACCAGACATCGTGACATTGGGTATCTGGATCAAGGCAGGCTCGGAGCACATTGCGAGAGCTAGTGCTCTGCTGATGCTGAACGTCGTCGATATCCTGGATGAGGACGAGATCAGGAAGGCGCGGCTATGAGAATCACGGCGGTTCTTGGGGACATCACTGAGCAGCACGTTGATGCTGTCGTCAATGCGGCGAACGAGCGCATGCGAGGTGGTGGCGGTGTGGATGGCGCCATCCATCGGGTAGGTGGACCCCAGGTACTCCAGGACTGCATCGAGCGATTCCCTAATGGGCTCGTGACAGGTGACGCTGGCTGGACGATTGCGGGGGACCTCCCTGCCAACTGGGTGATCCATACCGTCGGCCCGAACTATGCCGCAGGACAGCGTGACCGCGGGCTGTTGGAGTCTTGTTATCGCCGGGTTCTTCAGGTGGCGGACGAACTCGGTGCTCAGACGATTGCTGTTCCGCTTTTGAGCGCCGGAGTTTACGGATGGCCAGAGCGTGACGCGATCAATGCGGCAGTAACCACGCTGGCTAGTACCCCAACCAATGTTGAAGAGGTGCGAATCGTTGCCTTTTCAGAGCACCTGCTCCAGCTTGTTGAAGATGAGCTGGCTGCTGAAAGTCTTCGGTAACTTCCGCGAGCAGTGCTACTGAGGCCGGACCTTCGAGTCCGCGATGGTGCTCGTCTTTTCGTGGGCTGACTGAAGCAAAGAACAGGGAGACTTCGGCTGTTCAGAGGGATTTCCCAGATGACTAGCTGTGCTCGGTAGCCCAGGCCTCGTTAGAAATGTCGAGTTCACCGGCCATATCCCACAGGAAGCGTGCCACGACCTCCCTTTCCTTCGGTGTTAAGCGGGCAGCTGCGTGGAAGCGTTTGGCCTGCTGGCGCCCGACCGTGGACATTGCGGCCTCACGCGTCTGTGGCGTGATTGCGAGGGCGATGGCGCGCCGGTCATCGGGGTGAATGGAACGGGTGATGTGTCCGCCGCGCTCAAGTCGATCGAGCAGCTTGGTAGTTGACGCCGTGGAGATCTTGAGGTGAGCGGCAAGCATGCTTGGGGTGGCTATCTCGCCACTGTTGGCCGTGACGATGAGGTAGTGCAGGGCCCGCATGTCGTTCCGGCCCAGTTTCATATAGGTCAAAGATGCCTCAGTGAGCAGGTCCTCGGCATCCCTTAGCGCCTTCAGGGCAGACATGATTTTCCCGATCTGGCGCATTGAGGCGTCATCCATCTGGGATCGATCAACCAGCCTGCTATCGGGGTCATTTGCTTCGACATCGTAGAGACCCGGGACATCATCTGGAATTGAAGTATTACTCGCCATGGTGTTATATTAGCCCACATCATTTATTAGCCAAGCTAGATAAAGCAACTTGGCTAGGTAAGGTTGGAAATTATGAAAACTGAGCTGGCAAAACAGCAGGCGAAGCCTAGACATGAGGGGCAGAAGGGTCGACGTTGGGCAAGAATCCTGATTCCCGCTCTGCTGATCCTTCTGTGGCTCGCTGCCGGAAGTGTGGGTGGCCCCTACTTCGGCCGTGTTGGTGAGGTCTCCTCCAATGAGCAGGGTGCCTACCTTCCGTCCTCATCCGATGCGACCCAGGTGCAGGAACGCCAGGCTGACTTCCGCGACTCCGACGCCATTCCGGCGGTGGTGGTTATCGAGGGCGACTCCCCGCTGACACCAGAACAGCTGGGGCAGCTCAGTGAGGCCGTTGCAGCCCTCCCACAGAATGTGGCAGGAGTGTCAACCGAAGTCTCTCCCCTCATTCCGTCCGAGGACGGCCTGGCCGCCCAGGTATTCGTCCCCATCGAGGATCCAGACAACGTCCTCGAAATCACCGCGGCAATAGGCGACGATCTGCGGGCTTCAGCCCCCGAGGGTGTTCAGGTCTACGTCACCGGGCCGGCTGGGTTCACGTCCGACCTCGCCAACGCATTTGCTGGGATTGACGGGCTTCTCCTCGGTGTCGCCCTCATCGCTGTTTTCATCATCCTGGTCGTTGTCTACCGCTCTCTACTTCTGCCGGTGGCGGTCCTGACCACCAGCATGATGGCGCTGACGGTCGCGCTGCTGACCAACTGGTGGCTAGCGAAGGCCGGACTGTTCATGCTGTCCGGGCAGACCCAGGGCATCCTCTTCATCCTCGTCATTGGTGCCGCCACCGACTACTCGCTTCTTTACGTCTCCCGCTACCGGGAAGAGTTGAGAAAGACGCGGGACAAGGGGGTCGCAACCAGGCAGGCTCTGCGAGCGTCTGTGGAACCGATTCTGGCTTCCGGTGGAACGGTTATCGCCGGGTTGTTGTGCCTGCTTCTGTCTGACCTCAAGTCCAACAGTGCGCTGGGTCCGGTGGCGTCAATCGGCATCGTGTTCGCGATGCTGGCCGCCCTCACCCTGCTTCCTTCGATCCTCTTCGCGTTCGGTAGGGCGGCGTTTTGGCCGCGAGTTCCCCACTATGAACCCGAGGTCGTTGCCGAAGAACACGGCATGCCGGTTGGGATCTGGGCTCGCCTAGCCAAGAAGATTCGCTCCAACCCACGTCCCATCTGGGTGGTCACGGTAGTTGTCCTCATTGCCGGGGTGTTCGGCGCGGGACAACTCAACGCCTCCGGTGTCTCGCAGTCCGACCTCATTCTGGGCCCCAGTGAAGCCCGCGACGGACAGGTCGTCCTGGGGGACCACTTCCCGGGTGGTTCCGGCAGCCCCATGTACGTCTTGACAACCGAGGACGAACTGCAGCCGACGGTGGATACCCTGCTTAGCCTAGAGGGCGTGGATAGCATCGCGGTTACGGCCGCAGACTCACCGAGTGGTACCGCCCTCGTCACCGCCGAGGGAATCCAGGCATTCGGACCGCCTGGAACCCCGGCACCAGAGCCAACCGTATCCAACGGTGAGGTGCTGCTTCAGGTCACCCTGACCGACGCCGCGGACTCCGAGGCAGCAGAGCAAACCATTCGTACTGCACGAGCCGAACTGACCGACACCGGCGCCCTCATCGGCGGGGTAACGGCAACGGCAGTGGACACGAACGACGCCTCGGTTCACGACCGCACCCTCATCATTCCCGTGGTGCTGGTGGTCATCCTGGTGATCCTTATGCTGCTGCTGCGTTCAGTGGTGGCGCCCCTGATCCTCATTGGCACGACCGTCCTCTCCTTCGGGACCGCCCTCGGTGTTGCCGCGCTGATGTTCAACCACGTCTTCAAGTTCCCGGGAGTTGACCCCGCGGTGCCGCTGTACGGCTTCGTGTTCCTGGTTGCCCTGGGGATTGACTACAACATCTTCCTGATGACCCGGGTGCGGGAGGAATCGATCAAGCACGGGACTCGCGACGGAATCTCACGCGGTCTAGCCATTACTGGTGGAGTTATCACCTCGGCCGGTCTGGTCCTCGCGGCGACGTTTGCGGCGCTTGCGGTCATACCCATCCTGTTCCTGGTGCAGATAGCCTTCATCGTTGCGTTCGGCGTTCTGCTGGACACGTTCATCGTGCGGTCGCTGCTTGTGCCGGCCCTGGCCACGGACATCGGGCGCGCGATCTGGTGGCCGTCGAAGTTGGCGAAGGGCGGGGAGTAGCCAGCTTCAGGCCCTTGGATGGCGCTTTCTCGAGTGAAATCTAAGGCGGTGCCGTCAGCGCTAGGCCCCGAGCCTCCCAGCCAGGGCCCCCAGCCAGTCGGTGGTGCCACCTTCGATGCGCACGGCGATGGAGGGGCGTGAGTCGATGGCGGTGGGGCCGCGGTTGATGATGCCGATGGGAAGGTCCCTGGCTTCAGCGCGGTTGATGACCCGGATCGGGGTGTTCACAGCAAGGGATGAGCCCGCCACCAGCAGTGCTCCGGCCCCTGCCAGGATCTCTTCGGCGAGGGCGAAGGTTGTGGTGGGGACGTGTTCGCCGAAGTAGACGACATCGGGACGCAGCTGGCCTCCGCAGGCAGGGCAGATCGGCACGACGACCTCGTCAACATCCCGCACGTCAGCATCACCGTCCGGTGTCAGTTGGGCGTCACGGTTCTTCTCCACGAAACCGGGGTTAGCGACGTCGAACCACGCCAGAGTTTCCTCACGGTTCCAGCGGTGTCCATTCTCAACACAGCGCATGATCGACCCGTTACCGTGCAGTTCGGCTACCTTCTTCGAACCAGCTCGGCGGTGTAGTCCGTCGGTGTTCTGCGTGATGACACCCGAGAGTAGGCCGGCCGCTTCAAGGCGGGCCACAGCTCGGTGACCGTCATTGGGCTGAATCGACTTCCAGTGCTCGGTGCCGATCCGTGCTCCACCCCAGAAACGCTGCCGGTAGCGGTGCTCGGTGGAGAACTGGTGGACACTCATTGGGGTACGTGGGGGAGTGCCCTGGCCGCGGTAGTCGGGAATCCCCGAATCAGTACTTACCCCAGCACCCGTGATGAGGGCGACGGGGCCGTGGTCGAAAAGGTCAACCAGCAGGTCAAGCTGGGATTCATTAGGGGCAGTTTCAAAGTCAGGCATAGCCACTTCAGCATAGGTCGGATGGAACTTGTACCGAGGGTGAGATTGCCGTCCTTACAGACCGATTTGGAGCCCGCCACCCTAGGTGGGATGGAGAGCTTCCAAGGTATTCTCAAGCAACTAGGAGGGCAGATGAGCAACCAGGAAGCTGATCCACCGTTTGACGTCCTCGGCCCGGGCGAGGTTTGCACGGACGTGGAGGTGCTGGCGCCGCGTGCGGTCCCGCTCGGGGGCATCAGGGCGATGACCGTGCACCGCACCCTGCCGCAGAGAGAACGATCATTGGTTGGCTCATGGTGCTTTCTGGACCACTACGGACCCGACGACGTCGCAGCCACAGGGGGAATGGTGGTGCCACGCCACCCTCACACCGGACTCGCCACCGTGTCGTGGATCTTCACCGGACGTATCCACCACCTTGACTCCAACGGGGTAGCGGCTGAGGTGCTTCCAGGGGAGCTGAACCTGATGCTGGCTGGAAGCGGGATCACCCACCAGGAGATTAGTAGTGAGGACACCACCGTGCTTCACGGTGTCCAGCTCTGGTATGCGCTGCCTGACGCGACGCGCTTCTCAGCCAAGGACTTTGCCCACTATCGGCCTGAGCCAGTGTCCTTCCCGGGAGGGGAAGCCCGGGTGTTCATCGGTTCGCTGCTCGGCTCGACCTCACCGGTCCAAACGCGTACCGCCGAACTGCTCGGGGTCGAGTTCGTCCTCGCCCCAAACGCTCAAGTCGAGTTCGCAACTCGTGAGGACTTTGAGTACGCCGCGCTTGCGGAGAGCGGGAACATTCGGGTGAACGACACTTTGGTCGAACACCGGCAACTCGGCTACGTGCCGCCGGGGTCGAGGACGATGCGGCTTACGGCTGGTCCGGAGGCGACACGCATAATTCTGCTCGGTGGGATCCCGTTTGATGAGCAGATCGTCATGTGGTGGAACCTCGTCGGGCGTAGTCACGACGAGATCGAAGAGTTTCGGCGTCGCTACCAGGCCGAACTGGGCTTCGAAACGGAAGATCCCCGCGACAGGGGGAAGCCAGCCCTTTTTGGCCCCTATCCGGAGGGGCAACTGCCGCCGCTCCCAGCACCGAAGATGCCCAATGTCAGATTGCGAGCCCGCTCGTGAGTGAAGGTTCGTCTTCCTCGGGCGTCTAATGTGAGGTCGGTTTTGCCTCCGGAATGGAAGTCCGAAGCGGACTAGGATTGTGGGATGTCAAAACCCGACCTTGTCATGACAGCGGAGTTTGAGCGGGCTCTCGAGCTGCTCCATTCCGGTGAGAATGTCTTCGTAACGGGCAAGGCGGGAACCGGTAAGTCGACCCTGGTGCGGAACTTCCTGGCCACCACCAAACGCAAGGCTATTACGGTGGCGCCAACTGGTATCGCTGCCCTCAACGTCGGCGGTTACACGATCCACCGCCTCTTCTCATTCCGTCCGGGTGACGACGACTCTCGGGCGCGTAGCGCCAGCTACCGACCCACCCGCTTTCAGAAAGCTTTGGCCCGTCTCGACACGCTGATCGTCGATGAGGTTTCGATGCTCCGGGCGGACCTCTTCGATGCCATGGCGATCGCCCTTGAACGTTTTGGCCCCCGCCCTGGTGAGCCGTTCGGAGGGGTGCAGTTAGTGCTGGTGGGGGACCTCTACCAGTTGCCGCCGGTGGTTCACGAGGACGAACGGGCCTACTTTGAGGAGAAGTACGGGACGCCGTTCTTCTTCTCTGCTCAGTACTTCAAGCGGGACCGGTTCCCCACGGTAGAACTCTCTACTGTCTTCCGGCAGATTGGTGACTACCAACTGGTATCCCTTCTGAATGGGGTGCGGGATGGGGCATTGCTCAACGACGCCCGTTCGCTGCTGAACCAGCGCACCAACCCCGGTTTTGAGCCGCCCCTTAATGAGTTCTGGCTGACTTTGACCACCACCAACCGGGTTGCCAAAGCCCGAAATGATGAAATGCTGGCGAGGTTATCAACCCCGATCTATCGCTTCGAGGCCGTCGTGACCGGAGAGAAGGATGCGTTCGAGTTTCCTGCTGAGCAGTCACTTGACCTTACGGTTGGGGCTCAGGTCATGTTTCTTAATAATGACCAGAACGACCACTGGGTGAACGGCACCCTGGGCCGCATTGAAGGCATCACCCCCTCTGAGTCGGTGACTGTCCGAACCCGGGACGGTGATCTTGTTGAGGTCGAACCCCACGAATGGGAAATCACCAGGCCGGAGGTCAAGGACGGGCGCCTGCGCCACAAGTCAGTTGGCAGCTTCACCCAGTTACCCCTCAAGTTGGCCTGGGCCATCACGATCCACAAGAGCCAGGGGCAAACCCTCGACAGGGTGATGGTGGATCTCAGCGGAGGCACATTCGCGAGCGGGCAGCTCTACGTGGCACTGAGTCGCTGCACCAGTCTTGAGGGTCTGGTTCTGAAGCGGGACGTACTACCTCGGGACCTGAAGACCGACAATCGGGTACGCCGTTACCTCGAATCAAGCAAGCGCCACGGTAGTGCTCGGGGCGAGGTCTACCTGTCGGCTCTGATGGTGGGCAGTGAAGGGGACCGTTACCGTCCCCGACCCGTCGAAATAGCGGCGGTGACCGAGGACGGTCAGGAGCTCTCCACCCTCATCAACCCCACATGCGACCTCTACAACGCCAAGGCCGACTACGGCATAGCGGTGAGGGACATTCAGTTTGCTCCCGTGCTCACCGAAGCCTGGGCGGCCCTGGCTCCAGTCCTGAGTGGTCGCGTGCCCGTTGGCCTAGACATTGACAACCTCCTCGGTCAGATCGACTCAGAGTTGAAGCGAGGTGGGGTGGTGGTTGAAATGCCGGTGGGGAAAGAACTCTCCACCCTTGACCTGCATCTTGATCTGCGCCGCGCTTTGACCCGGGGGAGTGCTCTGGACCGGGCCCGCGCCATTCGTGATGCAGCCGCAGGTGTGTCCCGTGAAGACGGTCTACCTGATGAATGGGGGACGGCCTTTCCGGAAGCTGCGGCAGGTCCCGGGATGCTGCTTACTCGACCTCCGCTTCACGCTGATCCCGGGGTGGCGAATCGCATGACACTGACTGGCCTGAAAGTCGGCAGCGCTGAGGCCGATGCCCTATTGCAGACCATGTGGGGCAGGATCCTCGGACCCGATCGGGAAGCCTTTGAGACAGCGCAGGCCCTGCGCGAGAAGTTTGGGGCCAGACCAGCCCGGGTGCCTGAGGACGACGGAACTCTTTTCGGGCCGCCCCAGGCACAGGATGTGTTGGTCCCCGGGGCCAGGGTCTGCTTCACGGGCACGGTGATGAACGATGACGGTCGCCTCATGTTCCGTGAAGAACTGGAGAGCCTGGCGGTCAAGCACGGCCTGGTTGTAACCCAGACTGTCACCAAGACCAAGATGGATGTCCTTGTGGTGGCTGAGAGGGGAACGCAGTCGGGCAAGGCCAAGAAGGCTGCCCAGTACGACAAACCCATCATTGCGGCCGAGGAGTTCCTGGAGTGGTGTGAGGCAAACTAGCCACCACGCGGTAGTTGGTAAGAAGCAGATTGAGGGAGTGGGCGAATGAACCCGACTGTGTCTAAGACGCTGGAAGAGTGTCGCGTGAATGGGATCGACCTGGGAGAACTTTTCTCCGAGTACGTTGAGTTCGCGGAGGACGAGAACCACGATTACCGAGAGACGTCTGCGGCGCAACACTTTACGGCCAGCGCCTACGTGTTCAACCCGGACCTCACTGAGATACTGCTCTGCTTCCATAGAAAAGGTCAGTTCTGGGTGCAGTTCGGTGGACACATCGAGTCCCAGGACCAGTCCCTGTTTGCGGCTGCGCAGCGGGAAGGGTTAGAGGAAAGTGGGCTGAGCACCCTTGAGGCACTCAGCCCACTGCCGGTCGATTTAGACCGCCACGCCCTCTCATCTTCCTTTGGTACCTGCCGGGTTCACTGGGACATTGGCTTTGCCTTCGCAGCCCGACGGAATGACACCGTCGCGGTCAGCCATGAGAGTGAGGACGTGAAATGGTGGCCGGTCAATGCGCTACCTGTGGACGCCACGGAGGACCTGCCACGCAGAGTTTCACGCGCGCTGGAGACTCTGCGTCGCGCGTGACCCTGGGAAGAACGGTGCCCCTACTTCTTGACCGGGCTCTCGTAGTTGCCGACGAATGCGGAGTACGACGGTAGGTCCAGTTGGCCGTGACCGGAGACCCCGATGACCACGACTTCCTCTTCGTCGGAAGCGTTGATGCGGTCGATGGCAGCGGCAAGGGCGTGGGTGGACTCTGGGGCAGGGACGATTCCCTCGGTTCGCGCCAGCAGGATGCCCGCATTGAAAGCATCCTGCTGTTCAATGGCAACCGGATCGACATAACCCAGCTTGACAGTGTGGCTGAGAGCCGGGGACATGCCGTGATACCGCAGTCCGCCCGCGTGGATGGGATCCGGGACGAAGTCCTTGCCCAGCGTGTACATCTTGAGCAGGGGAGTCATGCCGGAGAAGTCACCGTGGTCATAGCGGTACTCTCCCTGAGTCAGTGAGGGACATGCGGCCGGTTCAGCAGCAATGACCCGGGTTGTGGCCTGCCCCGAAATCACATCCTTGAGGAAGGGGAAAGCCAGTCCCGCCAGGTTGGAACCACCGCCGGCGCAACCCACCACCACGTCGGGGGCGCCCTCACCGGCCTCTTCGAGTTGGGCTTGGGCTTCCTGGCCAATGACCGTCTGGTGGAGGACGACGTGGTTGAGGACGGAACCGAGGGCGTAGCGCGCCTGCGGGTCTTTCATCGCCACCTCAACAGCCTCACTGACCGCCATACCCAGACTTCCAGTGGTTTCGGGTTGCTGAGCCAAAATGGCTCGACCGGCCTCAGTTAGCTCTGAGGGACTGGAGTGAACTTTGCCGCCGTAAAGTTCCATTAGGTAGCGGCGATAGGGCTTTGATTCATAAGAGGCCTTGACCTGCCACACCTCAACATCAATGTTGAACATGGCGCCAGCCAGTGCCAGGGATGAACCCCACTGACCCGCACCGGTCTCGGTGGTGAGCTTGGTGATGCCTTCAGCGGCGTTGTAGTAGGCCTGGGCTATGGCAGAGTTTGGCTTATGGCTGCCAACCGGAGAGGCCCCTTCGAACTTGAGGTAGATGCGGGACTTGGTTCCCAAGGCCTTCTCTAGGCGCCGGGCTCGAAGAAAGGGAGTGCGGCGGTAGGACGCATAAACCTCCCGGACGGGCTCAGGAATCTCGATGTACTGCTCGGTGGCTAGTTCCTGTTCCGCGAGGGCCCTTGGGAAGAGCGCCACCAGGTCGTCAACTGTGACTGGTTCGCCCGTTCCCGGATGCAGGTGGGGTGGAATGGGTTCCGCCAGGTCTGCCGCAATGTTGTACCAGGCCTTAGGAACAGTGGGATAGGGATCTACCGCTTCGTCAACCACACCTACGGTTGACTGTGAGGTCTGCTGGGGATCGGAAGTACTAGTCATGGAACACCTGCTGTTTCATCTCTGCACTGAACAAGGACTGGCCTGTGGCCTGCGCCTCAGGATAGTGAGGGCAGGCCAGTTGCAGAGTCTTTGACCAGTTCGTGGGAGGCCCCGCCCTCAATCTCAAGGTCCTCAACATTCCTCAGGCGACGTTCCACAGCGCGGGTCCTGCGTCCGGCCTCTTCAACCGTGTTCTGGGCAGTCTGCAACTGCTTGCCCAACTTTTCCCAGACCTGCCCGTACTTGACGAACTCTGCCTTTGCGGCAGCGAGAACCTGCCACACCTCTGAGGAACGCTTCTCGATAGCCAGGGTCTTGAAGCCCATCTGCAGGCTGTTGAGCAATGACATCAAGGTGGTGGGCCCAGTGATGATGATGCGCTTGTCACGCTGCAGATCAGCGGCGAAGCCGGGCATCCGAATGGCCTCTGCAAACAGTCCCTCAGTCGGTAGGTACATGATGGCGAAATCTGTGGAGTGGGGGACAGCAATGTACTTGGAACTGATTTGGGAGGCCTGGAACAGAAGTGCCTTTTCAAGTTCTTTCGTCGCCGCCGCGATAGCCCCGAGATCGCCGTCTTCCTGAGCCGCCAGCAGGCGCTCATACGGCTCCTGGGGGAACTTGGAGTCGATAGGGAGGTAGACGGTGGTGTTTTCGGTTCGCCCCGGAAGCGATACAGCAAACTCAACCCGCTCACCGGAGTTCGGCCGAATCTCTACGTTCTCTGCATACTGACCAACCGTGAGGATGTCCTCCAGCTGGCGGGCGAGCTGGACTTCACCCCATGCGCCACGGGTCTTGACGTTAGAAAGAACCCGCTTCAAGCCACCCACATCGGTGGCCAGATTCTGCATCTCACCAAGTCCACGTTGCACCTGTTCAAGGCGGTCAGAGACCAACTTGAACGACTCTCCCAACCTCTTCTCAAGTGTTCCCTGCAGTTTTTCATCAACCGTGACACGCATCTTTTCAAGGGAGGCCTCATTGTTCGCACGAAGCTTTTCCATCTCTGTTGCGTTGTCACGGCGCATTAGGAGGAGACCCTGGTTCTGTTCTTTAGCAAGTTCGGCGATCCGGTTTTCCATCTGGGTCAGCCGCTCTCCGAGAGTCCTCTGCAGTTCTTCCCTCATCGCTGACTCCGTCCTCATCCGGAGGGCAGCATCCTCGCTGTTCCTTGATGCCAGGGAGGAAAGTCGAGACTCCAGGACCTGCTGCAGTTCGACAGAACGAGACCCCTGGGTCGCCTCTATTACCCGCAACTGTTGGTTGACTGCCTCAACCTGGCCGAAGAGCACAGCTGGGTCGTAGCCTCCACCTCTTGCCCCTGCGGTTTCTGACGACCGGCGCAGAAGGAGCCCCGCTGCCACAGCGGCCACCGCGCTGGTAACCAGAACCAAAACCAAGAGCACAACCACCAGCGTGTCCATTGAGCCATCCCCTCAAAACCAGTTTCTACCAACCTCCACACCATAGAACCCCCC
This sequence comes from Actinomyces minihominis, assembly GCF_900187855.1. Lineage (GTDB taxonomy): Bacteria > Actinomycetota > Actinomycetes > Actinomycetales > Actinomycetaceae > Scrofimicrobium > Scrofimicrobium minihominis. The sequence continues at coordinate 28,295 of NZ_FYEG01000004.1, read as the reverse complement.
TCCGACAAGATGGACCCCTTGCCTCAGTTACCCGCAGAACCCGCCCCCATTACGCCCGCGACAAGGGGTTGCGCAAGTGCCTCCCCAGCGCTGAACGGAACCCGCGTCCTCCCCGCCTACCGCCCTAGGCTCTGCACCAGCCGCGATGTGCGGCCCACAGTCGAGGGGGTCGGAGGACCACATGCCCAAGCGGGATGACATTGACAAGGTGCTGATTATTGGTTCCGGCCCGATCGTGATCGGTCAGGCCTGCGAGTTCGACTACTCGGGAACCCAAGCCTGCAAAGCCCTGCGACGTCTTGGCTACAAGGTCGCCCTGGTCAACTCGAATCCCGCCACCATCATGACCGACCCGCTGATGGCTGATGAGACCTACATTGAACCCCTCACAGCAGGGTCCCTGGAGCGGGTGATTGCGGCCTCCCGTCCCGATGCTCTTCTGCCGAACCTGGGCGGTCAAACTGCCCTGAACCTCTCGGTGAAACTAGAGGAAGAGGGGACCTTGAAACGTCACGGAGTTTCAATGATCGGTATCACCCGTGACGTCATTGAACGCGGGGAGGATCGCGAGACCTTCAAGCGGGTCATGGCAGAGATCGGGGTTGAGACCCCGCGCTCGAAGACCGTCACCTCGGTCGAGGATGCGGTCACTTTTGCCGCCAGCACCGGTTACCCGGTCGTGGTTCGTCCCGCCTACACCATGGGGGGTGCGGGAGGTGGTTTCGTTGATGACGAGGACGAACTGGCGGAGGTCGCAGCTCGCGGAATCCAGGCTTCCCCCATCGACCAGGTTCTGATCGAAGAGTCGATCCTCGGGTGGCAGGAACTAGAGGTCGAGGTCATCCGGGACGCGAAGGACCAGATGATCTCGGTGTGCTTCATCGAAAACGTCGACCCCGTGGGTGTTCACACCGGGGACTCCTTCTGCACCGCGCCGATGCTCACCATCGAACCAGCGTTGCAGCGGCGACTGGAACAGATCGCCCACCTCATCGTCAGCGAGATCGGGGTTATCGGTGGAACCAATGTGCAGATGGCTCATGACCCGGCCTCTGGTCGCGTCGTCGTCATCGAGATCAACCCCCGCACCTCCCGTAGCTCTGCTCTGGCATCCAAGGCTACGGGGCTGCCCATCGCGATGGTCTCCACCCTGCTTGCAGCCGGTTTGACGCTGGATGAGATCCCCTACTGGCGCGATGGAACCCTGGAGAAGTACACCCCGGAGGGGGACTACGTCGTCGCCAAGATGGCCCGCTGGGCCTTTGAGAAGTTCCCGGCTGCAAAAGATCAGCTAGGCACCCAGATGCGGGCTGTTGGTGAAGTCATGAGCATCGCCCGGGACTACAAAGAGGCCCTCGGCAAAGCGGCTCGCAGCCTTGAGAACGGCCGTGACAGTCTGGGGCACGTGCCCGCCCTGCGCCAGATGGGGGAGGACGAGCTCCTGGAACTTGCAACCATTCCGTCCTCGAACCGCCAGTACGCGCTGTATGAGGCACTGCGTCGGGGGATTTCGGTTTCGCAGCTGGCAGAGGCCACCTCGATCACCCCCTGGTTCCTGGAACAGATGGCTCAGGTCGTGGCAGCCGAGGTCGATGTAACCCTCTACGACCTCAAGACGCTGCCCGGGGAAGTCCTGCGCACTGCCAAGCAGGCGGGCCTGAGCGATGCCTACCTCGCGGGGCTCCTCGGTGTCGCCGAATCCGAACTGCGCGCTGTCCGCCTGGGCTGGGGCATCAAACACCACTTCGGGACCGTCCCTGTTTCAGGGGTTGAGGACGCCGAGTACTACTACTCCACCTATTTCCCCGTTGAAACCGAGGGTGGGGAAGAGGAAAGGCCTCCGCACACCAAGCCTCGCATCATGGTTCTCGGCGGCGGTCCCAACCGCATCGGTCAGGGGATTGAGTTCGACTACTGCTGCGTTCACGCCGCCTACACCCTGCGGGAGTCCGGCTTTGAAACCATCATGGTCAACTGCAACCCTGAAACCGTCTCAACCGACTACGACACCGCTGATCGCCTCTACTTTGAACCGCTAACAGTCGAGGACGTCCTCGCCATTGTGGAGCGCGAGCAGCCCGATGGGGTGGTGTGCCAGTTCGGCGGACAGACCCCGCTCAACATTGCCCAGCAGCTCAAGGATGCCGGGGTTCCCATCATCGGCACCTCTCCGGAGACGATTGATCTGGCTGAGGACCGGGATCGTTTCCGGGCCTTGATGGATCGCTTGGAGATCCCCATGCCTAGCGCCGACATGGTGGTCACCGCGGATGCCGCGGTTCAGTCCGCCCACCAGATCGGCTACCCGGTGATCGTGCGCCCCTCCTATGTCTTGGGGGGACGGGGAATGGCCATCATTCACGATGACGAAACGCTGCGCAGTTACATGGAGAATGCCGAGGGCGTCTCTGAAAAGCGCCCCATTCTGATTGATCAGTTCCTTGAGAATGCGCTGGAATGCGAGGCCGATGCCCTGTGCGACGGCAGCGAGGCATTCGTTCCCGCAGTCATGGAGCACGTCGAGTACGCCGGAATCCACTCCGGTGATTCCGCGGCAATCATCCCCAGTATCTCGATTTCGGATACGGAACTGGAGACCATCAGGGACTACACCAGGCGGATTGCCGTTGAGCTTGGCGTCATCGGCCTTATCAACATCCAGTACGCCATTTCGGACGGAACCGTCTACGTCCTCGAAGCCAACCCACGCGCTTCAAGGACGGTCCCCCTGGTTTCGAAGATCTGTGACGTCAACATGGCATCCCTGGCCACCCGGCTCATGCTGGGGGAAACCCTCGCTGCGCTGAAGCTGAAGCAGCGGCATGTGCCCTACTTCGGGGTCAAGGAAGCAGTCTTCCCCTTCAATATGTTTCCCGAGGTCGATCCTGTTCTTGGCCCCGAGATGCGTTCGACCGGCGAGGTCCTGGGGTTGGCGACCTCACCCGGGCTGGCGTTCCACAAGTCTGAAGAAGCCGCCCTCGCACAGCTTCCCAGCGCCGGATGCGCCCTCATCACCATTGCGAGACGCGACCGTGTTGATGAGGGACCGGGTAGCCCCGGGGACAACCTGCTGCGCGCAGCTCGACTACTGGTGGAAAGTGGTTTCCAGCTGCTTGCAACCGATGGAACCGCGGACTATCTCGCCACCTACGGGATCCACGCCGAACTGATCTTCAAGGTTCACGAGGACGGACCCAGTGCCGTTGATGCCATTCGTAACGGGCAGGTTCAGCTGGTCATCAACACCCCGGCAGGAACCGAGTCTGAGTATGACGACAGCGTGCTGCGTAAAGCGGCCATTCGGGCGCGGGTTCCCTACGTCACTACCACCTCTGAGGCCTACATGGCAGCGCTCGGGATTGCCGAGCACCGAGAGGGTGGGGACGAGGTGCGGTCACTGCAGCAGTGGCACGCCCAGATTGCCTAGTTGAGGACGTGAGCGGAGGTCAGCCCCAGGTTCGCAAACGCCTGGGCAAGGCCACCTTCTTCAACAGAACCCGTGATGTGATCGGCGTGTTCTTTGACGCCCTGGTCTGCGCCCGCCATGGCAACGGCCTCACCGCAAACATCAAACATCTCGACGTCATTCCAACTGTCCCCGATTCCGATGGCGTTTTGGGTGGGGATAGCGAGGCGTCGAAGAACCTCTTCGATGGCGCTGCCCTTGTTTATCCCCCGCGGCGAAATCTCTCCGTTGGAACCGATTGAAACCGGCATGCTTCCGGGGACCAGGTGAAAGCGATCCCCGATATCATCGGCAATTACCCGCATGTCCAGGTCGGCCTCAGAAATGAACACCAGCTTGGCGGCATGTGTGAGATCGGCCTCTGAGACATCGGGGAAACCGGCGGCAAAGTTGGCGAAGGTATGGACCTCTTCAAGATCGTCTCCCGGCGTCAGCTGCTCGCGGAGGTAGGCGTCGTAGGCCAGCATGACGGCCTTCGCCGCCTCGGTGGTGTAGGTCTGATCGTGAGTTTGCACCAGGTAGGGAATCCCCCGCCCCTCGAAGTAGTTGATAAGGAACTGCATATCAGCCACTTCCATCGGACGTGACAGCACAGTTTCGTTGCCAATGTGGGCGAGTGCCCCACTGTTGGTGATCTCCCCGTCGAAGCCGATCTCACGAATATCGGGTTGCACATCGGCTTCACCGCGGCCGGTGGCAATGAAGACCAGGTGGCCGTTGCGTCGGGCTTCCCGCACGGCTTCTCTCGCTGAATCGAGGACGGGGGAGCCGTGGTTGACCAGGGTTCCATCAATGTCAACGAAGACAATACGACGCTCAGAAGTCAGTTGTGAAGTCATGTTTTTCATTGTCTCAGGCTGTCCGGAACTTCGAAACCAGAACCGGCTCACCATTTGGGCCCGTGTTAGCCTGCTTAACAGATCTGGTCGGTGACAGTGTTGCAGACCAGATCTTTGCATGAGAGGCCCCGGGTTTTTCACGTCGTCCGACCCTTGGAGAAGGGGAAGCAACCCAACTTTACTAATGTCGTCTGAACAGACAAGTCGTAGCAAGAAAACACTCTCATCGCGGGTTCCACGAACTGTTCGCGAGCTGGTAGGCGCGGATGGCGCCCTGCATCCAGCACTTCTACCCGGAATCGCCGTTGATGAAAACAGCAGACGTTTTCGCATTGACTGGTGGGTGTCGGGGGCGGCGCTAGTCGCCGTTGTTGCTCTGGTCCTCGTCGGTGCATTCGACTCGGAAGCCCTGGGGCACGCTGCTGGAGTCGCGGTGCACTGGGTGTCCATCCACACCGGCTGGCTTTTCACCCTGCTGACCATTGCTGTTTTTATCTTCATGCTGGTGGTGGGCTACTCAGCTAAGGGCAACATCGTCCTCGGTACCGATGACGAGGAACCAGAGTTTTCTCGTGGTTCCTGGGTTGCCATGCTCTTCTCGGCTGGAATGGGGATTGGCCTACTCTTCTTTGGCCCCTACGAGCCGCTGCACTTCTTCCTCAATGTCCCCCCGGCCTCAACGGTCGATGCCGGGACACCTGAGGCGATGCAGGCAGCCATTGCGCAGACCCTGCTGCACTGGGGTCCGATGGCCTGGTCGTACTACGCCCTGGTGGGTGGTGCAATCGCCTACTCGGCTTACCGACGAGGACGATCACCGCTGATCTCGGCCATTTTCACGCCGATCTTTAGTGAAAAGCTGGCCATTCCCTTCGGTCGTGTCATCGACACTTTCGCTATTCTGGTCACCCTGTTTGGGACGGCGGTGTCCCTGGGGCTCGGCGCCCTGCAAATCGGCAAGGGGGTCGAGATTGTCGCGGGCATTGGACCCCTTGGAAACGGGGTCATCATCGGCCTCATGGTTGCCCTCACCATTGCCTTTATTTTATCTGCGGTCTCGGGTGTCAAACGCGGGATTCGGATGCTTTCCAATATCAACATGATGTTGGCACTCGGCCTCGGACTGTTCGTCTTCCTGGCCGGACCAACCCTGTTTCTTCTCGACTTCATCCCAACAGCTGTGGTTGCTTTCGTGACGGAACTGGGCCCGATGCTAGCCGTTTCGGCCTCAGCATCCCCGGAAGCCGCGGACTTCATGGAGAGCTGGACCACCTACTACTGGGCCTGGTGGGTCTCTTGGACCCCGTTTGTCGGCATGTTCATCGCCCGTATTTCCAGGGGGCGAACACTTCGTGAGTTCGTCACCGTCGTCATCGTGATCCCCTCGCTGGTCAGCCTGCTGTGGTTCTCGACCCTTGGCGGAACGTCGATGTGGATGGAGCAAAACGGCGCCAATATCTCTGCCGCAGGTTCCAGTCAGGAATACCTTTTCAGCGTCCTCAGCAACCTGCCCTTCGCAACCATCACGGCAATCATCGCCATGTTTGCGCTGGTCATCTTCTTCGTGACCAGTGCTGACTCGGCCTCACTGGTCATGGCGACCATCAGCCAGCGGGGCAAGAGCAACCCGAGTAAGCGACTGACCGCCGTCTGGGGAGTGGCGCTCTCTGCCACCGCCATCACCCTGCTGATCACCGGGGGTGAGGACACGGTCAGTGCCCTCCAGGCCCTGGTGACGATTTCGGCTCTTCCGTTCGCCATCATCCTCATCCTGATGATGGTGGCCTGGTGGAAGGACCTTTCCACGGATCCGTTGGTTCTGCGCCGCAAGTACGCCAGTGTGGCAATTGACGAGGGCGTAAGGAAGGGGATCCAGCAGCACGGAGATTCTTTCGCGTTCTCGGCCGGCGTGACCCACCCCGATCGGGGGGCTGGAAGCTGGCTTGATCGTGATGATGAATCACTGACTGGGTGGTACGAGGAAGTCGTCCTCGACAATAACGTGACCGAGATGGAAGCCGAACTGGAAGCTGAACTTGAGACCGAGGATGTGGAAGAGGAACCCGTGACAACCGGGGCACCCACTGGGGACACCGGGGTTTGACCAGGGATCTTTAGGGGACTTCCCCCACCTCTTTTGACGAGGTCGCCTGGCAGACTCGAAGGCATGAGCCAAACAGAACCCCGCGACACCTACGCGGACAGCAGAGTAAACCAGGCGAGCAGCACGGCGGCACCACGTACCGACGCTGTCTCCAGTCTTCGCAACGTCAGCAAGATCTACGGCCAGGGGGACACCAAGGTGGCCGCCCTCGACGGAGTCTCCATCGACTTCTACTCGGGGCAGTTCACGGCCATCATGGGGCCCTCCGGGTCCGGCAAGTCGACCATGCTCAATGTTCTGGCGGGACTGGACTCGATCACCTCCGGGGTGGTTGCACTGGAAGGAAAGCAGTTCCAGGGCCTCTCAGATGACAAGTTGACCCGGCTGCGACGCGACCGGATCGGCTTCGTCTTCCAGAGCTTCAACCTGATCCCCACCCTCGATGCCAAAGCCAATATCCTCCTCCCCAGCACCCTGGCTGGTCACGATGTCGACCCCGGCCTTTTTGACCGGATCATCGCCAGCCTAGGGATTGGGGACCGCCTGCACCACCTGCCCTCGCAGCTCTCCGGGGGCCAGCAGCAGCGCGTCGCCCTGGCTCGCGCCCTGGTGACGGCGCCGGCGATCATCGTCGCCGATGAGCCGACGGGAAACCTTGACTCGGCCTCAACCGCCGAGGTCCTTTCACTGCTCAGGGCTGCGGTGGATCAGCTGGGCCAGACCATCATCATGGTCACCCACGACCAACACGTCGCCAGCATGTCGGACCGCGTCATCGTGGTGCGGGACGGCCGGATTGCAGCCGACCTGTGGAAGCCGACTGCTGAGCAGATCGAGCAGGTCGCCTGATGGGGCAGCTGGTACGGGCTAACCTAAGGTTCCACGGCAGACGCTACGTGGCGACCCTGGTCGCCGTGGGGATTGCCGTGGCGTTCGTGGCTGCCTCCCTGGTTTTCGGTGGGGCAATGAGCTCTGGAATCCGCAATGAGGTGGCGGGACAGTACGCGGGTTCTGCTGCTGTTTTGCAGCCGGACTGGGACGGGACTGACACTCCAGAACTAGAGGAGGCCGAGAAGATCGCCCGGGACATTGCCGGGGTGACAGAGGTCTACCCGATCTACTACTCAGGCGCCGAACTGGTCGGGGGAGGGAAGCAGACGGGTTCCTACCTGATGATTCGTGCCCTGGGGGGCGATCTGCTGGCCCACCCGGACCTGGTTGAGGGCACACTCCCGACCGGGCCACTTGAAGCCCTGGTCTCCGAAGCGAGTGCAGAACGATACGGGGTCGAGGTCGGATCTGTCATCACCCTTAAGGGGTTCGAGACCGGTGAGCACGACATAACCATTACCGGCATTTCGGAGGGCGGTAACGCGGGTCTCGGCCTGTCGACTACGGACCTCCTCATGTCGCGAGAGGGGATCAAGGAACTTGATCCCACGGCTTGGCTTGACGGAGTCCTGGTAGCGGGGCAATCCGAGAGGCTCTCCAGGGAGCAGCAGACCGAACTGGTGGGGCAAATCGAGGCCGCACTCTCGGCAGCGGGAATCACGGGTGTCGTGGTCACCCCGGAGTTTGAGGCAACGGATATAGCCCTAGACGCGATCGGTTCTTCCAATGCCGCCATCACCGCCATGATGCTGGTGTTCCCCACGATTTCGGCAGCTGTGGCGATGATCGTGGTGGGGACAACGTTCCAGGTCATCTTTGGTCAGCGGGAACGCGAACTGGCACTGCTGCGCGTCATCGGCGCCACCGGTGGTCAGGTCAGGCGGCTCATGCTGCTTGAGTCCCTGGCGGTGGGCCTACTTGGCTCCCTGATCGGTGCGGCCCTGGGACTGTTTGGGGGAGCCGCGGTTGCGGCAGCAGCCGGGGCCTCCAAGGGCTTTGTCGCCGCCCTGGGTTCAGTCAGCGCCACGCAGATGATCATTACGGTTGCGGTCGGCTCGCTGCTCACACTTGCCGCTGGGTTGCGGCCCGCGGGTCGAGTCTCAAGGATCTCTCCGGTTGAAGGACTGGGTGGTCGCGTGGTGACGGTGACCAAGATGAGGAAACGCCAGATTGCGGTGGCGATCATCAGTCTGTTACTAACGGTCGGGCTGGGGGTATCCGCCGCCTTCCTGGCATTCTCCACCACGGATCCTGATGAGAAACTCACCCGGTTCCCAGCTGTGCTGGGCCTAGCGGTGTTGACCGCCGCCGCCCTCATCACCCTGCTTTCATCAGTGCTTCCTCTGATTACGGGCATGTTCGGGAGGGGAGCGGGCTCGGTTTCATTCCGTCTGGCTTCACGAAACACAGTTCGCAATCCCGGACGAACCGCAGCGACAGGCGTGGCGGTCTTCATCGGTGTCACCCTGATTACCATGGTGACTTTCGGAGCCCAGTCAATGCGTGCGACGGCTGTGTCCAGCCTGGACCGCAATGCACCGCTGGACCTGACAGTCTCAGCCCCAGCAGCCGGCTTCACCGGTAAGCAGCTGGAGGTGCTTACCAACCTGGATGGGGTCCAGCAAACTGCCGTGGTTGATGGTGCACTCGCCGACATCACGCTGGGGGCCGGAACGCCGAATGAGTTCATCAGTCAGGGCACCCTGGTCACGGGAAGCAACCTGAGTGACGCCGTCAGGGGTGGCTTTGAAATGCCACCCACCGGTGCGGTAATGGTTCCCTACTGGATGCTGGACTTTGGTGAGTCCGCCGAGATTTGCGTGGCGGAGAAGTGTTCGGAACTGAAGTTGATCTCGGGCGATGCTCTAACGGGCAACAGCATCTTCATCGTCTCGCCCGAAACGGTGGCACAGATGGGTCTCGACCTCGAGCCAACGCAGGTCTGGCTGGAGCTTACCGACCCCGCCAACTACCAGACGGTCATCAGTGACATCCAGGCTGAGGGGGCGGACCTCTCCCTCGATGGATCCGTTGCCAAGCGTGCCGCAATCGACCAGATCGTCAATATTCTTGTCCTCGTGGTGGTGGGTCTACTGGCGGTTTCCGTTCTCGTTGCCCTGGTCGGTATCACCAACACCCTGTCCCTCTCGGTTCACGAACGGACCCGGGAGAACGGCCTGCTGCGCGCCCTCGGTATGACTAAGAAGCAGATTCGCGAAATGCTCAGTTGGGAGGCGCTGCTGATCGGGGCGGTCTCGACCCTGCTGGGTCTGCTGGCAGGTGCCTTCTTCGGGGCGGTTGGGTTCATGTCGCTGCCCGTCGGTGTCTCTGAGTACGTCCTGCAGGTGCCTTGGCTGCAGTGGCTGATTGTGGTCGTGGTTGCCATCGGGGCGGCAGTTATCGCCTCCATCATGCCCGGCAGGCGAGCCTCAGCAGTCTCTCCCGTGGAGGCGCTGGCAGCGGAGTAACCCGCAGCTCTCGTCCTCAACATGACAAAAGAGCGGCCACCCTGGAAGAGATTCCAGAGTGGCCGCTTTTGTGTTGTCCCGAAGGGGGGACAGTTTGGTTAGGCGGCTGCGCCCGAGCGACGCTTGTTGTAGACGTCAAACGCAACTGCGAGGAGGAGGACGGCGCCCTTGACAATCTGCTGCGTAGAGGTCGAGGCACCCATCAGCTGCATACCGTTGGAGAGGACAGCCATGACCAGGCCACCGACGAGGGCGCCGGTGACACGGCCGATACCACCAGTGGTGGAAGCGCCACCGACGAAGCAGGCGGCAATCGCATCCAGCTCGAACATGTTGCCAGCTGACGGCTGGGCACCATTCATCCGAGCCGAGTAGAGGACACCCGCAACACCGGCCAGGAAGCCCATGTTGACGTAGACCCAGAAGGAGATCGACTTGACGTTGATACCCGAGAGGGCGGCTGCGGTCTTGTTACCGCCGATGGCGTAGACGTCACGACCAAAGATGGTGCGCTGGGAGACGAAGCCGTACACCAGGATCAGGGTGGCCAGAATAATGAGGACGATAGGCAGGCCACGTGCGGTGGACAGCTTGTAGGCGAACGCCATTACCACTGCTGCAACAATGACGATCTTGGCGATAAAGAAGCCGATGTTCTCGACTGCCTGACCGTACTTGAGCTTGTCCTGGCGAGCCTTCCAGGCGAAGTAGGCGTAGCCGACCACGCCGATCGCGAAGATGACCAGGGTGAATATATCGACCCCGTACCCACCAAACAGGCCGTTGAGGAATCCGTTGGCAATGTTGTAGTAGCCCTTGGGGAAGGGGGAGAGGGAGACGTTGTCGAGGACGTTGTAGGTCAGACCTCGGAACATCATCATGCCTGCCAGGGTGACGATGAAGCCGGGGATTCCCACGTAGGCCACCCAGAAGCCCTGGAAGGCACCGACCGCCAGACCGACAAGCAGAGCCGCGACGACGCCCATCCACCACGGCAAACCGTGGCGAATGACCAGCACCGCTGAGACGGCGCCCGTCAGGGCAACCACAGAACCGACGGACAGGTCAATCTGTCCGAGGACGATGACGAACAGCATGCCGATTGCCAGCACCAGGATGTAGGAGTACTGGAGGACGATGTTCGTCAGGTTGGAGGCCGAGAGGAACGTTGGGTTGATGACCGCAAAGACAATCACGATCGCAACGAAAGCGACAAAAATGCCGGATTGACGCAGGCTAGAGCCAAACGTATTTTTTATGAGGTCGCGTGCAGCGGTCACGACGCCGACTCCTTCTTGGGTTCAATGGTCATTAGTCTCATGAGTTCTTCTTGGGTGGCCTGGGACGTCGGCATCTCGCCGGTGATACGTCCGTAGGCCAGGGTGTAGATGCGGTCCGTGATGCCCTGGAGCTCCTCGAGCTCGGAGGAGATGACGACGACAGCCTTGCCCTGGGCAACCATGTCGTTGATCAGGGTGTAGATCTCAAACTTGGCTCCGACGTCAATGCCTCGGGTCGGTTCATCCAGGATCAGCACATCAGCATCGGTGTAGAGCCACTTGGACAGAACTACCTTCTGCTGGTTGCCGCCGGAGAGGGAGCCAGCCAACTGCATGACGTTGTTGGCGCGAATGTTCATCGCCGACTTGTAGTCGGTTGCGACCACCATCTCCTGGTTGTCGTTGACCACGCCGCGCACAGCGTGCTTGTGGATCCCGGCAATACCGATGTTGCGGCGGATATCGTCAATCAGGTTGAGGCCGTACACCTTGCGGTCCTCGGTCGCGTAAGCGACCTTGTTCTTGACTGCCTTGGCAACGGTGGAGACATCGATCTCCTCGCCGTTCTTATAGACCTTGCCGGAGATGTGGGAGCCGTAGGACTTACCAAAGATACTCATGGCAAGCTCGGTGCGTCCCGCGCCCATCAGGCCGGCAATTCCGATCACCTCGCCGCGACGAACCTCAAAGTCAGCGTCCTTGACGATGACCCTATCGGGCTGGGTGGGGTGGTGGACGGTCCAGTCTTCAACCTTAAAGAGGACCTCACCGGGGTTTGAATCACGGTCCGGGTAGCGTCGGCTGAGTTGGCGTCCGACCATCATGCGGATGATGTCGTCCTGGGTGACATTGGGGTCATGCATATCCAGGGTGCCAACCGTGGCGCCGTCACGAAGGACGGTGGTGCGGTCCGCGATTGCCTCAATCTCATTCAGCTTGTGCGAAATAATGATGATCGTGACACCGGAGTCCCGCAGTTGACGGACGAGGCCGAGCAGAGTCTCTGAGTCATGGTCGTTCAGGGCGGCAGTGGGTTCGTCAAGAACGAGCAGTTCGACGTTCTTAGCAAGGACCTTGCCGATCTCAACAATCTGCTGCTTGCCCACACCGAGCTGGCCGACCGGCGTCATTACCGGTTCGTCCAGTCCGACGCGAACAAGCATCTGCTGGGCCCGGTGGTTCATTTCGTTCCAGTCAATCGAGCCGAGGAAAGACTTTGGCTTCTTGGAACCCAAGAAGAGGTTCTCGGCGATCGACAGGTAAGGGACGAGGGCTAGTTCCTGGTGGACGATGCCAATGCCGGCGTCCTCGGAGCTCTTGACTGAGTTGAACTTTGCGACCTCGCCGTTATAGACGATGTCACCGGAGTAAGTTCCAAACGGGTAAACACCCGAGAGGACCTTCATGAGCGTCGATTTTCCCGCTCCGTTTTCTCCGCAAAGGGCGTGAATTTCGCCCCTACGAACGTTGAAGTTAACATCCTTGAGCACTTCGACGCCGGAGAAACTCTTGCAAATGTCACGCATTTCCAAGATGTTGTCTGCCATAACGCTACCAATCTTGATGGTCAGAAAGTCTGGTTTTTTGGGTTGGGCGACAGTAAGACCTACTCACTGCCGCCCAACCCTTGATCCCAAGGGACCTAGTGGTGACTACTTAGCCGGAACACCGGAGGCGACCTCTTCGGCCGTCCAGTAACCCGAACCAATGATGTCCTGCTCGATGTTGTCCTTGTAGATGGTCATGACATCAAGGAGGTAGGACGGAACGATCTTCACACCGTTGTCGTAGTCCTCGGTGTTGTTGGCCTCGGGCTCGATGCCACAGGCAATGTCCATGACAACCTCAACCGACTTCTTGGCGAGAAGGCGGGTGTCCTTGAAGATGGTGGACTGCTGGATGTCCTCATTGATCAGCTTGATCGAGGCGACTTCTGCGTCCTGACCGGTGACAACTGGCAGGCCTTCAGACAGTGTCGGGCCCAGGCCTACGCCCTGCAGAGCGGTGATGACACCGCGGGAGATACCGTCGAAGGGAGAGAGAACGCCGGAGAGCTCAGCGCCATCAGAGTAGGTGGAGGACAGGAGGTCTTCCATGCGCTTCTGTGCTGCTTCCTGAGACCAGCGCAGGGTTGCTACCTGGTCGAACTTGGTCTGGCCCGACTTGACGACGAGGACGCCCTCATCAATGTATGGCTGGATGGTATCCATGGCGCCACCAAAGAAGAAGCCTGCGTTGTTGTCATCAGGTGAACCTGCGAAGAGCTCGATGTTCAGCGGGCCCTTGGGTGCGTCAGCAACAGGGGTGCCGTCCATCTCAACCAGGCCGAGGCCGTAGAGGAGAGCGGTGCCCTGGGCAACGCCAACCAGGTAATTGTCGAAGGAAACGTAGAAATCAACGTTCTCATTGTCTCGGATCAGGCGGTCGTAGGAGATGACCGGGATTCCCGCGGCGCCCGCGGCGTCCAGCTGGCTGGAGAGTGCGGTTCCGTCAATCGAGGCGAGGACGAGGACGTCTGCTCCGTTGGTGATCATCTGGTCGATCTGCTGGGTTTGGGTGGGGATATCGTCGTTGGCGTACTGCAGGTCAACGGTGTATCCGGCGGCCTCAAGGCCTTCCTTCACAGCATTGCCATCAGCAATCCAACGCTCTGAGGTCTGGGTCGGCATGGCCACACCGATGGTCATATCGGTGCCGCATTCACCGCTGGCCTCGGTTCCTGCATCTCCGCCGGACTCTTCTTCGCCGGTGGTTTCATTTGAAGCGCCTGCGCCGCCGCCGCCACAACCGGCGAGGATCAGAGCACTTGCAGCTAGGAGGCCGGCGCCGCTGGCCCACATCCTGCCTTTACCAATAGCTTTCATTCGATTTTCTCCTCATTGAGTGTCGTTTCGGTTGACCGATCAGTCGATAACTTCTGTGTCTCGACCCTCCGGGGTAACTGCACGTTCGCCCCGGGGGAGCCGGGATTTGGTGCCGAAAGAATCATTCCAATGTTAGAACGAGTTCTTACACACAATGTTAGCGCTAACGAACACCCTGTCCAGTCAGTTATGTCTCGGTTTTGTAACAATTGATTACTGGGTCGGCAAAGAGTCAAACCGGCGCACTTGAGAGCTGTGTGGTGAAAAGCAAATGGGCGCGAAAGAGATCCGGACCCCAGCGGAGGGCCCGGTGGATAGGGAAGTGCTAGGCGCTAGCCCGAATCTTGAGCTTGGTGGGAATACTCTGCAGCTCGGGCTCTTGCCCCGCGATCAACTCGATGAGAGCCCCGATGGCATTCTTACCAATCAGGCTGAAATGTTGGCGCACCGAGGTCAGGGCCGGCTCAAAGAAGGCGACTCCGTCCTGGTCGTCAAACCCGAACACCCGCACATCCTCGGGAACACGGATGCCAGCTTCAGAAAGGGCCTTGAGGGCCCCCAGCGACATCTGGTCGTTGGCGACAAAGACTGCATCGGGCAGTGGTTGGGTCAGTAGCTCCTGCATGGCGCTGTACCCACTGCCTGCGGACCAGTCGCCGCGGACGCGCGCCGCCTTCTCAAGACCCAACTCTTCGGTGAAGGTCTCCCAGGCATAGTCGCGTTCCATGGCATCAAAGTCATCTGAGGGTCCAGCGATGTGGGCCACCGACCTGCAGCCCTGGTCCTTGAGGTGCTCCAGGGCAGCCCTGGAACCTGAACGCTGATCCATGCCCATCCGGGGTAGCTTCGAGTCTTCTTTGATCCAACGCGAGGCGATAACCAGGGTGGGAACGGGAACGGTTTGCGCTTCCAGTTCCTGGGCCATCTGTTCAACCGGTGCAATGACGATCAGGCCGGCCACCCCCAGGCTGAGCAGGTCATCTAGCGCGGCACGCATCGCTTCAGCGGTGAACTCGGCCAAGGTCGCCACACTGACGAAGTAACCGGCGTGGTTGGCAGCAAGCTGAAGGGAGAGCAGGGTGGTCGCCGGACCCCACTCAACAAACCGGGGTGTGATCACCCCAATCAGGCGGCTTTGGCTGGAAGCGAGGGCTCGGGCCGCTTCGTTGCGTCGGTAGCCCATTTCAGCCATGGCGTCCAGAACCCGCTGGCGGGTCTCATCCCGCACAGCACCCTTGTTGTTGATAACCCTGGAGACCGTTTGGTGGGAGACGCCGGCCCGGGCCGCAACGTCAGCCATGGAGGGCATGCGTCCGGCCCGGGAGACCGGGGCGGAACCACCTGCTGAAGTGGGCTTAGTCATGACACTCCTACTGCTGTAAACACCACCGGTCACATGGTTGTTGTCGATTTGTGAAAAACCGGTGGATTTTAGCGCTGCACCAACATCCACCGGCCTGCCAGATTACCTCTTACAAGCCATTAGCGAGGTGGTAATAGGCGAAGTTCCAGCGCACCTTGTCCTTGAACGCAGGGACTGTAGTGTCCTGGTCAATCAGCAGCAGTTCGGTGCGAACCATATCGGCGAAGATCCGGAAGATGTCGGCGCCAATCGAGTTGGTGAGGACGGTGTGGTGGGCGCCCCCGGACTCCATCCAGCATTCCGCGGAAACTTCGAGGGAGGGCTGCGGCTTCCACACGGCGTGAGCCACGGGCAGATGCGGCATCGGAGCCGGTGGCGTAACCACCTCGACCTCGTTGGCAGTCAGACGGAAACGGGTTCCCATATCTGCCAGT
Source organism: Actinomyces minihominis (assembly GCF_900187855.1). GTDB lineage: Bacteria > Actinomycetota > Actinomycetes > Actinomycetales > Actinomycetaceae > Scrofimicrobium > Scrofimicrobium minihominis. Next base: position 12,586 of record NZ_FYEG01000004.1, on the reverse strand, counting down.
GAAACGACCAGGGCGGGTCCCGGATCGGTGTGGAAAACCATTCGCACAGGGTCTTCCTTGCCGCCGATGCCAAGGGGGTGAATCTCTACCTTTGGCTTCTGGGTGGTCAGGGTGGGGCAGATTTCCAGCATGTGAGCGCCAAGAATCAGCTCTTCACCCGGCACCAGGTTGTAGGTGTAGTCCTCCATCAGGGAGGCGCCACCAGGCAGTCCCTCACTCATGGCCTTCACCGCACGAACCAGGACGGCGGTCTTCCAGTCGCCCTCTGCGCCAAAGCCGTAACCCTGGGCCATGAGGCGCTGCGCGGCAATGCCGGGCAGTTGCTTCAGGGCGCCGAGGTCCTCGAAGTTGGTGGTGAATGCGCCGGCATTGCGTTCCTCCAGGAAGCGGCGAATACCGATCTCCTGCTTGGCGGCGTAGACCAGCGAATCGTGACGCTCGCCACCGTCGCGCAGTTCGGGAACCACATCGTAGAGCTCTTCGTACTCACGGGCGAGGGCCTCGGCCTCATCGTCCGTAACCTTGGCGATCTCCTCCACCAGCTCGTTGGCGGACCAGGTGGAGACGTTGACCCCCAGGATCCGCTCAGCCTCTGTTTTATCCCCGTCGGTGACAGCAACGTTACGCATGTTGTCACCGAAGCGGACCACGTTCAGGCCGTTCACTGCCGACCAGCCGATACACGCCCTCGACCAGTTGGCAACCCGGCTGCGAACCTCTGGGTCACCAACGTGTCCGACCACGGTTTCACGGGTGATGCGCAGACGCGACAGGATGTAGGCGTACTCGCGGTCACCGTGAGCCGACTGGTTCAGGTTCATGAAGTCGAAGTCGATGGTGTCCCACGGCAGCTCAACATTGGCCTGTGTGTGCAGGTGCAGCAGCGGCTTCTTGAGGACGCCGAGGCCGTTGATCCACATCTTGGCCGGGCTGAACGTGTGCATCCAGGTGATGACGCCGACCACGTTGTCGTCGCTGTTGGCTTCGAGCATGGCCCGGCGAATCGCATCCGAGTCCTTTAGCGTGGGCTTCCAAACGATGCGGACAGGGATGTCACCGGGGCGGTTGAGCTCGGTGACGACCTCCTGTGACTGGTGAGCGACCTGTGCCAGCGTCTCCTCACCGTAGAGATCCTGGCTGCCCGTCAGGAACCAGATCTCTTTTCCAACAAATGCGCTTTTCATTTCGGGTCAGTTGCTCCTTCACTGCGTTGCCCGTAGACATTTTGGTACCTGTAGAAGAGCGAGTCGATCTTCTCCTGGGGAATGGGGATGAGAGGGCCCAGCTGCCGGGCCGCCCAGATAGTCTTCGCCACCTCTTCAACCATGGCGGCTGTCTTTACCGATGCTTCGCCGTCGTGGCCGATGGTGAAGGGGCCGTGGTTCTGCATCAGGACGGCGCGCGAGTTTGACGTCGCCAGCGTCTCAACGATGCCCCGGCCGATTGAATCATCCCCGATGAGGGCGAACGGGCCGATGGGGACGGGCCCCCCGAACTCGTCACCCATCATGGTGAGGACGCAGGGGATCTCTTCACCCACGGCAGCCCATGCTGTCGCGTAGGTGGAGTGGGTGTGGGTCACCCCGCCGACCTCGGGCATGTGCCGGTAGACGTAGGCGTGCGCCGCGGTGTCAGACGAGGGTGCGTGCTCTCCGATGATGAGATTGCCGTCGAGGTCGCAGACGACCATGTCGGCGGGGCTGAGGCGGTCGTAGGGGATGCCGGAGGGCTTGATGACCATGACGTCGTCACTTCCGTCGATCCCTTTGACGCGCTGGGAAACGTTGCCGGCAGTCCACACCACCAGGTTCCACTTGATCAGCTCGGTGTGTAGTTCGCAGACAACTTTCTTGGTTTCTTCAACCTGCTCCGCCATGCGGGGCGACCACTGCGGGGTCATGCTTGAGTTTCCGTCCTCTTCATCGTGTTGGATACGTCTAGGTTAGCGTTCACGGGTGTTTCGTGCGCCTGTTGCGGACCTCGGTCAGCTGTTCTCTCCCGCAGCTGCCTCAGCGGGAAGTCCGCGTCGGTAGCGGCCCAGGAAGCTGTTGAACCCCTCAATGTCTGCCGGATCAGGCTCAATGACCGAAGAGTCCATCCTGGCGAAAATCTTCGTATCCAGGAACTGGGGCAGCGTCATCTCCTGCGCGAACTGGCTGGTGTACAGGGCCAGCAGGGCCATACCCCACGGGCCACCCTCCCCGGCCGTGGTGCTGACCTCCACCGGGGTTCTCAGGGCTCCGGCCATAATCTTCTGTGCCACCACCGGGGTCTTGAAGAGGCCGCCGTGGGCGAGAAGGCGGTCCAGTTGGACGCCCTCGTCTTCGATCAGAATGTCCATGCCGAGGCGCAGGACACCGAAGATAGCCATGAGCTGGGTGCGCATGAAGTTCGCCAGGGTGACGGGGGAGTCGGGGGTGCGGAAGAACAGGGGACGTCCCTGGTCCAAGCCAACGATGGGCTCACCGGACAGGAAGTTGTAGGCCACTAGCCCGCCACCATCCGCAGCTCCTTCCAGGGCCTTCGCGTAGGCAAGGTCGTAGAGGGCGGGACGCGGCAGGGTGAACCCCGCGCTCTCAATCAGCTCTGCGAAGACACCGACCCACTGGTCCCATTCGGAGGCGCCGTTGTTAGAGTGGACCATCGCGACGGGCAGGCCGTCGGGGGTGGTGACCATATCGAGTTCCGGGTGGACGCGAGCCAGGTCCCGTTCGAGGACGACCATCGCGAAGATCGAGGTACCCGCGGAGACGTTGCCGGTGCGGGCCGCAACGGCATTGGTGGCAACCATCCCGGTTCCAGCGTCGCCTTCCGGGGGACACATGAGCACCCCGGGCTGCAGGGTTCCACTGGGATCAAGCAGACGGGCTCCGGCCTCGGTGAGGTGACCGGCGTCCTGACCCGCCACCAGAACCGGGGGCAGAACATCGCGCAGGCTGAATGGAACTTGGGCCTGGGCAAGCAGTTCATCGAACTTCGCCAGACGCTTCTGGTCGTAGTCGTGGGCAACAGGGTCGATGGGGAACATGCCTGAGGCGTCCCCGATCCCAAGAACCGACCTACCCGAGAGCTTCTGGTGAACCAGGCCCGCCAGGGTGGTGATCTGGCGAATGGAACCCAGGTGGTCCTCTCCGTCAAGAACTGCCTGGTAGAGGTGGGCGCCGCTCCAGCGGTGCGGCATGTTGAAGTTGAGAGCCTCCGAGAGAATCTCCGTCGCCGGTCCGGTGTTGGTGTTGCGCCAGGTCCGGAAGGGGGCCAGGAGCTGGCCGTCCTCATCCAGGGCGATGTAGCCGTGCATCATCGCGGAGATGCCCATTGCGCCGAGGTGGGTGATCTCGAGGTCGTAGCGCTGCTTCACATCTGAGCAAAGGGAGGCATAGGCACCGCGCAGCCCCTCCCAGATTTGCTCCTCCGGGTAGGACCAGAGGCCATCAACGAGTTGGTTTTCCCAGTCGAAGCCGCCGGTGGCGATGGGGGTGCCGCTGGCGTCGATGAGGACTGCTTTGATTCGGGTGGAACCAAACTCGATTCCGAGGGCGGCCTCACCCGCCGCAATCGTTTCTGAAGGGGTGGGGGTGATCTGGTCTACCGAAGTCGTCACGTCGGGGTCCTTTCTGGATGAGGGTCGTTCAGGGTTAGTCGGCGCGGCGGATGGCTGCGTGGAAAGAGTGGGTCTCACCCGGCTGCAGGACTATGACATCGGTACCTGAGTTGAAGGCATTCGGGGGGCAGGTCATGGGCTCGACTGCGACACCGCGTCTGTCGAGGATTTCACCGGAGTAGATCTGCAGCCAGGGGTGGTCAGAACTCAACTCGACTCCGCGCCCTGAAACCGGATCACGCAGCACCACCTGCCAGGTCCCCTCGGGGAGGTCGGTGAAGGCGTGGTCGATTTGCCGGTCCTTCATGGGGGCGCCCCCGCGCAGGTCGAATCGGGTTCCCTCGACCTCGACCAGCTTCAGGGGACTGAGGCGTTCATCGACCTCGAGCACGGTTGCTGCCGGAGAGGTGAGAACGGCATCGTCGACGGAGGTTCCGCAGGTGAGGTAGGGGTGGATCGAGGTGCCGTAGGGGGCGTCGACCTCACCCAGGTTCGTCGTCGCCACCGTGATCGACAGTCCCGTCTCAGGGTCAAGTGAGTAGGTAGCAGTGGTCTCCACATGGAAGGGGTAGCCGGAGGTCGGTTCAATTTCGGTGCGGAAGGTGACGGAATCGTCCGTGCGGCTAAGAACCTCCCAGTGATCCCAGCAGCGCAGGCCGTGCAGGGCAGACTGGGTGACGGTCTCATTGATGGGGACGCTGAGGGTCTCGCCCTCCCACCTGTAGGTGCCGTCGGTGATGCGGTTGGGCCACGGGGTTAGTACCTTGCCGGAGTAGCCGAGCGGTTCGACCGCGGGATCGTGGGGTACGACCAGATCAAGCCCATCACTGGTCAGACCCGCTAGACCTGCACCCTGTTCGACCAGGGTGGCCTGGTAGTCGCCAGCTTTGATAACAACTGTCACTGTTAATCCCGTTCCTTCACCGCAACTATGCCTGTAGTCGAAGGTGAAGGTCATCGTTGAATGTGGTGCGGATGCACTGGAGAAACCCCTGACACCCGGACACTTCACTCCACCTTGAGCACTGTGAGCCCTATACGACTGCGGGGAAGTGTTGCCCCGCTACAAGTAAGGTTAGCGCTAACATAAAGAGATTGGCAAGGTTGAATATAACGACTTGGTAACGAAAGCGGCGGGGAGTGAAAGACCTTTTGCAATCGTGGGCAAAATGTCCCGCGCGCCCCAGAGGTTTGGCTTCTAGTTCCGGGGGGTCTGCGGAGGCCGAATCATGATAAACACGGTTCCTCCGGGAATCGCGGTCACATTGGCTACATGCCTGAACCCGTGGCGCTCATAGAGACGCTTGCTGCCCTCGGTTGTGGCCTCAAGGAAAACTGGAAGCGGATCCTTATCGACCTCGGCCAATCGGTTCTGCAAAAGCATGGTGCCGATACCCCGGTTGCGGGCTTTTGGTGAGGTCACCAGATCACGGAAGTACCAGTGTGGTCCCTCGGGACGGTGCGCATGCACGGCATTGTCATGCAGCATTCCTCGCCTTGTCGAGGGGAGGATGCGTTCGGCAATCCTGTAGATGAAACGGTGCCAGGCAGGCATACGCGGGGTCCGCACCCCGGGTGGGTGATAGTTCAGGGCCCCGAGGATGTGGTCGTCCTCGTCAACCGCAACATCGACGTAGTTGAAGCTGCCGCGTTTCAGTTCCGAAAGGAAACCGGAACGGATGGTAAAGCGGCGCAACCGTTGGTTCGGCACGATCGCAGTCCATGTTGGGTCAGCCGCGAAGGTATCTGCGTAGAGCTGGGCGATCTCCCTGGCCTCATCCGCCCGCGCCAGACGAACTTCTGGCCCGGGGGATGCGGGGGAACCCGAGGTCACTTGTCGGCAACCTTGCCATGGGTTGAAAGGTAGACGGTGGGCAGAATGCCAACCGAGTTCACCAGTGCCAGCGGCAGAATCCACGCCTCATCACGGCGTTGAATGGCGCGGCGAATCGCGATCACCTTAAGCGTGATCTCACCGATCGCCAGGGCGCCAAGGAGTAGCTTGGCGGGCAGGGGGACAGAATGGAAGGGGACCGGGCCCATCATGTGGGGGTGGTAGAACTCTTCCACCTCATCACCTTCGCCCTCATAGGCAAACTCAACGTCGTAGGAATGCCCGTGGCCGTGCCCTCCACGGCAGGGGCAGCCTCGGTCGGCACCGTGTCTGTGGCCATGATGGTGACCGTGACCGTGATGGTGGCCGTGTCCGTGGTCATGACCACCGCAACGGCAACCGTGTCCTTCGCCGTGGTGCTTGCCGCAACCGCACTTAGTCGGCTCAGAACTTACATCTTCCAGGGGAATCTCTTCTTGGGACATCTCTCTTCGACCTCTCTTTTAGCGCGGACCTGCTTCTCGTTCGTTTCGCAAGTTTGCACAGGGCAGTCGCCGAACTCGGTCCTCGGGTTGAATCTTCCTTCCAGGGTACTCTTGCGGCCGGAGCAACGCTGGTTGAGGGCGCGGTCTCAGCGGATAGCTTCGTCGGGGCAACTTGGAACGGACTGTTCCTATGAGGGAAGTAGACTGTCATGGTTAGGACCAGTAGTTCTTCAGAACGGAGACAGAGTATGTCGATTGATGCAAACCGCGAGGCCGTTGAGTACGCACGCCAGCTGATTGAGGACGGCAAGTTCGTCAATGACAAGCACGGTGAGTGGGCAGAGATCAACCCGGACACCGAGGCCCAGAACGCTTACATTCACGAACACGGAATGGAAGGCTTCGGCAAGTGGCACCTGGGGATCAAGGTTGGCGGTTCCTATGGCGAAAAGGGCACCTACAGCTTCCCTTACGGTGACTTTGAAAAGGTGTACCGCTCGGGTCTCATCGCAGCCAAGGAACGTGCTGCAGAGTTCCACCACGGAGCAGTTGAGCAGGCAGCTGATGACCTGCTGGCTATGTTCCCCGAAGTTGAGTAGTCGCTTTTTCCCAGCAGCAGGTTAGGTAACCCGCATCCGGTTAATGGATGCGGGTTCCTTCCTTTTTGGCTGACCGTGCCTTCCAAGCAGCGAAAGCTGACACTCACAGAACCAGAGGACGACCCGCTTCACCATGTCCCTCAGTGTCTTTCCCAGGGTGATTTCAGTTGCTTTTGGGGGAGCAGTAGAGTTGAGGAAGTCCAAGTAGAAGAGGGGTAGAACATGCTGCGACATGTGGTCATGTGGAAGATCTCAGCTGACAAACTCGGCTCGAATGCAGTTCGTGAGGACGTGGCAGAGAGACTCTCCGCTGAACTGCGCGCCCTGGTAGGCGTGGTTCCCGGGATCATCGATCTGCAGGCGGGTCCGAACTGCATGAATGATGAAGAGAACTGGGATTTCGGCCTGGTGGTTGATTTCGAGGACGAAGAAGCGCTGCGGAACTACGCTGTTCACCCCGCTCACCTTGAGGTTGTCAAGCAGATCCGTGCGGTTGTCAGCGCCAGAGTTGCTGTTGACTTCAAGTTCTAAGGCACAAACCAACCACGACCATGTGACTTAACCGGCGATTTCTAATGTCAGGCTTTGAGTCAACTATCGGTATGATGATCGACGGCGGTGCGTAGCATTGCTGTGATCAAGCCGGTCAAACGGCGTGGTCAGGCCTCGGGGCGTGGCGCAGCTTGGTAGCGCGTCCGGTTTGGGACCGGAAGGTCGCAGGTTCGAATCCTGTCGCCCCGACGTTTTAAAAAGTGGGACATCAACTAATGATGTCCCACTTTTTCGTTGCTATTTGGCGGGCAAGATGACAGATGTCGGAGCCTACGGATACGTTAGGACATGGTCGTCTAACGGGCGTTATCCACCAGGCGCAAGTCGTGCAGTGTGGCGCGATAGAAAGTGGTTGGGCAGAACATGAGAGAGCAGCAGCGGGCAGACCTTCACAAGACGATATGGCAGGTAGCGAACGATCTTCGCGGGTCTGTGGATGGCTGGGATTTCAAGTCCTATGTGCTGGGGATCCTCTTTTATCGGTTTATCTCTGAGAACCTGACGAAGTTCATCAATGAGGGGGAGTGGGAGGCCGGAAATACCGGCTTCAGCTTCGCGAGCCTTTCGGATGAGGCCGCCGCCTTGCGCGCTGGGGGAGGTTACTAGGTCGCGCAGGTACCAGTGGGGCTCTTCCGGGCGACAGGCGTGAACGGCTTGGTCATGCATCAGTCCGCGACGCGCGCTCGGCGCCATCAGGAGCAGTCGCGGTAGCGCCTCTTGAACGATCTGCCTACCGCGTCCTCGCCAAGAGGGCCTTGCTTCACTGGCCGTGCTATCTGAAGGCGATGCGTAGTTCAGGGCCGCGAGTATCTCACCGTCGTCGCCACGCACCACGTCGACATGGCGGTAGCCTCCGCGACGCATATCGCGGCTGAAGGAGCGGCGGATCACGTGGGGCCGAAGCCGGTTGTTGGGCACGATCGCTGACCAGACTGGGTCGGGCGAAAACGCCGTCGCGTATAGCGCGGCCAGAGTGCGGCTGTCGGCGAGTTGGGCCGGCTCTATCGTTGGTGGCGCATCTCCGCGCTTAGGTGAGGACATGTTGTCCAAAGGCAAGTAGTCGAGGGTGTGTGGAGGTCAAGTTGGCCGCCCGCAAGTGCAAGGTTTGCCGTCGTTCAAGGGGGCACCGCATGCAGGGCAGACGTGTTTGTCTTCTAGGCCCCACATCCGCAGGCCGTCCCGCTGCCTGACGCGCAGGGTCCGTGCCCGCAGTTGCAGTCACCTGGACGGCAGCCACAATCCTCAGGGCAGTCGCATTTTGCGTCGGCGTTGTGTCCACAGCAGGCGCATCCGTGCGCGCAGCAGGCGCAATGGGTGTTTCCGATTCCCGCGCAGGCTTGACACTGGCACTTGGCGCAGTCGCAGGTTTCTTTTTCTCCAGGGGCTATTGTCTGGCGCAACGGCGGCAGGGAGGTGTCCGTTTCGTCATGGGAGTTCATGTATCGTCACCTCTCTTTATCGAAGTAGTTGTCGGTGTCAGTGCTTGGGTTCTACCCCCCTAGATTACCGGTACCTTGTCCACAGGATGCCATCCTCGAGAGCTTGTGCGCTGACGAGGGTAAAAGTCGTCGGGCCCAAGGGGTTTGACGTGGCCGCAAAGACGTTCTGGGTCTGCGCGCCCGCTTCCACGACGGGAAGAACTACAAGGGAAAGTTCGTCGGTTAGTCCACTGCGGAGGAGGAGCGAATTGATTTCCGGCCCGGCGATACTGACCAGGGCGTCAATCCCGTAGTTCGTGCGCAGGACTTCCAGAAAGCGAGTGAGGTCCAGGTCGGGGGCTTCGCCCTCGATCTGGAAGTGCGGGATTCCTTGTTTCTCTAGCTGATCGACGTGGGCGGGTGGGCAGGTAGAAGAAAGGACTTCCAGTCGGCGGTAGAGGGTCGCCCCAGCGTGTGGGTTGAGGGGATCGAATGGGAGCGGATCCTCACCCAGGTTCAGAACGACTAGATATCCGCCGTCGTGGGGCGTCGCCTCTCTGCCATCGGCACTGGGCTCTGGCGGAGGCAATAGGAACGGGCCTATCGGTTCTTCGAGCTGGCGAGCATCAATGAGGGTGGCGGGGGCTTGGAAAGCGGTGCGGATTTCTTCAGAGAGAGCCGCTGCAGTTATCGCCAGGGGAAGAGTTTCGAATTCCCCGCGCCCTTGACCATTGAGGGTTGTCACGACGTGGCTGACCACAAAAGGTCGGCTCTCGAAGGGATCGACATCGGTCACAGGAAGCACTTCCTTCAGGTCTGCGGACGTCTGCGTGTCACACCGCGAAACTATCACGGCCAGTGCTGCGAAGGTGATCCAGCTTTCTATTAGCGATATATCGTTGACGTCAAGAAACGCGCATGTAACGATATGTCGGTAAGTGCGTCGGTGGGAAACGCTGGCGCAAGACGACAGATTCTGAAGGAATGAATCATGAACTTTTTTGACGATTTAGATATGGGCGGGCATGCAGGTCCGCACAGACACGGCGCCCCTGGACAGCGGCGACAGCACCACGAACCTCCGCGCATGGACCACGGTGGAGAACGCGGCATGCGCCATGGGAGGGGCCATGGCAAAGGACGTGGACACGGTCCGGACCGACGTGGCCGCGGGGAAATGCCCGGTCCACGACGAGGACGCGCCCGCCGCGGTGACGTCCGACTGGCCCTCCTCGCCCTTCTAGTAGAAGAGGCCGGAACTGGGTACGCCCTCATCCAAAGGATTGAGCAGAGGACCGACGGAGTATGGAAGGCCAGTCCGGGTTCCGTTTACCCAACGCTGGCGCAGCTTGTTGATGAAGGGCTTGTGGCCTCGGTGGCTGCAGAGGGAGGCGGAAACGAGTTTTCGATAACCGCTTCCGGGGAAGCCCACGTCCGCGAGCGAGAAGAAGACATTGCAAGAGTGTGGGAGCAAACCGAGGGCGCTCGAGAAGGTGCCGATGGACTGCGCCACGCAACGCACCGGCTGATGAACCAAGTTCGCGAACTGTCCATGGATGCAACCGACGAACAGTTGGCGGAGGCCACTGCGAAGATCCACGAGCTCCGCAAAGAACTCAAGAGGCTGGCCAAGTAAAGACGAACCTACGCGAAAACGGGCCAGGCGAACCTCTAAGCCGTAAACTTCACATATGAGCCAAGGAATGCCGCGCACGGCGCAACCAAACGCGGTCGGTGCCGCCCGCGGAGCAGCGGGGTCAGTCCTGGTTTTTCTCGTCTTCATTGAGATAACCAGCGGATTCGTACAGGGTTTCTACACTCCTTTGCTGCCGGCGATCGCGGCGCAGGTCGGCGTCTCTGGTGAGGCGATGAACTGGTTCCAAACCGCGCAGGCGATGGCGGCGGCCGTCATGGTTCCGCTCATGGCGCGGATGGGAGACGTGTATGGGCCCCGCCGAGTCTTGCGGGCCGCCATAGGGGTCGTCCTAGTCGGGACGGTGCTGGTGGCGGTGGCCCCCACGTATGCGATCGTGCTTTTGGGGCGGGTGCTGATCGGCCCTCTGGGAGTTTGGCTGCCGCTCGCGATCGCTATCATTTACGTTCGGGCAAGCCAAGGTTCAACCACACGGTCAATCAGTATTATTTCTGCCTCCCTAATGGGCGGGATCGTCGTTGGGACTCTCGCCGCTGGAGCCGCGGAGGCGCTCCTTCCTAATTTGCCCACCATTCTCATGGTGCCGGTGCTGATGGTGGCCCTGTCGACCGTTGTCGTGTTCTTCTTCTTGCCAGCAGACGTCGACCTATCCGCTGGCAAGATCGACTGGGTGGGTTTTGTGGGGCTGGGGTTGCTCCTCGTGACGCTGATTTTGGCTTTGGCCTTCATGGGTCCATCACATGCCCGGCTTTCCCTGATTCTTTTTGCTGCGACCGCCGTCCTCTTCGCCATCTGGCTGTGGTGGGAACAGCGCTCCCCGGACCCAGCGGTGGACTTGAAGCTCGTCGTTTCTAAGGCTATGGGCCCGCTTTACGCGTCCGCGTTCGCAATGGGGATCATCATGATTGATGCTCCGCCAAACCTTGCCGACTACCTCAGTCGCGACCCCGAGAAATTTGGTTACGGGTTTGGAGCAGGGCCCTCTCTGTTGGCGACCATGATTGCGATCATGCTGATCTTTGCTGCGGCCGGCGCCTTCCTTTCATCCTTCATCGCGGCGAAGGCCGGAATGCGCCGAACGCTGGTTAGCGCGGCGTTGCTCGGCGCGGTGGGACAGTTGGTCGTCCTCGTCCTGCCCCACTACGTCCTCGCATTCTGGATTTCGGGAATCTTGACGGGCTTTGGTCTGGGGGTTTTGGTCGGTACCTTGCCCGCCTTGGTCTCTCATGCTGCGCCCCTTGGCCGTACCGGCATCGCCAACGGCATTTACTCCGCGCTTCTCGCGATGGGCGGAGCCGTCGGCGGTGCGGTGTTCAAGCAGGTGCTTGCTGCGTTCCGTGGCCCTGACCGGATCACCGCATTGTCGGGGTATATGACAATCTGGGGCATAAGCGTGTTTTTGTTCCTCCTTACGGCGGTGATGCTCGCCAGCGTCGCACTCCCTGGACATACAAGAGGAAAAGTTCACTGAGTCGCAGGCGGCAGGATAGTAAGAACCATAGAATCGAACAAGACAGGCGGCCGGTTTCCAGGAAAGGGACAATACATGGCTACAGAACTCAACCGTGATGCCTTCGAGCACGCCAAGCAGCTCATCGCTGATGGACGCTACGTTCTCGACAAGCAAGGTGACTGGGACAAGGCAGCTCCCTCTTCGGAACAGCAAAAGGAATACATCCACGAGCGGGGCATGAAGGGCTACGCCGAGTGGAACCTAGGAATCCGCGCAGGGGGATCCTACGGCGAGAAGTCGAACTACAGCTTCCCTTATGGCGATTTCCGCGATGTTTACCGTTCAGCGCTTATCGCCGCGGAAGAAGAGGCAACCCAGTACCACCACGGTGCCATCGTCCAGGCTGCGCAGGACCTTCAGGCCCTGCTCCCGAAAGACTCCGAGTAAGCAAACTTTGACCCACGGGCATCGCGAGGTGCCTTGGTGTAATGGGTTGAAAAACGGCTTATAGGACAGCTGGTGTTGCTCGCGGGTCGGGTTGTGCTTGTGATGGTGCGACAAAGTCGGGGTTGAAGTTGGTGGTTGCCAACTTGAAGGTCGGACAGTTTGTGTTGCTGTGGGGTTTAGTTTCCTTTGTGATGGCGCGGCAAAGTCGGGGTTGAAGTTGGTTGCCTGCATGTTTGGGTGATGAACATTCCGAAGTGCCCTGTTTGCGGCAAGGTGATGACTCGTCATGGCAAGACTTCAACTGGTCGTCAGCGGTGGCGGTGTCGGGTTTGCGGGATCTCTCAGGTGGTTACTTTGGATACTCGCGCCAAGCATTTAGAGGAGTTCTTAGCCTGGCTGCTGTCTCGGGAGCGTCAGTGCGATATGCCGGGGGCGGGACGGTCGTTCCGGCGTCGCACTCAGGGTTTGTGGGAGGTGTGGCCCCTGCCGGGCGTGGTGGATGAGGTCCATCATGTGGTGTTTGTGGATGGTATTCATTTGGGG
>NZ_FYEG01000006.1 GCF_900187855.1 Actinomyces minihominis | reverse complement strand
CGGCCAGTAAGCCCGCTGCGAGTAAGCCTGCGGCGGTCAACATTGAAGCCCTCGCGAACGCCGTGATCCGCGGGGACTACGGCAACGGCGAAGAGCGCAAACGCCGCCTCGGCGCCAACTACGCCGCAGTCCAAAAACGCGTCAACCAGAAACTCGGCTACTAACAGTCGCCCTCCCAAGCGCCCCGCCCGCATGTGCCTCCATCTCGGAGGCCTGTGTGGGTGGGGCGCATTTTTGCGTTTAAGCGTCACGCCCGTTAACTCCACGCAGTTTCGCCGTCTTAGGGGTGAGGGCCGGTTAACTTCGCTGCTGTGTCTGGCCTTCCACTGAGAGGAGACCCGGCCAATGGCACTGACAAAGAAGGACGAAACCCGGATACGCACTTTGCGGACGGCGGGAGTCACGTACGGGAAGATCGCATCTTTCCTGGACTTGAACGCCAACACAGTCAAGACGTGGTGCAGACGCTCAGGCATCACCCCAAACGCAGAAAAGCCGCCGGTGACCGACCCGGTGGGTGTGTGGTGCAGAAACTGCGCAACCCCACTAGATGGAGATCGGCCCGCGAAGTTCTGCTCCCAAGAATGCAGGCGAGCCTGGTGGAGTCAGCACCCGCATTTGATTGAGCGTGCAGCGTTCTACGAGTTCACCTGCACCGGTTGCGGAACGGCTTTTAGTGCCTACGGGAATGAGCACCGCAAGTACTGCTCGCACCCGTGCTACATCCGCTCCCGCTTCAACACTCGCGGCGGCAAACCATGAACACCGAAATCAACCTGACGGTAGAGGCGAAGTTCGCCCGCGACCTCGCACGACTAACAGGTTTGGTGGACGCCGGGGTTGTCACGGGCGTGCAGGCGGGCCGGATCGCCATGCGCCTCGCGGAGAGAACCGGCGCGGTTCTAGGGGCGCTCAGAGCCAGGGTTCTCGTTGACTTACACGCCCGGCGGAGTGATGTATAGAAGCAAGAAGGATACAAAACCGCAGATCAACAGCACATAAACCAGGAGGAGCCAGGTGGGAGAAATAGCGAGGATCAAACCCCCACAGCAAACGAAACGCATGCTGCGGGTCGCCGCATATGCGCGCATCTCTGTAGAGAACGCGCGGAGCCCGAAGTCGCTTTCCCTGCAGGTCTCTCACTACTCGGATCTGATCCAGTCGACGCCCGGGTGGGAATACGCCGGGGTCTACGCCGACTCCGGGATCTCCGGGACCACCTTGAACCGCCCCCAGTTTCAAGCCATGCTCGCCGCCGCCCGCAGCGGCAGCATCGACCTGATTCTCACCAAGAGCATTTCCCGCTTCGCCCGCAACACGGTCGATCTTCTCCAAGTGGTGCGCGAACTCAACGGCCTCGGGGTGGAGGTGCGGTTCGAGAAAGAGAACATCTCTACCGCGACCGCTGATGGAGAGTTCATGCTGACCCTGCTTGCCTCTTTCGCCCAGGCAGAATCGGAGCAGATCTCCACTAACGTGAAATGGCGGGTGCGTAAACAGTTCGAACAAGGCCTGGCAAACGGGTTCCACATGTACGGCTACACCGACTCCAATGACGCGACGGACGTGGAGATCATCGAGCATGAAGCGATCATCGTCCGTCGCGCCTTCACCGCTTACCTGGACAAGATATCGATGGAGCAGTTCGTTGCGAACCTGACGGCAGAAGGGGTGTGGAGCCGGAAAGGGGTGCCGTTCTCACCCGAGATTCCTCGCGCGTGGCTCACCCTAGAGGCCTACACCGGAACCCTCACGCTAGGCAGGTTCCACTCCACAACCCTCGGAGAGCACTCCAAACACAACCGGGGCGAGGCACCCATGTACAGGGTCGAGAACGCCATCCCACCAATCATCGATAAGGACACGTTTGAGGCCGTCCAGGTAGAGCGGCAACGACGCCGCGAGGCGGGGGCGCTCGCGAACTGGTCAATCCCCACCAGTTGCTTCACCTCAAAAATCAAATGCGGCATCTGCCAAATGAACTACTCCCGGTCTGGTTCACGGTCGACCAAGGGGAAGGTCAACTACGCGTGGATTTGCCGCACCAAACGAGACGGGAAGAAACGCACTCGCGGACGCACCTGCGCCAACAAGTCGATACCGGAAGCCACCCTCAAAGAAGTGTGCTGCGAAGTGCTCGGCATCGACACTTTCGACCCCGATACCTTCGAGAACCAAGTTGAGAGCATTACGATGCCGGGGCCGAACCAGATCACCTTCCACCTGCGAAGCGGGGAAACCGTCGACCGGGAATGGGTATCACGCCAGCGCCTAAAAGCATGGGACGAGGAACGCCGAAGCGAATGGGGCGAGCAAGTGCGACAGCGGTGGGACGAGCAGAGACGCCAGGAAGCCTCTGAGCGGATGCGCAGACAGGCCACCCCAGAGCGACGCGAAAACCACTCTCAGAAAATGAAAGCCTGGTGGGCGAACCCCGAAAACGCCAAGCGCATGGCCGCCCTACGGGAAAACCAGGGCGGTGAAAACTGATGGCCCGCACCGTCACCGCGATCCCCGCAACCCGCAGGCTCCACACCGGAACCCCACTTACCGAAACCAGCACCCGCAAAGTCGCCGGGTACGCGCGCGTGTCCACCGACCACGAAGACCAGGTCACCTCTTACCAGGCGCAGGTCGACTACTACACGCGTTACATCACTAGTCATTCAGGGTGGGAACTCGCTGGGATCTACACCGACGAAGGGATCACCGGTACCTCCACCAGCAAACGCGCTGGCTTCCAGGCCATGGTCGCTGACGCGCTGGCTGGGAAGGTGGACCTGATCGTCACCAAGAGCGTGTCCCGCTTCGCCCGCAACACCGTCGATAGCCTCACCACCGTGCGCACACTGAAAGACGCGGGCGTCGAGGTGTACTTCGAGAAAGAGAACATCTGGACCTTCGACGCCAAAGGCGAACTCCTAATAACCATCATGTCCTCCCTAGCCCAGGAAGAGGCCCGGTCGATCAGCGAGAACGTCACATGGGGACACCGTAAACGCTTCGCCGACGGGAAAGTCACCGTGGCGTTTTCCAACTTCCTGGGCTACGACCGAGGCGAAGACGGCAACCTCGTCGTCAACGAAAAAGAAGCAGTCACCGTCCGCTACATATACTCCCTGTTCCTAGAAGGCCTGTCGTTCGGGGCGATCGCCGCCAAGTTAGATAAAGAAGGCCACCGCACACCTGGTGGTGGCTCCAGGTGGTCGATCGGGACGCTACGAAGCATCCTCACCAATGAGAAATACAAGGGAGATGCGCTCCTGCAAAAGAGCTACACCGCTGACTTCCTCACCAAACGCCAAGTCACCAACGAGGGTGAGGTGCCCCAGTATTACGTGACCGGGAACCACGAAGCGATCATCAACCCCGCCGTTTGGGACTTCGTGCAAGCCGAACTCGCCTCCATCAAGAAAGGGCGCCGCTCCGCCTCCCGGCAACGCACGTTCTCCGGCAAAATCAAATGTGGTCAATGCGGGGCCTGGTACGGGTCAAAAACCTGGCACGCCGGATCCAAGTATGAGAAACGCGTGTGGCGGTGCAACAACAAATACGCAGGCGACCAACCCTGCACCACGCCCCACCTCACCGACCAACAAATCCAGGATGCGTTTCTCGACGCCGTCCAGCAGATGCTCGCCGACCAGGACCACGGGGAGGACCTGCTCGAGGTGGAGCTGCTTGCCGAACTCGACACCACGGACCTACGCCTCGAAGCCGACCAGGTAAGCGCTGGGGCCGCCACGGTCGCCGCAGCCATCGAGAAACTCATCGCCACCAACGCCCGGGTTCCCCAAGACCAGGCCGACTACCAACAGCGGTTCGACAAACTCTCCGCCGAACACACAGCCCTACTAAAGCAGCACGAGACGTTGCTGGCAGAAATCACGGATCGGCAGAACCGGGTGGCTACGTACCAGCACTACAAGGTCAGCGTCGCTGAACTAGACCCGCACCACGTGGAGTTCTCGCCCTACCTCTGGCACACCCTCACCGATCACGCCGAAATAGGGCGCGATGAGGCGATCACCTTCACGTTCAGAGACGGAAGCGGCTGCCAAACAGAAGACGCGCGCTCTTGAGGCAGAGGCCCCTTCGTAAGTGCCCGTAAAATCGGATCATGAGCTTTCCCGCAATGGTTCTTCGCGTAGTCATCGCCTCGCCATCAGATGTTCCAGAGGCGCGCGACGCTGTCGAGAAAGCACTGCACGATTGGAACGATGCGAACGCAACGACCAAGGGGACAGTGCTCCTGCCGTGGCGTTGGGAAACCTCGTCGGTGCCCCTGCTCGGGGACCACCCCCAGGCACTGATCAACTCGCAAGGAGTAGATTCTGCCGACATCGTCATTGCGCTATTCGGCAGTCGGCTAGGGTCACCAACACCGGACGCCGTCTCCGGGACGGTGGAAGAAATCGAGAGGGCCGTGGCCAGCGGCAAACCCGTGCACCTCTACTTCTCTGACGCGCCACTACCAAACGATGTCGATACCGTTCAACTCGATGGGCTTCGCGAATTCAAAGCTGAGATCAGTGGACGTGGGCTGCTCGGCAGATTCACAAACGTCGGACAACTTACACATGAGGTATGGAAGGCAATCGAGCACGACGTATCCGCCATCGCCTCCAATCTCGGGACTCCAGTCCAAGGCGAGCCGAATGCCGTGAAGTTTCGCGTCCAATCGCGCAGGGAACGCGAGCAAGAGGGCATCGACAAGCGCGGCAAGGTGAAATACAAGACCCGCCGTTGGTTCGAAGTCACGAACATTGGTGGCGCATCCGCGACTGAGGTCACGTTCGCGTCAAGCGCGACTGCGGGCTTGATGCGCCTTACAGGAACAGATGATCCAGTAACCATCGAACCTGGGACCTCCTGGAGAGTGCCCGTGGTCTATTCCTCCGGATCGTCCGGCGCTAAGCTGCTCATCAATTGGGTCGACGACGGGGAGAAGAAATCCGAGTCGTTCGATGTTCAGTAGCTCTCCGTAGGCGATGAACCACTCACGCACAACTTGAGCGCCTCAAATGGTGAGAGCGCAGTCTCCGCTAGGAGAGCTGCCATTCCTTGACAAGGACGTCTCTCAGTTCCCGTTGTCGGCGCTCGACGACAAGAGGGGTCCATTCGGGCTCTTGAAGCACCTGGGTAGTCAGGGCGAACACGGCGACACCGGAACGAGACTTGAAGTACGTTTCTTTCTTCTTTTCAAAGTCGTAGTTCTGTGCCTGGGAGTTTTTCCTCCGGCTCAGTAATAGAAGATTCCCCAACCTATGGGTCCAATACTCGCGCTCATCGTCTGTGAAGTTCTGTAGCCACTCGCTGCCCTCGGCGGGGGTCTGCGGAAGCACATGCTCCACCGTGATCACGTTGTGGTCGTACGAAGCCCCTGGATCATTGGCGAGCGCCGAGTCAAGGCGCAGCAGAACATATTTGCGCACGCGCGTGTTGGTGTACAGCTCACCGTCGAGGGCATGAACACTATCTTCTTTCTCGCGCTCGCTCAGATCAAATGCCGGTGAGTCAAGACCACCACCGGCGACAAGCTGACTGAGGAGCTCCATGTAGCGCAGCGCGCGTGGAGTAGCGTACAGGCGGCGTAGCAGCATGCTTGCGGCTAGGCGTTCTAGCTTTCGGAGGAATGCTGCCAAGTACTCCGGGTCGTCGCCGTGATATCTCAGAGCCCACAGTGCGACCGGGCGCCAATCGTCGTTGTCGAGTTGATTCAGGCGCTTGAGCCAAGCGTTGACTTCAGTCCACTCGCTGCCGGTGAAGTCGTGGGAAATGAGACGAATGTCAGCGCGCGCGTACGGTTCTAGCACTTCGTTGATGAAGCGCGCCCCGTTGCCAGGGAGGTAGGCGTTGAGAACCTGTTCGGGAAACTCAGTGAGCAGGTTTCGCACTGCACGGGATTGACTGAAGATGGAGCGAATGTACAAAAAGAGGTTCGCGAACTCGTCGCGCCCCAAATCCTCCTCGAGTCCCTCCCACAGGTCAGCGTAGTGTTGCTTGTCGCGATCAGGCATTGCGCCGATCACTTGGGACTTGAAGATGTCGGATGGGGCTAGCGGTAAACCGCGAGAGTTCATGACCGAGAAGATGCGGTAGGCAGAGTTCAGATCAGGCGTGGAAACGGTGACCATGAAGGTCCGCTTACCCAGCATCTTGAACAATTCCTTCATCTGCACTTGGTCCCAGCTGGCAAGCTCGGACCGGACAGCCTTCGCGTTGTCCCGGAGGGCTCGTTGTGAGTCGGTCTCCGTAACGTTGTCACTAATGTCAACGAGCGTCTTGGTGCCGCCGTGGGTCTGGACGTACTCATTGAAGAAACGCTTGTCGCGAGGGCGCAGGGCGAGCCGAGGTTGCGCTGGTTGATCGTCGTCCCACTCGACGGCTGGTTTCTCTAGGAACTCATGGATGGACTCGCTCAGCTTTGGGCTCTCAACTAGGTCCCGCAGGACGCCCAGAATCAACGAAAGCGTGGTTAGTCGCTGCTGCCCGTCGATCACTTCAGCTTCCTCGGAGTTCTCCTCTTTGACCAGGACGACGGATCCCAAGAAGTAAGGCTCGTCGGTATCTCGTTCCAAGGCGCTCTTCAGGTCGGACAGCAGTTGCATCGTTTCGTCGGTGCCCCAGGTGTAGGGCCGTTGGTACTCAGGAATTACGAAATCAAAGTCGTTCGAGAAGAGCTTCCCGAGCGGGATCTCAATGGCCTTCAGTGACTGTCCGCTTGCCTTCATTCCTGTGCCAACCTCTCCATCGCGATCTGAACCACTACCTTTCAATTTGAACCAGTCAGGCCGCAAGCACAAAGTCGGCGCTGAAATGTATCCAATCAGCTCGGATAGTTTCGTAGACACGGCGCAGTTTCTCTCTGCCTGAGGCGGAGATTTTGGCTACTAGCTCGGAGACAGATTGCGGGGTGAAGAATTCTCCACCTGATTTGCCGGCTTTCGAGGCGTACATCGTCATCAAGAACTCATAGGCGTCGCCAAAAGTGTCGTTGTTCTTCTCACCTAGACTTCCAAGGGGGAAACCTGCAACTTCCTTCATGATTCTTGCCAGAAGCTTGTTGCGCTGGGCAACGGTAGAGCCAAGCCTTGAAGAGTTGACATCAAGATCGCCAAACAGACCTTTGATTGTGGCTTCGCTCTTGTGGCCTACAGCAGAGCCCTCAAAACCGTCGAAGGCATCCTTGAGGGTCTCGTTGAGGTCTGCATTTTTGTCTGCCTTGTCTGCAACGTTTTGGAATAGTTGAGACGGCAAGAGGAAGTAGCCCAGGTCATCAACAGTATCTTCACGGCCATATTCGGCCAGTTCATCACTGAGTTTGGTGTAGTCAAAGTCTGCTTCGCCGGCTTCGCGTTGGCTCTTGTTGAGAAACTCAGTGAGGTTTTCTGAGGCAAAACGGTAAAAAATCATGCCAAGGATGTAAGCCTTGAAGTCCCAGCCATCAACGCTACCGCGAAGTGTGTCAGCGGCTTTCCAGATTGAGGAGTTGAGTTGCTGTCTTTCTTGAGCGCTGCTAACTGTTTGGTGTTGCTTAGTTTTCACGGCCACGTTGATGTGCTTCCTTGGTTTGTTTGATCTGCAAATTGGTAAATTTCTACAACTATTTCGGTATCACTTATTTAGCATAGTTTCAACTACTGAACGAGCAGAAACTTGGGGAATCGCGCTAGGTTGGGCTTGTTGGTCAAGGCTGGTGACTGGAGTGAAGATGAGTCCTGATGAAGGTGCTTCAAACTTGGTTCGTCGAACGGTGCGGCCATCGTGCTCTGAGTGCGGTGGAGAGTGTGTTGTTTCTATTGCCGGCAGCCATGGGGCTGGGGTTCGGTTTGTCTGGAGTTGCCCAGAGCATGGTTTGCAATCGGTGACAGATCCATTCGCGCATTTGCGAGATTGATGGTGTCCATCAGGGTCTACCACTGACAGGGTTGAAATAGAGCCGATCTGGGGCTGTTTCAAGTGTCCAATGACTGTTAAAATTGACCCTATTAGACAAGTGTGTAAGTAGGTTAAGACATGGTTGGACAGGCAAAAGGGCAAATTGTTGGTTACGCCAGAGTCAGTGCCGTGGACCAGAACCTAGATCGCCAATTGAAGGCGCTAGAGGGCTGTGACAGAGTTTTCACGGACAAACTCAGTGGGAAGAACACCGAGCGCCCAGAACTGCAAGAAATGATGCGCTACGTGCGCGACGGTGATGTCCTACGAGTTACCTCAGCGGATAGGCTAGCGCGGTCTACGAGGGATCTATTGGAACTGGTAGAGACACTGAAAGAGCGAGGGGTCTCGGTTGAGTTCGTAGATAGTCCGGCTCTGAACACGGATACTCCCAATGGGATTTTCATGCTGACGATTCTTGGAGCAGTTGCAGAACTTGAAAGGTCCGTGATCAAAGAGCGCCAGGCGGAGGGAATCGCCATCGCCAAAGCCAATGGTGTCTATGACCGAACGACGAAACTTACCCCGGAGCAGATTGAAGAGGCCCGGGAGCAAGTTGAAGCCGGGGTGCCCAAGGCACAGGTTGCTCGGAGATTGAAAGTGAGCCGGCAAACCCTCTACACGGCTCTCGCAGGAGAAGGAAAATACGCAGCCGTGGAGTAGCAAATAGTTACGGGAGACTGGTTTTTCTTGTGGGGGTTTGGTGATCGGGTGAGGGTTTTCTCAGCGGTGACAAGTGGAAGATGAGGCTGGTATCTTTTGCGCCCGTTAGCTGGCATTTGTAGCTTCAATTAGCTGAACTTTTGGAGCCGGGTTTTTGCGCCGATTTTTTCTGCCTTTTCTGGTTCGTTGCTCGGTGACAGGTCGAGAGGAAGGGGAGGACTCTCAGGGCTCGTTTTGCAGCGAATTTCGGAGTTCAGAGCTGGGTTTTTGCATTTGTAGCTCTTTTTGTTGCGTTTTCTGCAAAAGAGCTACAAATTGCTCAAAAGCGAACAAAAAGTGAAACAGTAAAATATCTGATCAGAGGCTATTTTGTACCAAAATGTTTCACTTGTTCGCTTTTTTCTGAGTCTATATATAGAAAAAAATAGAAGCACTTAGCTACAGGAGTTATCCACAATTGATATTTACTGTAGTAGAAGTTGAAAAAAAGTGAACAAGCGAACATCTACAACGAATGCCCTCTGACCTGCAACTATGTAGCGCAAATATGTTGCACTTTTGATTTTCGAGGAGTGCAAAAGTGAAACATATTTGTCTCTTTTGTAAAGATTGGTGCCAGCAAAAGTAAACGATGAGTAAAAACTGTGGAAGCTGTGGATAACTTTTTGGAAGCAAGAGGCTACGTGACTGCTACCACATTGGGCTGAAAGGTTTGCTATAAAAGTGGAGAAAAAGCTCCGAAATGCCTCCGCCTCATCCTTCACTTTTCCTCTGTCATTGGGCACCAGATTTTGCTACTTGTTGGAGCACCTAGTTTCCGGTCCATTTGACTGTTTTGAAGGTTGGATTCCCGTCTTCATCGACGCCGTGCAACTTCAATTCCAGGGTGTCTTCTACCGGTAGCGAGGGACCTACCCGGCGCCCGTATCCAACTGGCTGAATTCTGATTTCCATTAGCGTTTTCACAACTGTCTGCCGGTTGGCTACCGAAGTCTGGTTCCACCAGGTTCTGACAGCCTTCGGATCTGTCGAAGCTGGTAGGGGGCTTTCTTCTGTAGCCTTGCGAACGCGCTCCTGTAGCAGTTCCTGCTCTGCTGCAATCTTCTCCATTGCTTCTTTTGCAATCTCCGGCGCCATGCCTTGCTCCGCGACCATCATTGCCAAGGTTCTCTGCCTCTCCTCCAAGCCGCGCTGCATCCCTGTAAGAACTGTTAGGTCTTCTTTGTCTTCGTCTCGCTGAAACAGTGCTACCGCATCAGGTCGCGACAATCTTGCGATACACAACTCTTCTATGAACTTGTCGATTGGGTCCCCAGCTCGGTGGAAGTGGTTGTTCCTACACCTGTATGAGTGGTAGCCCTTTTGCGGTGCTTTGCCGGAGCCGTCTTTTCTGGCATTGGGGTGGGTCTTGCCTCGGGCGGATCTCACTGGTTCGTCACACACTGAGCATCTCGCTAAGCCACCTAGAAGCCATTTGCGGGCTGTGCCCTGGTGCAGTGGCTTCCGGCTCAGCAAGATACCTCTCGCGGCTTTGAGTAAGTCCTCAGAGATGATTGGTTCCCATGCGCCTGGAGAGCAGGTGCCAAGGTCTATTTCTTTCTTGTCACGCTCGCCTTTGCCGCCAGACATTGGGGGGAGCAATGCTGCGTAATGCGGATTCATCAGCATTCGGCGAATGTGCCCTGAGTTCCAACTCCCGCCGTAGCGGGTTGCTCGATCTAGTCTCTTCAGTTCATTAGCTTCCTTGACTGTCAAAAGCCCTTGTTCTGAGGCAGTTTTCCGGTTGCTTCCCCTGGGTGCTGTGTTTGCGTCAATCTCAGCGTTGGTCAGATTCAGTCTCTTGGTTAGCTGGTACAGAGTGGTTTGTTTCTGAACGAATTCTTTGAAGATGTAGCGAACTACCTCTGCTTGCGCCTCATTGATGACATACCTTGTGCCTTTGTCATCGCGGTCCATCCGCGGAACCCAGTCATACCCATATGGGGGATCTCCTGGTGAGGGGTGCCCCTGTAGATGGCGGGTTTGATCATAGCGCTTGCGTCGGGCTTGTTTTTCGTGAATCTCTTGGTCTGCAACCAGGGCTAGCATCTTGAGGAAGAAATCATTCGTTGCTGTGTCGATGCCTTCCCTAACGGTGAGAATCCGTATGTCTCGCTTGGGACTGGTGACTTCGAGGATATCTTCGAGGCTACGAGTTAGCCTTGCTGTTGCTGCAACTATGAGGGCATCAAACTGGCCAGTGTCATAGGCTCTGAGCATCTGGTTCCAGCCGGTTTTTTCGCCGCGCTTCTTCGTTGCAGACACGTCGTTGTCAACGAACTCCGCAACTACTTTTAGCCCCATTTGACTGGCTTTCAGGCGGCAATCTTCTAGTTGCTGGGCAATGCCTTGCTGGTCTGCCATTGATTGCCTGGCGTAAATCGCGGCTCTACCTGGTTGGTCTGTGTTGCTCATGGTGTCACTGTAGCGCCCTATGGCAAACTGTGAGTATGCCTTATGTGTGGCGCAGTTGCTACAGCCCCGATTGCATATTCCACCGTTGTCGAGCCTTCTTCGCCAGAACCATCACCCCCATTCTGCGAGGGCATCCCCGGCTGAAAAGCCGAGTCCGGGAGCCGGTCAAGATGGGGGTGGCTTGAAGGACCACCCGGTCCTCTAACTGGAGCCAGTTGCATCATGTTTCTTGTCCTTTCAGGGTCGAACGCCACCAGATGTGACACCCCGAGCCTCTCGTGGTCAGAACCCCCAAACCAGACCGCCTTGTCACCCCTGTGAATGGGACCCAGGAGACCACCCTGTGGAAATACCTCCCACCCTCAGAAGCCAAGGGAGAGCTGCGAACCCACCAGGGAGAAGAACACGGGCAGCAGGCCCAGCAAAATGAACGAAGGAAGTAGAAGCAAACCGAGGGGCAACGCCAGCTTTACCCCAAGGCGCTCAGCGGCCTCTTTCGTCGCGCTAACTGATCGTCGGCGAGCGTCCTCGGCTGCCTGCTTTAGAAGGGGAGCCGGCGCTACCCCGTCCTCCCAAGCAGGTTGAAGAACCCTTCGCAGCAGGGCTCCGGCAGGTGGAAGCGGGGTCCAGGCTTCCTCCCAGGTTGCGCCGAGAAGAAGTTCGTTGGCGGTGATTATGAAAGCCGGTTCGTCTGTGGACTCTCCGAGAGACTCCAAAACCCGGGGGATGCTCGCACCGCCCCGCAAACCAGCCAGGGTGAGATCACAGAGAACTGGTTCCCGAAGCGCGTTCCTCTCGGATCTGGCGGCGGCCTCAATCAACCTTTTGCTCACCAGGTGCCCCGCAAGCGCCAGGACCACCCCGACCAGACCGCAGGCCATAGGTAGTGGTGCGGACAGGAACCATGACAGGGGCCGAGCCCCCAGAACCTCGCCGCCGATGAGACCGGCGACTGGAAGCAGTGAGAGGATCCGCGCCGAGAGACGGGGTCCAGTAAAGGCCACCTTCTGGGCTGCCAGCCCCTCTTCGAGCTGGTTGAGACTGCGTCCGCAGGCAAATAGAACATCAACCAGTGGGGCGCCCGTGAGAAGGGAAAACCTGGTAGCTGCCACCAAAACTGCTGCCGCTTCCCCCTGCATCTGCTCAAGCTGAGCCGGCACCCCTCCACTGATCTCCACTCGGGCCACCCCCGTGGCATGTTCCCAGGACTTTTGCCAAGCCCTTTCAACGCTGCTTCCTGCACGGAGGTGCGCGGCCACCTCAACGCAGATAGAGGCCAGGTCAACAGGTGCGTTGAGGTGGCTTCCACCCCTAAGTTGAAGCCACCGCACACGGCCCGCAGTTGGCCCATTTCGAGAGCCCGGCTCTAGACCCTCCATGATCTGCCTGCTCTTCCGCCAGGCTTCAAGCAGGAGAAAGCCGACCAGGGTTGTGAAGGTAACTATCAGACCCGTCAGGGCGGTCTCAAGACCCACGGGTTTCCGTTTGACCCGGGGCCGTCCACAGGGTCTCTCCGATCAGTTCACTTCCACGCAGTCTCAGTTGACCAAGAGAACTGACGAAGCGCCTGCCAGTTCGGTCCCGCTCCAGAAACACCACCGAGTCAAATGCCGCTGCCGCCATGGTCGCCACAGCAGTCCGATCCATTTTGGCGAGGAGACCAAGCGCTATCAGACGCGCCGGCACGTCCTCGATTGAGTTGGCGTGGATCGTGGCCATACCCCCGCGATGCCCAGTGTTGAGCGCGGTGAGGACCTCACGTACCTCCGGCCCACGACACTCACCGAGGACGAGACGATCGGGGGCCATCCGCATGGCGGCACGAACCAGTTCATCAAGTCCCACGCCCCCCTCTTTCTCAATGTTCTGGGCCCTTGCCTGAAGTGAGACCACGTGAGGGTGGTCGATTGCCAGCTCGGTGACCTCTTCGATCACCACCACGCGCTCAGCGGGATCAACCAGTCCGAGGAGAGTCGCCAAGAGGGTGGTTTTCCCAACCCCTGTCGCCCCTGCCAAGAGGATTGACTGTCTCCGATTAACCGCCTCTTCCAGCAGCTTGATGAGGTCGGGATCCAACGCCTTCCTTTCTTCTAGGTCACGAAGCGTAAATGGACGAGGACGAAGCACTCGAAGGGAAATCGAAGTTCCACTCTGCGCCAGCGGCGGAATAACAGCATGCAGCCTGATGGGTCCCGGCAGAACCGCGTCCACAATCGGTTGGGCATCATCTAGTCGACGCATTGCCGCGGCTGCCATGTGTGTTGCCAGGATCCGCACCTCAGCTTCACTTTCAAGACCCAGATCGACGGGCTCAAATCCACCTCCGGTATCAACCCATGCCCGTGTCCCAGAGATGACAACATCGGTAACATCCGGGTCCCGCACCAGTTGCCACAGTGCCAGAGTCATTCCACACTTGCTGGCCTGCATGGTGTGCCACTGCGCCACTTTGGCACGCGCACCAGCTGAAGCTTCAGACTCGTCCGCAACGGCCTCCGCTGGGGTACGTCCCCCAGCAACCGACCTTCGAGCACGCGCAGTTGCTAGGCGGCCCACAGTCGCTCTCCGGTTCTTCGCCAGGCCCGGGGTGCTGCCCGCCGGGGTGCCCTAGACCAACTCACCCCATGCCTCTCAGCAACGATGTGGAACATGGGGTGGGGTCGCCCCGTGACCAGGTAGAGCGGTTCCACCTCGCTCTGGAAACTCGAACGCCACCGGCCAAGAGCCGCTGCTCCCCTGTCAGTCCCAGTTCCTGTCAGGACAGCTCTGACCTTCTTTCCCCTCGCTTCAAGTTGCTCCGCGAGGGCAAAGAGCTGCTCAAGGTGAGTCCCGCAGTCGATGACTGTGGGCCGTCGCAACTGGTCTGCCACCTCTCGGACGAGGACGTCTCCGGGAGTGAGGGGAACCCCCGTTCTCACGGTCAATATGGGAACCCTGCCCACCCGCGGCAGGCTGGATACCAGCTTCCAAGGCGGGGGTAGATCCGAGGGAACCAGATCGGACCACGACAGATAGTCGCCAAGTGGAAGCTCGCCACCCCAGTTACCGGCTGCATCCAGAAGGACCGCGCGGGTCAGCCGCGCCAGATTACGGGCAGTCGTCGTGGCTCCCCCTCCCCCATTCCAAGCCCCAACCAGGACGACTGAATCAGCTTCCCTAACCGGGTCTGCTTCATCAGCCGGCTCTGAACGGCTGGTCAGAAGCTGAAGAAGTGCGACCTCATCACCGGGAAGAATGACATCTACCTGAGCCGACCCATCGAGGACCTGACTTCGTCCCGCAACACTGACCCTGGCCAGTTCAAGAAGGGGGTCGGGAACCTGTTCCCCCACTTCAACCAGGACTGTGTCGACGTCACGGACCCCACCCCGGGCCACCTTCACAGCCTCACCGTCAACAACTATCGGGCGCATGAGGGCGAGCCTGCTTAGATCAACTAGCGACTGCCTCAGTTCAGGTTCCTGGGCGATCACCCACGCTTGAGGACGGCGTTCAACTTGGTTTTCTCTCATGCCCCTAGGGAACGTGATTCAACCCGGGGCCACCTCCATCGAGCCGATCCTCTGTGTAGAGAACCGCCCCTACTGACCTGTGGACGGATTAATCTTGCCGACCTGAATCGACCTTGAGATCTGCTCCCCAACCGCGCACCCTTCGATAATGCAGAGGTTGACCAGGGACTCCCAGTCCGTTGCATCCCCGTCAGGACCAGCGGCCGCAAGGTAGGCGGAACGGTTCTGAGAGGGCCACGCTGAAAGCACCGCCACTCCGGTCGGTTCAACGCCTGTCTGAGCCAGCATCCACTTGGCAAAAATGACTCCGGTGGCCCCCGAGCCGACCTCAAACAACCTCTCTGCCGCAGTCATCCTCCACGCCCGCGCCACCCTCTCAAGAGCTGGTCCGTCGTTTCCCCCCACCATTCGAAGGAATCGGGAGAGGACACTGGCATCTCTCGGGACCGCCACGGATCCCGCTTCGAGGTACCCCCCGGCCACCATGTAGGAGCAGACGTTCCGATTGATCTTGGCAAGAAGCGCCGGGACCGCCAGGGGTGCCGATACCGATCCGACCGGTCCCGCCTGATTGAGGGGAGCCAGCATCTGCTCAACCTCCCACACCGCCCTCCACACGCCCAGCGCCTGAGCTTCGGTGGGGCTCAGGTCAGCTGCCTCAACCTCGCTGGCCACAAGCAACCTCAGCTCTTCAACGGGCATTCGCAACCCATCGACAAAACAGAGGTTACTGGCCTCACGTAGAGCTGCTTCGGCACGGGCTTCACGCCAGCGTCGCCGCAACCCCTCCGAAAATCGCAGCCTGGCACAGGCCTCGTGAACCGAGTCGCTGGAAATTTCCACGGTGTCGAGCTCTCTTTCAGCCTGCATTGGAGGACAGGTTCAGTCAGTTTATGGTGGCTACTTGTCTACTTTGCAACCAAACCGCGCGAAAACCCGTGGCGCTTCCTCTATAACGCACCCAGTGAGCGATATGTTTGCACCAACTGAGGAGGTTCATATGTCTGATCAGAGGAACGACGACGAGCTAACCGGGGACGACCCCGCCGTCGACATCACCCCCGTTGATAGCGAACGCCGTCCGGGTCTCACTTCCGAAGAAACTGACGCAGAAACTGCCGGGTTTACACCCTCGACCGAGCACACCTCGCGCTTCTTCGACAATGATGTGAATCCTCGAACCGAGGAAGAGTTCATTGGTTTTGAGGAGAATGTCAGCGTATCTGACCGCAGTTTTTCCGCTGCCTCCCAACCCGTCGAGGACGTCCTCGCCCAGCGCGCCCCCACTCCCGTTGACGGGATTGTTGAGGTCGATGATGCCGTGACTGTCGAAGAGGCCGTCGAGGATCCCACCCAGGTTCTGCGCCGCTCCTTCGTCCAGGGTGACATCGTGAGCCCAGAACCCGCTCCCGGCACAACCCTTGGCTTCCACCCCGCTGAAGGAAGCGCGACCTTCGAAGAGGCCATGTCGACCCCGGCCCAGGACTACACGTTCGAGGGCGAAGCGCTGCCAGTCCTTCCTGGACGCGGCTTGCCCCGCTTCCTTTCGGTTCTACTGACCCTGATCTTCACCCCGGTGGCCTGGTACCTGATTGCGGACTCCGCCGCACGTCTCGCATTCGCAACCGACAACCCGATGACCTCAGGCGTCGTCAATGTCGCAGCGCTCGGTGAACTACTGGCCGGCCTCATCGCCCTCGCCATCATTGCGATTCTGGCAGCGCAGTCCTCCCTGGGACTGCTGGTTGTCGGCGTCCTCGTCATGGCTGCGGGTGCCCCGTTCCTCTTTGTCCCCGGACTTGTGGCCGATACGGGCTACTGGGGTGCCTCTAACATCTCTAACTGGAACGACTTCGGTGGCAATATCGCGAACCACTTCCTGGCTTCCGGGTTCACCGGCCTTCTGTTCGTGTTCGGTTTCCTAATGGTTGCCTTCGGATGGGTCATCGCGGCCGTTCGTAGAACTGGCAGGGCTGAGGAAGCTCTGCGAATATCGGTTGCAACAACTAACCCCAACGCCATGAAGGCACGCTGGGGTCGTAAGGCAACAGAGAAGGCTCAGCGTTACCAGTGACAAAAATTTCCACCGTTCGTGCCGAAGGGCCATGGACGCACAGCAATATCCATGCCCGCGGCATGTCATTTCACGTGGTGATTGCAGGGGATGAACCCGGGCGTCCCACCGTCATTTTGCTACACGATTTTCCCCTGCACTGGTGGTCGTGGCGCCACCAGATCGCCGCCCTCGCCCACGGTGGCTACCGCGTTCTTGCCATGGACCTGCGCGGCATGGGCGGAAGCGACCTGCAACCCGGTCCCGTTGATCTCGTCGAACTTGCCGAGGACGTCCGGGCGGTTGCCAGCGCAACGGGAACCACCTCGTACACCCTGGTTGGCTCCGGTGTCGGTGGCGCGGTGGCTTGGACTCTTGCACACATGGCTCCCGGTGAACTGGAGTCCGTTGTAACCATCGCTGCACCCCACCCCCAGACCCGACGTCGCCGCGCCGCGTCGAGGGCGATTGCGGCCTCGCGTGTAGATCGTGAGTTGGGAATGCCCTTAATCCGTAGTCGCGGACTGCGTGACGGCACACTGGTGAGAGCGGTTCTGCGAACCTGGGCCGCCCCTGAACACGCTGAACACATGGCTGAAATCAGTGAGCAGTACGAGGTTCCGCTCAGCCGAGTCTTCTCGGCCAACGCAGCCCTCGAGACCCAAAAGGCAGCTCGAACGCCTTCTTCAGCGGCCAGGAAGCTGTTTGAACGTCCTGTGACAGTACCCCTGTTGTCGGTTCGGGGCGGTCGGGACGGGCGTATCAATCCGCAGGCATACTCGGGTGACACCACCTTTGCGAGACGATCTGTAATGCATGTGGAGATCCCTGGCGCGGGGCACTTCCCGAATGAGGAGACCCCGGATGAGGTGACAAAAATTCTGTTGGACCACCTCTTCGAGGTTACCCACCAGCACCCCAGGGACTCCCATAGTTAAGCTCACCACTGTAGATAAGTCGGTAATTCCCCTTATGGCGCCAATCTCTTGATAACATCTATCATTGGCGTGGGGTCACTCACATCACCGTGGGTGCTTAGACCGGGAAACCCCTCCTTAAGCAAACGCTATAGATACGGAGTCAAGTTAAGATGAGCATAGATGACCAGTTCATCAGCAGGGTGCCCCTGTTTGCCGGCCTCAATGAACAGCAGTTCGCCGCACTGGCAGCCCGGACCAGCCACGTGTCGCTGCGACGCGGTGAGGTCCTCTTTGAGGAAGGTGATCCCGGGGATCGCCTCTACATCGTTACCGAAGGCAAGATCAAACTGGGACACACCTCAAATGATGGGCGTGAGTCGCTGCTTGCCATCCTCGGCCCTGGTGAGATCATCGGAGAACTGACACTGTTTGATCCAGGTGCCCGCTCCACGACCGCAACCGCCGTTTCTTCGGCAACCCTGCTGTCACTGAACCACTCGGACCTGTCGGCTGTTCTGGATACAAACCCAGAGGCCGCGAAGCACATGCTGCGCGCGTTGGCCCAGCGCCTGCGCCGCACGAATGAGTCCCTGTCCGACCTCGTCTTCTCTGACGTTCCCGGACGTGTTGCCAAGTCGCTTCTTGATCTGGCCCGCCGCTTTGGCACCCAGACAGAGTCGGGTATTCACGTTCCTCACGACCTCACCCAGGAAGAACTGGCCCAGCTGGTCGGTGCCTCACGTGAGACCGTCAACAAGTCCCTGGCCGACTTTGTGTCGCGCGGCTGGATCCGCCTCGAAGGTCGTGCAGTCACGCTGCTGGACGTAGAACGCCTGCAGCGTCGCGCCCACTAGACAAAGACATAAGGGAATGGCGTCACCGACTGGTGACGCCATTCCCTGTTAACTACTGCTTCTCTCGCTTGAGGTAAGCAACGAGGTTCTCAGGGTTTGAGGGGCCCGGCACAACCTGCACCAGTTCCCACCCGTCCTCACCCCATGTGTCGAGGATTGCCTTGGTGTTGTGAATCAACAGCGGAATTGTCGCGTACTCCCATTTAGTCATGGGGCAACCCTATCGTGTTCAGAAGGCGGCGAACAGGTTCATCATCGGACCCGAACTTCAGTTATTGACGTCCTCGTCGGACTGCGAAGGACTAGGAACGGACGAGGGCGAGGACCCGGGGTGAGGCCGACAGCCTAAGCTCTGCAGCCACTGTCTCGTCAGAGGTCTCCAGCCACTCCATCCAGTCCTCAACAGCGGGGAAGCGACGTCGAATTGCACGCCGTTCCCTTTCTGTTAGGCCGCCCCAGACTCCGTAGTCACAGGCGCACTGAAGCGCATCAGCCAGACATTCGAGCCTTACGGGACAGCCGACACAACGTTGCTTGGCAATCCTCTGGGCAGCTCCACGGACGAACAGTGAATCTGGCGGATCATCGGCACACCTCGCCTTGACAACCCAGTGCTGATCATCCAAGTTTTCAGATCTAGACATCGGTCACCTCCGCGCACCCATTGCCCCGCACTCCAGTGTGACAGGGGTCTCGCAAGATGCGCTTCTATTCCACCACCCTAGTCTACTGGCTAGGCTATAGACATGGCCAGTTCGCCCAAACCACGTACTTCCCGTCGCCTTAACCCGGCCCAGTTCATCGCAATTATCGTTGCAATCGCACTGACATCAACCCTACTTGGTGCCCTGATTGCAGGTCTTGCGCTGCCCGTTGCAGGTGCCGCCGGGGCAATTACCAAGGCTGTTCCAGCGACTTTTGAAGAGCTTCCCTCGGACATGGAGGTGATTGAGCCTGCCGAAGAGTCCCGCATGCTCAATGCCGACGGCGGGGTGATGGCGCGCTTCTACGCCGAGCGACGCACCGTGGTGACGTCGGAGCAGATTGCTCCGATCATGAAGCAGGCGATGGTCGCCATTGAGGACCGCAGGTTCTACACCCACCACGGGATTGACCCCGACGGCATGGCACGAGCATTCATCAACAACCTCACCAGTGGCAACACCCAGGGTGCTTCGACGATCACTCAGCAGTACGTCAAGAACATGCTTCTTGAGAAGGGCCTTCAGGCCGGCGATCAGGACATGATCGACGATGCCACCGAGGTTTCGGCCGAGCGCAAACTGCGCGAAGCGCGCTACGCGATCAGCCTTGAGAGCGCTCTGAGCAAAGACGAGATCCTCACGGGCTACCTGAACCTGGCTACCTTCGGAACCAATCTGTATGGTGTCGAGGCCGCGGCTCGCACCTACTTCTCAAAGTCTGCAGCCGACTTGAATATCGCGGAGGCCGCTCTTCTTGCCGGCACCGTGCAGCAGCCGGGTCTCTACGATCCCCTCATCAACCCAGAGCAATCCCTGACCCGTCGTAACATCGTCCTCGGCGAAATGCTTGAGGAAGGCTACATAACCGAAGCCGAGTACGACGAGGCCTACGCCCTGACGATTGAGGACATGCTTAACCCCAACATCACGGTGGCGGGTTGCGCGGGGGCTGGGAGTGCGGCTTACTACTGCCGCTTTGCTGTCGAGACGTTCCTGAATGACCCCACCTTCGGTGAGGACCGGGCAGAACGCGAACACCTCCTCAACACCGGCGGCCTCACCCTGCGGACCTCACTGGACCGTGATGCCCAGAAGGCCGCATACAGCACGGTGACAGGGCGCGTGGCGGTGAATGACCCCTCGGGGCTCAACGTTGCACTGTCGTCTGTCGTTCCCCAGAACGGGCATATCGTCGCCATGGCTCAGAACACCAACTACGGGATCGGAACCGAGTCGGACCCCAGCGCTACCGAGATCTCCTTCAACGCCGATCCGGCTCACGGCGGCGGCCTGGGATTCCAGACCGGTTCGACCTTCAAGGTCTTCACCCTGGTTGAGTGGTTCTATGAATCCAAGTCGGCCTACCAGGTCGTCGGCGGTAAGGGTAATAGCTTCCCGACTGGATCGTTCAAGTGTGGCGGTCAACCGATCTACACCGAGACCTGGACTCCGGGTGAGTCGAATCAGGGCAAGGCCGGAGCCTACTCAGTAATCGACGCCACCCGATTCTCGGTGAACCAGGCATTTGCCGACATGGCAACCCAGGTCGACTTCTGCCAGATCTTTGAGCGAGCCAAGGCCATGGGAATCACCGACTCGGAGGGCAACGCGGTCCTTCCCGTACCCGGCAACCTCATCGGATCTTCAGAGGCAACCCCTCTCGATCTAACAGCTGCATTCGGCTCGCTGGCAGCAACTGGATCACTCTGCACCCCGATGGCACTCCTTGAAGTTGAGGACCGCGATGGACGCATCCTCAAGACATACTCACCTGACTGCGCCAATGTCATCGATCCGACGGTTGCCAAGCAGGTCACCAACGTCCTCTACAAGGCTTACGCCAATGAGACCTTCCAAATTGGCCGTCCCTTCGCGGGCAAGTCGGGCACGACTGATGGAAACTCAAATGTCTGGTTCGTTGGTTACACCCCGCAGCTGGCAACAGGCATCTGGGCCGGTGTCGCCAACAACCCCAACCGACCCGGTCAGAACCTAGTCGTCAACGGCGAGTACATCGACTACCTCTACGGCGGTCCCTTCCTGGGGCAGGCCTGGGCTAACTACATGATGGCTGCGCTAGAGGGCAAGGAGGTCCTCGGCTTCGAGGATGTCTTCATTGGTAACAAGCCTCTTCCCCCTAAGGTTGAGACACCCAAGACTGAGACCAAGCCCAACACGCAGGCCGACAGTGGCAACTCGGGAAATAACAGCAACAACAGTGGTAACACTGGAAATGCTGGAAATGTCGGCAGCGAGAACAACGACGATTAGTGAGTGACATGCTCTTCCCCAAGTTCAAGGAAATAGGTCGACGCGAATCACTGATGGGTTCGCAGTTCGTTGGCTTCATGCGTTGGACCGGGGGTGCGATTGCCGGAGCCGTGGCACTCGGTGGCGCCGCACTCGTTGCAGCAGCCGTTGAGGCACGCTTCCCGATTGTCCGTCGCTTCGATGTGCATGTACCCGCTCGACCCGGCCTCAGAGAGACGACGATCCTGCACATTTCTGACCTGCACATGTTTGAGCGGCAAGGGTTCATCAAGAAGTTCCTCAAGCGGGTGGCGCAGACCGAGCAGTTCGACATGGTGATCTCGACCGGTGACAACCTAGGTTCGGCCGATGCCGTTCCGGATCTTCTCGACGCGCTCCAGCCACTACTCGAAAAGCCGGGTGCATTCGTCCTCGGCTCGAACGACTACTACTCCCCCGAAATGAAGGCGTGGGGCACCTACCTGATTCCGGGGCATTCGGCGGGCAAAGCCAAGGACAAGTCAAAGCTGGAACCCGATCTGCCCTGGGTAGAGATGGTCAACGCGATGACGGAGGCCGGGTGGATCGACCTCGACAACCAGGCTGGGACACTGCACCTTCAGAATGGTCCCGAGGGCGAGGAATCTACCGTTGCCCTCGTCGGCGTCGATGACCCCCACATCAAACGAGACCGGCCGACACCGCCGAATCGCGACTGGTGGGAGGCCTCGTCACTTCGAGTCGGAGTCATGCACGCCCCATACCGCCGTGTCCTTGACCGCTTCGCCAATCTGGATGCCGACCTCATCCTTGCCGGACACACGCACGGCGGACAGATTCGCATTCCCCTCATCGGCGCGATTGTGACGAACTCCGATATTTCGAGGCGTTACAGTCGAGGTCTACACCGCTGGTTCCCCTCGGGTCATGGAACGCCGTCATTCCTGCATGTTTCTGCGGGTTTGGGAACTTCTCGCTACGCCCCCATCCGCCTGTTCTGCCGCCCTGAGGTCTCATTACTTCGATTTTGCCCGGAAGAATAGCGCCCCTATACTTGCTTAGTCACGGGGTGTGGCGCAGCTTGGTAGCGCGCTTCGTTCGGGACGAAGAGGTCGCAAGTTCAAATCTTGTCACCCCGACTCGTGAAAAGTTGGGACATCCTGGTTGGGTGTCCCAACTTTTTTGCTCTTCGGGGGTGCGTTTTCGAGGTCTTTGAAATGAACCTGGGATCTAGGTGTGGGCCCTCGGCACTTCTCACCTGCGAGAATGAGGTCATGGGAACTCGAGCATCATCTCCGTCAAAGCAGCGGGCGCGTCGCCTAGTTCGAGATGGTTGGATTTCGAACCAACACGGGGCTTGGGCCATGATGCTGGTTCCCGTCATCGTTGGCAGCCTGCTCGGGGGCCTGGCCTGGCAACAGCTGCTTCTGTTGGTGGCGTGGCTGGCAGCGTTCTTCTATTTCAGCGCCCTTGGGCTGTGGGTCAAGGTGTACTCAAGTGCTCGCGCTCGGGCGCGTGCAGCCGGAAAACCCCTTGGCGAAGCACGCCTAGCCACCATCAGGAAGCGTCAGGGACGCTTCCGCAACGCCTTGGTGGCCTACGCTGCGGTCGCTGCGGTCGGGGCACTCAGTTTGCTCATTCTCAAGCCGAGCCTGGCACTGTGGGCGCCGGCGTTCGCAGTTTGCTTCGGGATCGCCCTGTGGGAGATGTGGAACGACAACGAACGCGGACTGCTCTCTCGGGCCTCCGCCATCATCGCTTCACAGTTTCTGACCCCCATCGCCTTCTCGCTGGGATCACACCCGGACGATTGGGGTAGGGCCTGGCTGGCAACAGCCATCCTCACCCTCTACTTCATCGGGACCGTTCCGCTGGTGAAAACTCTGATCCGAGAGCGCGGTAGTTCGGCCTGGCTGATCGGCTCCCTGACATTCCACGGGGTCGTCCTCGCAGTCACCTTCGTGGCGGCCCTGCTCGGACACCTCAACTGGTGGATCGTTGCCCTGTGGGCACTCCTGCTGATCCGGGCGGCAGCCTTCCCGGCCTGGTCCTACCGAACCGGGAAGCCGCTTCGCCCAGCCATAATTGGCTTCAGTGAGATTGCGGTGTCGACGACCGTCGTCCTCGTCCTTACCCTGCCGACCACCCTCACCTAGTCACGACCTAGTCGTTGCAGCGCGCCGCCTCGTACTCCGCCATCATCTCGATGCGCTCAATGTGGCGCTCATCGTCCGAAAATGGAGTCTCCAGGAAGGCGTCAACCAGCCGCATGGCCTCTTCCATGGTGTGCTGACGCGCGCCGAGGGCGATGACATTCGCGTTGTTGTGCTCGCGAGCCAGGCGGGCCGTCGACTCATTCCACACCAGGGCCGCGCGGACACCGTCAACCAGGTTTGCAGCCATCTGCTCACCGTTACCGGATCCACCGAGGACGATCCCCAGGGAACCTTCATCGGCCACCACGGCTTCACCACAGGCAATGCACATCGGGGGGTAGGCGTCGAGGGCGTCGTAAACGTACGCGCCGTGGTCAACGACCTCGTACCCGCTGTCCTTCAGGTGCTCCAGTAGCGCTTCCCGAAGTTCAAAGGCTGCGTGATCAGCGGCGATATGTACGGTTTTCATTACTTCTCCCTCTGTCCCTTCGTGAACCATCGCGGTCACGACCTAGTCCATCATCCCAGACCCACGACTAACCGGCCCGCAGCTGCTCCAGGGTCTTGCTCAGCGCGATACACAGGAAGTCTATGTCGCCTTCCGTCGCACAGAGGGGTGGGCTAATCCTGACCACGGAACCATGCGCATCTTTGATGAGGACGCGGTTGCTCATCATCTGCTCACAGACCTGTCTGCCGGTGACGAGGTCGGGGTTGAAGTCGACACCGACCCACAGGCCGATCTGACGGAACCCCAGAAGAAGATCCGGGAACTGCTTCTGCAGTTCAACCAGGTGATCCCGCAACTGCCGGCCACGTTCAGCCGCGTTCTGCTGGTACTCGCCCGTCCTGATCATGGAGATGACCTCGAGGCCGATGGCAGCCGCAAGCGGGTTGCCACCGAAGGTCGACCCGTGGGTCCCAGCGGTAAACACCTCCAGGACCTCTCGTTTGCCGGCGACAGCTGAGACCGGGTACACCCCACCACCCAGCGCCTTGCCGAGGGTGTAAAGATCCGGCTGTACCCCAACCAACTCGCAGGCGAAGGTGGCTCCGGTGCGACCGAACCCAGACTGGATCTCATCAACAATGAGCAGAACATTGTTGTCATCGCAGATCTGACGCAGTTCTGGAAGGAAGCTGGCGGGTGGAATCACCACTCCGGCCTCTCCCTGGATCGGTTCGGTTAGGACTGCAACCGTATTCTTCGTGATGGCACGGCGCACGGCCTCAGCATCCCCGAATGGGACCGAGACGAAGCCGGGAGTGTAGGGGCCGAAGTCATCGCGGGCGTCGGGGTCTGAAGAGAATGACACGATCGTTGAGGTACGACCGTGGAAGTTGTCGTCCATGACGATGATCTCCGCGCGATCCCGCTCGACACCCTTGACGAGGTACCCCCACTTACGCGCCGCCTTGATCGTGGTTTCCACCGCCTCGGCGCCGGTGTTCATCGGAAGGACCATGTCCATTCCAGTCAGTTCGGCAAGGGCTGCGCAGAAGGGCCCCAGGTTGGCGCTGTGGAAGGCGCGGGCGATGAGGCCCAACTGCATGGCCTGGTCGGTCA
This sequence comes from Actinomyces minihominis, assembly GCF_900187855.1. Lineage (GTDB taxonomy): Bacteria > Actinomycetota > Actinomycetes > Actinomycetales > Actinomycetaceae > Scrofimicrobium > Scrofimicrobium minihominis. The sequence goes on along the minus strand of NZ_FYEG01000006.1, from coordinate 99,970 downwards.
TGGCCCGAATGATCTGCAGGTTGGAGTGACCAAAGTTCACGGCTGAGTAGCCCGATAGCGCGTCGAGGAATTCACGGCCATCCACATCGGTGACCCATGCCCCCTCACCCTTTTCGAGTACGACGGGTAGTGGATGGTAGTTCCCAACGACTACACCCGCTTCGGCCTCAATCGCGCGCCTTGTCGCGTTGCCCGGCTGATAGGTAGTCCTGCCCATAATCTTCGCCTCCCCATTGAGTCTTACGCAGGGATTATCTGCGTCCCCGATTCTTCACCTCTTTCAAGAAACTACCGCAGTACGGGGGTGGAGGCGCAGGTTTACTGGCTTCGGTTCGGGAACACTACCCCGACGATGCCCGCGACGATCCAAGAAATGATGGCGGTGACAGTTCCGCCGAAGATTGCCCCGAACCAGCCGTCAACGATCAGGGGGACATTGACGAGGCCGGAGAGCCAACCCACCAGGAAGAACATCAGGCCATTGATTACCAGACTGAACAGTCCCAGGGTGAGGATGTACAGCGGTATGGAAACGAACTTGACAATGGGCCGAACCAGCTGGTTCGCCAGGGTCAGGATCAGCGCGATCACAAACAGGTAGGCAACTGTGTAGCGCCAGTCCTCATTCTGCCGGAAACTAACAGCCGGAATGATTGAAGCCGCCACCCAGATGCCGACCATGTTGCCGAGAGTCTTGATCAAAAATCGCATGGGGACAGTCTGCCACGCATCAAGAAACCGCAGTTCAAGGGATGTATCACCGGACGCGAGTGGTCTGGAAGTAGAGGGTCTCTGTTCTGGTTTCCACCTCGAAGCCAAGGGCAGATCTTCGCTGTTCCTCCCAGGCACCCACCGGGTCCACCATGGGGTTCACCCCGACCTCGCGCCCCATCTGAGCTGCGGCAGCCACGTAGGTGCCGAGGTCGTGGGAGTGCTTACCCTCCGGGAGTGCAAGGGAGGAGGAGTCGAAGAGAACCGTTGTTGTCGAAGGCGCCCGGTCAGCTGCCATGCCGTCCAACGCCGGCACAAGGTCATGGATGCTCTCCAGATTAAGGACGGCCGCATCAACCCCTCCCCCGAGGCGTGCAGTTGGAGCCCCAGCAGTCAGGACCGAGACGATATTGAACTGCTGCTTGAGTTGCGGGTCACCTGCAATCTTGAGGGCGATAGCCCCGCCCTGGGAGTGACCCACAAGTTCGACAGGGTCCCCCGGCTCGATTCCAGATGCCCTCATCGCCTCTTCTACCGCCCGCTGTTGATCACTCTGCTTCCCCGCGACCGCTGAGAAGTTGGACTGCATGTCCTGGGGGTTGAGGGAACCCGGAAGCCACTCCTGAGTTCCTCGAATCACCACCGACCACGACCTTGCGCTACTTGCAGAAGAGTGGCGCAGAACCTGCACCTCACCCACCGAGGGAGACGAACCACTACCGGCGACCCGGGCCAGCAATGCCGCTGCCGTCAGCGGGACCACCGTATCGATAGCCTGGGCCCTTGACGGGGCCATCCGTTCCAGGGGTAAACCAGAGGCGTCCAAACCCACCCCGGCCAGTAACTCCCGGACATCTTCACGCACCGGCTCCACTTGCTCGAGCCTGCTGTGTGCCTGGCGAAGCCCACGGTCACCAACCTGTTGAAAGGAATCACTTGAGAAACTGGCAACCGGGCTTGATTCCCCCTGCTCCCCCACCCAGGTGTAGTTCCGGGGGCCGGACTTGAGGAGAATGCCCCGGCTGGGAGAGGAGGCGAAATCACCCAGACTGCGCCACCAGGTTGCAACTGCAACCACGGCCGACAGGAACCGCTCCGATCCGCCCGCAAGCGACTGCAGGTGACCTTGAAGCAGCACCCCGGCTCCGGCCTCACCCCGACTGCCACCTCCGTGGGCCGTGAAGTCTCCTATCATTCCGGGCAGTGCTCCAACCAGTTGGGCACCGGCCTGCAGGCGGCCGCCAACTCCCTCTCCGGTTGTGAAAGAGCAACCCAAACCTTCCAGAAGAGAACAGGCCCGGGCGTACCCCGCCACCCCCTCCTCTGCGGCGGCATAGATGAGTGCCGCCTGGGCCACCCAGTCGGAGAAGGCACCGGTGCGACTACTAAAGTCCTGCAGGTCCTCATGCACCTGGCTGAGTCGAGACTGCACCAGGGCGGTGCGCTCAGCGATCTCTGCTGCCAGAGGGGAGTCCAGGGTCGTCACCACCTCCGAGAGCCACCCTGTGCTCAGGCCTGGTCCCCAGGAAAGTTCGTAGAGGTGAGCGGAAGCCGATCGACCCGCTGACAGCGCATCCGACACCTGCCCGGCAGCTGCCATCAGCTCACTTGTGTCCACACTGGTCACCACCTCGGTGACCCAGAGCCATGGTGTCGTCACCATCCCCCTCCTGTTGTAACAGAGCAGGCAGCTTGGGAAAGAAGTGTGCTCCTCAGCAACGCAATCTCTTCAATCTCAAGGCGCAGCACATGAAGCTGCCTGTAGAGGTCTGAGCCGAGAGTTGCCAGTTCCACCCGCATCTGGTCCGCGGCCTCGGCCGCACTACCTTTCCATCCCGGGCAGTGCGCGTGGGCAAGCGCGGTTACCGCGTAGTCAAGAACCCCCTGTGCCGAGGCCACGCGTTCGGCGTCTTCATATCCAAACATTCGACGACGCTACTGCGCCACACCCAAATCCCTCGCGGACCGAAGCGCAGTCTGTGGATCGTCGCGGCAACCGCGCCCTGGGAACGGCCGGGGTGATGGCTGCCGTTCACTCCTGGTGGCGGCGCGCCTATCCTTAGGGGTACCTCATTCCGAGCCGAGCAGTATTGGAAGTTCCATGTCCAACGCATCTTCACCCACGCCCCACAACGATTCGGCAGTAGCCGATCGCGGCTGGGCTCTTTCTCCACTGGATAGCCGCTACCGGGCTCAGACCTACCAGCTCACCGAGTACCTCTCTGAAGATGCGATCAACCGCCTCCGTCTCCACATCGAAGTTGAGTGGCTGGTGTTCATCTCCGAACATGCTCTGGTTCCTGGACTACCCGCCCTCTCGGAGGACGAGGTCGCCTACCTGCGAGACCTTCCAGCCGACTACAACGAGGAACGACGGGCCCGTCTGGGTGAGTTTGAGGCCGAAACCCGCCACGACGTCAAAGCCGTCGAGTACCTGGTTCGCGAACACATCGCCGGCTACGGTGACAGCACCTCTGACGGGGGTGGCTCAAGCGCGCTGAACCGCTACCAAGAGGCCGTTCACCTGCTCTGCACTTCCGAGGACATCAACAACCTGGCAGTCGCCCTCGGCACCCGAGGTGCCATCGAAGAGGTTTGGCTTCCCAGCGCCCGCTCCCTCGTCGCCACCATCTCAGCCATGGCGAGGGCGCTTGCGGAAGTTCCCATGCTGGCCCGCACCCACGGCCAGTCCGCAACCCCCACCACCGTCGGTAAGGAACTGGCCGTATTCGGCTGGCGTCTTTCCCATGCCATCAGGCGCATCGAGGGAGCCGAGTACCTGGGAAAGTTCAACGGCGCCACGGGTACCTACTCGGCCCACACCGTGGTTCTGCCGGGTCTTGACTGGTTTGAGATCAGCCGACTCTTCGTGGAGGGTCTGGGTCTGACCTGGAACCCGATCACCACCCAGATTGAGTCCCACGACTGGCAGGGCTACCTCTACTCAGACCTCGCAGCATTCAACCGTATCGCCCACAACCTGGCGACAGACATGTGGACCTACATTTCCCTGGGCTACTTCCGCCAGGAACTGGCTGCGCAGGGATCCACTGGCTCATCCACGATGCCCCACAAGATCAACCCGATCCGCTTTGAGAACGCCGAGTCAAACCTTGAGCTCTCAAATGCCCTGCTCAACACATTTGCCGAGGTTCTCTCCACCTCAAGGATGCAGCGCGACCTCTCCGACTCTTCCACTCAGCGCAACATCGGGGTTGGGCTGGGCTACAGTCTGGTTGCTTTCGACAACCTGGTGCGTGGTCTCAAGGGTCTGACTGCGAACGCTGAACTTCTTGAAGATGAGCTGACAGAACACTGGGAAGTAATCTCCGAAGCCATCCAGCAGGCTCTGCGGATCGCAGAGCTTGGCGCCGACGAGGACGCACACGCAGCGGCGTATGCCCCGGGGGAGGGACCCTACGAACTGCTCAAGGCTGCTACCCGCGGGCGCACAGTTACACGTGAGGCAATGGCCGAGGTCATCCAGGGAGCAGATCTGCCCGAAGATTTGCGGACCAGGCTACTCACACTGTCACCCCGCAGCTACACCGGCCTCGCCCCCCAGATCGTCAGCTTTCTGGACTAAGAGGTCGGGCGACTACGGGCGCCAGTCAGGATCTGAATCCGGGGCACCAAGGCGTTCGTAGAGGTCGCTGACCCGCGCGATCTCGTCCTCAAACCCCAGATCCGTCATGTCGGCAACCAGGTACTGCTCCCCACCCTCATCAGCCGGTGTGACGACGAGGACGCGCCCCCGCACACCCACGGGCGCCACCTCTGGGTTATCCCAGGCGACGGTGGCCGCGCGGTCGAGGAGGTCGGTGAAGATTCTCTTCAGGGTCTGGCGCTCTTCCGTTGAGTACTGGTCCATCTCGCTATGACTTAGTGTCGCCACCAGATCAATCGTTATGAGAAGCGGTTTACCAAAGCCCTCTTGGACATCAACCCGCACCTCAAGCTCTTCAGGATCCGGCAGCAACCGCACCGCTGGCGCAGCTAGGACCGTGTCCGTCACCAGCTTGAGAATGCGTTCGTTCCGGCCTGGGACCGGCTGGTGCTTCATATTGCCGAAAAGGTTCTTGACGGTGTTACGGACAGCCTTGAGCGCCGTATGGGGGACGAGGCCACGCAGGTCCAACGAAGTGGGATGCACCTTGAACTTCTCAATCCAGAGCCTTGGATCCGATTCCATGTCCCCCCTCCTTTTCAATTCCTACTGCGGCCAGGTGACTGGCTAGCTCTCCGATGCGGTCAACGACGGGAACCGCCACCGCCTCATTAATCTCAACTTCACCGTCGTATCGAACCGGCTGCCAGTCCTCGGGAAGCTTGACGTCAAAAATGTCGGCCCAGGGCTGCAGGTCCTCGGGGTCACGGACTTCCTGCCACACGTAGGAGTGGAACACCCTGGTCGGTTCCCCAACCTTTGGAAGGTAGTCCTGAAGCGCCTTGAGTGCCTCCGCCTCCCGACCCCAGGGAGCCACTGCGCTCTGCCGCTCCGCCCTGCGCAGCGTCTCCGTGTATGTCGATGAGGCGTGTGCATAGAAGAGGGGATTCCATCGCGGAGGGTTGAGTTTGCGCTGAATTGTCACCCGCTGATCGGGGTTACGACGCGGAGTTCCGTCGAGGGAGGGCACGATGTCCTGGTCATGTTCCACCGCGACAGCCACGACATCCTCGCGAAGGCGCAGGCGCCGAGTTGGGGAACCGAGGGTGAGAATGCGATCCACGTTGATTCCCACCTGCTTGGGATCCGCTGATGCCAGTGCCGCCGCAATCATGCCCCCCTGCGAGTGTCCGCAGATGAACACGTGCTCGTTGACAATCTCTTCGGGCTTCACCCCGTCCTCGAGCATGGCTGATCGAATCACCTCGATGGCACCACGGCGCATCGCATTGGGCATGTTCAGCTCTTCACGCAGATTGGCCTCAAGGTCCGCGGGGTTCGGCTGGGTCTCAAACTCAGAGTGATCCGTCCCGGGAAGGGAGACCAGCCACCGCCGCGCCTCTCCCTCTCCAACTCGAGTTACCTTGATGGACTGTCCGTAGGCGCTGGCCCAGTACAGATCATCAATGTCGGCAGCCATGTCACGAAGGGAGAGCGGGGCTTCAAACCTGCGCACCCGGGGCCTCGAATGCCCCTCGTCAAACTGCGGGTCCCTCTCAGGATCAGCGCTATCCCACCACAGCCGGCTAACGACCCGACCACCGCGGAAGTAGCCAAGCGCCTTCCCTGCCGACAGCCCAGTCACCATCAGGGCGTCATAGCCGGTCTGGGGAAGGACCTTCAGATTGCGAGTCGCCCTGCCGGATTTGTCCAGGCCCAGCTTCAGTTGAGTGCGCAGGATTCGGGCCGCACCGTAGGCAACCTCTCTTCCCATCTTGCTCATCATTCTGACAGTCAGGGTGTCGAGGCCGGGGTTCGCGAAGTAGATGTGCTGCATCCTCATCAGAGTCTCTTCACCAGCACGGCGCGCCTGCTCAGCCCGCGAGGCCCTCACCCTCTCATCCCCTGTGGGAATCAGTGATGCCCGTGCGTGCGCGGCAATGCTTCGAGAGAGTGGCCCTGCCAGTTCGCGCAGGTGAACCCACAGTTCCCGACCGGTTGCAGTCTGGGGTACGCGCCGCAGCGGATAGTAGTGCTCCACCTTCACCTCCCTGTACCTGGTTCATAGTATCCAGTACCCCCGACGTTTCCCGTCTCGTTCACCTTGGGCTTGCACCTCTAGAGGACTTCCGTGGACCCCGCTATCGTTGCAATTGGCACTAACTCGCCCACCTCATCGAAAGGTATTCCCATGGCGTCAATCGATCGCACCACTGAGATGTACGTAGATGGTCTGACCTGCGGACACTGTGTCGCAAGCGTCACCGAGGAGCTCTCAGATATCCCCGGAGTGAAGAACGTTGAAGTTATCCTCAACCCCGGCGCCACCTCCCGCGTCACCACCGTGTCCGATGTCGTTCTCGACGACGAAGCCCTCCGTGACGCCATTGCCGAGGCCGGTTTCGAACTTAAGGAGATCAAGCGGGACTTCTAACCGCCCTCCCCTATCACCGCACCAAACTATTGAAAGGGACATCTCTTGTCCACCACCACGCGTGAGGTAGCAAACACCGCTGGTCTCGACTCCTCCTACGACTCAACCCCCCGGGTCGGCGAGGATACGCTCGATCGTGCCAGAGTCCTGCGTCTCCGTTTTCTGGTGTCCCTCCCACTCGGCGTCATCATCATGGTGCTGTCAATGGTGCCCGCACTGCAGTTTCCGGGTTGGCAGTGGCTGGTTGCGGTCCTGACGCTGCCGGTGGTGACCTGGTGTGCCTGGCCTTTCCACAAGGCGGCTTTCGCTGCGATCCGTCACGGTACGACCACCATGGACACCCTGGTCAGTCTGGGAATCATCGCTTCGGCCGGGTGGAGCTACTGGGCTCTGTTCTTCGGGGGTGCCGGGCAAATCGGCATGAAGATGAACATGACTCTGCTGCCCCGCATGGATCACGGTCACGGCGGTGTGGCAGAGCTCTACTTTGAAGCCGCCGCCATGATCGTCACCTTCCTGCTTGTGGGCCGCTGGGCTGAGGCACGCACCCGCTATCGCGCGGGTGACGCCCTGCGAAAGCTCCTCGACCTCGGAGCTAAGGAAGCCACCCTGGTGACCTGGGATGGGGACGGAAACACGGTGGAGCAGGTCGTTCCCGCCCGGTCCCTGACGGTCGGGGACCACTTTCTGGTGCGTCCGGGCGAGAAGGTTGCAACCGACGGCGTGATCACCGAGGGCGCCTCCGCAATCGATACCTCCCTACTGACGGGCGAGTCCCTGCCCCAGGACGTCGTTGCCGGTGACGACCTGACCGGCGGAACAATCAACACCTGGGGCTCCCTGGTGGTTCGGGCCACCCGGGTTGGTGAAGAAACCACGCTGGCCCAGATCGGACGCATGGTTGCGGACGCGCAGGCCACCAAGGCGCCGGTTCAGCGTCTTGCCGACCGGGTCTCCGCGGTCTTCGTTCCCATCATCATCGGCATAGCGCTCATCACCCTGGTCGTGTGGCTGCTGCTGGGAAATCCCCTCCAGGCCGCCTTCACCGCAGCCGTCGCGGTTTTGGTTGTGGCCTGCCCCTGCGCACTTGGACTGGCCACGCCCACCGCACTTCTGGTGGGGTCCGGTCGAGCATCACAGCTGGGCATTCTGATTCGCAACGCCGAGGTTCTAGAGCAGACCAGAACCATCACCACCGCGGTCCTCGACAAGACGGGAACCGTTACCTCCGGAGTCCTCAGCGTCGACCACATTCTGCTGGCCTCTGATGATGCGGCACAGGACGTTGACGCCGGTGAGCTCATTCCCGCCAGCCCCGAAGCCGACCTTCTGGCCCTGGCCGGGGCGGTCGAATCGGGTTCTGAACACCCGCTGGCCAAGGCTATTCACCGCACTGCCAAGGAACATGACCTCCCCCTTCCGGGGATCAACGGTTTCGTGAATCACGCTGGCAAGGGTGTTTCAGCCGCCCTCAACTCTGAGGACTCCCCGGTGGTGCTCGTCGGTGGTTCCCGCTGGCTCAGCCTGCACGGGGTGACTCTGCCCCCCTCCCTGGCTGCCGCCCAGACGGAGTATGAGGCGTCCGGTGCGACCGTGGTTGCCGTCGTCACCGCTCCCTCACGTAACTTTGGGGAGGCAGATCCGGTCGACCGGAAGGCAATCGCAGACCTTCTGACCGAGGCCGAAGAGATCACCCACCTGGCTCGCATCACCATGGACGTTACCGGCATGACCTGCGCCTCCTGCGTGGGGCGGGTAGAGCGGAAGCTGAAGAAGCTGCCTGGCGTGTCAGCTGAGGTCAACCTGGCCACCGAAACCGCCACGATTACGCTCGATCAGGAGTACACGGATAAGCAGCTCGAGGACGTCGTTGTCGGCGCGGGATACGGCGGATCCGTTCGTCGCCGTGATGCCCTCGATCATCCGCCGACCCCCGCCGCGGAGCAACAAATCGGTGAGCGTATCCTTCCCGAACAGATCGAAGGGGCGGCAGTACTGGGTTTGATTGTTCTGCGGGACACCATCAAGCCGGATTCCGCCCAGGCCATTGCAGAGTTGAAGAAGCTAGGGATCTCCTCCCTCCTCCTTTCCGGCGACAACACGGCGGCGGCACAGTTCGTTGCCAGGCAGGTTGGAATCACCGAGGTTCGTGCCGAGGTGCTGCCCTCTCAGAAGCGTGATGAGGTCGAAAAGCTGCAGGCCAGCGGAAAGACCGTCGTCATGATCGGGGACGGTGTCAACGATGCGGCAGCAATGGCTCAGGCCTCCAAGCAGGGCCTGGGAATGGCGATGGGTTCCGGGACGGATGTGGCGATGGCAGTCGCTGACATCACCCTGGTCAACTCGGACCTGCGTTCTGCGCCCCGGGCCATCCGTATTTCCCGACGCACGCTGCGCATCATCAAGGGCAACCTGTTCTGGGCTTTCTTCTACAACGTGCTTGCGGTCCCGCTTGCCGTCCTCGGCCTGCTGAACCCCATGATTGCGGCAGCAGCCATGGCGTTCTCATCGGTCTTCGTGGTCGTCAACTCACTGCGGCTTCGAAGCGCTGGCTAGTCGACCTCGACCTCATCGGTTGTGCCGCTGACGGTCACTTTTCGCGCGGCACTTCCGCGGGGACCAGCCTGGTAGGGAACACCCACCTCCTGGCTGGTCTTCTCCGTGCGGTAGAGGCGCGGAACCCTGCGGGAAATGATGCGCTTGGTGCGCACCGTCCAGAAGATATCTCGCGGACCGGGAACGGAGTGCTTGTCGCGTCGCCCCACACTGCGGGCCGGAAGATCAAAGGCGCAGGGAATCTCTACCACCGAGAAACCCAGCGAAATCAGGTCGACGGTCATAGCAACATCAACCCCGAGCCCATTCGAGAACGGCATGATCGCGTTCACGGCCTCACGGGTCATGCACCTGTCAGATGACAGAGGATCGGAGGGGTTCCACCCGGTAGCGGCACGAATGGCCTTGTAGGCCGATTTACCCGAGGCCCGGTGCTTGCCGTTTCGCCTGGCATTAGGAACAACACCGATGGCACAGTCAGCCAGGCCCGCTTGGACGGCATCAACGAGCGCGCTGGCTTCGAGGGCACTGTCGCCCAGCGTGGGTTCCAAGAAGAGAAGGTGACGGGGAGGCCAGTCGACCCGATCCCGCATCGCGACAACCTTCACCCCGGTCTCAAGGGCAGATGCCCTTCCCCGAGGAACAGAATGCCGCACGACAACAGCACCTGCACCACGCGCAGCGTTTGCCGTGTCGTCCTCGGATCCGTCATCAACCACAACGATGAGGTCGACATCTGGAATCGCGTAACAGGCCCGCACTGTGGAGGCAATTGTGTTCCGGTCGTCGTGAGCAGCAATAACTACTGCCACCCTCTGGGGGCTTGCCGGACCTGTGGAATCGCTCACGCGTCCCATTCTAGACCGCTTTTCGAGTTGTTTCCGCAGACGATCAAAGACCCCGGCACCAGATACGGTACCGGGGTCTTGTGGGATATAGGAAACTAGCGGATTGTCACCTGGCGGGAGACGAGGCCGGCCCGGGCACGGCGCTCATCATCATTCAGCGGGGTGTCCAGAGCCAGGGCTGCATCAAGGGACTTACGCAGCTCGTGGGCCGGCTTTTCGAGGTCGGCGGCTGTCAGTTCACTGTCGACCTGGAACACCGGGATGGCAATGCCGCAGGCACGGAACGCTCCGACAAACTTGGAGCCTTCGCCAAGCTTGGCGGTTCCGGATGCCTGGAGGCGGGCCAGCGCGGTAAACAGCGGCGCCTCATCGATCTCTGTGACGTAGCGGACGAAGTTGTTGTTCATCGCACACCAGTACATGCCCTCGGTACCTGGAACGGCCTCGGTTGGAACCATGTCCTCGCGGTTCTGCTGCAGGGCATCAAGGGTGTCTTCAGAGAGTTCCTCATCGACTCCAAACCAGAAGCCAAAGTCCTCGGTGATCTCCATCTTTGCAGCCGCATCAGCCTGCTGTGCCCCCTCTGCGAGGAAGCTGGAGTCAAGAATCTCCTGGAGCCTCGGGGCCTCGTCCCTAACGTCGAAACGAACCACACCGGTTTCACCCGAGGCCTTCATGACAAGGGCGGAACCGAGCGCGCCGCCCAGGTCGTGGGAGAGATCTGAGGAGTTGAATCGGGTCTGCAACCCCACAAGGATGCGTCCGTCCTCACGAATCATCGCGGGTGCCCCATCCGGAACCAGTGTGACAAAGTCGAACTCAACCCCGCCGGTCTCCTTGCTGGACTTGGCGGTCAGCGTTGCACACGGAATCAGTTCGCGCATGGCAACTAGTTCCCGCTCAATGGTCAGTCCTTCAAACGGACGGTCCACAAAGGGGATGGGGGCACGGTAGGTGCCCTTCTTGGAAGGATCAATCTTTTTGCGTCTGCTTGCTTTACCCATGGCAGACAGAGTAGCGGCAACTACCGGGAAGATGCCTAATATTAGGGTTGACGAACTTTCCGGGCTCTGTCCGGAGCCATGCTCAATAACATAAGGAAGTGTTACCCATGCATGAGCGCGCTGGCACAGTTGCTCTGCCCGAAGACCTCATTGATGTTGATGGCCTACTCGGCGCCTTCTACGATGTGGTTCCCGACCATACTGACCCATTGCAACGTGTTTCCTTCGGAACCTCAGGTCACCGCGGAACCTCAACCAACGGCACATTTAACGAGGCGCATATTGTCTCTATCACCGCGGCGATTGTGGAGTACCGCGCAGAACAGGGAACCGACGGCCCCCTCTTTGTCGGAGCTGACCCGCACGCCCTTTCTGAACCCGCGTGGCGCAGCGCCCTTGAAGTCCTCTCGGCTGCGGGCGTGACAACCTATATCGACGCCCGTCGCTCCTGGACCCCGACCCCCGCCGTCTCGCTAGCGATCCTCGAGGCCAACGGTGCCCCTCACGAGCTGCGCCAGGAAGGTCCGGGCCTGGCTGACGGCATTGTCATTACCCCCTCCCACAACCCTCCGGCTGACGGCGGGTTCAAGTACAACCCCCCGACCGGGGGACCCGCCGACTCCGACGCCACCGGATGGATTGCAAACCGCGCCAACGAACTTCTCGAGGGCGGTTGGCGGGACGTCCCCCGGATCTTCTCTCAGGAGCCGTCCTCGATGCCGAACATCGAGTTCTACGACTACCTAGGTCGGTACGTCGACGCCCTCGACACCATCATTGACTTTGAGGCGATCCGCGAAGCCGGAGTCCGAATCGGTTCCGATCCCCTTGGCGGTGCCGCCGTTGACTACTGGGGTGCGATCGGTGAGCGCTATGGACTCGACCTCACCGTCGTCAACGAGACGGTCGATCCCCGCTGGCCTTTCATGACGCTGGACTGGGACGGCAAGATCCGCATGGACTGCTCCTCCCCCCACGCGATGGCCTCCCTACTCGACAAGATGGTTCCTGATGAGGACGGCGTCTACCCCTACGACATCGCCACCGGCAATGACGCTGACTCTGACCGCCACGGCATCGTCACCTCCGACGGTCTCATGAACCCCAACCACTTCCTCGCGGTCGCCATTCAGTACCTCTACACGCACCGCGAGAACTGGCCTACTGAGGCGCGTATCGGTAAAACACTTGTTTCCTCCTCTCTGATCGACCGGGTTGCGGCATCGATTGGCCGTGAGGTGATGGAGGTTCCGGTCGGGTTCAAGTACTTCGTCGCCGGTCTTCTTGACGCCTCCCTCGGCTTCGGTGGGGAAGAGTCCGCGGGAGCATCCTTCCTCCGCAAGGACGGCACGGTGTGGACAACGGACAAAGACGGGCTGGTCATGGGGCTTCTAGCCGCTGAGATCATGGCCGTGACCGGGAAGACACCCTCACAGATTCACGGGGAGCAGGTCGCAGAGTTTGGTCAGTCCTGGTACGCCCGCATTGACCAGGTGGCAACCAAGGCTGAGAAGGCCAAGCTGGCCAAGCTCTCCCCCGAGGACGTCACGGCCGACACACTGGCCGGTGAACCCATCACCGCCAAACTGGTGCGAGCCCCGGGCGACAACCAACCAATCGGTGGCCTAAAGGTGACGACTGAAAACAGCTGGTTTGCAGCACGGCCCTCCGGAACCGAGGACGTCTACAAAATCTACGCGGAGTCCTTCATCAGCGCAGAGCACCTCGTGGAGGTCCAGGAGGCCGCCAAGGTGGTCGTGGCCGCCGCCCTCGCAGAGTAGGCTGCTCCAAGCAGACTCAAAGGAAACCCCTCGGACTAAGTGCCTAGTCCGAGGGGTTTCCACGCCAACTGCGCCACACCACACACCGAGATGACAGCTTCCCTGTGACTTCACAGACAGCCGCTAGAGGGGGTCTATTTTGGTCCCTAGACTTCTCTAATGCTCAATCGTTATAAAGAAGTCCTCTCCCTGCCCGGAGCAATGCGATTCGCCATCGCCGGCGTGATCGCGAGAGCACCGATGTCAATGGTGGGCATCTCCATCATTCTTGGTGTGCGGGCCCTTTATGACAGCTATAGCCTGGCCGGACTGATCAGTGCCGTGCAGGTTATCGCCTACGCCATCTGCGCTCCGATTCTCTCGCGCCTGGTTGACCGTCACGGGCAAATGCAGATCATGTTGCCGTCGATCATGATTTCCGCGGTATCCCTCGTCGCCCTGATTTTCGCCATCGTCAACCTGGCTTCTCCAACCGTTCTGGTCATCCTGGCGGCGCTCATGGGAGCCACGGGTGGTTCACTGGGCGCCCTGGTTCGAGCCCGCTGGGCCATGGTTTGCAAGTCACCGGCCCAACTGCAGGTGGCCTACGCGATGGAGGCCGCCTTCGATGAGCTGGTCTTCGTCCTCGGCCCCGTCATTGCCACCCTTCTGGCCGCCTCGGTTCACCCGCTGGCGGGCCTGTGGGTCTCCGTGGTCTTCATGGTTGTTGGTGCGTTCCTCTTCCTGCTGCAGCGTTCCACCCAGCCCCCGGTGATGATTCCCGAACCCGGCGTGAAGCGCAGCTCGGTGATGCGCAACGGAGCCATGCTGACTCTGTTTGCCACCTACATCTTCAACGGCGCTGTTTTTGGCTCAATCGACCTTTCAGTCGTCGCGTTCTCCGATGAAGTGAACATGTCGTTTATGGCCGGAATCATCCTGGCCTCCATGTCGCTGGGTTCCCTCATTTCAGCGGTTATTTACGGAGGTCGCGTCTGGGACGCCCCGCTGTGGAAGATGTTCTTCTTCGGCGTCCTCGCCATCGCTGTCGGAGTCAGCACATTCCTCTTCGCGGGGAACATCGCGATCCTGGCAGTCCTGATGTTCATCGCGGGCGCCGCAATCGCCCCAACGATGACCAATGTCAACACCATCGTGCAGCGCATCAGCCCTCCCGATCGCCTCACTGAAGGTCTGACCTGGATGTCGACCGGCATGACGCTTGGTGTCTCACTTGGTTCGGCAATCGCGGGTCCCGCCATCGACCAGGTTGGTCACAGAGGTGGATTCGCCTTCACGGTTCTCTTTGCCTGGTTGATGGTTGTGGCGGCACTGGTCGGGCTGCGGAAACTCAAGCGACACCTCGAATCGACCCACATCACTCTTCCGGAGTTCACGGAAGAGAACGAGGAGCAGGACTTCGAGTCCAAGTAACTCACCACGATAACGAAAAGCCACCGCCCCACGATGGGAACGGTGGCTTTTCGCTCGTGTCTAGAGGCCCGGAATGATTGCCCTCGCCACCATGAAGTAGATCAGCAGACCCGTACCATCGACAATCGTCGAGATCATGGGGGCCGAAACCACGGCCGGATCCAGCTTCATACGCTTCAAAATCAGGGGCAGGATTGACGCCACCAACGACGACCACATCACGATTGCCGCCAGGGAAATGATGACGGTAATCGTTATGGGCCAACCAACCCCCAGTGTCCAGGCTCGAACCAGGCCCGCGACCGCCATGGTCAAAGCGACCAGGAGGCCGGTGCGGAACTCTTTCCAGAGGACGGCTCCGACATCGCTCAACCGCAGGCCGTCCGCGGCAATGGCACGAATCAGCGTCGTTGTGATCTGCGTTCCCACGTTGCCGCCGGTGCCAATCAGAAGCGGAATGAAGAATGCCAGAGCCGTTGCGGAAGCTAGAACGTCCTCGAACGACTGCATGACATTCGAGGTGTACATCGAAGCCAGGAAGAGGACGAGAAGCCAGACGATGCGCTTGCTCCACAGCAGGAGCGGAGTGGCCTGGTAGTAGGGGATCTCGAGTGGGGCCGATCCACCCATCATCTCGACGTCTTCCGTGGTCTCCTCACGGAGGATCTCATCGACTGAGTCCATGGTGATGACACCTAGGATGTACTTGCCATCCATAACTGGCACGACTTCGGAGTCTCGGGCCCGAACCCTGTGAATGACCCGCTCCTGGTCGGCAAGTGGCTTTACCGACCACTGCTGCAGGCGATCCGCGGGAACCATGTGGTCACGAACCAGGTCGGCGCGCCGTGCCAGGACCATGGCGTCGTGAGAGAGCCAGCCCAGGCCAACATCACCCTGCGGGGTGCGTTCGGTAACGAAGACGCCCTCTTCAAGCAGCTGCGGGTTGCGTCGTGCGGCAGCCACGGCGTCAGCCATTGTGGAATCGATCCCGACCTGGAGGAGGGTGGGCCGCATTCGGGAGGCAGCCGAGTCGTCCGGCCAGGCCAGAAGCCCACGCACCAGGGCTGAACGAGAGAACTCCATGGCCCGAAGGACGCTCTGTCGGTCTCCGTCATCCATGAACTCGATGACCTGTGCGGCCTCATCAACGTCAAGGGTGTCGAGAAGTCCCGCGGCTACCGGAAGGGGAAGCTTTTTCAGAAATGTGTAGGACTGGTAGGCATCGATCGACTCGAGTAACTCCCGCGCTGAGGCCGGAGTGAGTAGCTCTGTCAGGCGCTCTGCCTGCTCATCGGTCAGGTCATCGACCTGGTTGCCCATGAGGTCGTGATCGACATCTGCGAGCCAGAGGGAGAGTGCCCGGGGGGTTCCCAGGGAAACCACATCGACGAGGGTCTCGGGGATGGTGGGCCGAGGTTCAGGAGCGTGACTCGCGAACTTGTTTCTTTTCATCTGGAGCCTTGGATTGAGGTTGGCTTTCTGACGCTTCGTTCTCGCGTCCGGTCCCCGGCTCACAACCACTCAACCTGTGTTGCGTGGTGCGGCGGCTACTCTAAGTAGCGCTGAGAGGGAGGCGGACACGAGTTAATACTTTGACTTCCCAAGTCCTGGGCCACCCCCTTAGATCAGGAGGCCACGCCTCCGAAATTACTGCCCTTGAAAGTCTACCCTCCCACATGTGCCCTGACCGGTGGATTTACTCACCACACCCCCCCGTTTGAAGGTGCGCCGCAGAGGACGAACGTCCCACTTTCGGAACAAACCAGTAACACGATGACGCACTTTTTGGCGTGGATCTAGTCACGATGCCCACCATTTGGACCGAAACCAACTTGTAACCTTTGGGCAAGATCGGCTTGTTCACTGGCCTTTCTCGGTTTTTTCTCCCTGTTTTGCGCTCAGATGGTGAACGAACTTGCCGTTTGACAAGCGCAATTCTCTAGGGTTCATACGTCTGGGCATCTGGTGTGCCCCGAAAATCTATAGATCCTGTAAGGAGGGACTATGAGTCTTAAGAGGACATGGCTGGCACTGCCCGCCGTACTCGCACTCTCACTAGCCGCCTGCTCAACCGGCGGTTCCGGTTCCAGTGCAAGTGGTGAAGATCAGAGTGGTGGCATCGTCGGCGAAGTTTCAGCCGGAATGATCACCGCCAACTCGACTGAGCCCCAGAACCCACTGATCCCTACCAACACCAATGAGGTTGGTGGCGGCAAGCTGGTCAACCTGCTCTTCGCGGGCCTGGTTTACTACGCGGCTGACGGATCCGTCCACAATGATGCTGCAGAGTCGATCGAAACCGAGGACTCGCAGAACTACACGGTCAAGCTCAAGGCTGACCAGGTCTTCTCGGACGGCACCCCCGTTACTGCAGCCTCCTTCGTCGACGCCTGGAACCTCGGCGCTTCGAAGGGCCACCTCTCGGCCTACTTCTTCGCACCGATCGCCGGCACCTCCGACGACGGCCTCGTTGAGGACGGCGACACCATGTCCGGTCTGAAGGTCGTTGACGACACCACCTTCACCATCGAGCTGAAGCAGCCTGAGTCTGACTTCCCGATCCGCCTGGGCTACTCGGCCTTCTTCCCGCTTCCCCAGTCGACCCTTGACGATCTCGAAAAGGGTGGCGAAAACCCAATCGGTAACGGCCCGTACAAGGTCGGCGATGAGGGTTGGGTTCACAATGAGCGCATCCAGCTGGTTCCTTCGGAGACCTACACCGGTGACCGCGCCGCCAAGAACGGTGGAATCGACTTCATCTTCTACCCGACTCAGACCGCTGCTTACGCGGACCTTCTTTCCGGCCAGCTGGATGTCCTTGACGCCATCCCGGATGAGGCCCTTGCCGTGTTCGAGCAGGAGCTTGGCGAGCGTGCTGTGAACCAGCCCGCTGCTGTCTTCCAGTCCTTCACCATCCCCGAGCGTCTTGACCACTTCAGTGGCGAGGAAGGCGACCTGCGTCGCCAGGCCATCTCGATGTCGATCAACCGTGAAGAGATCACCGAGGCAATCTTCTCGGGCACCCGTACCCCTGCCCGCGACTTCACCTCACCTGTTATTGCAGGTTGGGACGGTAACCTCACCAACGCTGTGAACCTGGACTTCAACCCTGAGAAGGCTCAAGAGCTGTGGGCACAGGCAGACGCTATCAATGCCTTCACCGGTAAGTTTGAGCTTGCTTACAACGCTGACGGCGGCCACCAGGCATGGGTCGACGCAGTTGCCAACCAGCTGGTCAACAACCTTGGCATCGATGCACTTGGCAAGCCCTACCCGGACTTCAAGTCACTGCGCGACGAGGTAACAAGCCGCACCATCAAGACTGCTTTCCGTACCGGCTGGCAGGCTGACTACCCGGCTCTGGGCAACTTCCTCGGCCCGCTCTACGGCACCGGCGCAGGCTCGAACGATGGTGACTACTCGAACCCTGACTTCGACGCACTCCTTTCGGACGCGGCTGCAGCCCCGACCGTAGAAGAAGGCAACAAGCTCCTCCAGGATGCACAGGAAATCCTGCTTGAGCAGCTGCCGGCAATCCCGCTCTGGTACTCGAACGTAACCGGTGGTTACTCAGAGGCTGTCCAGAACGTTGAGTTCGGCTGGGATTCTGTCCCGCTGTACCAGAACATCACCAAGTGATCGTACTGATTACCATTTAGTACCACTTGTTCACGGGGTGGCGGACCAGTACCGCCACCCCGTGAAACCGTTATAGTCCTTCTCATCCTGTAGGCCTAGCCGAGGACCCCACATGCCTAGATACATTGGGCGCCGACTGTTACAAACCATCCCGGTTTTCTTCGGAGCCACCTTCCTGATTTTCGCCATGGTCTATCTCATGCCAGGCGACCCCGTTGCTGCCCTTGGCGGCGACCGCGGACTCGATCCCGCGGTTCAAGAGCGCATTCGCGCCGAGTACAACCTTGATAAGCCCTTCTGGATGCAGTACCTGCTGTACATCAAGGGCGTTCTCACCCTCGACTTTGGCAAGACCTTCTCAGGTCGCCCGGTGTTCGAGCAGATGGCCCACGCCTTCCCCATCACACTGCGCCTGGCTCTCATGGCCATCATCATTGAGACAGTCTTTGGCATCACCCTCGGCATCATTGCCGGTATGCGCAAGGGCAAGTGGTTTGACTCCACCATCCTTGTCTTCTCAATGGTCCTGATCTCGGTTCCGACCTTTGTGATCGGCTTCCTGCTGCAGTACTTCGTCGGTGTGAAATGGGGGATCCTTCCGACCACTGTCGGAACAGACCACTCGATTCGGGCACTGCTTATGCCAGCAATGGTGTTGGCCGCGGTGTCTCTGGCGTACATCATCCGTCTGACAAGGCAGTCCATCTCTGAGACAGCCGGGGCCGACTTCGTCCGTACCGCACGCGCTAAGGGACTGACCTCAGGCGCCGTCATGGGACGCCACATTCTGCGGAACTCGCTGATTCCTGTCGTCACCTTTATTGGTGCAGACCTCGGGGCCCTCATGGGTGGAGCCATCGTTACAGAAGGTATCTTCGGCATCAACGGCGTGGGCGGCATGCTGTGGAACGGCATTATTCGAGGTGAGCCCTCATCGGTTGTCTCGATTACAACCGCGCTCGTCCTCGTCTACATCGTTGCCAACCTTCTAGTTGACCTGCTGTACGCAGTCCTGGACCCAAGGATCCGTTATGTCTGAGAATCTACTTCCCACCGCGGGCCAGACGACTAGGCCCGGTCAGGAACGTTACGTCGCCACAACTGATGAGACCGGACTGGGTGCCGTTGACGCGGTTGCCGATGACTCCGCCCCCTCATCAATGTGGGGTGAGGCGTGGAAGAACCTGCGGGTTCGCCCCCTGTTCTGGGTTGCGTCCTTCATCATCTTCGTCGCCGTCATGCTGTCGCTGTTCCCCTCACTGTTCACCAACCTGAACCCCAAGTTCTGCGAACTGTCGAACTCTCTTGCGGACCCCTCCCCCGGACACCCCTTCGGCTTTGACCGCCAGGGTTGCGATATCTACTCGCGCGTTGTTTACGGTGCCCGTGCCTCAGTCTCCGTGGGTCTTTTCACGACCCTAATCGTGACGTTCTTCGGCACCCTGATCGGTACTCTGGCCGGCTTCTTCGGAGGTTGGGTTGACGCGATCATGTCGCGCCTCACCGACATCTTCTTCGCGGTTCCGCTGGTCCTGGCTGCCATCGTCTTCATGCAGCTGTTCAAGGAGAACCGCAACGTCTGGATGGTTGTCTTCATCCTCTCGGTCTTCGGTTGGACCTCAATCGCCCGTATTTCCCGCGGCGCAGTGCTCTCCGGCAAGAACGAAGAGTACGTGACGGCGGCTCGGGCCACGGGTGCGTCGAGGTGGCGCATCATCACCTCGCACATCCTGCCCAACGCGGCCGCACCGATCATCGTTTACGCCACCGTCGCCCTCGGTACCTTCATCGTTGCAGAGGCGACCCTGTCCTTCCTGGGTGTCGGTCTTCCGCCGGACATTGTTTCCTGGGGTGGCGACATCAGCCGGGCCCAGTCCGCGCTGCGTACGCAACCGATGGTTTTGTTCTACCCGGCTATCGCCCTGGGACTGACCGTTCTTAGCTTCATCATGATGGGCGACGTTGTTCGCGACGCCCTGGATCCGAAGGCGCGCAAACGATGACAAACATGGGATTCATTCCGGACGACAAGGACCTCAACCGGTCCACCGAGTCACCCGAAGATAAAGAGAAGCCGCTTCAGGACAACAAGAGCTCCTTCTTCCCGGGTGCCGATCCCCTCGTTGAGTACGAGGACGATGTTGACGCTCCCGACCCCCTGACTGATCGGAAGGACCGCGACGAACTACGCCAGGCAACCGCCGGTGAAGATCAGGCTCCCGACGGGCGCACCCTCTACGAGGAAAGTCTGGTTGAAGAGGCCGTTGCCGCGGCCGCAGCCAAGCAGCACGGGCTCAACCCTGACGTTCCCCTGCTTGAGATCACCGACCTCAACGTTGCCTTCACCTCCTCAACCGGTATGGTGCCCGCGGTACGTGACGCCAACCTGACCATCTACCCCGGTCAGACCGTGGCCATTGTCGGTGAGTCAGGTTCCGGTAAGTCGACGACAGCTGCCGCCATCATCGGCCTGCTGCCCGGCACCGGAAAGGTCACTGGCGGCTCCATCAAGTTTGAGGGCAAGGAAATCTCCGACCTCACCTCGAAGGAGTGGGTCAAGCTTCGCGGTTCAGAAATCGGCATGGTTCCCCAGGACCCCATGACCAACCTGAACCCGGTGTGGCGCATCGGTTCACAGGTCAAAGAGGCCCTCAAGGCCAACAACGTTGTCCCCCGCTCCGAGGTGGGTCAGCGTGTGGCGGATCTGCTCGAAGAGGCCGGACTTCCGGACGCCCCGAGGCGCGCTAAGCAGTACCCCCACGAGTTCTCGGGCGGTATGCGTCAGCGCTCTCTGATTGCCATTGGACTGGCAGCACATCCCAAGCTTCTGATTGCTGATGAGCCCACCTCGGCCCTCGACGTAACGGTCCAGAAGCGCATTCTGAACCACCTTGCAACCATGACCGCTGAGATGGGAACTGCCGTTCTCTTCATCACCCACGACCTCGGCCTGGCAGCTGAGCGTGCAGAGCAGCTGGTTGTGATGCACCGTGGTCGTGTGGTTGAGTCCGGACCGGCACTGGAGATTCTGCAGAACCCCCAGCACCCCTACACGCAGAGGCTCGTCGCTGCAGCCCCCTCTCTCGCATCCAAGCGGATCATCTCCGCTCATGAGCGCGGTATTCAGACCACCGAAGAGGAACTGGTTGGTGCGGGTAAGGGTTCGACCTCAACCGAAGAGATCATTCGGGTTGAAAACCTGGTCAAAGAGTTCGAGGTACGTGGCGCCAAGGGCGAAGAGAAGATTCTTCGCGCTGTCGACGACGTCACGTTCGGGGTTCGTACCGGCACCACCTTGGCGGTCGTCGGTGAGTCCGGTTCCGGTAAGTCGACGGTTGCAAATATCATCCTCAACCTGCTTGACCCGACCTCCGGCAAGGTCTTC
This sequence comes from Actinomyces minihominis, assembly GCF_900187855.1. Classification (GTDB taxonomy): domain Bacteria; phylum Actinomycetota; class Actinomycetes; order Actinomycetales; family Actinomycetaceae; genus Scrofimicrobium; species Scrofimicrobium minihominis. The sequence continues at coordinate 78,589 of NZ_FYEG01000006.1, read as the reverse complement.
ATGCGGGGTCGTGACCTCTCCACTTTGAACAGGCAGGAACTGTTCGACCTGCGCAGCAAGCTGCAGGTCGTGTTCCAGAACCCCTACGGTTCGCTCGACCCGATGTACTCGATCTACCGAATCATTGAGGAACCACTCAAGGTTCACAAGGTGGGCAACAAGAAGGAACGCATCGAACGCGTCTCAGAGTTGCTTGATCTGGTAGCGCTGCCCCGCTCCGTGATGCGCCGCTACCCGAATGAGCTTTCAGGCGGCCAGCGTCAGCGCGTGGCTATCGCCCGGGCCCTGGCTCTGCGTCCCGAAGTGCTCATCCTGGATGAGGCCGTGTCAGCCCTGGACGTCCTCGTGCAGAACCAGATTCTCAAACTGCTCAATGACCTGCAGGCAGAGCTTGACCTGACCTACCTGTTTATCACCCATGACCTCGCTGTTGTCCGCCTCATCGCGGACGACGTGGTTGTGATGGAGAACGGCAAGATTGTCGAGTCCGGTTCATCCGAGGAGCTGTTCCGCAACCCGCAGCAGGAGTACACGCGTGAGCTAATCAATGCGGTACCAGGCCACTCGATTCCCCTCGGGATCGGCTAGCCTTTTAGAAGATTCGTAAATGTGACGGGGCCCGTCGGACTTTTGCGAGTCTGGCGGGCTCCTTTGCTGTTCAGATCGTTTCATCGAGGGCGCCACCGGCGCAGTGGAGGTACTGGAACACATGAGCCACATGAACGTTCGCGCTGTTCTCATCGATATGGACGGCACCGCCGTAGACTCAAACGCGGTTGTTGAGATGAGCTGGGCGAAGGTCGCCGAAGAGTTTGGGTTGAACCTTGAAGAGGTCCTGGCCTTTTCACACGGTCGGCCCGGCACAGAGACCTACGCCAGGTTTGTCCCCCAGCTGCCCGCTGACGAGGTCGAGCAGCGCATCACCGAGATGCTGGCCCACGAAGAGACGCTGGCCCACCTTGCCCAGCCGATCCTCGGTGCCGACCGATTCCTGCACCGCCTGGTTGAACTGGGGGTTCCGTGGGCTCTGGTCACCTCTGCCACACGAAGCCTTGCCAGCGCCCGCTTCAAGCATGCAGCTCTGCCTTGGCCTGAGATTGCGGTGCCCTTTGAGGACATCACGGTCGGCAAACCTGATCCAGAGGGCTACCAGACAGCGGCAGCCGCCCTCGGCATTCCCATCGAAGACTGCGTCGTGTTCGAGGACGCTCCGGCGGGGATCCGTGCGGGGCTTCGCTCGGGTGCTCCCGTCATAGTCGTGGATCCAACCGGCCCGCTTGACCACAGCCGCCTGGAAAGTGACCGGGCTCTGGCACCATTCATTGCAGCGCAGGTTCCCCACCTCGAATCAGTCGAGGTCGAAGCCACACCAGAGCCGGGACTGTTCAGACTGTCCTGGTAGCGGGATCGGCCACCCGGACTAGGCCGGCGCCGGGCATAGGCTCGGCAGTTCCCAAAACCAGGTAGTCCGCACGAAGCCAGGGCATGTCCTTTTCTAGGAAGTCCCGTTCAGATTCGTCCCACCGGTCCCAGAACTCGGCCGATTCTTCAGCATTGCCGTTGGTGGCATCCCTGATATCTCTCTCAAGGCCCAGGCGTCGCGCCACCTCATGATCGGACTGAACCCACACGGCAGCATCCAGGTACTCAGAGAAGGGTATCTGCGAGGATCCCACCCCTTCAAAGATCAGTAGATCGGTGCTGTCAGGAACAATGATGACCCCTTCACGTCCCCGCGCCTTCCACTGGGGCGGGGTCAGTTTAACGCCCTGCCCTCGGCGCAGAGACTCGAAGACACCGTCGATGGCGATGTGCGCCCACTGCCACATCGGCTCCCACCACATGAGGTCGTCGGCCTCCAGGATGACGGCCTCGGATCCACGCGTCTTCGCGACCTCCGCGAGCGCCATCGCCAGGGTGCTCTTGCCCGCACCACTGCGCCCGTTGATGGCGATGATGGCCGGTCCGTACGCTCCGCCTCGCAGGTGACGAAGTTGAGCCAGTTCAAAAACCGTGGCCGCTAACTCGGCAAGCGGCACCTCTTCCCACGCGCTGATCGCCTGTTCCAAGGTGCCGGGTGCCAGTTGTACCGAAATCGAAGTCTTCACCATGGGAAGAACACTACCGCTCCGGCCCTGCTAGACCTCCTCGGGGATCATCGAGATGGCACCGCAGGGACACTCTTCCGCACAGAGTCCGCAGCCCTTGCAGTAGTCATACTTGAACTCATACTCCCCCGGCTTCAACTTGGTGATCGCATTATCCGGGCAGACTCCGAAGCAGTTGTCACAGCCGAAGCAGTTGCCGCAGGACATGCAGCGTCTGGCTTCAAAGACCGCCGACTCTTCGTCAAGACCACTCACGACCTCATCAAAGGTTGAAGCTCGGCGCAGCCCTTCTAGCTTGAGGCGCACCGTCTTCGGGGCATCCGCGTAGTACCAGGTGTTCATACGGCCCAGATCAGCAACGGCGTGCTTAGAGGGCGGCGTGAACTCTCCACCGCGAAGGTAGGCGTCGATGTAGCGGGCCGCCTTCTTACCGTGACCGATGGCCACGGTCACCGTGCGCTCCGAGGGAACCATGTCTCCGCCCGCGAAAACTCCCTTCAGCCCGGTCATCATCTGCGAGCTGACCTTGACGACACCGTCCTCTACTTCGATCTCATCAACATTTTCGATCAGTCCGAGGTCGGCCTCCTGGCCGAGGGCCATGATGAGCGAGTCCGCCCCGAGCTCCTCGACCTCACCCGTGGGCTGGGGGAATCCGTTCTCATCCAACTCCATCTTTTCGATGGTGATTTTGCCGCCGTCGACGTGCTTAACGGTAGAGAGCCAGCGCATCATGATGCCCTCTTCCTCGGCCTCCGTAACCTCGGAGTCGTGGGCGGGCATCTTGTCCCGCGTGCGACGGTAGAGGATAACGGCCTCTTCCGCACCGAGACGCTTCGCTGTACGGGCTGCGTCAACTGCTGTGTTGCCGCCGCCGTAGACCACGACGCGACGACCCAGCAGCGGTTTTTCCCCGGCCTCGGTATCCGCCAGCATGGTGACAGCATCCATGATCTTGGCTGACTCACCGGCCGGGACATGGGCACGACGGCCGATGTGGGCGCCAACCGCGATGAACACGGCGTCGTACTTTTTCGCGACCTCGCGGACGTCCTCGACTTTGGAGTTGAACTCAAAGTTCACCCCCATTTCGTGGATCCGTTCAATCTCTGCGTCAAGGATCTCCCGTGGGAGGCGGTACTTCGGAATACCGAAGCGCATCATGCCACCGGCCATCGGACCGGCGTCCCGCACGGTCACGCGGTGTCCCATGCGGCGCAGGTGGTAGGCGGCCGACAGTCCGGAGGGGCCGGCTCCAACCACAAGAACGCGCTTACCCGTGGGGGGAGCTGTCACCGAGACCTTCCACCCCTCTTCAATCGCCTTGTCACCCAGGAACCGCTCAATGGAGTTGATTCCAACAGGTTCATCAACGAAGCCACGGTTACATACCGTCTGGCAGGGGTGGTAGCAGACGCGCCCCATCACTGCGGGCAGGGGGTTGTCCGCCATGATTTGGCGCCAGGCCCCCTCGTAGTCGCCCTCCTCAGCGCGGTAGAGCCACTGCTGGATGTTCTCACCAGCGGGGCAACCCTGGTTACAGGGGGGAAGAAGGTCGACGTAGATCGGTCGTTCACTGCGCCACGAACCTGTTTCATTCAGCAGCGAGGAGCCGACCTCGAGGGTAATCGCAAACGGCTCCGTTGCCGGACGGGGATCAACTGTGGTCATGGCTAGTTTTCCTCTACTTCATTGACGCCGAACTTCTCTGCTGTGGGGTCGAGGACGCTGGGGCCGGCGCTGATCCCCGAGGAGTCGATCAGCACCTCGCTGCGCTCCGGAGCCTCTTCCCCATCACGTCGGGTGGCCAGGGGCTTGTCTGTGGCAGAACCGGAGCCGGCCACGGTGTGCGAACGACCGTGCTCGCTACCAGCCGACATCGACCCTGTCCTCTGGAACTCGGGACGCATCACGGTGGAGAACGTCTCGCCCTCCAGCTTCTCTTTCTTACGCTTACCGAATGCAGCTTCCACCTGGGCCCGCTTTGTCTCTGAGGTGGCCTGACGGAGGGTGTCATAGCGTCCCTCTGGGTCCTCGGGGGCGTTGACGACGCGTTCGAGGACGTCCTCATCCAGCCTGTCTTCATCAATGAGGCCGTAGCGGCGGATGTTGCGGTCACAGATAGCCTGCAGCCGCGCCAGCGCCTCTTCATCCCGTTCGGGTCGGAACAGCGACGCGAAACGACGCTGGGACTTGAGGTACTCCTCAATGGGAGCCGGGCGACGGATCTTCGACACCGAGGTTACCTCGCCGGCCTCGGCCTCAAACACGGGGAAGAAGCCGGTCTGGGTGGCCAGTCGCGCCAACTTGATCGTCTCGTTCGAGGGGGTACCCCAGCCGAGGGGGCACGGCACCAGAACGTGGATGTAGCGTGCTCCGCTGAAGGTCATGGCCTTGCGGACCTTGTACTCGAGGTCGCGCAGGTCCGCCACGGTTGCGGTGGCGACATAGGGGATTTCGTGTGCCATGGCGATACGGGCCATGTCCTTACCCTGACCAAAAACGTTGCCCGGGTGTTCGCCGACGGCCTGCGTGGTAGCCGTGCGAGCGGTTGGGGGTGTGGCGCCGGAACGCTGCACCCCGGTGTTCATGTAGGCCTCGTTGTCGTAGCAGATGTAGAGGACGTCGTCGTTGCGTTCGAACATGCCCGACAGGCAACCCATACCGATGTCAACGGTGCCGCCGTCGCCACCCTGGGCAACAACACGGGTCGACTTGCCCTTGGCTTTCAGTGCCGCTGCGACACCGGTCGCCACCGCCGGGGCATTGCCGAACAGCGAGTGCAACCACGGCACCGTCCACGCCGACTCGGGATACGGAGTCGAGAAGACCTCGAGGCAGCCCGTGGCATTCACCGCCACCAAGTCACCCTCGGTCGCCTCCATTGCGGTGTCGAGGGCGTAGCGCGCCCCCAGCGCCTCTCCGCAACCCTGGCAGGCCCGGTGGCCCGAGGTGAGGGAGTTGAAGCGGTTGGGGTCCGACTGAATGGACCTGTCGATGACGTCTGCCAGTCGGTTTCCCACCGCGTAGGAGCCGACCTGATAGAACTTGACGTTGTCACGAGCGGGGATTTCTGTTTCCCTCGTTGAGGGAATACCCAGTTCAACCTTCATTTTCTCCTACTTTCCCAGCACCGCGTCGGTGCGCTCACGTGCCAGGCGAACCAGGTTCTCCGCGGCCGGTCCCGACTGCCTCGATTCGGACTCTCGGGCCAGTTCCTTGTCGACCAGTTCTTGATCAAGGTCGAGGAAGGTGAGTTCTTGCAGCTCATCAGCCTCGGCCTCATCAATCAGTTTGTGCAGCGATCGTTTGGTAATCGGACGTCCACCCAGTCCGGCAATCACCTCGTAGAACGGGATGCCCCCCGCAGGCAGCGCGGGTCGAACGTGGGGGCCAACGATGCCACCGATGCCGACGCTGAATGCCTTCTCAACGACAACCACCCTCTTGATATCCGCCAGCGCCTCACGAATAGCCTCGGTTGGGAAGGGACGGAAGGAGACAATCCCGAGGACGCCAATCTTCTCTCCCTTATCGCGCCGCTCATCGACCACATCCTTGAGGGTTCCCAGTACTGAACCGAGGGCGATGATGACGGTTTCGGCGTCTTCCATGCGGTAGGGCTTGATCAGTCCCCCGGAATCACGACCGAAGATCTGCTGCCACTCTTCCTGAACCTGGGGGATGAGGTCGAGGGCCTGCATCTGACGGTGGTGAGCAAGGTAGCGCACTTCTGTATAGGCCTCCGGGCCGACCATGGCGCCGATAGAGAGCGGACGCTGGGGGTCAAGCACCTGGCGGGGCTCAAAGTCGGGCAGGAACTCGCGAATTTTCTCTTCCTCGGGAATATCCACAATCTCTACGGCATGGGTGAGGATGAAGCCATCCATGCAGACCATGACGGGAAGCGAGAGCTCCTCGGCGATCTTGAAGGCCTGGACGTGCAGGTCCGCGGCCTCCTGGTTGGTCTCTGCATAGAGCTGCAGCCACCCTGAGTCGCGCTGCGACATGGCGTCAGTGTGGTCGTTCCAGATGTTGATGGGGGCGCCGATGGCCCGGTTGGCAACGGTCATCACGATGGGAAGGCCCAGGCCGGAGGCGTTGTAGACGGCCTCGGCCATAAAGAGCAGGCCCTGGGAGGCGGTGGCCGTATAGGTTCTGGCTCCCGCGGCACTCGCCCCAATGCAAGCCGACATGGCGGCGAACTCGGACTCGACATTGATGTACTCACAGCCCTGCAACACGTCTCGCTTCACCAGGTTGGAGAGCTCTTCGACAATGTGGGTCTGGGGGCTGATGGGGTAGGCGGCGATTACTTCGGGATGGCAGTGAGCGACCGCTTCAGCAACCGCCTTGGAACCCTCAATTTGCTTCCGCATCCGCGCTCTCCTTCACAAAGTTGTAGGCGGCCCGGGCAGCTGCCGAGTTTGATTCGCCTAGTTTCCCCCCGAACCGCTGCTTGATGGCGCCCTCGACACTGTCGATATCGACCAGACCGGTCATGGCCGCCATGGCTCCCAGCAACGCTGCGTTGGGAAGGGGACGACCCAGGTGTTCACGGGCAATCTCTGAGGCTGGAACCGTCTTGAGCCGATCCTCGCCGAGGTCCCCGAGCACTCCATCGAGCTCAAGTTCGGCAATGGTCTTACCGGAGTTGATGACGGCGTAACCCCCGGGTTTCAGGCCCGCAAACACGTCCATCACCGCCAACAGCGTGGGGTCTTGGACGATGACTATGTCTGGTTCGAGGACGGGTTCGCGACTGCGAATCTCCCGATCCTCAACCCGGCAGTAGGAGACGACTGGCGCCCCGGTTCGTTCTGAACCAAATGAAGGGAAGGCCTGTGCGTAGTGGCCCTCATGGAACGCGGCCATAGCGACCAGGTCGGATGCGGTAACAACCCCCTGGCCTCCTCGCCCGTGGATTCTGATTTCAACCATGTTTCCAACCTAGGCGTACCTAAATGCGCGTGGGTCGGATCACATATGTTTGCGCGAAATGGCTTCTGAGCTGGGCTTTTACAGAAGCCCTTCGGGGACTTTAGTCCCGATTAGGCTGACCTAACCGGGACTAAAAACACAAGGGGAATGTTGATAAACCAGGCTGGTCCCGACCTCGCCCTAGTCCTAGTCGAAACCGTGGGTGCGTGCGAGGTTTCCGAAACGTGCCTGCGCACCTTGGAAGACAACGGGAATGGTATCGGTCGGGCCGTTACGGTGCTTGGCAACGATAATGTCGGCCTCACCGGGTCGATCATCCGCATCGTAATAGTCGGGTCGGTGCAGCAGGAACACCACGTCAGCATCTTGCTCTAGCGAACCGGATTCACGCAGGTCAGCCATCATTGGCTTGTGATCGGCGCGCTGTTCCGGACCACGGTTGAGCTGTGCAACCGCAATAACTGGAAGCTCAAGTTCCTTGGCAAGTAGCTTCAGAGAACGGGAAAACTCAGAGACCTCTTGCTGACGCGACTCAACACGTTTACCCGATGACATCAGCTGCAGGTAGTCGAGGACGACGAGACCGAGGCCATGCTGCTGTTTGAGGCGCCGACACTTGGAGCGAATTTCCAACATCGACATGTTGGGGGAGTCATCGATAAAGAGGGGCGCTGCCGAGATTTCACCGACACGTTTCGAGACCCGGGTCCAGTCCTCTGTCGTCATATCGCCAGCGCGCATCTTGCTGAGAAACACCCCGGTCTCGGCGGAAAGGAGGCGCATGGCAATCTCAGATCGCCCCATCTCCAGGGAGAACATGGCGGCCGGAATCTGGTTATGGATCGCGGCGCTGCGGCAGATATCGAGCGCCAGCGTTGACTTACCCATGGCCGGCCTAGCGGCAACGATGATCATCTGGCCGGGATGGAGCCCCTGCGTCAGGTCGTCGAGGTCGGTGAATCCGGTGGGAACACCCGTGAGCCTGCCCTTGTTATTGGCGATGTTCTCAAGCTCGGTGAGGATGTCTTCCGACATGTCCCCCAGCTTGATGTAGTCCTGCTTCTGACGCCCCTCAGCCACGGCGTGGACCTCGGCCTGGGCCGCATCCATGAGGTCGTCGACCTCTCCGCCCTCTTCTGAGTAACCCAGTTGAACGATGCGGGTTCCCGCGCTGACCAGGCGACGCAGCATGGCCTTTTCACGGACGATACGCGCGTAGTGGGTGGCATTGGCAGTAGTTGGAACGGATGCCGTCAGGGTGTAGAGATAGGCACCCCCACCAACCCTCTTCAGCGCACCGGCACGCTCGAGTTCGGCTGCCACGGTGATGGGATCGGCCGGTTCCCCCCGACTGTAGAGATCGAGGATTGTGTCGTAAATCGTCTCGTTCTGGGGGCGGTAGAAGTCGATGCCGGTGATGATCTCACCAATCTCACCAATCGCCTCTTTCGAGAGCAGCATGGAGCCCAGCACCGACTGTTCGGCCTCAAGCGCCTGCGGCGGAACCCGATCGAACTCGCTGGGTGAGTTATCCACTGCTCTCCTGTCACAAGGTTCAATAACGGCCATCGTGGTGATCTTTGAGAGGCGTTTTCCGACCCTTTCGCATGATGCACCCTTGGGCACACTATGACCGTGAACTAACAATTCCTAATTCTAAATGTGTGCGGAGTGTGGATAAGTGGCCTCTGTGACCTAGTCTGCGGTGGATTGCCTGTGGATGAACTGTGGATTTAGAGTCAGAGTTGGGGAAAGTCCGATTTGGGACCTTAGTCTGGTTAGTGGCGGAACTAAGCCCCAGAAAACAGGTCAACCTATCCACAACGTTGTTCACAGTCTGGGGATAAGTATTGGGAAGGAAATCCGTGGAAACAGACGAGGGGTCCCCTGCCGCGGAGCCTGATAACTCTCAACCAGCGGATCAGGGTTTAACGACGGACATCTCTAGCCGTCGTATTCTCAGCCTCGCCGTCCCAGCACTCGGCGCCCTGGTCATTGAGCCCCTGCTTCTCTTCATCGACTCGGTGATGGTGGGCTCGCTGGGAACGGCACCCCTCGCGGGCCTCTCGCTAGCCTCAACCATCCTCACCACCCTGGTGGGAGTCTTTGTGTTTCTCGCCTATGCCACGACGGCTCTGGCAGCTCGCGCAGTCGGCGCTGGAAAGCCCAAAGAAGGAGTTCAGGCCGGGATTGACGCCATGTGGCTCGCCACCGGGATCGGCGTCGTCGTCGTCACCGTCCTCATTCTTACCGCCCCCTCGATCGTCCGATTCATGGGTGCGGATGCCGAGGTCTTCCCCCAGGCTGTGGCCTATCTGCAGGGCGGAGCCTTCGGCATGTTGCCGATGTTGATCATCCTGGCAGCCACCGGAACGCTGCGTGGCGTCCTCGATATGAAGACCCCACTCTACGTTCTCGCGGCCGGTTCCGTAGTCAACGTGGGGCTAAATCTGATCCTGATCTTCGGCCTCAAGCTGGGGATCCTCGGGGCTGGAATCGGCCTTTCCGTGACGCAGACCCTGATGTGTCTCGCCATGGTTACCGTGGTTATCCACAGGGCGCGACCCCTGGGGGTCTCGTTTAGGCCTTCTTTCACCGGCCTCCAGGGTTCCTTTGGGGCCGGCCTTCCCCTGCTGATTCGCACCATCTCCCTGCGGGTCGCCCTGCTTGCCACGGTTGCCATTGCAACCCAAGCCGGAGTCCTTGCCCTTGCCGGGCACCAGGTGGTCAACACAGTGTGGACCATGGCAGCCTTTGCCCTCGATGCCCTGGCCATCGCCGCTCAAAGCCTGGTCGGGGTCTCCCTCGGCAGTGGAAATCAGAGGGTGCTACGCGCCCTGGTGCGCAAGATGGCAGTCTGGGGGGCTGCCTCAGCCGCCGTACTCGGACTGGTAGTCCTCCTTGGCTCCCCGTGGATTCCCCTGGCATTCGGAACCGATCCGGGCATGCACTCCGTGGCTCGAGGCGCCCTCATTGCCGCCGGGGTCATGATGCCCATCGCCGGGGTCGTCTTCCTGCTCGACGGGGTCCTCATCGGCGCCTCCCAGGGTCGCTATCTGGCCTGGTCGGGGCTGCTCACCCTAGCCCTTTATCTCCCGACACTGTGGGCCCTTCACCTGTGGATCAACCAGATGCTCACGGTTGATGGCGGGGCGACTCCATCGCTCTCCACCGGCCAGCAGGGTCAGGTTCTCATGTGGTTGTGGATCGCATTCGCCGGTTGGTTCATGCTGCTTCGCGCCGTCATGAATGCCTGGCGAGCCTTCTCGAAGAAGCTGGCCCAGGGAACGACTGTGTGACTGGGTCAACCGAGGCCGTCCTCCACAACCGCTAGTTCAAAGTCAGAAGTGTCGGTAGAGTTGACCGTTGGGTATCGGTGAACTTCCACATGGTTGCAAACCGATTCCCAGTCGCAAGACCCTCCTGCCATGGACCGTCCATGGCCGTATAGACCGTAGGAGGTGGGTTAGACATTGCGCGCTTATGAAATGATGATCATCCTTGACCCGTCAGTCGAGGAACGCTCTGTGGGCTCTTCCATGGAGAAAATTCTGAAGCAGGTGACCGCTGCCGGCGGTACCGTCGACAACATTGATGTGTGGGGCAAGCGCTCGCTCGCCTACCAGATCAACAAGCTCGACGAGGGTATCTACGTTGTTGTCAACGTACACACCACCCCTGAAATCATCCAGGAAATCGACCGCCAGCTCTCGCTGAACGAGTCTGTCCTGCGTACCAAGGTTCTTCGTACAGAACACGAAGGCTAAACGTAAACCCGTTTCTGTTTAGAAGGTAGAGCAATGGCGAACGACACGGTTATCACCGTTATCGGCAACCTGACCAGCGACCCGAACCTGAGGTACACCACCTCAGGCGCAGCGGTCGTCGACTTCACCGTGGCATCAACCCCGCGCACATTTGATCGCAACACCAATCAGTGGAAGGACGGGGACACCCTGTTCATGCGCTGCTCGGCGTGGCGAGAGTACGCGGAAAACATCGCGGAGTCCCTGACCAAGGGAACCCGCGTGATTGTGCAGGGCCGCCTGGTCCAGCGTTCGTACACCCCGCGAGACGGTGGTGAACAGCGCACGGTGGTTGAGCTCCAGGTTGAAGAGGTCGGACCTGCACTGCGCTATGCCAAGGCACAGGTCACCCGTACTCCCCGCCAGGGCGGAGGAAACTTCTCGGGTGGTGGATTCGGTGGTGCGCCAACTCAGGCAGCACCCGCGGCCGCTCCAGACTACTCACAGGGCGCTTACGGCGCACCGGCCGGTGGTCAGGCAGACGATCCGTGGGGAGCCCCGGGCAACTCACAGTTCGACCAGGAACCACCCTTCTAGACTTTCAGAATTTTCGCCTGAGTCTCACACCTCAGGCAGTACCTTTCGGAGGAGAAAACCATGGCGAAGCCAAATCTTCGCAAGCCGATGAAGAAGAAGGTCGGCCCAGTCCGTACCGTCAAGGTCGGCACGATCAACTACAAGGACACAGCACTGCTGCGTAAGTTCATCTCGGACCGCGGCAAGATCCGCGCACGTCGCGTGACCGGTGTCTCCGTCCAGGAACAGCGCAAGCTCGCCAAGGCGATCAAGAACGCCCGCGAGATGGCACTGCTCCCCTACTCGACCACCGGTCGCTAGGAAGAGGGGAAGTAACTTATGGCTACCAAGCTCATCCTTAACCGCGACGTCGAGCGCCTCGGAGTTGCAGGCGAGGTCGTTGAGGTCAAAGACGGCTACGCACGTAACTACCTGGTTCCCCGCGGCTACGCCGTGCGTTGGACCAAGGGCGCCCAGCGTCACATCGACGCCAACCTTGAGCGTCTTCGCAAGAGCGAGATCGCTTCCGTCGAGGAAGCTATTGCCCTGCGTGACCGCATCGAGGCTGAGGGCTCGACCACCATCACCGCCAAGGCTGGCGTAAACGGACGCCTCTTCGGCGCCGTGAGCCCCAAGCACATGGCAGCTGCCCTTCAGGAGCAGTTCGGTGTTCCGTTCGATCCCCGCAACATTGAGTTCGCAGCATCGATCAAGCGTACGGGTGCCTACCCTATCTCGATCAAGCTTCTGGCCGATGTGGTAGCGAAGACCGAACTGGTCGTCGCCACCGCTGACAGCGAGTAGTAGCGCCTCTCAAGGTAATAGAGAACGCCCCCAACCAAGTTGGTTGGGGGCGTTCTTCACGCTCAGTTAGCTGGCGTTGCCGGTGTCGTTACTGCCACCACCCTCGGTGGTGCCTTCACCGGACTGACCCGGCTCAGGATCAGGTTCCGGCTCTGGCTCCGGGGTCGGCTCTGGCTGCGGAGTCGGCTCAGGCTTGACCTCAGGCTTCTCTACCGGCTTGGGCCTCGACTGGGGGATCTCTGGCTTCTTATCCACCAGAGTCTTATCGAACCAGGAGAAATCTAGAACCGGAACGCCCTCGAGCGCCTTGGCCATATAGGCCACCCAAATATCGGTGGGCCAGTCACTTCCGTGGACCGACCAGACATCACCGATCGGTGGAAGCGGGAGCACGGCCCCGCCCTCACCAACATTGAACATGGAAACAACGGTGGTGTACTGGGGGACGAACCCAGCGAAAAGGGCCGACTTCGTCTCTTCTGAAGTGCCCGTCTTACCGCCTGCAATACGTCCCAGAGCGGCAACCTTTTCTGCGCTTCCCCCGTCCTCGACAGGTGCCATGATCGCCGGCATAGCCTTTGACATGGTCTCGGTGGAGAAGACCCTCTCACGAGGTGTCGGTGCCTTGTAGACCTCATTGCCGCGCGAGTCGGCTACCGAACGGACAATGTGTGGGTCAATCTTTTCTCCGCCATTCGCCAGCGTCGCAAATGCGCGACTCATCTGCAGGTTGGTGGGAGACGCGGAACCAAGAATGTTGAGAAGTGTCGGCTCAAGTCCCGGGGTGTCCTCGGGAAGACCCGCTTGAACAACGGTGTTCATGAACTGGCTCGGGGTGATGAGTTCATTCATGGCGACGTAAACGGTGTTGGACGATACCGCGGTTGCCTCAATGACATTGATCTTGCCATAGGAGTAGTTGTTAACGTTCTGCACCGTCAGGCCCATGAAGTCCTGGGGTGAGTTGCCATCAAACTCCCGGTAGAGGGAGTTGCCCTGCTCCACGTAGGGGATGAGGGCGAAGGGCTTGAAGGTGGAGCCCGCCATCGCAGTCTCCTGGGTCACCGAGTTAATTTGGCGCACTGCATAGTCGCCTCCCGCGTACTCGGCAACAATCTCTCCGGTTGCGTTGTCGACTGAAGAGAGCGCCACCTGGACGGAGTCCGGGGTGTCTTCGGGCAGGATCGCCACGGCATCAACCGCCGCCTGCTGCTGCGCCTGGTTGAGGGTCGAGGTGATGTTCAGACCGCCCTCGTAGATTTCCTCTTCAGTAAAGGATCCCGTATCCAGAAGTTCCTGTTTCACCTGCTGCAGGAGGTAGCCGGACCAGCCGGTGAGCTGGTTTGAAGCCTGCAGTGTTTCGGGCGGAATGGTCTCGGGGAAGGTTTGCGCCGCGGCTTCCGCTTCAGAAATGTACCCCTCTTGAACCATGAGGTCGAGGACACGCGCCCAGCGCTCCTGAGCCATATCCGGATCAAACGCTGGGTCCCAGGCATTGGGAGCCGGGATGATACCCGAGAGCATCGCGGCTTCCGAAAGCGTCATCTGCACGGCAGGCTTGCCGAAGTAAGCCTCCGAGGCAGCTTCGATACCGTAGGCATTACGCCCGAAATAGATGGTGTTCATGTAGTTCTCAAGGATTTCCTCCTTGGTTTGATTGCGGTTGATTTTCAGCGCAATCAGGGCCTCTTCCATCTTGTCGAGGTAGGTCTTCGTCGGGTTCCCGATGTAGTAGTTCTCAACGTACTGTTGCGACAGGGTTGAGGCACCCTGGCGGGCACCCCCCCTGAGGTTGTTGATTGCGGCGCGTGCGATTCCCTTAATATCCACGCCCGAGTTGGTGTAGAAAGTTCGGTCTTCCGAGGCAATTACCGCCTGGGTGACGTAATCTGGCAGTTCTGCGACATCGATGATTGTCCGGTTGACCTCCGAGAATCGTCCCAGTTCCGTCTCTCCATCGTTGTAGTACACAACGGTGGTCTGAGCGAGGGCGAACTCCGTGGGTTGGGGAATCGAGACCCGGCTGTAGGCCCACATGAAGAAGGCGCCCCCCAGGATTATCATGAGGGCGATTGCCGCAACCAGACCGAGAGCTAGTCGCTTCGGCCACTTGCGTTTCTTCTTAGCCACGGCTTCACCACCTTCTTCCCCACCGTCATCGAAGCGGGGAGAAACAATCCCAGGGACATCCAGGTCTTCAGCCAGCGGAGCCGGGGCGGCAGGTCGACCGGATGGAGTCTGGCCCGACTGTTCCCCATCTCCCCCGGGCGTCGAAAGATCCTGAAAACGGCTGGCTAGCGTGGATCGCGTCGGCGCCTCATCTGTCTTCGGCGTCGGGTCCTCTGGAAGCGGACTCTGCCCACCCTTACGGTGGCGCGCCGAACGGCTTCCCACGGGGGGTGGGGGAACTGAGGACGCAGGCTGCACGGACTCGGTCCCACCCTCGTCACTCCGGCTCCCAAACTGGTTGTTGTCGGCCACTTACTCTCCGCTCCAGGTTTCCCAGACTCGTACTTAGTCCAGACTATTCCAAGAGCCGTGCCGATTCAGAGAGTGAGCCGCCACATTGTGACTAATCCGCTCCCTTAGTTTCGGGTGTCCCACCATCTCAGAAGACGCTTTTTCGCCTCTTCCGGGTCGATGGATCCCTCTTCCATGCGGATCGCCATCAGGAACCTGTAGGCCTCCCCAACCTCTCGGGAGGGCCCGATGTTGAGCAGCTCCATGATCTGCTCCCCATCAAGGTCAGGACGAATGGAGTCCAACTGCTCCTTCTCACGGAGCTCCGCAATACGCCGCTCTAGATCGTCGTAGGCGGCAGAGATAAAAGCGGCCTTGCGTCGGTTACCCGTTGTCACATCGGCACGGGTGAGACGGTGGAGGCGTTCCAGCTGGTCCCCAGCGTCCGTGACATATCGACGAACCGCAGCGTCGCTCCACTGCTGTTCACCGTACCCGTGGAAGCGCAGGTGTCCGGATACCAGATCTGAGACAGCGTTCGTCGTCGCCTTGTCGAAACGAAGGGCCTTCATTCGGCGACGTGTGATCTTTGCACCCACGACATCATGCTGGTGAAAAGTCACCTTCTTCCCCTCGAACCTCCTGGTCGCGGGTTTTCCAATGTCATGCATGAGGGCGGCGAACCGCAGGATGAAGTCGGGGCCGGGCACGGGACCTTCAGGACCGGTTTCAAGGGCAATCGCCTGGTCGAGGACGGTCAGAGTGTGCTCATAGACGTCCTTATGGCGCCCGTGCTCATCCACCGTGTCCTGCAGCTGCGCCAACTCGGGCAGGACATAATCAACGGCTCCGGTGTAAACCAGCAGCTCTAGGCCCCGGCGTGGGTGGGGGCTAATCATCAGCCTCTCCAACTCGGAGCGGATGCGTTCGGCGGAGACTATCTCAAGACGCTTGGCCTCATTCCCCATGGCTCGCATGACGTCCTCGTCCACGTCAGCACCCAGCTGCGCGGTGAAGCGGGCTGCCCGCATTATTCGCAGAGGATCGTCACGGAACGACTGGGTGGCGGACACAGGAGTGCGCAGCACGCCCTCAGCCAGATCTTCCAGACCCCCAAAAGGATCCACTAGTGCAAGCTCCGGCAGGCGCATAGCCATGGCGTTAACCGTGAAGTCACGACGCGACAGGTCACCCTCAAGGGTCTTGCCGTACACCACAACTGGCTTACGCGAGTTCTCCTCATACTCTTCAGTCCGGTAGGTGGTCACCTCGACTTCGAGGTCCCCTTTACGACCTGCAATAGTCCCGAACTCTCGACCGACAGTCCACACCGTGTCTGCCCACTCACGCATGATGGCCTCGGTCTCATCCGGTGTGGCCGAGGTGGTGAGGTCGATGTCCTTGGCTTCCACGCCAAGAAAAGCATCCCGGACGGGGCCGCCAACCAGGGCAATCTCGTGTCCCCGCTGGGTAAACACCTCGGAGAGGCGCAGGATCTGACGGGGTAGGTTAGAGAGAGTCGTTAGTCCGGAGCTGAGGAGAGCGGGGACATCCCCCCCACCGACCAGCGACGTCATTTGCTGCTCAAGTTGTCCCATTGGATCCATCCAGCTCGTAATAGAAGGTGTCAGTACGCACTCTAGGGGAGGACGCACACCCCAAAGATAAGGCTCTCCTGCCCAGCCGACCTAAGCTGGGGTCATGCACATCCACAAAAGCGTACGTGGGGGATCCTATCCGGTCCCCCGCCGCCCCTCCCCGCCCAGGGAGATTAGTGTGCGTAAGTCCGCCCTGCGCCTACCGGCTGTGCATGAAACCAGTGCGGGTGGACTGTGCGTCAAAGTGGAGGGCGGCATCGCCTACGTCGCCGTCATCCTGCGCCGCAACCGGGCCCGTAACCTTGAGCTCTGTCTGCCCAAGGGTCACCTCGAGAAGGGGGAAACTCCAGCTCAGGCTGCAGTTCGTGAGGTAGAGGAAGAAACCGGAGCCCGCGGCAGGGTCATCTACCAGCTCGGAACGGTCGACTACTGGTTCTCTGGCTCCTCGAAGCGAATCCACAAGGTGGTCTATCACTTCCTCATGGAGTACCTCGGCGGTGAGCTGACGGTTGAGAACGACCCTGATGAAGAGGCCGAGGACGCAAAGTGGATCCCACTCCTTGAGGCGACCACCCTGCTCTCCTACCCCAACGAACGCCGTGTGGCGGCACTGGCTATTGAGCTGCTGTTTCCGCCAGCCACGAGTTCCTAAAGCGGCAGATCGACGGTGACAATGACTCCCAGACCCACATGGCCCGGTATGATACGGTCCCGCTTCCTCGCGGTGACCATGGCACTTGTCGTCATGATTGGCACCCTGGTTCTGGCACCGGTTGGCTACGCGGTCCCCGGTGAGGACAACTCGTCCTCCCCCATCATCACAATCGAGGGCATCAGTCCTGAGATTCTGACCAACGAGGACAGCATCAAGCTCACCATCGGAATCACCGCGGATGAGGCCGATGACCTGGTGGGCGCCCGGTTAGGCACCTTCGTTCATGCCGACCCGTTCGAGGATATTGATGAGGTCGATGCCTTCCTCGCAGAGGGACGCAATGACAGCTGGTCGGCGGATGAGTACGAGCTCAGTGACTCGGATATCTCTCAGGCCACCTCGGGCGGCGCACGCATCTCCATTGATATTCCTTTCGCCGATCTTCCCCTCTGGAACACCGCTGCGTGGGGCCCCTATGGGGTAACCGTTCGTCTTCTGCCCAGAAGTTTTAGCTGGGGCGGCGATGTACCCCAGTCCCGAACACTGCTGCTTTGGTATCCCCCCGGATCCGAAGGTGACACCCGGGTGAACGTGACGGTACCAAACCTGGGGAATGACGAGGAGGTCGAGGACTGGTCTGAGTTCATAGGCAAAGGGGTCACCATTGGACTCTCGCCCGCCGAACTTCGCCTTTTCATGGCAACCTCTCCCCAGCGCGGCCTCGAGGTCGTTTCGCTGCCCTCCGCACATGCATCCCTGTCGCTGCTTGCCGCAACCGAGCAGGGAGATCTCTTCGACCTCGCGGCATTTTCACGCCTGGTTGATCCGACAGCCCGTGATGAAGGGGACGGGACACGGTCGGCAACGGGTAGCACCTCAGACTCTGGGACCACCCCCCAGTCGCAGGGTGGCGAAGTCGCCCAAAGCGGTGGGGAGTCGTCTCTCGATGACGAGGACGGGTCCCGTGAGCATGAGGCTCACAGGCAGTTTCTGGCCACCCTCGACAAATACTCGGTCGATGTTATCGATGACGTCATCGTTGCGGACGAGGACTGGTGGGGACTACGGACCCTGCAGTTGGCAGGAAATGAGACTGTACTCAGTCCACCCTCGGGAACCAAGACCCTTTTCTCATCTTCCGCAACACCGTCCTCACCAGTACTGATCGACCCACTCACCGGAGCAACCGTCATTGACGGGGGCGCCCAGTTGGGTGTGTCCCCGGGTGCGGTCGCAGTGCTGGACTCCTGGGGTGAAGGCGTTGAGGCTCTTTCTGATAGCACGCGGGTGGGGCTAGGTGATCTGGCTGCGCGTCAGAGGGTGCGTGCCCTGACCGCGACCGCCACCAGCGCTAGCGAAGGCGATCTAGACCTGTGGGTCAACCTTTCCGCCTCGGAGCTCGGAGAAGACCCTGCCACACGACTCAACGAGCTGCTGGGAGCCCCGTGGATAACTCCGGTGACCCTTCGGGAGATGCTCGCAGCTCCCCTTTCCACCTTTGCCCGGGAGCCTGTTACTTCCCTGGACTCTTCTCTCCGGGATGAGGTCCGCTCGCAACTCACCCCGCTGTCAAGTGAGTACCAGGCTGCCCGGGATGTTCTTGCCTCCAGCCCCAGCAACACCGCATCGGTTGCCCAGGAACTGAACACCGTACTCGCGGCTACCGCTGCCGACCTCGACCAGGAACTTCGGCAGAAGCTGGTCAATGAAGCCCTCGAGACTCTTCACGGTGTCACCCGGGCCGTCGAGGTCGTTCCCTCTGGACCCGTGAATGTCGTGGGGCGAAACGCGCCGTTCCCGGTCACCGTCAAGAACAACGGCTCATTTACCCTGGAGATTCGAGTTGGCTTGGAGGTGTCCGACCCGCGACTGTCTGTGAAAGAGTGGGCCACCACGGTGTTGCCCCGCGACGGATCCGTGACTGTTCACATCCCGGTGGAAGCAGTGGGAACGGGTGAGGTCACAATTAATGCGGTGGCAATGACGGAGGGTGGTACTACCCTGGACGTTTCAGATCCGATTGTCGTTCGCGTGCGGGCAGACTGGGAGGGTCCGGGTATCTGGATCGTCGCGGGGCTTCTCGGTTTAGCTTTCATTGCGGGTGTGGTCAGGACCATCAAGAAGGGGCAGCGTCGTATGAGTCGTATGAGCAGTAGCGGTGGCCCGGCGAACCAGGGGGCTTGACTTGACTGAGAAGATACCGGAAGAAAACGTTCACGGGATAGCGCCGAAGCAGCAGACGCTGCTCAAGTCCTCCCTGGTGATGGCCTCGGGAACCCTTGTGTCGCGCATGCTCGGTTTTGTCCGTTCGGCGCTCTTGGTCGCTGCTCTCGGAGCCTCTGCCGGTGCCATGGGTTCATTCCAGGTGGCCAACACGCTTCCAAACATGGTCTACAACCTTTTGGCTGCAGGCATCATCGATGCCGTCCTCATCCCCCAGATCGTCCGGGCGCTCAAGGGGCGGGCTGGCAGCCAGTACGTCAACAAGCTGCTGACAGCTGCCGGATCCCTACTTTTTCTGCTGACCGTCTTAGCGATGGTGGCCACGCCGGTAATCGTCACGATCCTGGCTTCGGCTTACAGCCCCGAGATGCGTTCTCTGACGATCACGTTCGCCCTTATCTGCGTCCCCCAGATTTTCTTCTACGGCCTCTATAACCTGCTCGGAGAGT
The DNA here is from genome assembly GCF_900187855.1 of Actinomyces minihominis. Lineage (GTDB taxonomy): Bacteria > Actinomycetota > Actinomycetes > Actinomycetales > Actinomycetaceae > Scrofimicrobium > Scrofimicrobium minihominis. The sequence continues at coordinate 59,029 of NZ_FYEG01000006.1, read as the reverse complement.
TACTGAACGCCCGCGGGATTTTTGGTCCCTACATGTGGGCCCCGGTCGTCAACAACATCTTCGGAATCGCCTCCCTGCTACTGTTCCTTTCCCTCTGGGGCAAGGCGGGTGATATCCGGGCAGCCGAGTCGATGACCCCGGGTCAGATCCTGGTCGTGGCGGGAATGGCCACGCTGGGGGTTATTGCCCAGGCCCTGGTGCTGCTTATTCCCCTGCGTAAGTCAGGCCTCAAGCTTCGCCTCGACTTCCGCTTCAAGGGGACCAGTTTCGGCTCTGCCTCCAAGGTTGCCTTCTGGACTTTCGCCACCCTCTTGATCAGCCAGTTTGCAGTTGTTTCTACCTCGCAGCTGGCAACGCGCGCCGATGCCTACACCGAGGCTACGGGTATCTTGGTCGCTGGAAATCCCGCGTACCAGTTCGCCTACATGATCTACATGGTGCCCTCGTCTCTGATCGCCCTCACCCTGGCAACGGCTATTTTTACCCGCCTGGCCAACGATGTTGCGGACGGAAATATCCAGGGGGTGGCAAGTAACTACCATCGCGGTGTCGAACTTATCGTCCTCCTCTCCTTCTATGCGGCGGCGGTCCTGATGGTGGCGGCTACCCCGGTCATGCAGGTCATCATGCCGACCCAATCGGCGACCAGTGCAACTCTTTATGGCATGGTCCTGGTGACCCTGATGTTTGCCCTGCCGGCCGCGGGACTAACGATCATGTCCCAACGTGTCTTTTTCGCGTTCGAGAACGCCAAACCCGTCTTCATCATTGCGATTGCCCCGATCATCCTGCAGCTCATCATCGGCTGGTCCGTGTACTTCCTCGCCGACGCAAAATGGTGGACCGTTGGGGCAGCCGCCGGAGAGACGGTCTACCGCATCGTTCAGGGCTTTGTTTCCCTGGCTTGGGCCGGATACATGGTTCGACAGATCAACATCGGAAGGGTCGTTGTCTTCTACCTTCGCTCGATGCTGGCCTTTGCGATCTCTGCCCTGGTGGCATGGGGTGTCCTCCACCTGATTGGACCTACCGCCAATACAGACTCCATACTCGGCCGCTTCCTTGACGGAACGTGGAAGTCGGTGTTGGTGGCAGTCATTGTTGCCATCGTCTACTTCGGTTTTCTCCAACTCGCAGACCCGCGGGGAATGAACGCAATTATCGGCGCCCTGGTCGCCCGGTTCCGCCCTCGGACCACCACCCCCGAACCGCCACTTGAACCAGGTGTTGAAATAGACAGCGAAGAGGAGTTGCACGCAAGCCTCGCTGAGGCCGCCCTCCGGGACCTGGATGATGCTGAGCGTCCTCAGCTACCGACAGCGCAGGTCTACCCTGTGTTGCCCCAACCTCAGGACGAGGACGAACGTGTGGGGCGTGAGCTACCTCAGGCAGCCCGCTGGGGGGATGCTCCCCCGCAGTGGGACGATATCTTCGGAACTGCCACGCTCACTGCAACCGGCGCGACATCGGCACTTGCCAGGGGAATGTCACCACTTGACATGCCTGCAACGGGCGCGATTCCAATTCTTTCGGGTCCTATTCCCCAGGTTTCGAAGAACCCCAAGACACCGGTGAGTTTGCCCGTGGTCGATGCCCTGCTGACCCCCGAAGAGGACGTAACACTGCACCATCCACCCGTGGCTACGCCACCAGAAGATACTGACTCAGCGGATGATTCGCACGGTAACGTAGAGGACGATGAATCAGATAAGGACACAGAAATGAGCAGTCAAGGCCATCACCTCCGTGGAACCCCCGTGTCATCTAACGCCGGGAAGAAGGACTTCAACCCGACGGTCCCCGCCTTGATTGTGGGCTTCGTACTCGTCGTTGTCGCCGCATACTTTGCTGTCACTACTCTGATGGGCTCGCGCCCCGGCCTGCTAGAGGGTGTTGGTGAAACCGGAGGGACGGGTGCCTCTCAAAGCAGCCAGTCCGGTGAAGAGGGCGCGGAGCAATCTGAAGAGAAGCCAGAGGAAACGGCTCCTCCCGCGGCGGTACCTGTCATCACCAGTGCCACAATCTTCTCGTGGAATGACGATGATGGGGACCACCCTGAACTCTCGGCCGCGATTCTTGATGCTGATCCCGGTTCGGTATGGCGCTCACGGTACTTCACAGAGAATGCGTTCCAACCGGGCAGCGAGATAGCGATCCTACTCAGCTTTGCAGAGCCCGCAGTGGTCTCTGAGGTGAGCCTTGATGTGAACGGGGCGGGCGGAGAGATTATCGTGCTTAATGCCAGCGCTGGAAACCCACGTGACGGTGAGGTCCTAGCAACGGGAACAGCCAATGGTAACACTGTAATTAAACTTGCCCAGCCAACGGAAGTTTCAGCACTTGGTATCAAGTTCAACTCGCTTCCAGTTGATGATGAAGGTATGAACCGGGCGAAGATCTCGCGTATCGCGGTTGGTTAGAAGATTAGGTAAAAGGTATGTCTAAGACAGTTGAAGATCTCGTCGTTTTGGGTTCGGGGCCAGCCGGGTACACCGCGGCAATCTATGCTGCGCGCGCCGGGTTGAACCCACTTGTTGTTGCCGGGGCAATCGACGCGGGTGGCGCCCTGATGACCACTACGGATGTAGAGAACTTTCCGGGCTTCCCCGAGGGGGTGCAGGGCCCGGATCTGATGGCCAAGATGCAGGCCCAGGCAGAGAAGTTTGGAGCCCGCGTCGAGTTTGATGATGCCAGTGCCGTTGACTTCTCCGGGGAAACCTTCAAGATCACCCTTTACGACCGCGTCGTCGAGGCTAAGTCCGTCATCATCTCCACGGGTTCGGCCTACCGTCACATGAATGTTCCCGGGGAAGACCTGCTTAGTGGGCGCGGGGTTTCCTACTGTGCTACCTGCGATGGCTTTTTCTTTAAAGGTAAGGAACTTGCCGTGGTTGGTGGCGGTGACTCCGCCATGGAAGAGGCGCTGTTCCTCACCCGATTCGCCGCAAAAGTCACGATCGTTCACCGCCGGGATGAGCTTCGTGCCTCCAAGGTAATGGCAGACCGCGCTATGGCCAATGACAAGATTGAGTTCGCCTGGGACTCCGTGGTTACCGAGGTTCTTGGTAAAGACGGCGTTGAAGGGCTCGCTCTGAAGAACACGAAGACTGGTGAGGTCTCTGAACTACCAGTTCAAGGAGTGTTCGTCGCCATCGGACATGATCCACGCTCTGACCTATTCAAGGGCCAGCTCGACCTCACCCCTGGTGGTTACATAGTCGTGGATGAACCCGGAACACTGACGTCACGCCCCGGTATCTTTGCAGCGGGTGACGTTGTTGATGATACATACCGTCAGGCCATCACGGCTGCGGGCACAGGATGCCGCGCGGCACTTGATGCACAGCGTTACCTAGAGGGTTTAGAGTAACGATTGCCTTAAGCGTGAAACGATCCGATTAGCGGGGAACTAATGACCGACTCCAATGACCAATCAAAAGAAGCCCTCACCACCGACTGGTCAGCGTTGCTTTCAAAAGATGGTCAGAACTTGCAGGAGTCTGAGATTAGGGCCCTCTTCTCGGTCGTGTCACAACCAGAGATTGTTTCGCTGGCGGGAGGTATGCCCAACCTGCGTGACCTTCCCCTCACGACAATCGGTGAAATGACCGGAAAACTCATTGAGACCGACGGGATGCGCGCACTTCAGTACGGTAACGGGCACGGTTGGGACCCGTTGCGTGCGCAAATCCTTGAAGTGATGAGTAAAGAAGGGATCCAGGGGGATCCTTCCCTCATCCAGATCACCACTGGTTCGCAGCAAGCTCTACAGCTGGTTGCTGAGATTCTGGTTGACCCGGGCGATGTCATTCTTGCTGAGTCGCCTTCTTACGTCGGCGCATTAGGGGTGTTCCACTCACGTCGTGCCGAAGTCGTGCACATCGAAATGGATAGGGAAGGGCTGCGCCCAGATGCACTTCGTGAAGCAGTTCGAGAGCAGCGAGCAGCCGGTAAGAACATCAAGTTTCTTTACACCATCCCTAACTATCACAACCCCGGGGGTATCTCACTAGCTGACGCCCGTCGTCCTGAAATTATCGATATCTGCAGGTCAGAAGGTATTTTGATCGTTGAAGATAACCCCTACGGTCTTCTTGGATTCGACAGGGAACCGGCTTCGGCCCTGCAGACCTATTGGCCCGAGGGCGTCGTTTACCTCGGCAGCTTCTCAAAAATCTTCGCACCCGGTTACCGTATTGGCTGGGCACTGATGCCCTCTGGACTTTACGAAAAGATGGTTCTGGCCGCTGAGTCTGCCATGTTGAGTCCATCGATGATGGGCCAGATGTCGATAAGTAAGTACCTGGAAGACTTTGACTGGTATGCCCAGGTACGGGAGTTTGCCGGGATGTATCGCGGTCGTTGGGAAGCGATGCGGGATGCTTTGGAAGCTGAGATGCCAGAGGGATGTGAGTGGACCACACCGGATGGTGGTTTCTACACCTGGGTGACCCTTCCTGAAGGAGTTGACTCAAAGGCTATGCTTCCCCGCGCAGTCGAAGGGCAGGTTGCCTACGTGCCTGGAACTGCATTCTTTGCGGATGATCGTGGCCGTGAACAGCTGCGCCTTTCCTTCTGCTACCCGGATGAGGACACCATTCGCGAGGGGGTCCGCCGCCTAGCCAAAGTGATTCGAAGTGAACTAGGTCTTCCCCAGACTCCTTAAGAGTTGCCCCAAAGGCAATCTGAGACAAAGTGCCGACCCTTTCAAGTTTGAAGGGGTCGGCACTTTTGTCACAGGATGTCGCGGAAAGGGCTCTCGAGTCACTGATCCGTGGTCAAGAGTCCAAGTTCGACCGCGATCCGGTCCAGATCTGCCTGATCAGCAAACTCAATAACCAATCGACCCTTCTTGGCCCCTGTTATCACCTTGACAGAAGTTTCTAGACGGAATGCAGCGGCATCGGCAACTCTTTGCGCCTCAATGCTGGGAACCGGAGCAGTTCTCTTTACGCGCGTTGCAGCCTCAGGTCTACCAAACTTCACTAGTTCTTCAGTAGCACGGACAGAGAGTCCCTCGCGGACAATCTTCTCAGCAAGTTGGACCATCTCGGCTTGTGAGGCAAGCCCAAGAATGGCCCGCGCATGACCAGCGCTTAATACTCCGGCGGCAACCATTCGCTGTACCGAACCAGGCAGTCTGAGAAGGCGAAGGGTGTTAGCAACCTGTGGTCTGGACTTGGAGACCTTGGACGCAAGCTGCTCTTGGGTATATCCGAAATCATCCATGAGCTGCGAGTATGCTGCGGCTTCTTCCAAAACATTCAGCTGAACTCGGTGAATGTTTTCTATCAGCGCTTCACGAAGCAGTTCGTCTTCACCCGTCGAACGAACTATCACGGGAACGGAATCCAGCTCAGCTTTCTGAGCAGCACGCCACCGTCTTTCACCCATAATTAGCTCATAACGCGCCTCGGGCTGCTCTTTTAACGCTTGCTCTAGACGCTCAGCTTGGCCTGGTTCCCGGAGGCTCTCTTCTGTAATACGCCGAACCACGATGGGCTGCAGGATACCGACTTCAAGAATCGACTGAGAGAGTTCCAGAATTTCGTTCTCATCAAATACCTGACGTGGCTGTTTGAGGTTGGGAATGATCCATCCTGGATCGATGTGCCCGAAAGTCGTTCCTGGAACCACCACCAAATCGGAATCTTGTGGCAGAGGTGTCGGTTCCACAGTTGTCGATGTTTCACGTGAAACATCGACGCTGTTCCTCGGGTTTAAGTCTTCAACTTCGAACCCAGCCGCTTCGGCGCTAGCGTCTAGTGTTTCACGTGAAACATTTTGACCACCACGCCCCACAACTCTACTGCTCCCACCGGAACCCTTGCGGCCCTTGGCGCTGGGGCTTGACCCCATTTTGCCCCGGGGAGAAAGCAGGTCCCGAGCTGAACCACCACGCTTTACGGCTGCCTTACCCGTCGAACCGGTGAGATCGGGGAAAAGAACGTCTAGCGGTTTGGAGTCAGTTGGTTCAGAAGGTTCTGTATCTGGAATCAGCGCGCCCAGACCCTGACCAAGACCGCTGCGCCCCCTAGCCGGTCGGCGGGTCCTCGCCCGCTGAACCGGATCCCTAAGTTCTTCGGACATTTAGCTAACCCCTCTATTTCAGTGCGTCTGCAAGCTCTATGGCCACTTTACGGTAGGCAACTGCACCGGTACCACGTTCGTCATAGGTGATGACTGTTTCGTTATACGAAGGCGCCTCCGAAATCCGCACGGATCGAGGAATTTCGGTCTCAAATACCCGGTTCGGGAAATGACTACGGACTTCGCTGGTAACTTCCGTACTAAGCCTGGTTCGGCCATCCACCATTGTCATGAGAATGAATGGTGCGTTGAGCTTTGGGTTGAGGTCCGTGCGTATTCTACCAATGGTGTTCAGAAGCAACGAGAGCCCCTCTAGTGCATAGTACTCGGCTTGAACTGGGACAATCATCCCGGTAGCAGCCACAAATGCATTGAGTGTAAGCAAACCAAGCGATGGGGGACAGTCGATGAGGATGAGGTCGGGCTTGATGTCCCGAGCCGTCTCATCTTCAAAAAAGTCCTCTAGTGCATAGCGAAGAAGGAACGGCCGATCGGGTTCGTCAACCAGTTCAACCTCTGCCCCAGCAAGGTCAATGGTGGCGGGACAGACCAGGATGCCGTCAACCTGTTCACAGGGTACGAGTGCATCTTTGATCTCGACCTCTCCTAGAAGCACCTCGTATGTGGACGGGGTCCCCACTGCGTGGGGAATACCCAATGCAGTTGAAGCGTTACCCTGGGGGTCAGAATCAACCAGGAGAACCTTGAGGCCACCCTTTGCTAACGCCGCCGCGAGGTTCACCGCAGTAGTGGTTTTGCCAACCCCACCTTTCTGATTGGCGACAACCAGGATCGGAGTTCCAGAGGGCTTGGGCAGCACGACATTGGTAAGTTTCTCAAAGTCCGAGTAGTTCCGGGCCAGACGATCTGCGATAGGTGAGTCCCCACCAACAAACTGCTTCACAAGTTCACCTTTCATTGCCGCCAGCATAGTTCGCCCTTCCGACACCTCGAAGACAACTCGTCGAGTGACTTTTGGACCCTACCTACAGTCCGGTCGAACCTTGCCTGCTCTCAGAATCAATCGAGGACAAACATGCAGGTCAGAGCATGTTTAAACAGTACGTCGACACTCAACCACGTAGGTGATCTCACCATCCATGACAGAGACGACCTCATGAAGCTCGGCAGTTAGGTGACGCCGCTTCAACTCGTCCTTCGCCTCAATAATTTCTTCCCCGGCACGCCGGCCCTTCAGGGCCAACAGACGACCACCCGGGGCGACCATCTTGGAGGTCAATCGAAGAAGCTTGGGCAAAGCAGCAACGGCCCTTGCGGTAACAACATCCGCGCGCAGCTTACGACCGATGTTTTCGGCACGGTCACGTACGATCTGCACGTTGTCCAAGCCAATGGTTTCAGAGGCTTCAAAAAGCCACTCACAGCGACGCTCCATGGGTTCGACCAAGATGACGTCAAGATCAGGGCGGGCGGCCGCGACAACCAGTCCCGGCAGTCCGGCACCCGACCCAACATCAATCAATGACCCCCTTGAGGGAAGGAAGGGAAGCAGAGCGGCCGAGTTGACGATGTGTCGCGACCAGATCCGTTCGGCTTCCTTGGGGCCGATTAGACCCCGCTTCTCCCCCTCTTCAGCCAGGAGGTTCGCAAAGGCTTCAACCGCAGAAGCTCCTGTACCAAAAAGGCTCAGAGTGAGGTCATTTGGGGACTCCATTAGTCTTCAACAGCCATCTCTGCTGCAGCGAGGTCACCCTCAAGACCCGATCCTCCCACGACGCTCCCGCTTTCAGCCAGGGCTTCCGCGGTCTCGTGGTCAACCTCAGAACCTTCCTCTACAAGTTCGTGCTGAGAGGGAACCTCTTCAGCAGCATCCCGATGATCGGGCATAAAAATCACCACACTTCGTTCAGGTTCGCTGCCGGCGGACTCTGATGCCAATCCTGCAGCTGCTACTACGTCGTGGCAAACTTTACGCTCAAACGGGTTCATTGGCTCCAGCTGAACAGGTTCTCCAGTTTCTTCGACTTCGGCGACAGCTTTCGTTGCGATGCTCTGAAGTTCTGCACGGCGGCGAGCACGATAGCCTGCAACATCCAGCATCAACCGAGAACGCTCACCCATGGAACTCTGCACTGCCAGACGGGTGAGTTCTTGAAGAGCCTCAAGCACCTCACCGTCCTCGCCAACCAGCCGGTTCAGTTTCGAGTTGGGATCCTCGCTGATGATAGACACCGAGGGACGGTCATTCTCGACATCAATCTCGATATCGCCATCAAGGTCCATGATGTCGAGAATTTCTTCGAGGTAGTCTGCCGCTACCTCACCCTCTTCTTCCAGGTGCTTCAGACGCTCAGCACTGTTTGCCATATCGTTCCTCCATTAGAACTGCTTGTTGAAGTAGGTTTGCCTAGCCGTGTGGGGCTAGGACTTCTTGCCTTGGTTGCGGCTTTCCTTGCGACGCTGTTGGCGACGCCGTTCGATTTCTTCGGGGGTCAGACCACCCTTGCTCGACGAGGACGCAGACTTCTTGGCGTTTCGCTGGGCACGCTTCTCCGCAGCCTCTCGCTCCACTCGCTCGCGTTCAGCGATACGCATCCGCTGTTCGCGCGACAGCTTCTTGGGACGGTTCTTACGAGCGGCCTCAACCTGCTCCTTTGAAGCCTTGGCAATAACCAACTGCTTCATCCAGATCTCATCTGGGATGGACTTCCATGGTTCTAGGGCGAGAGTTCGGTAGACCCCGAGCTTCTCAGAGATCGTCCAGTCATCCGGGAACTTACGGTAAATATGCTGGCGCCCAGCGTGCTTTTCGACTGAAGCAAGAGTTTCTGACTGAAGGGACGCAATGGCCTCTTCGTCGCCATCAAGGGCTGCGTACTGCTTCTCATACGATTCGAAAGTCGGGGCAGCCCACTTCTGAAAGTGTGCTTCACGGTGAGACAGAAGGTCTTCGAACGCAGGTGAACCGGGGTTTGGCATGGTGCGGTTAACCCAGACCTGCTGGAAGAAACCAAAGGTTGTTGTCGTCACCATGTAGACAAGCAGACCCATCTGGAAGATGAAACCGGTGAAGACGAACATCAGCGGCATGATGTACATCATCGTCTTCTGGCTGCGAACCATGGGGTTGTTGGGGTCGGGGTTCGGCGCCATGTTCTTCTTCATCGAAAGACGCATGGTGAGGAACTGCATGCCCACAAGGAAGGCAATGAGAACGATGAAGACGGCCTTGTGGCCAATGCCCGGAGTCGTCGAAAGTGTCTGGGAAAGTCCCACACCAAAAACAGTTGAGTCAACGACATCTGAAGCCAGGGCAGCATTCAGTGGGCCGAGGGCGTCATATCCGTAGGTGCCGTCCATGATCTGACTGACCGAGTAGAAAACGCGGTAGAGCGCAAACAGAATCGGCATCTGAACCAGAAGGGGCAGACAGGAGGCGTAGGGAGAAGCGCCGTGCTTCTTGTACAGCGCCATGGTCTCTTCGCTTTGGCGCTGGCGAGAGACCGAGTCCTTCTTACCCTTGTACTTTGCAGTGATTTTCTGCATTTCGGGCTGAAGCACCTGCATCGAGCGCATGGACTTCGTCTGCTTGATGTACAGGGGGAGTATCGCGAACCGAACCAGGACGGTCAGGATAACGATCGAGAGAACCCACCCGATACCAGGTCCTTCGGGAATACCGATGAACGTGAGCGCTCGATAGATGGAAACCCAGATCCAGGCGAACGCCACAATAATCGGGTGAAGGATTGAATCCACTTGGGACTCCTTACATCATGCAGTCGAATGTTCTAGTTATCAGGTGTGAAGAAGCCGGCTAGCCCTCTTCGATGTCGTGGCCTGCCCAGTCATCCGGGGGGATCCACTCTGGTCCTCGCCACGATCCTTTAGGAGGTATGTGGTTGACACCGCCGCGGCTCCAGGGGTTACAGCGCATGATTCTGGCGGTGGCCAAAAGGAAGCCTTTGATGGCACCGTGGGTATGCAGTGCTTCCACTGCATACTGTGAACAGCTGGGGTAGTAACGGCAACGCGGAGCAATGTGCGGAGAGATGAAACGTTGATAGAGCCTGATTGGTGCCAACAACACGGCAACCAGTGGGTTACTCATGGTTCACCGGTGCCTCAACGGCCCTCGGGCGCCGACTCTTCTTAAGTGCCAGAGCGAGAAGCCGGTCGAGATTTCGGCCTAGCTCCTCGCTGGACACATTGTCTGCACCGCCCAGGGCACGCACCACCACAGTTGATCCACGTGGAAGTGGACTTAGTCGTGATTGCACCAGAGGCCGAAGACGCCGCTTGATTCGATTACGTGCGCTCGAGCGGGGAACCTGCCGCTTACCAACGATGATTCCGGCCCTGGTCGGGCGATCATCACTAACTGGCAGAACGGATACAACCAGGACATTATTGCCGGATTTACTTCCCTTTCTAAGGGTGGTGGCAAATCCTTCCTGTCTGGTCAGTCGGTTCTCCGCGCGAAGCACCTCATCACCTACAAGCGGTGACCCAAGGATCAGACAGAGATCTTTGCGCGACCCTTGCGGCGGCGTGCCGACAAAATGGATCGGCCAGCTCGCGTACGCATGCGCAGGCGGAAGCCGTGCACCTTGTGCCGACGACGGTTGTTCGGCTGGAAAGTACGCTTCGTCATCTTCATTACTCCTAGGAAGGACAGCACTGCGCTGCCAGGTCAAGCACCGCTCAGCAAACGCAAAACGGCACATTTATGCCAAAACAGATTACGACGAACCCCTTGCCCTGGTCAATAAACCCCGCCGTGAGCGCCGTTGTACTTACAACAGTCCACAGGTGTGGAAATCCCCGTGGATACATCGGTGTATTTATCCCCAGCCCCGTGTGGAACAGGTCCCTCGAATTACAGAGAATTAGGCTTGAGATGGCCCGAGACCCGCTAAATCACAAGGATGTAAGACCCTCCAAACTTATCCACAATTTTCTCCACAATCGTGTAAAACTAGATCGGTGGCTAGGCTGGGGAGAACATTCCATCGCTCTCCGGTGTGCAATGTCACTGGCATTTTTTGGAGAATTCAAGGAAAGGCGCTGTTTATGGAGGGTTCTTCGCTCACAGCTGCCTGGGAGCGGGTCGTCGCCCAGGTCAACCCAGATGAGCTAGGACCTGCTCACGCTGCGTTCTTACAGATGGTGAAGCCACTTGGCGACATTGAGGGGACGATCCTCCTTGCTGTGCCCAACGACTTCACTAAGTCCTACATCGAGAACCGGATGTCGACACGGCTCACCGATGCTCTTGCTGAGACTCTGGGCAAAACGGTGCGCATCGCCGTCACCGTGGATGAGTCTCTGGAACCGGATCCCGAACCGGATCCCGCAGTCACGCCGGAAAATGCCTCAAATCCTGTTCCAGGACACGATTCCTGGTCGGTTTCAGAGTTTGAGAAGGTCGATCAAGCCGCCTACCAGCCCGGAGATCCCGTCTCGGACAGCTCTCGACGCCACCTGCTCAACATGCCGACCCAGAGAATCGCCCTCAATCCCAAGTATCTGTTCGATACCTTCGTGATCGGCAGTTCCAACAGATTTGCTCATGCAGCTGCCCTGGCGGTTGCCGAAGCTCCCGGGCGCGCTTACAACCCCCTTTTTATCTACGGTGACTCGGGGCTCGGAAAAACCCACCTTCTCCATGCCATCGGCCACTACGCTCTGTCTCTCTATCCCCACCTGAAGGTCACCTATGTGAACTCCGAAGAGTTCCTGAACGACTTCATCAGTGCAATTGGTGAGGGAGGGCGAGATGCATTTAAGAAACGCTACCGACAGAGCGACATTCTTCTGATCGATGACATCCAGTTCATCCAGGGCAAGAAAGAGACTGTTGAAGAGTTTTTCCATACCTTCAACGCCCTCAACGATGCTGGCAAGCAGATCGTCATAACCTCGGACCTCCCTCCGAAAGCCCTCGGAGGCTTTGAAGAACGTCTAAGAAGTCGTTTTGCCTCGGGCCTTACAACCGATGTGCAGCCCCCGGACCTTGAAACACGAATCGCCATCCTGCAGATGAAGGCCGCAGCCGAGAGAATCAGCGTCCACCCTGAGGTACTGGAGTATATTGCCTCGAGGATTTCGGCCAACATACGCGAACTTGAGGGCTCCCTACTGCGGGTAACTGCCTTCGCTAATCTGACCAACCAGGAGATTGACCTTCAGTTGGCGCAGATGGTTCTGAAGGATCTTCTCAATGACCCCGAGGATATTGACATCACGGCAGCCCTGATCATGGGCCAAACCGCTTCCTACTTCGACGTCACGATCGAGCAGCTGTGCAGTTCCGACCGCTCCCGTCCAATGGTCGAAGCTCGACAGATCGCCATGTATCTGTGCCGGGAGCTCACCGATCTCTCACTTCCCAAGATCGGCGAGGCTTTCGGCGGACGCGATCACACAACAGTCATGCACGCCAACAAAAAGATCACCGGACTGATGGCTGAGCGACGAGAAACCTATAACCATGTGAGTGAAATCACCAACCGGGTCAAGAAGCAGGCACGGGGCAGTGATGAGCCTCGAAGGCGCTAGTCAGGGGCTCTCTCTCCCAGTCTTCAATTCACAGCTAACACGCTTGTAGTTCCCAGCAACGGCCAGCCGAATCTCCCGGCTGTGAATTGAATACTCCGGTTTCTCCCCAATTCCTGTAATTCCTCGTGGATAACTACAAGAAAATTGGGCACAGTCATAGCTTGGTCGCTAGGAGAGTCCACATCAGCCCCTCACTGTCCACGAACCTGTGAACAATTGATCCCCAGCTGATTTCGTTGCACAGAGTGCGAAAAGTAGGGATGTCCACAGTTTCAACAGCTGCTACCACTACTACTAAAGCTATAAGTACAAGATCTCTGTGGGCCCGCAGTAGAGATTTTCCTGTCATTTGGGGGGACGCTTCTCCGGGTCTGAAAAAGCGGGTACTTTGGACAAGAACCTGTAGTTACAAGACCGGCGAATGTCGTCTCTCTTACGGGTACAGTTAAGGACCCGCGCCAGACTTTCGTGCAGTTCAATGGAGGAATAGTGAAGTTCAAGCTCTCCCGTGATGCCTTCTCGGATGCAGTTTCGTGGACATCGCGTGCTGTGCAGCAACGTCCAACCATCCCGATTCTCTCTGCCGTGAGGCTGTCAGCAGGTGAGGGCGAGGTTGAGTTCTCATCATTTGACTACGAAGTCTCCGCTCGCTCCCGGGTTGAAGCGCAGGTGATCGAGCCGGGTGAAGCTCTTGTCTCAGGTCGACTCATCTCTGAGATTGCCAAGGCACTGCCCAACCAGGATGTCGTCATCACCCTGAATGGACCACAGGTTGACGTAGAGTGCGGGCGGGCCAAGTTTGGCCTCGGAACCATGGCTCTTGAGGACTACCCGGAACTTCCCGTTCTCCCGGAACTGGCCGGCACTGCCGATGCTCATGCCCTGTCTCAGGCAATCACGCAGGTGGCAATTGCTACTTCACGCGATGACACCCTTCCTCTGCTCACCGGTGTGAGAGTTGAAATTGATGGGGACCGGATTACCCTCCTCGCTACCGACCGCTACCGGCTAGCCCAGCGAGAACTGCGCTGGTCACCCGTCTCGTCTAGCTTCAACTCGCAGATGCTGGTCAAAGCCCGAGTGCTCCAGGACGTGGCACGCAACCTCGGTGGGGGCGGAACCATTGACATCTCGATTTCGCAGGCATCTGCAACAGATCGCGCCTCAATCATTGGATTCTCTACGGGGGACCGTCAGGCCACGTCTTCGCTGATGGATGGTGACTACCCACCCGTTCGCAAACTTTTCCCAGAGGTAACTCCCCTGGAGTATGTCTGCAACCGGGTTGAACTTCTTGAAGCCGTGAAGCGCGTGGGGCTGGTTGTGGAACGTAAAACTCCGGTTCGCCTAGTGTTCGAGGACGGTTTCCTCACCCTGGATGCCGGACAGAAGGAAGCTGCTCAAGCACAGGAATCGGTTGTTCTTTCCACCTCTGCAGAACCACTTCGAACGGCATTTAACCCCGGCTACCTGCAGGACGGCCTGTCTGCTCTGGACACCGAGTTCGTTCGCTTCGGTTTCACCGATGCCAACAAGGCTGCCGTAGTCATGGGGCAGGCTGAAGAAAACGGTGAAGCCGACGCAATGTTCAAGTACTTGCTGATGCCCGTTCGTTTCGGGGCATAGGCTGACCGAAACCAACCGAGGTGTATGTTTCCCACCTGGCGCTCAACGACTACCGTTCCTACCGGGAACAGGTCGTTGAGCTTCCAGCCTCAGTTGTGGTCCTGGTCGGGCAGAACGGCCGTGGTAAAACCAACCTGGTTGAAGCCCTGGCATACCTGTCAACCTTCTCTTCACACAGGGTTTCGTCCTCTTCAGCTCTGGTTCGCGTAGCGAAAGAGGGCGAAGAACAGCCGGGTGGGGCCGTGGTTCGAGCCCGGGTTCAAGAGGCCGGGCGATCCAGCCTTCTTGAACTTGAGATTGCACGGGGAAGGGCCAATCGAGGACGGCTCAATAAGTCGAATGTTGCTCCTCGGGAGCTCCTGGGACGACTGCGAACCGTAGTTTTCGCGCCGGAGGACCTCGAACTTCTCAGGGGGGACCCTTCAACTCGGAGGCGCTTCCTCGACGAGATCGTCACGAAGCTGCGCCCCCATTTTCTTGGAGTCCGCCAGGATTTCGATCGGGTTCTGCGTCAGCGCGGAGCCACCCTTAAGCAGTTGGGACGTTCGGGAAGGGGCCTGTCACCCGAGGATGAGTCCATTCTTGAGGTGTGGGACAGACAGCTTGCAGAGCTGTCTGCAACCATCGTTGTTCACCGCCAAGCGGTAGTTGCCGCACTGCAACCCCTGGTGACCGAGGCCTACAACGAGATCACCACGGGGGACCGGCATGCCAGGATCTCCTACCGCTCGCACCTGGCGGGTCGGGGCAGTGGGGTCGGCAGCACGACGGGGGAAGAGGAGGACCAGAATTCTTCTGGTGGAACAGAAAATCCCCTCTCCGCTGGGATTGAGGTAGTCGGGGGGCGTATCGAGGGCGATGCTGAAGCTCAGATTGCTGCCCTCACCGAGGATTACGTGTTTGCACTTCGGCAGATTCGTGACAAGGAACTGCGCCGGGGAGTGAATCTCGAGGGGGCCCATCGTGATGATCTTTTAGTGATTCTTGATGGTCTTCCGGTCAAGGGCTATGCCAGCCACGGTGAACTCTGGTCGTCCGCACTGATGCTCCGCCTGGCAGAACTGCAGCTCTTGCGACTTGACGATGACTACCCGGTGTTGATTCTGGATGATGTCTTTGCAGAGCTGGATACCAGCCGCCGACGCGGCCTGCTCGAACAGATGGCGAAGGTCGAACAGGTCATTGTCACCGTGGCCGTTGAGGGCGATATTCCGGATAACCTTAGCGCTCACAAGATTCGAGTCTTCCGCGATGAAGAGGGTTTCAGTCAGACTGAGGTCATCACTGAAAGCGCCGGGGACACAGAGGTAGGCGAAGAGGGGGTAGAGGGGCGTGAGTGATCAGGATGACGAGCTACGGCGCGCTGAGACCGCCAAGAGTTTCTATAGAAAGCAACGCGCTCAAGTCTTTGAAAAGGGCAACTTCACGTCGCCCTCGGTCCAAAAGTCAGCGGGTGGAGTCGCCGATTTCGGCAAGACACCGAACCCCAAATCGAATCAGACTCAGGGACCGGGCAATGAGGACGTCACCGAGGAGGAGTTTCCCGGGACCTCAAGTGCCAAGAAAAAATGGACGCCGCCCCCCGGGACGTATCGTTCGAAGACCGGCCCTGGAAGATCACGTTGGGATCCTCAGCTTCTGGGTGACGTCCTAGGCATGGAGTCCAAGAAACGTGGGTGGACTTCCACCCTCTCGGTAGCCTCCGTCACCGCCGACTGGGAGGAGATCGTTGGACCGCAGGTGGCGGCTCACTGTCCCATTGAGAGTTTTGAGGGCGGAACACTGATTGCACGGGCCGATTCCACAGCGTGGGCCCAGCAACTGCAACTGCTGTTGCCTCATATTCACAGGCGCATCGATGAGCGAGTCGGCGCGGGGGTTGTGGATAAGGTCATCGTCCGAGGACCTCAGGCGCCATCATGGACCAGGGGAAAGCGAACCTACCGCGGGGGTCGGGGCCCCCGAGACACCTATGGATAACCTAGGCACCCGCAGGCTCCATTTGAACGGCTAAATTTCACCAGGTAGTGCAAAATGACGCTGTTTTTGCGCTGTAGCGCCGTTTAACCCTGCTCCGCGTGGGGGATACCACGACAAGGGGTTGAACCGGTAGAACCGCGTTCTTGGTAAGATTAGTAAGGATTGTGGGAGCACTGCTACCCACGGACTGAATGATTGGCTTCGGCCGAAATCAAATCAGCAAAAACGGAACACCAGTTCTTCGAAGGCGGGGCCTCCAATGCTCCAACACGAAGATCATACCCGGCTCCGGCCGGAACTAGGCGTCGGTAAAGACGCAGGTAGGGGAGTAGTACGTGAGCGACTCCGCGAAAGATGAAGTGGACCAGAACGAAAACAGTGTTCGTCCTCAACCCAATGGGAATGAGTACGGCGAAGCCAACATCACCGTTCTTGAAGGTCTCGAGGCGGTTCGTAAACGACCCGGCATGTACATCGGCTCGACGGGTGAACGCGGTTTGCACCACCTGGTTTACGAGGTTGTGGATAACTCTGTTGATGAGGCCCTGGCGGGATACTGTGATCACATTGAGATCACCATTCTCGAGGACGGTGGAGTCCGGGTAAGCGATAACGGCCGTGGCATCCCCGTCGGACTGCACCCCACCGAGGGGCTTCCGACCGTTGAGGTCGTCATGACGATCCTGCACGCCGGCGGTAAGTTCGGCGGCGGTGGCTACGCGGTTTCCGGCGGTCTGCACGGTGTGGGTATCTCAGTCGTCAACGCCCTGTCGCGTCGCGTCAACACGGAGGTTCGTCGTGAAGGCAAGCGCTGGGCCATCGGCTTCGCCAACGGCGGCAAGACGGTTCAGCAACTCGAAGAGGTCGGTGACACCGACGAAACCGGTACCACCCAGACCTTCTGGCCCGACCCTGAGATTTTCGAAACTGTTGAGTTTAACTTTGAGACACTTCGTGGTCGCTTCCAGCAGATGGCCTTCCTCAACAAGGGACTGCGAATCACACTGGTGGACCAGAGGGTAGCTGAGGCCGTTCCGGGGGATGAGATTACGGGAGAGACAATCTCCGGCGATATCCCAGAGTCCGTTGACCCCTCCTCTGAGGATAAGTTCCGCAGGGTTTCCTACTGCTACCAGCGCGGATTGCCGGACTACGTTGAGTACCTCGATACCACCAAGAGGTTCACACCTCTGCACACCGACATCATCGATCTTGATGCTGAGAATGATGCGGGCACCATGTCCCTGGAACTTGCGATGCGCTGGACTTCCTCTTACCAGGAGACGCTCTACACCTACGCGAACACCATCAACACCTCTGAGGGGGGTGCTCACGAAGAGGGCTTCCGCGCGGCGCTGACGACCATCGTCAACAAGTACGGCCGGGATAAGGGGATTCTCAAGGATAAGGATGAGAACCTTTCGGGTGACGACGTTCGTGAGGGTTTGACGGCGGTTCTTTCCGTCAAGCTCACGGAACCCCAGTTTGAGGGGCAGACCAAGACCAAGCTTGGAAACACCGAGGCCAGGACATTTGTCCAGCAGCAGACCTACGCCCTGATGGGGGACTGGTTCGACGCGCACCCGGGCGAAGCCAAGATCATCATCTCCAAGGCGCAGTCGGCTCAGCAGGCTCGGATTGCCGCGAGGAAGGCCCGTGAGGCCACCCGTCGCAAGTCCGTCCTCGACGCCGTTTCACTTCCGTCGAAGCTGCATGACTGCTCATCGCGCGATCCCCTGATCTCCGAACTGTTCATCGTGGAGGGCGACTCCGCAGGTGGATCAGCCGTCATGGGGCGGGATCCGAACCGGCAGGCCATCCTTCCGCTGCGAGGCAAGATCCTCAACGTCGAGAAGGCATCCTTTGACCGGGCCCTCAGTTCAGATACCATCCAGGCTCTGATTGGCGCCCTCGGCACCGGCATCGGTGAAGAGTTTGATGCTGAGAAACTGCGCTACTGGAAGATCATCATGATGGCGGATGCCGACGTTGACGGTCAGCACATTGCCACCCTTTTGATGACGTTCTTCTTCCGCTACATGAAGCCACTGGTTGAGGCCGGACACCTCTACTTGGCCACCCCTCCGCTCTACCGCCTCAAGTGGACGAACGCCGCGCACCAGTATGTCTACTCGGATGCCGAACGTGACCGCATGCTTGAAATCGGCCTCGAAAAGGGTTGGCGCCTGCCCAAGCAGGGCGGTCTGCAGCGCTACAAGGGCCTTGGCGAGATGGACTACTCGGAGCTGTGGGAGACCACCATGGATCCGGACGGACGCCTGCTCAAGCGGGTTGAAGTTGGCGAGGCCGCCGCGGCTGACGAGATCTTTACGGTCCTGATGGGTGATGACGTGGAGTCCCGACGTAACTTCATCCAGCGCAACGCCGCCGACGTCCGCTTCATTGACGTTTAACGGGAAAAGAGGAACACAACAGTGACTGAGAAGAATTTTCCCGATGACAACGAGACTCGCGACAACGGTGATGTGAACGTGAATGACGACAACTTCGAACCAGAAGAGATTGCTGAGGCCGTAGCTGACGCCACCGAGGACGCCCTCGAACAGGCAGAAGTTGCAGGTACCGTCATCACCCCTGGCGAGGAAAACCAACAGGGTGATGAAGAGGACGAGAACGGCGATACCGGTCATATTGACGCGGTTGAACTTGAGTCCGAAATGCAGCGTTCCTACCTGGACTACGCCATGTCGGTCATCGTTGGTCGAGCTCTGCCAGACGTGAGGGACGGCCTCAAGCCGGTCCACCGACGCATCATCTACACCATGTACGACGGTGGTTACCGTCCCACCGCAGGCTTCTACAAGTGCATGCGTGTCGTAGGTGACGTCATGGCTCACTTTCACCCGCACGGCGACTCCTCGGTTTACGACGCCCTAGCCCGCATGGTGCAGCCCTGGTCGCTGCGCTACCCGCTGGTAACCGGACAGGGTAACTTCGGTTCCCCCGGAAACCTGGGCCCGGCGGCTCCCCGTTACACCGAGTGCAAGATGGCACCGCTCTCCATGGAGCTGGTCCGCGATATTGACGAAAACACCGTTGATTTCCAAGACAACTACGACGGACGGAACCAGGAGCCCGTGGTCCTTCCGGCCCGTTACCCGAACCTGCTTGTTAACGGTTCCGAGGGTATTGCGGTTGGTATGGCAACCAGGATTCCACCCCATAACCTCCGCGAGGTTGTCTCTGGCATCCAGTGGTACCTGGAGAACCCAGATGCGACCCGCGAAGAGCTGCTTGAGGCACTGCTTGGCTTCATCAAGGGCCCGGACTTCCCCTCAGGAGCAACGATCCTGGGCCGCAAGGGCATCGAGGATGCCTACCGCACCGGCCGTGGCTCCATCGTCCAGCGCGCCATCGTTGACGTTGAAGAGATTCACGGTCGCACCTGCCTGGTCATCAAGGCCCTGCCCTACCAGGTCAATCCCGACACCCTGTCCATCAAGATTGCCGAGCTGACCCGTAACGGAGAGATCCAGGGCATCTCAGATATCCGTGACGAGACCTCGGGGCACAACGGCCAGCGCCTGATCATCGTCCTCAAGCGTGACGCGATCCCCAACGTCGTCCTCAACAACCTCTACAAGCGCACCTCACTTCAAGAATCCTTCCCGGCCAACATGCTGGCTCTGGTTGATGGGGTACCGAGGACGCTGTCAATTGACGGCTTCGTCCACTACTGGGTCAAGCACCAGATCGATGTCATCGTGCGCCGCACCCAGTTCCGCCTGGCGAAGGCTCGTGAACGCCTCCATATCCTTGAGGCCTACCTCAAGGCTCTGGACCTGTTGGATGAGGTCATCGCCCTCATCCGTCGCAGCCCCACGGTTGATGAAGCACGCCAGGGTCTGATGTCGCTACTCGAGGTCGACCAGGTGCAGGCCGACGCGATTCTCTCTTTGCAGCTGCGTCGCCTGGCTGCCATGGAACGCCAGAAGATCATGGACGAGCACGCCGAGATCGCTGCTCGTGTCGAAGAACTGTTGGGCATTCTGGAAAGCCCAGTTCGTCAGCGCGAGATTATCGGTGAAGAACTGGCTGAACTCAACGACAAGTACGGCGATGATCGCGTAACCAAGATCGTTCCCTACGGACCGGAGATCTCGATTGAGGCCCTCGTTCCGCAGGAAGATGTCGTCGTCACAATCACGCGAGAGGGCTTTGCAAAGCGCACCAAGCTCGACCAGTACCGGGCGCAGAAGCGCGGCGGTAAGGGTGTGCGGGGAACTTCCCTGCGCACGGATGACGCGATTGCCCACTTCTTTGTCACCAATACCCACGACTGGCTGCTGTTCTTCACGAACAAGGGCCAGGTCTACCGGGTCAAGGCCTATGAGATACCCGAGGGCGGTAGAGACGCCAAGGGGCAGCACGTTGCCAACCAGCTGGCCTTCCGTCCCGGTGAGTCGATCGCCCAGGTCATGGCCATCACCACCTACGAGGATGCCGATTACCTCGTCCTCGCCACCCGTGACGGTCTGGTGAAGAAGACGAAGCTGTCGGCCTACAACTCTCCGCGTCAGGCCGGTGTCATCGCGATCAACCTTCGTGAGGACGAAGACGGTGATTCAGACGAGCTGGTCTCGGCACAGATCGCCAACGCCACGGATGACCTCATTCTTGCGACCCGCAACGGCATGTCACTGCGTTTTGAGGCTTCCGATGAGGCGCTGCGCCCCATGGGTCGTACCACCTCGGGCGTCCGCGGCATTCGCATGCGAGAGGGCGACGAGCTGCTCAGCATGGAGGTCGTCAAGGAGGGGGCCGACCTCATGGTTGTTACCGAGGGCGGTTACGCGAAGCGTACCCCGCTCTCCGAGTACCGGTCGCAGGGGCGTGGTGGCCTCGGTATCAAGGTGGCTGACCTGCGTAAGGACAGGGGTGACCTGGTGGGCGCCCTCGTCACCACGGCTGATGAGGAACTGCTGGCGATTACTGAGGGCGGCAAGATCATCCGCGTCAATGTTTCGGATGTTCGCCCCACCGGACGTAACACCGTCGGCGTCATCCTTTCTCGTCCCGACGAAGAAGACCGAGTAATTGCTATTACGAGGAACACGGAGTCGCAGGTGGATGAGGAAGAGTCTCAGGTAGGCTCGGAAGAGGCCGAAGAGGCCACTGAGGTAATCACCTCACCTGAGGAAGCCGACGCTGTGAGCAGCGAGGAGAACGCGAATGAGTGATCAGACGCAGGGCAGCTACGAAGCACCCACTCACGCCGGGTATAAAGACGACACGGAGAACCGTGATGAGGTGTACGAGCACCACGACTCCCACTATGTTGATGAGCCCCGCAGCGTTGAACTGACGATTGCCAAGATTGATGCCTGGCCGGTCCTGAAGGTCTCTTTCCTTCTATCGATCGCCCTCGGCATCGCCTCGGTTGTCGCAACGGTTGTGGTCTGGTTCGTCCTCGACGGAATGAACGTCTTTGGATCTGTTGAGGACTTCCTCATCGACCTTGGGGCCGATCGCTTCCTCACCCTGCTTGAGTACGTCCGACTTCCCCGCGTCATTTCGTACGCCACCATCATTGGCGTAGCGAACATCGTCATCTTCACGGCGATTGCCACGCTGGTTTCCTTGCTCTACAACCTGGTTGCAACTTTGGTCGGTGGCATCAGGGTCTCTCTGATGGATGAGTAAGCCAGACTGTTCCTAACCACAGGGCCCCTGAACGGTGATGTAAATCGCGCCATTCGGGGGCCTCATGGTTTGGCTATTTATTGCTCAGCAGGTAATCTTTCTCTTTGTTGAGGGGCCTATAGCTCAGTTGGTTAGAGCGCAGTCCTGATAAGACTGAGGTCGATGGTTCGAGTCCATCTAGGCCCACCATCAACAGGGCCGGAAGGTGTAGGAATGAAGTTCCTTGGACGCGCAGCACTTAGTGTTGTAGTTCTCGGGGTCGCAGTTCTTGCTACTTCGATGGTCATGGATATGATGGACAACGATCGCTTCTGGCACAGCGTCAAGCCCGGTAACGGGAAATGACCGCAAGAGGCAGGATGAACTAGGGAAACCTAAGGATTCCAACGTAGGGGCCGTGGCGCAATTGGTAGCGCATCTGCTTTGCAAGCAGAGGGTTAGGGGTTCGAGTCCCCTCGGCTCCACGACACAGGCCCCGGCATCGTTGAGATGCCGGGGTTCTTTGCTTGCTACCCCTCCACGATCTCGACGAGGACGTCCAAGAAGGTTTGCGTGCCGGCGATGGTGGCCAACTGCTCTTCCTCGGTGAAGCCCGGGGTTTCCTGCGAGACCCGCAGGTGTGTTCCCGTGGCCGTGGTAGTCAGGTCATATGCCAGCTGGCTGGCGTTGTCCTCAGGCGGCTGATCCGTGATCGTCATCAGCAGATGAAACGGAGGATCGACCTCGAGGAACTTCCCAGCCCAGTCAATCGTGTCTCCATCGGGCAGCACCATGGTCGCAACCCACTTCTTGCCCACCTCTGCGTGATAGTCGAGGCGGTCGAATGGAACCTCTACCTCACCGCCACCAAACCAGCGCGCAAACATCTCCGAACGTGTCAGAGCTTCAAACACCAGGGCCGGTGGTGCAGCGATCTCGCGGTCGATCTCAATGCCGTTCTCGGTGATACCTGTCATTGCAGTTCCCCCCACGATCTGCCCGGGATCCAGGGACCGACGATCCTCGGATGAACCCAGGATCTCCTGATCGTAATCCATGGGTTCTGAGGAAGACACACCCACCGGTTTTGAAAGGGACTTTAGAACGCGTACTGCGCCTCTCGTTCCTGCCTCATCAGCGCGTAGGTGTTGGTCAGGGTCACGGTGTCCTCAAGGAGGCGGTCGATACGCATGGTGACGTCGTCGCTGATGATCTGACCGCGGTGAATAGCGGACCCCTCAGCAAAGACGTAACTCTGCACCACCTGGGCCTTCATGTAGGTGAGGATGGGGCGCAGCTGCTGCTCAGCCACCAGGAAGTGCTTGTCGGTTCCGGCGGTGACGATGATTCCGACCACCTTGTCTTCGAGGGCGCTGACGGGCAGCAGGTCGAAGACATTCTTCAGGGCGCCTGGGATGGAAGCCTGGAAGATCGGGGTACCGACGATGATTGCATCGGCCTCCATGAGGGCGGTGGCGATGTCGCGGGTATCGCCCTCGTACTCTAGGTAGTTGCGTCCGTCTGAGAACTGGACGTCCAGTTCGGCGAGGTCGAGGAGTTGCGTTTCGACCTCGGGATAGTTCATCGCGAGGACGTCCATGGCGTGGGTCATGGCGGTCTTGGTGGAGGTCCCCACCCTGGATCCAGATAGTCCTACGATCTTCACGGCTGGGTCACCTCGTTCTGGTTCTTGGCCCGGGTGTACTTTTTGACGACGGGGATGATTTCTTCGCCGATAACTTCGATGTTGCGCATGACGTTCTTGAAGGGGATGCCACCGAAGTCCATCTGCCCCATGAAGCGCTGGTGACCGAACTGTTCGTGCTGGTAGAGGATCTTATCGATAACCTCCTGCACGCTGCCGATGTTCTGCACGTTGTGGGGGTGGGTGCCCTGGGCGAACATCTGCTTCGGCATGCCGCGACCGTTGGTCCGGATCATGCCCTCATTGATGTGAGGGTAGGTTTCCTGCAGCGCCTTCTGGGAGGTCTCAGCCACGTAGAGGAAGCCTGCGGTGGCCACGGGGAAGTCCGCGGGGTCATAACCGCTGCGCGCCAAGGAGTCACGGTAAACATCGATGGTGTACTTGAAGCTAGAGACGGGTCCGCCGAGCTGCGCCAGAACCATCGGAGCCCCAGCCATACCAGCCTTGATTGCGCTGGCAGGGGGTCCACCAACAGCGCGCCAGATCGGCATCTGTCCGTCCACGGGGCGGGGGAGTACCTCAGCATTGTGCAGGGGAGGGCGGAACTGACCCTGCCAGTTCACCACTTCTTCACGGTTGATTTGCCGAAGGAGGTCGAACTTCTCCTCAAACAGCTCCTCGTAGTCTCGCACGTCGTAACCGAGCAGATCGAAGAGGCCGATGCGGGAGGCGCGTCCCGCGATGATCTCGGCGCGGCCATCCGAAAGCAGATCCAGGGTTGCGAAGTTCTCGTAGATACGCACGGGATCGGAAGTCGAGGCGATAGTCGAGGACGAACCAATCTTGATGGTGCTGGTCGCCTCCGCAATTGCCCCGAGGATGACAGCGTGTGCCTGGGAGGCAAAGAACTCCTGGTGGCTTTCACCCACGCTAAAGAAGTCGAACCCGGCCTGCTCTGCAAGCTTGCTGTACTCCACGAACTCACGGATTCGTTCGCGGGCGCTAACCCGTTCACCCGTCGAGGGGTTCGGCAGGTGATCACCCAGGGTATACATGCCGAACTCAAGTCCCGCACCGGGGTCGATGCGGTTTTGCACCATCATGCTCTCTTGATTCATTAGCTCATCTCCGTAGTCAGGCACGGTTCGTTAGTGGTGGAGGCGATTCCCTCAGTAGGGGCGCACCTGTCAAGAATGTTTGTGTGCAGCTTTGCCATCAGGGTTTCCAGCTGCTGTAGTTCGCTCTCGTTGAGGACGTCCTCGAACATCGATACCTGCAGCGCCACCTGCTTCGGATAAACCTCGCGAAGCTTCTGCATTCCGAGGTCCGTGAGGGAGATGTACTTGGTTTTCCACTGCTGGGTACGGGCGATCAGGCCGTCTTCTTCAAGCCGGGTCAGCATTCGCGACACCCCACCACCGCTCAGTGTCAGGCGACCGGCGAGGTCGGTCTGAGTCACGGGCTGGGCGACCTCGATGTGGGTGAGTGCCTCAAACTGGGCCACAGTCAGGTCGAAACGCGTCAGGTAGGCGTTCGAAATACAGTTGCTGCGGTGTACGAAGCGAGACAGGTACAGCCAGGTCTGCAGTGCCACCTGGTCCTTCGGCATACTCACCCCTCAAAATCCATCACTTGACTAAGCAAACGAGCATCACTTTAGGGAGCAAGTGACTCTTTGGTCAATCCCTGCAGAGGTGACGGTGTTCGCACAGCCTCCGCTTTGGGGCTCCTGTCCCATAGGGTCGAAGCATTGTCAGAAGGCCGTTACCCCCAGGGGTAAGAGCTCAGAGACACTTGCTGGATACCGACCTCCGGCGAACCGTCGCACCAATCTTGAAAGTGAAGCTTGAAGAAGAAACTGTTCAACTGGTTCTTCTGGCTCTACAACGTCGGTGTCGTCCTCACCTCGGCAATGCTCAGCGTTCACGGCTCCATGACGGTAGCCGGCGTTGAATCGAACAAGATGATCTCGGGCATCGCAGGTCTTGGTCACATCATCCTCACCGCGGGACTCACCGTCTTCTTCGTTGTGCTTGGAAAGGCCGTCAACCGTCAGGTTGCTGCTAAGTCCGATGTCGAAGCCGCCTAAGTATCCCCGTTTTGGGGAACAATGACCCCATGACTACCAACGCTTTTCCTGTCGAACCAGAGATCACGGCCCCCGTCGCCCTCGTCAAGAACAACCGCCTCAATCCAGAGGCCGTGGGCTGGATGCGTCAACCGCTTCTTGATACCTCCGGGATTGACGGTCGCCGGACCTGGGGACGGAACAAGCGCTGGGAGTACTGGAACGTCATTACACCGACCCACATCTTGGCACTGACTGCATCGTCGATCGACTATGCGGGGGTGCACGAGTTGTGGGTATTTGATAGGCGCACCGAGCAGAGTTGGCACGTCTCCCGCTCAGATATTCTGCGCCCGATTGAGCTGCCGAAGTCGCTGGAGGACGAGGCGCTCAGGGTTGAGAGTGGTCCCCTGGCTGTGGCGATCGAACCGATTCCAGGCGGTACGCGCCTGCGGGCCCGTATCCCCGGGGCGGCCTTTGACGTGGTGGCAGAGCTGCCGCCAGGCCACGAACGCCTCGGGGTGGTGGTCCCCTGGTCGAAGAAGCGTTTCCAGTACACAGTGAAGGACATCGCCCGTCCTGCTTCGGGATGGGTGGAGACGGACGGGCAGCGCTTCCCTGTTCCAGCGGGGGAGTCCTGGGCGACTCTTGACCATGGTCGAGGACGGTGGCCGCACAGGATCCAGTGGAACTGGGGCGCGGCTTCCGGGTACGTCGAGTTCGAGGGGGCGACGCACGTCCTCGGAATCCAGATGGGGGACCGCTGGACCGATGGAACCGGCATGACGGAGAACTCTCTCTACTTCGACGGACGCCTGACGAAAGTCGGTTCCCTGACCTGGGACTACGACATCGAAAACTGGCGGAAGCCCTGGCATATCCACGGCCCGCGGGTTGATGTTACCTTTATGCCCTTCTACAACAAACAGGCGAGGACGGACCTCAAGGTCGTTTCCAATCGCACCGATCAGTGTTTTGGCATCTATGGCGGAACGGTTGATATCGAGGGCGTGGGCCCCGTCGAATTTGATGGCCTGGTTGGTTGGGCTGAAGAAGTGCACAACCGCTGGTAGGGACCGGCCTTTGACCTCCCTGTCCGTTCGGTTAGTCCATGTTGCGGACAAAACCGCGGACGTCTGATAAGTAACAGTGTTCTCACCTCGGGGTTTGTAGATAAATGCTAGATTTTACCGGGTTGGAATTTTCCCCGACCCGGGCTGACACGCTGCTGAAGTGTTTCAGCCTGCCCGAAAATGCATTCGCTGCGGCTACGTCATGGCCGAAGGTGAGAGTTTTGTGGGCACCACGTAAATGAGAGTAGAAAGGCTGCCGATGACATCGACTTCTACGAAGCCATCCACCCCGCCCCCAGCTTCCTCCACCCAGAAGTCAAACGCAACGATTGGGTTGTGGGGTCTTGTATTCCTGAACGTTACGGCGATCATCTCGCTGAACAACCTGCCATCAGAGGCGGAGTACGGCCTGTCCGCCGTCTTCTACTACCTCTTCGCAGCGGTCTTTTTCCTTGTTCCCGTGGCCCTGGTAGCAGCCGAGTTGGCGACTGGTTGGCCGGAACGAGGCGGAGTCTTCCGCTGGGTTGGTGAGGCATTCAAGGGGCGCTTCGGCTTCATGGCGATGTTCCTCGCCTGGGTTGAGGTCTGTGTCTTCCTGCCGACCGCTCTGACATTCGGTGCCGTCGCCCTCGCCAACATCAACCCCAACCACACCGAGGCAATGAGCCTGGCGAACAACAAGTTCTTCATCCTCGCCGTTGTCCTGCTGGTCTACTGGGGTGCTCTCTTTGTTGCACTGCTCGGTTCCCAGGGCATCCAGAAGATGGCCAAGTGGGGCGGTATCATCGGTGTCTTCGTTCCCATGGCCATCCTCATCATCTTCGGCAGTGCCTACATCATCGGTGGCAACAAGGCTGAGATGAAGCTGGGTTGGGATGAACTGATTCCTGACTTCTCAAACTTCTCCAACATTGTCCTGGCGGCCTCGGTCTTCCTGATGTTTGCCGGTATGGAAATGAACGCGGTCCACATCAAGGAAGTTAAGAACTCTGAGAAGACCTACCCCAAGGCCATCTTCCTCTCGGCCATCTTGGTCGTCGCCATCTTCGTTATCGGCACCCTGCTGATCGCCTGGGTCGTTCCCGCCAAGGACATCTCGCTGACGACCGCGATTTTGACCACCTACTTCGACATCTTCGCCTGGGCGCACGTGCCGTGGCTGGGATCGATCATTGCGATCATGCTGGCCGTTGGCGTCCTCGTCAACGTCACCACCTGGGTTGCCGGTCCCTCAACCGGTATGTTCGCGGTCGCCAAGGCCGGCTACCTGCCCAAGTTCTTCCACAAGACCAACAAGCACGGTCAACCCGTGGTTATCCTGCTGGTTCAGTCCGGCCTGGTCTCACTACTGGCGATCCTCTTCGTCACGCTGCCTTCGGTTGAGTCGGCCTACCAGATCCTCAACCAGCTGGCCAACATCCTCTACCTGACGGTGTACATGCTGATGTTCGCCTCTGCTATCCACCTGCGCTACAAGGAACCGGAAGCACCCCGACCGTTCCGCCTGGGTAAGAAGGGCAACGGCCTCATGTGGGTTGTGGCGGGCTTCGGCTTCGCGGCCTCGCTGACTGCCTACGCCTTCTCCTTCATCCCCCCGGACCAGATTTCCGTCGGCAGCCCGGTGCTGTACGTGGGTATCCTCGTCGTCCTCGTTGTGGTCTTCTACGCTCTACCAAACATCATCTACCAGCTGCGTAAGCCGTCCTGGATCACCCCGGATGATGATTTTGCGCCCTTTGACTGGCAGCTCAAAGAGCAGGGTTCCGCGGCTCCTGCTAAGGTTCCCGCCACCACCTCAGACAAGTAGGAGGACGAGTTGACAAAGTACAACAGGGTTCGTTTCGCAGGTTTCGCCATTCCGACCACGCCCTCCAGCATCGTCGGAATCGGGGACGTAGATGGCCCGGGAGCCGTGGCGGGGACCTACCCGGCGCTTGCGGACCCGACAGCCGACATTGCTGCGCGTCTCGACGTCATGGCATCTGCCGTTGATGCGGCTTTTGCCAAGATTTCGGAAAAGAAAGAGGACGATGTCCTCAACATCTTCGTGGCGCCGGAGTTCTACTGGCACAGCGACATTGGCCCGTACGTGTTCGGTGAGGGCGAGGACGACCCGGCCGACACGATTCTCGGCCAGCTCCAGGAGCGCTTCCCCACCGAGAAGTACCCCAACACCATGTTCATCTTCGGGACGGTGATTTCAGCCCAGGTTGATGATCTTGAAGTGATTCTCAACGACCCTTCGGTCGTCGAGCGCAACAAGGTGGTCCGGGCTCTGAGTGAGGGATGGATAAACTCGGTCGGTGCCATTCAGGGCGCCCTGTTCGACATGCTGGTCAACTTCGTCAAGCTGGGGCACTCCTACCCGCAGGTTGAGGTGCGCAACCGCGCCCTCATCATCGGTTCGGAACTGCTGCAGGGTGTCACCGGTTCCCTGTCGACCACGACCGCCACCACCGAGAAGTACTACGCATCAAACGAGGACTTCCTGCTGTGGGACGTCACCGGGAAGCCGGTTATCACCGAGCAGATCGTGGCCTACCCGGCCATCGACCTCTCGGGAGGTGACCTCAAGCAGAAGCCCGAAGATTCGAAGGCCATTTTCCGCGTCGAGGGTGGGCCTGTGGTCGGCGTTGAAATCTGCCTTGATCACTCGGATCATCGCCTGCGTCGCTCCTCGCAGCTTTCGCCGTGGCCGACGGCTGGGGAGGGCGTGCAACTGCACCTCATCCCCTCCTGCGGCATGCAGTTACACCCGGCTTCTGTGGCTGCGGTTGCCGGTGGACTGGCATTCAACACGGATGGCCTGTACGCCCTCAGCAACGAGGACAGCGGAGAGGTCGTCAAGGCTGAGGTTGGCGGTGTCGCTTCGGTCCACGTTGACTACGTTGATGGCACCAACACCACCTACGGTGCCCACACCCAGCTCTCACGGATCGTCTCGGGACCGAAGGGGGCGGACTCAGCGCGGGCCGGGGCCAAGAACGCTACCTTCGAGATCCCCGAGGTCGATGTGACGGTACTTCCCGTTGCTCACACGGCTGAAGTTGAGTCGGTGTTCGCTGGTGGACCGGGTGCGGTGCATATCTACGGACTGGATGAACCGCTGGCGATTTAGGACATCTTTGCGATGAGTCTGAAAGATCCTTATTAGGCTGTGGGGTGGTTGAGTTTTCAACCACCCCACAGGCATCTATCTCGAAGATGCGGTGCTGAACGTACGCCACCCAGCAGTGTGGTGGCGAGGGGGGAAAGGGAGTCCTTGGGTCAAGTAGCAATAGTTATCGGCTTTGTGTTGGTGATCTTCACGCTGATCGATACCTTCTTCACGGTCATGAACTACAACCAGCGCGGGGTGTTGGTGAACCCCGCCATCGCCCTCGAGTGGCGTTTTATCCACTGGCTGGTGCGACCGCTCAACCGGAGGCTGCGGGTGGGGATCTACCGCGCACTGACCGGCGTGATTCTGCTGTCGGGCATCGCCATCTGGGTCACAGGGATTCTGCTGGGCTTCGCCTTGATCTACTTCGGGGCTATGCAAATGGGGCACCTGCACGCCGGACCTGGCTCTCCCGGGGGATTTGTCGGCGCCATGTACTTCAGCATCGCCCAGTTCGCAACGGTCGGGGCGATCGGGATGACACCGGATGCGACTCTGGTCAGCATTCTTTCGGTTTCAGAGACGCTGATCAGCGTCCTGCTGCTGTCACTGGTGATCACCTACCTGGTTAACATCTTCAACGCCATTGAGGCGTTGAGGACGCTGTGCGCCTGCTTCCCCAGCCGCTATGACTACGTCACCGCCCCCCTGGCCACCCTTGCCCCCTACCTGCCGCGTGAGGACAAGGTGAGCCTCGAGACCCACCTGGCTGCCACCCGCGAGGCAATGAACGCCTACTTTGACTGCATCGCCTCAGACCACTCTTCGATCTACTTCTACAGCGGCAAAGACCGCTTCTCGATGCCGTTCGCGGTCTTCAACATCGCGGGGACCCTCGAGGGGTTGAAATCAGGGCTCCCGTTGAACCACCCGGCCTCAAAGCTGCCTGAACTGGAACGCCTCCTTGATTCCTTTGAGAGCTGCCGGGGCCAGGTCTACGAGCTGTTCCGCTGGCCGGAGCCAGAGGGCGCCAAGCCGGTTGATAGCGACACGTTCGTTGCCAGGGCAGAGAAGGCCGCCGCGCTCGACGGTGACCTCGCTGTCGGTCCGATCCCGAACGCTGGTTTCGACCACCAGGCCCCGCTGCCGGCCCGGCTGGAGCAGAACCTCAACCTGAAGCGCCAGTGGGAGGAGGACCATACCGAGATGTTCGAGAGTGCAGACCAGTACATCAGCCGCTTTGTGAAGCTACGCCTGGTAGCTCTGCGCATGAGCGAGATAGAGCCGACCAACGACTGGCAGAACGAGTACCAGGCCTACGTGGACTGGCTTTCTTTCGCCCCTGTAGCCGATGACTTCATCCGCCGGACCTCGCATTTGTTTGACTACAACCCCACCTACAACCTCGGTGAGGACGCCGCTAACTCGCCCATTAGCCTCTATGGCTGGCAGGCCGAGGATCCGGTTCCACCGGCCGTTGCGGCGCAGAAGGCCCAGTCGTCCTCGGCGAAGAAGTCCTAGGCCAGCAGGTCCCGGTAGTCCGGGTGCTTGTTGACCCAGGCCGCGACGAACGGGCACTGCGGGCGGATCTTCGTATCCCCGGATTCACGGGCCATCTCGAAGGCGAACTGAGCTAACGCACTCCCGATGCCCCGTCCCTCGTGTTCGGGGTCGACCCGGGTCTCAACCAGGATCATCGTGTCGCGATCCATCCGGTAGGTGAGTTCGCCAACCACCTCGTTTCCGAGTTGGGCAGCAAACCGGTGTGCGTGAGGTTCAAAAGTAACTCGCACTTGCTCGTTCATTTTCGCTCTGTTTCCCTTCGGTTTAGCGCTGGTAGGTGCCAACGAGAACGCCACGTGCAATCGTGTGACCCAAAATGGTGAAGGCAGCTCGCGTCGGAGTGGCGCTACTGTCGAGGCCGAGGTCGTCGATATCGAGGGCATGGACTGCAAAGTAGTAGCGGTGGGCCCGGTCGCCCCGCGGTGGCATAGGACCGGTATACGAGAGACCCCCGCCGTCGTTGCCGAGGTGGAATGCTCCGGGGGGAAGGAGGTCGTCCCTGCTTCCGGCCCCGGGGAGGAGCTCCGTGACGGTGGGATCGAGGTTGACAACGGTCCAGTGCCAAAACCCGGCCGGAGTTGGGGCGTCTGGGTCAAAGCAGCTGATGAGAAAGCTACGGGTTTCAGGTGGGAAACCTGACCAACTCAGCCCGGGAGAGAGGTGTTCGCCCTCACCACTGTGACGAATGGGGATGGGTCCGTGGTCGGAAAAGTCGATTGAGGTGACTGGAAATGATGGGACCCGGGGAAGCATGTCATACGGGTCGGGGGCGATGGGTCGGGCGGCCAGATCCATGATGTTCCTCCTGAACTCTCAAGGCCCCTATGGGACTTACGTCTCAGTCTAAACAGGTTGCAAAAATACACGTGCGGTTTGCTGTGGGCCGTTACCATCGAACATGTGGGGCGTGGAAACAGTGTTTCCATTCTCGTCCCAGACAATCAAGATAAAGACAAAGGAGTCATCGTGGGAGTCTACGTTGTAACAGGTGCGGCATCCGGTATGGGTCGTGCGGCTGCTGAACAGCTGCGCTGGGAAGGCCACCGGGTCATCGGAATTGACCTGCACAGCACGGATGTCATCGCCGACCTCTCCTCCGAAGAGGGTCGTCGTCACGCGGTCGAAGAAACCCTGCGCCAGGCGGGAACCCGCCTTGACGGAGCCGTCCTCGCCGCAGGACTGGGTCCGCTCCCGGGCCGTGAGGAAATCATCGCCAAGGTCAACTACCTGGGCGTAGTGGAGATTCTGGAAGGCTTGCATGACCTACTGGCTGCGGCTGGCAATGCCAAGGTGGTTATCTTCTCCTCTAACTCAACCACCACCATTCCGGGAATTCCTGAGGATCTGATCAAGGCATTCCAGGCTCGCGATATCGAAAAGGTTCTTGAGATTGGTGCCTCTTACGGTGATGTGGCATTCCCGAACTTCATGTACGCGGGTTCTAAGGTGGCCATCACCCACTGGATGCGAACCATCGGTGTCACTGAGGACTGGGCCGGAAAGGGGATCCGAGTCAACGCACTCGCCCCGGGTGCAGTTCGTACGCCGCTAATTGAGAAGCAGCTGGCAGATCCGGCCTTGGCCCCGGCAATCAAGTCCTTCCCGATCCCGGTTCGCGAGTTTGGTAAGCCGGAAGAGGTTGCCAAGTGGGTCATCTTCATGCTCTCGCCCGCCGCTAACTTCCTCTGTGGCTCAGTCATCTTCCTCGACGGTGGTACCGACGCTTACTTCCGCGCCGATGACTGGCCCAAACCGATGACGATGGAGCAGTACCCGGACTACCAGGCCAAGATGGCAGCCTTCGCGGGCACCGTCAAGGACTAGACGCTCCTCCTGGGTATCAACTGACACTGCAGGGCATAGGTCTGAAAAGGCGTGCCCTGCAGTGTTGTTTTGTCGGAGCTTTGGTTTAGCGTTGGAGGGAGAAGGTAACCGGGAGACTAAAAGGGGGTCTTAATGCCAGCGAAACAGCCAGCCATGTCTCCGTCTGATCTACCGGTCGAACCAGTTCTAGATCGGGCGACAGGGCCGCGTCGACTCGAGGTGGATCAGCTGATGGCACTTCACGAAGCTGTTACGGGGCAGCCCCCAGTGGTGTGGGCGGGCCGAATCATCGGGTTCGGAACACATCATTACCGTTACGACAGTGGCCACAGTGGAACAGCGCCCCTGTTGGCATTCGCGCCGGGACCAACCCGCCATACGATCTACCTAGTGGGTGACTACGCACAGAAGTGGCCTGAACTACTCGGGCAATTGGGTCCCCACCAGGTGGGTAAGGCCTGCCTCTACATCTCCAGGCTCTCCAACGTGGACCAGGGTGTGCTGCGTCAGCTCCTAGAACTTTCACTCGCAGAGGTAGAGGAATAGGACGTGATGGCAACAGAACTGGTTCCGGTTTACACAGCTGCCCAGGTGATAGCAGCGGAAAAACCGCTGCTTGCGGCATGGGAGCCGCTGATGGCTCGTGCCGCCCACGGTCTTGCGCGGTTCGTCCTCGACAATCTTCCGGGACATCCGGCTGAGGTGCGGGTTCTTGTGCTGGTTGGCAGTGGTAACAACGGGGGCGATGCACTCTATGCTGCCGCCCACCTCGCAGAAGCGGGGGTGAAGGTCGACGTCCTTCCAGTGTCATCTTCCTATCACCTTGCGGGGATGGACTCTGCGCTTGCGGCCACAGCCCGCAGGGTGAACCGAGCTGATTTGGCCGACCTTTTGCGTGGGGAGGTCGTCGAGGGGGACCCGGAGGAACCGGCGGGCTACGACCTCATCATCGACGGCATCGTGGGAACGGGAACCAGCGCAGACCCGACGCTTCGTGGACCTGCCGCAGAGGTGGTCGAAGAAATTTGGGAGTACCTGGATCAGGTCCCCGTCTGGCCCGAGGTGATTGCGGTGGATCTGCCCAGCGGGCTAGACCCGGACACCGGGCAGGCCTCGGGAACCGTCCTCGCTGCCGATGTCACCGTTACTTTCGGTGGGGTAAAGTCGGGTCTGGTCGCACCGGAAGCCCTGTGGTTAGTGGGAGAGATTGTCCTGGTCGACATTGGACTTCAGGAAGAGCTGGATAAGGTCGGCGAGGTAGCGATCGATGAGGTGGCCATGATTATCGACGAAACGGACTGGCCGCCGGCTTCCTAGGCGGTGCGCCTAGGCTGAAGTGACCCATCCTCAATCTCAACTCGGAGAACCATGAGCACCCTTGAGCGACTTCAACCCCGATTCATGACAGCTGTCGTCATCCTGGGGCTGACGGGACAGCTGGCCTGGACGGTAGAGAACATGTACTTGAACGTGTTCGTGTACCAGACCATTACGGACTCACCGCATGTCATCGCAACAATGGTGGCGGCCTCGGCACTGGTGGCGGCAATTACAACACTGTTCATCGGGGCGTTCTCTGACCGGACGGGAACCAGGCGCCCCTTCATCGCCATTGGCTACGTCCTCTGGGGGATCCTCACCGCATCGTTTGGCTTTGTGCAGGGCGGTGAGGGGGTTGCCAAGGCAATGACCGGGGCCGTGGTGGCAATCGTGATCCTGGACTGCGTCATGTCCTTCTTTGGGGCGGCAGCTAACGACGCAGCATTCTCCGCCTGGGTGACGGACAAGACCGATCCGGGGAACCGCGGTCGTGTGGATGCTGTTCTGCAGATCATGCCGCTGGTAGCGATGCTGATCGTTTTTGGGGCACTCGATGGCCTGACCCAGGATGGGAACTGGAAGCTGTTCTTTGGCCTCGTTGGCGCAGTCACGGTGGCAGTAGGGGTGCTGTCGTGGTTCCTCACCCCCGATGCGCCGACCATCAAAAAGAGCGAAGAACCCTACTTCGCTTCGGTTGTCTACGGCTTGCGTCCCTCGACTGTCCGCAGAAACCCCCGCCTCTATGTTTTGCTGCTGGCCTGGGCGATTATCGGAACCTCCACGCAGGTGTTTCTGCCCTACATCATCATTTACATGCAGTTTCGCCTGCGCCTAGAGACCTATCCGATCATCCTGGCAGTGGTGATTATCGTGGCTTCCACCCTGTCGATCCTTGGGGGTCGCCTAATTGATCGCTTTGGCAAGATCGCCTCTATCCTTCCGGCTACCACCGTCATGATCACCGGCTACCTGGTGATGTTTTGGGCGAGGACGATGGGACCGGTGATTGTCGGCGGCATCCTGGTCTTTAGTGGCATGATGCTGGCGACCGCGGCCATTGCGGCATCTGTTCGCGATGCCACCCCTCCCCGCCATGTCGGGATGGTGCAGGGTTTACGCATGATCGCCATGGTGCTGATCCCCATGTGGATCGGCCCGTTTGTGGGGGCCTCGGTGATCAGCGGGGCGAACGAAACCTATGTGGACCTGGGTGTCACCAAGCAGGTGCCGACCCCGTGGATCTTTGCGGCGGCAGCGGTGATCGCTGTTCTGGTGGTCATACCCGTGTGGTGGCTGGGACGCCTTGGAGTTGATCACCCCTCCGAAGTCAGCGCTCCGGTACAGTAGTCAGTCCCGATGAACCCTTCAAGGAGAACACCGATGCTGACCCCCTGGGGTGAGGTCCTCGACGCCAGCAACCCGCTTCCCGACTATCCGCGTCCCCAGTTGGTTCGGAAGGGGTGGAGTAGCCTCAACGGCCCCTGGGACTATGCTATTCAGCCCCTCAGGGAAGAGCGGGACAATCCCCTGGCTGTGGATGACCCAGCTGATCCACCCGGCGTGTGGGATGGAAAGATTACCGTTCCCTTCTCACCGGAGATGCCCCTGTCGGGTGTCAACCGTACCCTGCAGCCTTCTGAGACTCTGTGGTACTCCCGCTCCTTCTCCGTCGAACCCTCGTCCGGTGAGCGCGTCCTCCTCCACTTCGGTGCGATTGATCAAAGCTGCAGGGTGGCGGTCGACGGGGTCGAGGTAGGGGGAAACGTCGGGGGCTACCTACCGTTTACCCTGGACATTACCGATGCCCTGGTTCCCGGTTCTTTCCACAGCCTGGTGGTTGCGGTTCGCGATGTCACCAACTCCTCCTACCTGAGTGTTGGGAAGCAGTCTTTGAACCGGGGAGGCATTTGGTACTCACCGCAGTCGGGCATCTGGCAGACGGTGTGGCTTGAGGTGGTCCCTGAGCAGCACATTTGGAAGCTCCGCTACACACCTTCGCTCGACTCGGTTGAGGTGACGGTTACAGCCACGCCCTCTTCCTCCTTCGATGAAACAGTTGAGTGTGCGACGGTCGAGATCGGCTCGCCCGGCCTTTTCGAAGAGCGGGATCCTTCCGACTGGGCAGCGGTTCAATCCGTCATCATCAGCCAGGAGCTTCCCGTAAACGAACCGGTGAGGGTTCAGGTGCCCGAACCGAAACAGTGGTCGCCTGAAACTCCGTACCTCTACCCGGTGCGAATCACCCTGGGCAGCGACGTGGTGACATCTTACTTCGCGCTGCGAACCGTCGGGGTTGGTGAGAGGGCGGACGGCCAACCCGCCCTTCTGCTCAACGGGAAGCCACACTTCGCCCGCGGCCTGCTCGACCAGGGTTACTGGCCCGACGGCGGCTACACGCCGGCCAGTGATGAAGCGCTGATTTACGACATTCAGTTAGCCAAGTCTGCCGGTTACAACATGCTGCGCAAACACATCAAGATCGAACCGCTGCGCTGGTATCACCACTGTGACAGGCTGGGAATGCTGGTGTGGCAGGACGCCGTTAACGGGGGGCGCCCTCCTCGCAAGATCCTGCTGAACAGCCGGGTAGTTATCCCCTTCTGGATACGGGATCGCCCCGGAGCCGTCCTCGGACGTCAAGACCCGGAGGGGCTGTCAATGTTCGCCAGCGAACTGGCTGACATGATCGACACCCTCCACTCGGTTCCCTCCGTGGTGATGTGGGTGCCATTCAATGAGGGGTGGGGACAGTTTGATGCGGCACTGGTGGCGCAGATGGTCCGGGAACTCGATCCCACCCGAACGATAGACCACGCCTCCGGCTGGTTTGACCAGGGGGCGGGTGACCTGAACAGCACCCACGTCTACCTGCGTCCGCCCACCAGGGTGGGCCTAACCAAACCGCGGGGGGACAGGCGCGTCCTCGCCCTGACCGAGTACGGGGGCCTGGGCCTACCCATCCCGAATCACCAGTGGAACGAATCCACCTTCGGCTACCTTAACTACAAGAGTCCGGAGGCGCTTGCGGAGGCGTTTAGGAAGCTTCACGCCGAGCAGCTTCCTAAAGTGGTGGCACGTGGGCTCGGAGCCACGGTCTACACGCAACTTTCGGATGTTGAGGATGAGGTCAACGGCCTGGTCACCTACGACAGGAAGGTCGTGAAGATTCCGCTGGAACTTGTTCGGGACCTGAACCGGGGCCTGGGGGCAGCAGACTAAGCCTCCGGGGTCTGTCCGACTCGGTTGAACGAAGAGGTAGGGCGATAACCTGAGAGGTAGCGGCGTTGTTGCTGTCGGCTCCAGACATCAGCCGTCCTCGTGATGGCCAGGTTGACGAGGACGAAAACGACGGTCACCACCAGGTAGGTCTGAATCAGATCCCCGGTGTTTGAGACAATCACTTTCGCGCTGTACTGGAGTTCGCTGTAAGACACGGCGTACCCGAGGGTGGTGTCCTTGATGAGGATGGCAACCTGAGCCAGTAGCGATGGCATAACCAGGCGGATAGCCTGCGGGAAAATGACATAGCGCATGGTTTGCAAGCGAGTCAGGCCGATAGCTTCTGCGGCTTCGGTTTGGCCCTTGGGTAGGGCCAGAATGCCGGCCCGGAAGACCTCGGCGATGGTGGCTCCCGAGCACAGGCCAATTGGGATCACCAGTTTCCAGTACAGATCGGGGTTGATCTGGTACTTCGGCAGCGCGATGAAGAAGATGTAGATCAGAAGCAGCAGGGGAATGGAGCGGAAGAACTCGATGATTCCCGTTCCAACCCAACGGATCCACCGGGTTTTTGACAGTCGCATGAGGGCGAGGAGCACGCCGAGTGGCAGTGCAATCAGAGCTGATCCTGCGGCGGCAAGCAGGGTGTTGCCGAGGCCCTTGAGGAGGTAGCGGATGATAGGCCACTGCGTAAAGGTGTCCCACTTGTGGGCGGCCAGCTGTCCGTTGCTGCCAAACAGGTAGATGGCGTAGGCAAAGAAGGCCACAATCGCAGCCGAAGAGATGATGGTGGCTATGCGAATCCGGGCTGCCGCCTTGGGGCCGGGGGCATCGAAGAGGGTGGTGCTCACCGTAGGACCCTCAACTTTCGCTCAAGGCGGTCGCCAACCGCGCCGGCTCCCAGCGAGACCACCAGGTAGATGATGGCCGCAACCATGAAGGTGGTTAGTCCCAGGGCTTCACGAGTGTTGATGTAGGTGACCGTTGCTGTCAGGTCCATAACGCCGACAGTTCCCGCCAGGGATGAGGAAAGGAAAATACCGATGAACGTGGTGACCAGCGGCTGAACCATGGAGCGGAATGCCTGGGGAAGTACGACGAACCGAATGGTCTTGCCGAAGGTGAGGCCGAGGGAGCGCGCTGCCTCAATCTGTCCCGCGGGAACCGAGTTGATGCCCGCCCTCAGGGACTCGCAAATGAAAGCCCCGCCGACCAGGGCCATGGCGATGATGACGGAGTTGGTGTAACTCCAGAGCAACCCGATTTCAGGGAGGGCATAGACAACGATGATGATCAGGCTGAGCAGGGGGACATTACGGAAGACATCGACGTAGACCAGCCCGATCGCACGCAGGGGAGCGACCGGGCTGATCCGGAAGATGGCCATGATGGTCCCGACAAGGAGCGCGAAGAGGAAACCCAGTGCTGTTAGCTGCAGGGTGACCAGAAACCCTTCGAGGAAGAGGTCGCGATACTGCCAGAGAACCATGTTGAACCCGTTCGTTGCTTGGGTTTAGTTCCCAGCAGAACCGATGGCCGGTGCCACTGGTTCGGTGGTCACGCCGGTCATCTCACCAATCGTTGCGTGCCACAGGGCGAGCCAGGTTCCGTCGGAGAAGATCTTCTCGAGGAACTCATCGATGAATGCCTGACCGTCGGTATCGGTCTGGATGCCGATGCCATAGAGGTCCTCATCACCAAACGGTTCTCCTACAATCGTCAGCTCGGGGTTCTGGAGCACGGCGTTCAGCAGAAGGGTCTGGTCAATGACGTAGGCGTCCGCGCGGCCCTGCTTCAGAGCCTCCACAGCTTGGGCGTGGTCGGGAAGTGCCAGGATCTCGGCGTCTGGGATGAACTCTTCGATGGTGGGAACACCGGTTGAACCGGCCTGGGTGACCACGGTTTTACCTGCCAGCGACTCTAGTCCGCTGATATCCGCATTGTCCTTCTTGATGAGGATGGCTGA
Organism: Actinomyces minihominis; assembly: GCF_900187855.1. Taxonomy (GTDB): domain Bacteria; phylum Actinomycetota; class Actinomycetes; order Actinomycetales; family Actinomycetaceae; genus Scrofimicrobium; species Scrofimicrobium minihominis. The sequence continues at coordinate 19,390 of NZ_FYEG01000006.1, read as the reverse complement.
GGCCGAAGAGTAGTAGGGACCCGCGAAGTCGATGCGCTCCAGGCGCTCTGGGGTTACGGAGTAGGTGGCGATGACGACGTCAACCGAGCCGTTCACCAGAAGTTCTTCACGGGTGTCAACGGAGACCTGCGTCAAGGTGGTCTTCGTGGCGTCACCAAAAATGTAGTTGGCCAGAAGCTGGGACATGCCGGCATCGAAGCCTATGACCTTGCCGGTGGCGGGATCAAGCTTTGAGAACAGTTCCGATGTTTCGGTTCCGCCGACCTTAAGGACCCCGGACTCTTTCACCCTGGTGGCCCACTCAGAGGCTGCAATGGTGGCTTCGTCAGCAACGGGACCGAGGTTGACGATTTCGTCGTAGACGGTGTTTCCGCTTTCAAATGACCCGGAAGGCTCTGCCACCGAGCCGCTCTGACCCCCGGATGCACCGGATTCGGCAGAGTTCGTTCCGCTGGAGCAGGCCGACAGTGCCAGTGCAGCGGTGGCAGCCACTGCGGCCATGGCAGCGTAGCGTCCCTTGCGTCTTGTAGTGGTGGTGCTCATTTTTTATCTCCTTCGATTCCTTCGGCTAGGAAACCTTAGAACGGGTGAGGTCGCAAGTTTTAATGGGACAGCGAAACTAATAGGGGTCCCAGGATGGTGAGCGAACGGTTTTATAGGACCCTACGGCCTGCAGGGCGAGTAGGACCAGTCAGGCCGCGACGGACTGGGTGCGAAGGGAACACATTCGCGCTAGGAAACAGTCCAGCATAGCTGGATCGGCATCGGGGTCTTCCGGGTGCCACTGCACGCCGACAATAGGTGCATACAGGTGCTCGATGGCCTCTACAGTCCCGTCGTCAGCGCGTGCCACAACAACCAGTTCGTGGCCGAGAATATCGACGGCCTGGTGGTGGGCGCTGTGGATCATGGTCCTTATGCCATCAGTTGGGAAGGGTCCGGAACGGCAGCAGCCAAGGACCTGGGCCAGCTGAGAGCCAGCGGCGATGTTGACGGTGTGACGGGCAAACTCAAAGTCATCCATCAGGCTGTCTGAACTGTGGCCAGGCTGCCCGCTAATGTCCTGCGTCAGTGTGCCCTTTTGGGCGACGTTTAGAGCCTGCATACCCCGACAGATACCCAGGGTTGGCGTGTGGGTCGCAACTGCCTCACGAATAAGGGCCAACTGAGCCGCATCGCTCCGTGGAAAATGAGGGGTTGCGTTCGGGTAGTCAACCTCGCCCTCGTAAAAATCAGGGGAAATATCCGGTCCACCCATGATGACCAGCGCATCGGCCTCGGATAGTTTCAAAAGCGCCTGGTCGACGGTGTCTTCCTCACCCCAGGTAACCTCGATGTTCCAGTACCCCTTCGCCCTCGACACGATTGATCCGAGGAGGCGCTCAGTCAGCTCACTTTCGCGCTTATCATCCGACCGGCGCAAGGCTACGCCGGATATGAGAAGCGTTGGCCGCTGGTCTGAGGTATCCATGAAACAGCAAGCTACCACCAACCCATTTTGAAAGGGAAGAGGTCCAAATGACGATCCCGGTCGGCTAGTGGGGGAGAATCCTCGAGAGGAACTCTCGGGCTCTTTCTGACTGGGGGTTGTCGAAGAACTCGTTAGGGGGAGCCTCCTCGACGATCTTTCCGTCGGACATGAAGACAATGGAGTCCCCGGCTTTTCGCGCAAAACCCATCTCATGGGTGACGACAACCATCGTCATTCCGTGGGCCGCCAATCCCTCCATAACGTCGATAACCTCGGTGATCATCTCGGGGTCGAGGGCGGACGTGGGCTCGTCAAACAGCATCACTTTGGGGTTCATGGCCAGGGCGCGCGCAATGGCTGCCCGCTGCTGCTGGCCGCCGGAAAGCTGGGCGGGAAGCTTGGTGGCCTGATCGGCCAGGCCAACCCGGGAGAGGAGGTCCATCGCCTCGGCTTCAGCCTTGTCCTTCTTCATTCCCTTCACCTTGATGGGTCCCAGGGTGACATTGTCGAGGACAGTCATGTGAGAGAACAGATTGAAGGATTGGAACACCATTCCTACCTCGGAACGGAGGTTAGCGAGTTCTTTGCCTTCTTCCGGGAGGACCTCGCCGTCAATGAGGATCTCTCCGGAAGTGATGGGCTCAAGCCTGTTGATGGTCCGGCACAGGGTTGACTTTCCGGAGCCTGACGGGCCGATAACGACAACGACTTCACCGGGATTGACCGTGAGTGAAACATCGTCGAGGGCCATAAAGTCGCCGTAGTGCTTGGTGACGTTCCTGACTTCCACGACAGGGTTTACCGTCGGTGAGTTCTCTGTGCTCATTGAGACCATGCGCCTCTCGGGGGTTTTACGGAGGGGTCCTCCAGCGGAAGTGAGTCTTCTGCCGGAAGGTGACCCATAGGAATCACGTCGTTGAATCAGTAGCCTAGCTTTTGAGTTCGCAGGTAGCGACACAAGTTTAGGAGGGGTTGTGGCCAAGCACCGTGTTGTGATCATAGGTTCGGGATTCGGAGGGTTGTTCTCCGCGCGATATCTGGCTAAGTCAGACGTTCAGGTGACGCTGATTTCCAAGGTCAGCCACCACCTTTTCCAACCCCTGTTGTACCAGGTTGCAACCGGTATCCTCTCCCAGGGTGAGATTGCGCCAGCAACGAGAGAGATCCTGAAACGGCAGCGAAATGCCCAGGTCAACCTGGGTACCGTCGAGGATATCGATCCTGACAAGAAGGTCGTGTACTGGCGAAACTACGGGCGGCAGAAAGTGACCCCCTACGACACCTTGATTATCGCCGCTGGCGTGGGTCAGTCGTATTTTGGGAACGATCATTTCTCAACCTTTGCCCCGGGAATGAAAACGATCGATGATGCCCTTGAGCTTCGTGCTCGGATTTTTGCTGCCTTTGAGCAGGCCGAGGTTGAGGAGGATCCCGAGAAGGTCAAGCAACTGTTGACTTTCGTTGTAGTTGGGGCGGGCCCGACCGGCGTGGAAATGGCAGGTCAGATCCGGGAGCTGGCGGTTCACACCCTGAAGCGCGAGTTCCGCAACATCAACCCCAGTGACACCCGTGTCCTCCTGGTTGAGGGCGGTCCGCAGCCCCTTCCGACGTTCGGTAAGGAACTGGGGCAGAAGACCGTTGAAGCCCTGGACCAGCTGGGGGTGGAGTTCCGGGGCAACACCCTTGTGGTCGACATCGATGCAGACTCTGTGACGATGAAGAACAAGGTGGGCAACACCGAGGTTCTACCCAGTACCTGCAAGGTGTGGGCAGCAGGCGTGCAGGGGCCAGCCCTGGCAAAGGTCCTGGCTGAACGTACGGGGGTGGAACTGGATCGGGTCGGCCGCGTTAGGGTCAAGCCGGACCTGACTGTTGAGGGATACCGGGACATTTTCGTTATCGGCGACATGATGAGCATTGAAGGTGTTCCCGGTGTAGCCCAGGGGGCAATCCAGGCTGCCAGGTTCACCACCGACGTGGTCAAGGCGCGGCTTGCTGGCATCTCCCCACGCCGCACAACGTTCGGCTACCGGGACCGAGGTTCGATGGCGACGATTGCCCGGTCGGAAGCGGTTGCCAGTGTCGGGGACGTCCAGATGGACGGTTTCCCGGCCTGGGTGGCTTGGCTGGGGCTGCACATCTTCTACATCACGGGGTTCAAGTCGCGGGTGTCGACTCTGTTCCACTGGGGTGTCTCTTTTGCCTCCCAGGCCCGGGCCGAACGTACGACCACCAACCAGCAGCTCGTCGGACGACTTGCTATCGCCGAACTGGGGCGTGGTGGTTCGACGCGACTGATCGAGGGCGATACCCCGCAGGAGGTCTTCGCAGATGCGCAGACTGACCTTGAACGTCAGATCGAAGACGGTATCGCAGAGGGGATTAGGCGTGAGGGCGCCTAGCCGGAGACGATAGAAGTGCCCCACCCTGGTTCATTCCAATGGTGGGGCACTTCCTGTTAAGACCTGTGGTTGTGAAGCCGGCTCTTACTCTGTGCCGATCTTCTTATCCGCTGCTTCACGAGCTGCGTCAACCTTCTCGTCAAACTTTCCGCCGGTGACCTTCTTAGCTACATCGGCGGCCTTATCGAGGAGGTCATCGGACTTCTTCTCGTCCTTCAAGAAGCCTTCGACCTTGTTCTTGATTTCATCGAGCCCCATATGCTCCCCTTCCTTTCGGTTGTGTGACGTCAATCACTGTAGCGAACCGAGAGGCTGAGGAACAGGGTTTTAGTGAAATCAGCTTCTCTTCAGGGAAGTTGCTTACTTATCTTCCGCGGGGCCCTCAGAAAGGGCTTCTTCGATGGCCTCGACAATGGCTTCATCCAACTCAGCGTCAACGTCTTCGACCACGATGCCCTCGGGACCCTCTTCATCCTTGAGGTCAACCCAGTACTCTTCGGCCCAGGGGTCTTCTACCGGACGTGAGCGACGCCAGAGAAGGTAGGCGACACCACCTGCACCGGCCGCTGCCAGGGTCCAGCCAAAGGCACGGCGCGGGCAGTGCTTCTTCTTGCCCTTCGCATGCTCCTCAAGTGAGGTCAGGGCGGCTTCACCGTGTGCCTCGAGGTCGCTGAGCTTGCTCTTGGTGACCTCTATGGTCTTCTGTGCTGCGGGGACACCCACCTCAATCGCCTTTTCAGTGAGGGTCCCTGCGACCTCAGACGCAGCAGAAATGACCTCGGAAGCCCTGTCCTTGAGCTCTTCAATATCGCGCATAGTTGCCTCGCTTCTATAGACCTTGTTTACCAACCTCTAAATTAGTCTGCCCTACCACCCAGCGCTACCGGAATGGGCCTATCCCGGGGAAATAGACCCTATTGGGAGCGTTCACACCGCGGTAACATGGCGTTGCAAGACCTGATTCAGCGCTGCGCTAAAAACAACAAAGGAGTTGCAATGCCCCAGGTACGCGCATTCGCCTGCGATGACACATCTTCCCAGTTCCACCCCCATACCGTAGAGATTCGAGAGCCCGGGCCCACAGAGGTTTTCTTTGACGTGAAGTACGCCGGCATTTGCCATTCGGATATCCACACCGCCCGGGGTGAGTGGGGTCCGGCCAAGTACCCGCTTGTTCCAGGCCATGAGTTGGCGGGCGTCGTTGCCGCAGTCGGTGACCAGGTAACGAAGTTCAAAATTGGTGACCACATCGGTGTCGGCTGCATGACCGGCTCATGCATTTCAGATCCCAGTGTTGCCGAGGACGAAGTGTGTGAGCAGTGCCGCGAGGGTCATGAAAACTTCTGCACGGGCACTGGAACCACCTGGACCTACGGTGATGACCGTGAGGGAAACCCGACTTCGGGTGGTTACGCCCAGGGTTTCACGGTGGATGAGAAGTTTGGACTCCACATCCCCGAAAGCATCCCTCTGGTAGATGCCGCTCCACTTCTCTGTGCAGGCATCACCACCTACTCGCCACTGAAGAGGTGGGGAGCGGGTCCGGGTAAGAAGGTAGCCGTGGTCGGCATGGGCGGCCTCGGACACATGGGTGTGCAGTTGGCGGCTGCCATGGGTGCGGATGTCTCGGTGATTTCTCAGACCCGCTCAAAGGAAGAGGACGCCAGGAAGCTTGGCGCTCACCACTTCTACGCTTCCGGTGAGGAGGGAACGCTGAAGTCGTTGCGTGACACCTTCGACATCATTCTCTGCACGGTCTCGGCCTCGGACTTTGATTACAACAGCTACTTCCGAGCCCTGAAGGCGTTTGGTGTCTTTATCAACGTGGGCCTGCCTGAGCACAACGCGAAGATCGACCTCAACGCCCTGATAACCGGGGATAAAGTTCTTGCCGGTTCCAACATCGGAGGGATCCTGATTACCCAGGAAATGCTCGACTTCTGTGCGGAGCACGGCATCGCCTCGGTCGTCGAGGTGATCAGTGGTGACGACATCACCCAGGCCTATGACGATGTGGTGGACTCTAAGGTTCGTTACCGTTACGTCATCGACACGGCAACCTTCAACGAGTAGGGCAGTTTGATCCGGTAGATCGCGAAGTGTGAGGCAGTCGAGAGTGATCTCGACTCCCTCACACTTGGGTTCGCCTGGATACCCCCGCTAGTATTGAGAAATGAAAAAATTGATTGCACGTTTCATGGTTACCGCCGCCCTCGTTGGCGGGGCGGTCGGAATGGCAGGCTGCACGGGTGGGTCGCAGCCCGTTGAGGTCTCTGAGGATGCCGTGATTATCGATGTCCGCACCCCTGAGGAGTACGCGGAGGGACACCTGGAGGGCGCCGTCCTCATGGATCTGAACAGTGGTGACTTTGCTCAGACGATGCCCACGCTTGATCCAGAGGGTGAATACCTGGTCTACTGCCGTTCTGGAAATCGTTCTGGTCAGGCAGTATCCCTTATGAAAGACGCTGGCTTCACGAACGTAACCGACCTCGGTTCCTTCAAATCAGCCTCCAAGACCACCGGTATTCCACTCGTTACTGACTAGCGGGTGAGCGCACGACGCCTTCGGGTGCGTAGACTTACGCCTTCGGGTGCGTAGACTTATAGGAACCTTCATCCACCGAGGAGACAGAGGAACACATGCAGACTGCAGTTATCCACACCAGCATGGGCAATATTCGACTTGAGCTCTACCCGGCCCAGGCCCCCAACACGGTCAAGAACTTTGTGGGTCTTGCAACCGGTGAGAAGGAGTGGACCGATGGCGCCACGGGTAAGAAGACTTCCCGCCCCCTCTACGATGGCACTATCTTCCACCGTGTTATCCCCAACTTCATGATCCAAGGCGGCGACCCAGAGGGCACCGGAATGGGTGGCCCTGGCTACCAGTTCAACGATGAGATCTCACCGGAACTGACCTTCTCGGAGCCCTACCTGCTTGCCATGGCAAATGCCGGCAAGCGCTTCGGTAAGGGCACCAACGGTTCGCAGTTCTTCATCACCGTGGCGGCCACCCCGTGGCTTAACGGCAAGCACACCATCTTCGGCAAGGTTGTGGATGAGGACTCGAAGGCTCTCGTAGACGCAATTTCTAATGTCGCAACTGGTGCCCAGGACCGTCCGGTGACCCCGGTCGTCATTGAGCACATTGAGATTGACGGCTGATCAGGCGGTTCGCTTAGAGCGGCAATTAGCTAGCAGCATTGAGTAGCGGGTCGAAGAGCAAATCTTCGACCCGCTACGCTATTGCCAACCGTTCAGGTAGACAAGAAACCATAGGTAGGTCATGACTGAGATCCCTCGATTCGGCCAGAGGTCGACGACACCGAGCCCGGAGATATGCCCCCGACATCCCGGTCGTCCCGCGGTGGCCTACTGTAAGCGCTGTAATCGACCCGCCTGCGGTGACTGCGCCATTCAGACCGAGGTCGGCTCCATCTGCGTCGACTGTGCGACTAAGCAGAAGCGGCCCCCCTTGACCTCAAGAATCATGGGTGGTCAGCTGTCCGGAGCGCCGGTTACCCTTGCTCTGATCATCATCAACGTGGTTATGTTTGTTGCCCAGAAGATCTTCCCGGCAGTCTTCCAGCAGCTGGCTATGTCTCCGGCGGCCGGCTACTTCGAACCGTGGCGCCTGCTCTCCACAGCCTTCCTCCACGCGGGAATCTGGCACATCCTCTTCAATATGCTGATGCTGTTCCTGCTTGGGTCTGCGGTTGAGAGGGCAGTGGGGCACTGGAAGTTCACGGCGATCTATATCTTCAGCGCCCTGGTTGGTTCGCTGGCGGTTATCGGCTGGGTCTTCGTCACCCCTGCAACCCTGACGCAGGCGACTATCGGGGCGTCCGGAGCAATCTACGGTCTGTTCGGAGCAGTCTTTATCGCCCAGAGAAGGTCAGGAATGCCCACCAGCGGCATCGTCACACTGCTGGTCATCAACCTGGTCTACGGCTTCATCATGCCGAATGTCTCCTGGCAGGCTCACGTGGGTGGCTTCCTTGGGGGTCTTCTGTCCACAGCCGTCTACCTGTGGGTGATGGACAGGACGCGCAGGGACTCAAAGAGTCGGCGAACGGTTCTAGAGGTGGTAGCAACAGTCGGCCTTGCGCTGCTGATTGCTGGGGCAACCTGGGGAACCTACGCGATTTTGATCCCACGGTTCATCGGCTAGGTCCACGCCACTCCCGTACGGGGAGCCTATTTACACGGATGTAGTTATCCCCACCTGTGTACACAGGTGGGGATAACTTTTGCTCAGCTTGTGGATAACCGCAGAATGCTCTGGGCTTCGATTCCTAACGCCACTTCAGCGTCATGAAGAACCCGGAGAGCATAATGACAATCCCGATGACCAGGTTCCCCCAGCCAATGCCGGGGATCGGGTACAGGGTTCCCGAGAAGTAGTAGACCACCAGCCAGACCAGGCCAATGATCAGCAGGGTGATGAAGGTGGGTGCCCACCAGGATGGGCTGAGGGGAATACCCTTGGTCCAGCTGTCGGGGACGTCCTCTTCTTCAATCTTGATCCGACGGTTATCGTCGCGTTTCTTTGCTTCTGCCACGTTTCCTCCGTAAGTGCGGCTATCACGGCCCACTTTCGGACCCTTCCCATAGAATAGTGGCCACATTAGATTTGGACCAAGCGGCAAGCCCATCCACAGCTCAATCCCACTGAAGACGTCGGGGAAAGGTAGCGATATGGAGGACACAGAGGTGTCTGTGGTTTCCCCCGCCCAACGACGCGCCCTCTCCGCCCTCGCCATCTTCTGTGTCACGGCGGCAATCGGAGTCCTCTTCGGAATCTCGGCCTCAAATGCGAGGGCGAGGGGCTGGACTGATGAGATGAACCTGGCCGGCCTCGTCAAAGACCAGCAGAGAATGGTTACGGAAATACAGGACGAGGTCGAGGCGCTGCAGGTCGACCAGGATGTGCTGCTGAATGCTCTTCTTCCCGACAGTGAAGAAACCACCTACCAGAGCTGGCTTCGCAGCGAGATCGTCGGCCCCGGTTTGACCGTGAGCCTTGATGACGCCCCGGTTGACTTCCAACTGGACGACAACACCAATGTCAACGTTGCGGTCGTCCACCAGCAGGACGTCGATGCGGTGATGAACGCGCTCTGGAGGGGTGGGGCAGAAGCACTTTCGGTTCAGGGCATCCGCATTACCGCCACGACACCGGTACGCTGTGTTGGCAACGTGATCCTGGTAGGATCCAAGTCATTCGCACCGCCCTACAGGATCACGGCCATTGGGGATACCGAGGGGATGACTGCGGCTTTGGACAACGATCCATCGGTTAGTCTCTACCGAGAGGACGCAGCCCGCTACCAGCTGGGTTGGAGTGTCCAGACCAGCGACAACCTGACGATACCCGCGACAGTTGAGTTCACCCCGCTTAAGTTCGTCACACCAACGGAAGGTACCTAGAGTGCCAGAGGCCATCAACCAGGACCTAGCCGCCAGCCCGTACCCCTCGCGCGCGTCGCGACCCCCGGCCCCCGTTAAGGCAAAGCGCAAGGTTTCCATCATCCGGGAGACGGTCGGGGTCATCGGCGAACTGCTAATAACCATCGGTATTTTCCTTGCCCTCTTCATTGTCTGGCAGCTGTGGTGGACATCGTTCAAGCTCGAGGGCGCAGTCCACTCCGAGATCGCCACGTTCCAAGAGATGTTCCCCTCGTCCCCGACCACCACCGAGGACAGTGAGTACACAGACATTCAGCGGACGGATGACCCCCCACCCGTCGGGGATGTCCCCCTCGATGAGATCTATGCTCTGCTGCATGTACCCCGCTGGGACTACAAGGTGATGCCGGTGGCTGAGGGAACAACCACCTACGTCCTCGACAATGGTTGGGCCGGGCACTACCCGGAAACCCAGCAGGCGGGCGAGATCGGGAACTTCGCGCTTGCGGCACACCGGCGCACCTACATGAACAACTTCCGCCGCATTGACACGCTTGAGGACGGGGACCCGATCGTGGTTGAGACCGAGGAGGCCTACCTGGTCTACGAGGTCTACGGCCGGGAGATTGTCGATCCCTCAGCCACACGCGTGGTTCTTCCGGTTCCAAACGAACCTGGGGTAGTCCCCACCAAACGGATCATGACCATGACGACCTGCCACCCTGAGTTCGGCAACTCAGAGCGCTTTATTGTCTGGAGCGAGATGAAGTACTGGGTACCCAAGTCAGAGGGTAAGCCGATGGTTCTTGACCCGAGGAACCCGGCCAACGCCGGTCAGACTGGAGAATGAGGTAAGCAGAATGTACCGATCGATCTTCCGTCTTTTGCCGGGTCCGGTGTGGCTCAAGTGGATCTGGTCCCTGCTGCTTATTGCCGGGGCGGTCTACCTGCTGTTTGAGTACGTCTACCCGTGGGTCAACACCACATACTTCGACACCACGGTCGATGTGTGACCGTGGTGCCGAGTTCGGGTAACTAGCCGTTGTTCCCGGAGTTTCCGGGATTCCCTCCCGTGGCCGGATCAGCCCCTGACTGAGGGGGCTCCGGGGTCGGGGGTGGTCCGCTGGAGACGACCAGGAAGATAGTCTGGCCCTGCGGCACAACCCCTGTCGGGGTCATGCTGATGACAGCACCCTCTGGGATTGAGTCACTTTGCTCATAGGTGATGCTGGGAATGCCCTTCAGGGCCTCAATACGGCTGACAGCATCGGCCAGCGCCATGCCGACGGTGCTCGGCATCTCCACGTTTCCAGAGGAGACCGTCAGGTTGATCTGCGCCCCCTTCGGCTCGGTCGTCCCGGCTGCCGGGCTGGAGCGAATCACCGTGTCCTTGGGGAACTCGGGATCATTGGCGCTGGAAACATTGGCGACCTTGAACCCTTCGGCCTCAAGTGCGGCGGTCGCCTGCTCAAGGGTCATGCCGCGGGTCTCAGGAACCGGAGCTGTCGAGGCGCCCCCGGACAGTCGGACGAGGACGGTTGTACCGACCTCAACCTCACGGCCCGACTCGGGGTTGGTGGCTGCAACATTGCCCTCGGGAACATCGGTGTCCATCACCGGGTTATCACTGTCCAGGCTGAAGATCAGTCCCCGTTCCTCAAGGGCCAGTTTCGCCTCGGCCTGGGTGCTCCCGACCACGTTCGGAACCTCCACCACCTCAACCTCGGGGGTGCTGTTCGAGTTCAGCATGACGTAGATGACCGTTCCGACCATTGCTGCCGCCAGGGCAACCAGGAGCCAGACGAAAATCGCCATGCCGCGCTTCTTCTTGGGGGGCTGGCCCTGGGTGGGAATGGTACCCGTTGAGGTCGAGGGGGGTATGGTCCCAGTCCTAGTCGGCCCCATGTACTGCATTGTCTGGGTGGCTGCGCTGGGTCTGGCTGTGGCGGCTCCCATCTGCTGGGTGACTGCCGTCTGACTCATCGTCGCCCCGGCTGCAAAGGCGCCTAGCGGTGGGGCCTGAATCGGCAGTCCCTTTGAGGCGCGAACCAGGTCCGCTTCCATCGCAGATGCGCTGGCGTAGCGGTCCCCGGGCTCCTTAGCGAGGGCCTTCATGACCACACGGTCGATCTCGGTGGGGATATCGCTCGCGATAGATGAGGGAAGCGGTGGGGGCTCAGAGACGTGCTGGTAGGCAAGCGACACGGCCGAGTCACCGTTGAACGGGGCCTGCCCCGTCAGGAGCTCAAAAAGGAGACAACCGGCGGAGTAGATGTCCGAGCGCTCATCAACGGTCTCTCCGCGAGCCTGTTCGGGAGAAAGGTACTGGGCGGTTCCAATCACGGCGTTCGTCTGGGTCATCGTTGCCTGTGAGTCCGCCATTGCCCGAGCAATGCCAAAGTCCATGACCTTGACCTTGCCGCTGTTCGTCAGCATGACGTTGCCGGGCTTGATGTCGCGGTGGACAAGTCCGGCGTTGTGGGCGTACTGCAGGGCGTTGAGGACGCCACTGGTAATCTCCACCGCCTCCGGGATCGGTACGGGAGTTGCATCGCCAAGCAACTCCTTGACGGTGTGTCCCTCGACGTACTCCATGACGATGTAGGGAACCGAAATGGTCTTCCCATCGGCGCCTCGAACAGGTTCATCCCCGGTGTCGTACACGGCAACGATGTTCGGGTGGTTCAGAGAGGCCGAAGCCTGCGCCTCCCGTCGGAACCTCGTCTGGAACACGGCGTCACGCGCGAGGTCGACACGAAGCATTTTGATGGCCACCAACCTCGAGAGGCGGGTATCGCGTCCCAGGTGGACCTGAGCCATTCCACCGCGCCCGATTAGGGAGCGGATCTCATATCTGCCCCCTAAAAGGTGGGAATCGGTGTCAGCCATGGTTCGACCTCCAGGTTGATGGATATGGGCGTCACGGTCCAGGGAGAACCGTGTGCAGTGGATTGGGGACTGTCACGCAGCATCGCGATGATGATGAGAACGATCGTAAGTACGACCAGTCCGATTATGACCAGTAGACCCGGGTCTAGTGCTGGCTTTGAGGCTTTTTGTGCACTAGACCGCTTGGCAAAGGTAGGGGGTTTTGATGTCACTGGGGTCGATGGCACCACCGGTTTCCAGTGGCTGACCTTGGCCGTGCCCGCGCGTGCATTGGCAATGGAGGGGCGGACCGGATTCAGGTTGGGTCGCGGTGCCCGGGTGGCGCGTTGTTCGGCTGGCCGTCCGGTGGGGTGGACCGGAACATGACTGCGTTCGCTGCGCTTGGGTAGGGGAGTGACCTTTTCGGGCTGGACCCTCAGGGGAACCGGGGCTGTGGACATGCCTAGCTGATCTGCGACCTGGCTCAGCATGCGCACCAGGGCGGTCCCAGAGGAGGGGCGGTCCTCAGGCTCCTTCTCAAGAAGGGTGTAGACGACCTCGGCGAGGGGGCGTGGCACATCATCCGGCAGGGCGGGCACGTCCTCGTTCACGTGCGCCATCGCAATCTCCACCACCGACTTGCCCGTGAAGGGGCGGTAGCCAGCCAGAGCCTCGTAGGCAATGACCCCGAGGGAGTAGAGGTCACCGGAGTGTGTTGCCACCGATCCCATCGCCTGTTCGGGTGCCAGGTACTGCGCGGTTCCCATCACCATTCCGATGGCGGTCAGATTGGCCTGTCCGTCGGTGTAGGAGATTCCAAAGTCGGTCAGCTTTACCATTCCGTCGGAGCGGATCATGATATTGGCCGGCTTGATATCCCGGTGAATGATTCCCGCCTGGGCGGCTCCGTCGAGGGCGAAGGCGGTCTGGCTGAGGATGGGGATTAGTTCCGCCGCCGTGAGGCGTTTGCCGTCACCGACGAAATCCGTCAGGGGGTCGCCCTGAACTAACTCCATGACGATCCAGCCCTGGCCGTTGCTTTCACCCGAATCCAGCACCGCTGCAATATTGGGGTGGTGGGCGGTCATGGCGTTCTTGGCTTCAATCCGCAGGCGTGACAGTGAGATTTCTTCACCGGTCAGTTCCGGGCGCAGCACCTTGGCGGCCACCAGGGTACCGGTGAGGGTGTCACGGGCCCGCCACACCTCACCCATGCCACCGGTGGCAATCCGGTTGATCAGGTTGTAGCGACCCTGCAGCTGCTGGCCGGCCCGAAGGGGGGCCGAGTCATGCCGGGAAGAACCCGGTGTTACGGGAGTGTTCGTCATCGCAGACCCACCTCAAGAAGGACGCGTGACATCGGGGCGGCAACCGCTCCGCCGTGCGCGATGGGACGTTCCTCGGTCCCCTCTACGATCACCGCAACCACCAGCTGCGGGTCATCCGCGGGGGCGTAGGCAACAGTCCAGGCGTTCGCCCGGGTCCCATCGCCGACCTCGGCTGTGCCGGTCTTGGCGGCCACCTGGATGCCGGGAAGTGCCGCGGACTGGGCCGTACCGTAGGGCTCGTTGACGGTAGCGACCATCATCTGACCAATCTCCGAGGCAATCTCTTTGCTGATCGGGTTGGCAAAGGTCCGGGCTGAGGTCGTGGAGCGAACCTTATTGTCGGCATCCACAATGGACTCCACCAGGTAGGGGTACATCATTTCACCGCCGTTGGCGATAGCCTGGGCTACCATCGCCATCTGCATCGGTGTGGTCTGAACTTCGAACTGCCCGATGGAGCTCATGGCTGTCTGAGCCGCATCCATATCGGTGGGGAAGGTTGAGGGAGTCACCGTGAGAGGAATGTTCAGGGTCTGACCAAAGCCAAATCGCTCGGCCATCTTGGCGAGGGCGTCCGGCGCCAGCTTCTGGGATTCGATGATGAACGCGGTATTACAGGAGCGGGCAAACGCCTCGGTGAAGGTCGGGTGACCATTCCCGCACTCCGACTGGTCGATGTTGGAAACGGTGGTGTCCGTGTTGGGTAGGACAGTGGAGACCGGGGCCTCAACCTCTGTGTTGGGGGAGATTCCAGCTTCGAGCATGGCCGCCGCAGTGATGATCTTGAAAGTTGATCCCGGGGCGTAACGGTTTCCCGCAATCGCACGGTTGTCGAGGGGACGGGCCGGATCCGCCTCTAGCTCTTTGGCGGCCTCCGCGGCGACGGAGGTGTCCAGTGAGGCCAGCGGGTTGGGATCGTAGGTGGGGGATGAGTAGAGGGCACGAACCGCGGATGTCTTGGCGTCGAGGACGACCACGGCGCCCGGGTTATCACCCAGCAGTTCGGCTGCGGCAGCCTGGATGTTGGGGTCGATCGTAGTGACAACACCCCCACCCTGGCGGGGCTGGCCGGCAATCAATGCGCGAATCCGCTGCCAGAATAGAACATTGCCCGCCCCCTCAAGCACGGAGTTCTCAGCTGCCTCAAGGCCCGTGGCAGAGAGGTTGACAGCCGAGAAGTAGCCGGTGATGGGGGTGTAAAGCTTCCCATCGGGGTAGACACGCTGGTAGTTGGATGAGTTCTCAACCTGCTCGGAAAGTGCCACCGGGGACCCGCCGACGATAATCGGGCCGCGGTCCTTGGAGGCGGCTTCGAGATAGCGGCGCGCGTTACGAGAGTCGGCGACCAGGTCCGGAGCCTGCACGAACTGCACCCAGGTCACGGAGATACCGAGGAGGGCGAAGAGGCCGAGGACAACCAGAAAAATGCGACGGATCTGTGGGTTCACGGCTTCACCTGCGGAATGGGTGCGGTGATAGGTCCTGGTTCATCACGCTTGGCGTCTCCGACGAACCATGGGGTCGGTTTCGGACCGGGTCGGCGGGCACTGTCAGAGATGCGTAGCAAGAGGCCAACCATGATCCACGAGGACAGCAGAGAAGAGCCACCCTGGGCCAGGAATGGAGCAGTGAGACCCGTCAGTGGGATCAGACGGGTGATTCCACCGAGGACGACGAAGACCTGGATGGCAAACGAGAAGGAGAGTCCGACAGCGAGGAGCTTGCCGAAGCCGTCCCGTGCGCCGAGAGCCGCGCGAATGCCGCGCTCAACGAGAAGCAGGTAGAGGAGGAGGATTGCGGCCAAGCCCACCAAACCCAACTCTTCAGCCAGTGAGGAAAGAATAAAGTCCGACTGTGCCAGCGGCACCAACTGGGGGTAGCCGCGACCCCAACCCGTGCCGAGCAGCCCACCGGTAGCCATTCCAAACAGGCCCTGAACCACCTGGTATGAACCGCCGGTGGCCTCATAGACGGCGGGGTCGAGGGCGTTGAGCCAGACCGTGAACCGGTTCTGTACGTGAGGGAAGGCCTTGATCGCCAGGAGGGCCGCCGGAATGAACAGCAGGGCCCCAATTACCAGCCAGGAGACCCGGTTGGTTGCGACGTAGAGCATGGCGACGAAGAGGCCGAAGAAGAGCAGTGAGGTGCCGAGGTCCTTCTGCAGCACCAGGATGGCAACGCCGAGCAGCCACACCACCAGGATTGGTCCGAGGTCTCGTAGGCGTGGCATTCGCATGCCGAGAAACTTGGGGCCCCCGACGGATAGCTTGTCGCGGTTGGTAACCAGGTAGCCGGCAAAGAAGATAGCCAGGGTGACTTTGACAAACTCTGCGGGTTGGAAGGTGAAGCCAAAGAGGTTGGCCCACACCTTGGAACCAAAGTTCTCTACCCCGATACCAGGAATGACCGGTAGCAGAAGCAGGACGAAAGAGATCACCATGAATGTGTAGGTGTACTTGGCCAGGGACCTGTGGTTGCGCACCACGATCAGCACCGCGGCCATGAGTATCACGCCCAGCATGGCAAAGATACCCTGACGTGGACCGGTGGTGGCTAACTCCATCCGTTCGAATGAGAGGTCAAGGCGGTAGATCATTGCGATCCCCAGCCCGGTCAGGGTCACCGCAATCGGCAGGATAACGGGGTCCGCGTAGGGCGCGGTCAGTCGAACTACGACCTCGGCAAAGACCGCGCTGCCCACAAACAGCGCCATGATCAGGGTCAGGTGAGCGGGAGCCGCGCCCGTCTTGTTGACGGCCGCGAGGACAAGGCCCAGCAGACCGATCCCCACCGCCAGGATGAGGAGGCCGATACGACTAATGCCGAGGGGACGCCCCCCGGAAACCTGCACGGTCGCCATCATTCACCCCCGGACATCGCGGGGGTTTTCTGGGCCCCGCTCTGGGGTTCTAGCAGAGCCAGGTTCGGCACCTTCACGGTTCTTGCGCTCAGGGACATACGTTCGCGAACTTCGCTCAGATAGGCATCAATCTCTTCGAGGGAGCCGCGAACCACCGGGTCCTCGAGGCGAATCCGGTCCGCCTCGGAAAGGCCGTCGATGGGCAGGTCGGTAACCTCGATGGGCCTGGAGAACTCCCATGACAGCACCCGCTGGGGAATCCCCTGGAAGATGACGACGCTACCGCTTTCTTGCATTACGTAGTACTGCTGTTGGGACCAGCGCCAGAGCAGGCCGGTTCCTAGCGCAACTGCCGCCAGGACGAGAACAAGAAGGCTTAGACCCAGCCAGCGACGGCGGTGGTGCAGAGTGGGTTCCTCATCTTCCTCGGAGGTGACCCTCTCAGAGGGTGAGTTGAGGGCGGCGGCCCTGCCTGCAGCTCCGGCTGTCCCCATGGAAGGGGCGTGGCGGTCGATGGCAGCGGCTCCGACAATGATGGGTGGTTCGGCCGGCGTCGTGGCCGAGTCCTCAACATCCGCGACAATGCAGGTGACGTTATCGGGTCCACCACCAAGAAGTGCCAGTTCAACCAGTTTTTCACAGCACGTATCAGGTTCGTCGTACTCGACGAGGACGTCACGGATCGTCTCTTCGGAGACCACCCCCGACAGGCCGTCGGAACACAGGAGCCAGCGGTCCCCGAGGACGGCCTCGCGAATCGTTTCGTCAACATCGACCTCACCGGGGGCGTCCCCCAGGACACGCATGATGTAGTTGCGTTTCGGGTGGGTCTCGGCCTCTTCCTTGGTGATCTGTCCCGTGTCGATGAGGTACTGGACGAAGGAGTGGTCGGTGGTGATCTGGGTGAGAATGCCGTCGCGCAACAGGTAGGCGCGGGAGTCGCCGATGTGAGCCATGGCGAGCTTGTTCCCGGAACGGAGGATCGCCGTGCAGGTTGTTCCTAGGCCCCGGAGTTTGCTGTCGTTTTGGGACCGCTCAACGAGTTCGTTATGGGCGGCCTGGATGGCCTGGTCCAGGTTCTCCAGAAGGGTGTTGGCTGTTCCGGAAGCCTCGTCGAGGACGGCCAGGTGCGCCACCACGACGGATGAGGCAATGTCACCGCCGGCTGCCCCACCCATTCCGTCGGCCAGAACCAGGAGGCGCGGCCCAGCGTAGGCCGAATCCTGGTTGTTGGTCCTGAGGAGACCAACGTCACTGCGTGCGGCAAAAACGAACTCAGTTGCCATTAGCTCACCAGTTCAAATGAGGTTTGCCCGATGCGGGCAGAAACCCCCGTGGTGAGGATGATGGGCTGGAAGACACGCTCGTCCTCAACAAATGTCCCATTGGTGGAACCGAGGTCGATGAGGGTCCACTCTCCGTCCAGCTGGCGAAGTTCGGCGTGCCGGGTCGAGACGTAGGGGTCGTCCAGAACCAGGGTTGATGAGGGCGAACGACCGATGGTGATGGGTGCTGTGCCGAGGGGGATCAGGGTTCCGGTCAGGGGACCGTCGGTGATCATAAGCTTGCTGGGCTGGCGGGAAAGGGCTGCTTTGCGCTCTTTCTTCGCACTTTTCTTCTTATCTTCGGACGCGGCGCGACCGCTTCCGCGACGTGTTACGACGGTGCCGTATATGTCGCTGCGTAGCGTGGCAACCACCCCAAAGACCATTATCCACAGGAGGACGAGGAACCCGATGCGGAAAACGGTGAAGGCTAGGTCAGTGGTCACTTGGGTTTACTCTTCCGGGTGGGTCCAGAACAGGATGCGCGTTCGTCCGATAGTGATCTGGTTGCCGTCGAGTAGGGTTGCGGCCTCAACCCGGTGGCCCTCAACAAAGGTGCCGTTGGTGGAACCGAGGTCAGTGAGGATGACACCCTGCGGGGTAATGCGGAACTCAACGTGGCGGCGCGACACACCGGAGTCATCAACCTGGATGTCAGCGGTGGAGGAACGTCCGATCACGGTCACCTCCTCGGTCAGCAGCCACTTCTCACCATCCACATCGATGATGGGGTGCGAGGGCGAGGGGGCTGCGCCGGTAGCCGGAGCCACGCTGCCACGGCGAACCTCTGCGACGATCTCAAGCATTCCCGTCGACTCTTCGTCGGCGCCCTCAAAATCAACCGAAACGGGTCCGGCGAGGACGTAGTGCTGGTCATCGGCGTACTGGGTGGCGTCCCGCTCCAGCTCTTCAGCTATCGCTTCGAGGCCGTCCTGCTGCAGGGCTTCAAGGTCGGTGTTCGCCACACGGACCAGGAAGATGTTCGGAGCAACCGGGTTTGCAGCGGCGGTCACCGCCCCCTCCGGCACCTCAGTCTGATCGTCCATGACTCGGTGAAGAGCCGAGGAGATGTCGACTGGCTTCAATCCGGAGCGGAACACCTTCGAAAAGACGCTGTTCACGCCCTTTTCGACGGCGTTCTCAAAACGGTCAAAGATACCCACACCATTTCCTCTGCGTTTGCACATGGGTTCGATTCACCCACAGTGGATATTACATTCTATGTCCACGGTCATTGCCGTAACTAGCAACAGCCAGCGATTACGGGGATCTTTCGGGGCATTTCCTGGCCCTGAGTGTGGCTGACGCGACGTTTCCGGGGCTCGATTCAGTTTGACTACCTCCCCCGCCAACTCTGTATAGTTACCTAGTCGTCAAATAGTTCAACTTGCTTGGCTCTTGGTGACAGCGCGCGAGTGGCGGAATAGGCAGACGCGCACGGTTCAGGTCCGTGTGCCCGAAAGGGCGTGGGGGTTCAACTCCCCCTTCGCGCACAGCAAACCCAGGTCTCAGGACCTGGGTTTTCGTGTTTCTGGGCGGCAGTCGCGCGTGCGGGTGCTCAGGACCCCAGATGTCCTATAAGCCAGATGTCTTCCGTGGGTTAATGGCCAGAACGTGGTGTTTTAGCCGGGCGTGTCGTTAGGGTTGCCATCTTCCTGCCCAGCCTTTTCGTGTCCAGAGTCCGTCTTCGGGGCTGGTTTGGGTGTCCCATTGTTGGGGTCCGG
>NZ_FYEG01000005.1 GCF_900187855.1 Actinomyces minihominis | reverse complement strand
CCGCCACCGCTTCAGCCAAGATCCGCACGCACGAATACACGGCAGTCATCTGCATCGCACTGCGCTCCGTCACCTGCTTGCCCGAAGAGGTCGGGCCAAACAAAAACGAATACGACGAACCCGCCGGTGCGAAATCCGTAGCCTTACGACGACGCACAAACCAGTCACGAAAACCCATGGCGAATGCCCTTTCTATCGGCCGCACGGAACTTGTCGGAGGTGCGCACTAAACTGAAATCATGAGAAAAACAAAGCGAGTAATGCTGATTTCATGCGCGGTGGCGGCCCTTGTTTTTGGTGCCGCAGGGTGTTCCGACAGCGGTAAGGCCGACGACAGCGCTGGCACCTCCAAGGAATCCACCTCGACCACAACCGAAACGACGACACCAGTCAATCCCGAACCTGAGCCTGAACCTGAACCGAACCTGATCGAGACCAACGCAGTAGGTCAGCTGATTTCCTTACCCTCTGCAGACATCACAGTTCGCACCATCGAGGAGCGCGACGAGATTCCGTCGAGCTACCCGGAGATGACCGAAGACTTCGTGGCTCAAGATGGAAACCGGTTGTGGTTCTTTGACATCGAATGGACGAACAACACCAACGAAGCCGTAACGAAAGAATGTCACGGCCCCGACATGATGAACCTGCGCGTCTACGACATCAACGGCGTTGAGATGCTGATGGTCGACCAACCCGGGATGATCGAAGGCCAAGAATGCACGACCGGTCTGATGAAGGGAGAAACGGGGACCTGGATGACCGCATTCACGGGTCCAGACTCCGACTTCGGGTGGGCGGTATTCGAGGACTACGCAGGAGATCAAGCAGTCGTAACCCTGGACCCTGACCTAGAGCTTGTGAGCGACTAGAAGACGAGTAGACCCCGGGTGTCGTAGACGGAGTTACTGGGTGTTCCTCCGTTTCTGATGGCGCGGTCGAGGGCCATGATGGTCGCGACGACACCGTCGATCTTCTCGGTGGACTTTTGTTTGTCAGGTTTGATGTTCCCCGCCGGGTCGGTGCGGACGTGAATGTTGTCGACCATCCACGACAGCACCGGGTGACCGCCATGCTGCAGCCTGCCTTCCAGGGCGAGCTTCATTAGCTCCTTGGAGGGTGGGCTCATGTCTTTGAAGCCCTGGCCGAACGGGATCACCGTGAACCCTGCCTCCTCAAGATTCTGGCTCATGTGGACAGCACCCCACCGGTCGAACGCGATCTCCCTGATGTCGAAGCGGGTGCCGAGTTCTTCGATGAAGGCTTCGATGGCTCCGTAGTGGACCACGTTGCCCTCAGTCGTTTTCAGGAACCCCTGTTTTTCCCACAGGTCATACGGCACATGGTCACGCGCGACTCGCAGTTTCAGGTTGTCTTCGGGGATCCAGAACCACGGGGCAACCACATACGCTTCGTCGTCATGGGTTGGTGGGAAGACGAGGACGAACGCGGTGATGTCCGTAGTCGACGCCAAGTCCAAACCCCCGTAACAAACGCGGCCTTCCAGGTCGGAGAGGTCGACGGGGTTTTGGTTGTTGTTCCAGGTGTGCATCGGCATCCACCGCACACTCTGTTTCACCCACTGGTTCAGCCGGAGTTGCCGGAACGTGTTCTCCTCGGCCGGGTTCTGCTTCGCGGACTCACACGCCGCTTGGACTTTGTCGATCGGCACCGTGATGTCCAGGGACGGGTTGACTTTACGCCACACATCCTCGCTGGTCCAGTCCTCGTCCGCACCTGCCCCGTACACCACGGGGTAAAACGTCGGATCGACCTTCTTGCCCTCCAGAATGTCCAGGGCCTTTTGGTGCTGCTCGTAGCAAATGCTGTGAATGTCCGTGCCCGCCGTGGTGATCAAGAAGTACAACGGCTGCGTACGGGCATCGCCAGACCCTTTCGTCATGACATCAAAGAGCGCCCGGTTGGGTTGGGTGTGGAGTTCGTCGAACACGACCCCGGAAATGTTGAAGCCATGCTTCGAATACGCCTCCGCCGACAACACTTGATAGAAACTGTTGGTCGGCTTGTAAACGATGCGCTTCTGACTGGAGAGGATCTTCACTCGCTTCGACAATGCGGGACTCATGCGGATCATGTCGGCTGCGACCTCGAACACGATGCTGGCCTGCTGGCGGTCAGCCGCGCACCCGTACACTTCGGCGCGTTCCTCCCCATCCGCACACGTGAGCAGCAGTGCGATGGCAGCGGCGAGTTCACTTTTGCCCTGCTTCTTCGGTATCTCCACGTAAGCGGTGGTGAACTGGCGGTACCCATCGGCTTTCAGGGTGCCAAACAAGTCCCGGATGATCTTTTCTTGCCAGTCGATCAGGTCAAAGTTCTTGCCCGCCCACCGGCCTTTCGTGTGCTTCAAGGCTTGGATGAACGCGACCGCGTAGTCCGCGCGCCGCTTGTCGTAGTGGGAGCCATCGGCCAGGAACCGGGTTGGCCTGTAATCTCGGTGCGGCATGAACGTCCCTCCGACGATGAAATCTCATCTCTTGTAGGCTCACGTTGAGAACGCGACAAGGGAGCCATTGTGGATAGAAGTGAAAAGAAAAGGCTGCGTGCGAAAATTGGCGAGCATCTGGACGTCTCGCGAGCACGCCTAACTGATGACGAAGCGGGCTTTCTGAGTGACTTCATAGATGACTATGACCAATACCGCGGAACCTCAGAAACGGAATCTGATAGTTACACCGGGTGGTCATCAGACGGGAAGTACACCCGGAAGACCACTCAGACCACGACATTCACTGACGATCCTGGAATCGAGATAGCCAGCTCATATCGCGACGATGACGGACAGACTGGAGAAAGCCGGAAGCACATTCAAGATGCCCGCGGGGTTCTTGATTGGTTCCGCGAAAACCGTCGCTGATGTTCGTCGGTGGCACTCAACTTCCCCACAATCGCCGTCCTCTCCGGGTTTCAGGGCAACAAAAATGCCCCGCAGAATGCGAGGCTTGGGAAGTTGTCAGAGCAACACGCCCGAGCCGCTTGGCTGAGGGGTTGGTTGCCTTGGTGGCTTAGATGTTCGCGTTTTCCAAGATCAGGGCGATCATCACTGGGTTTTCCATGTGGCCTTTGAGGGCAACACTGCCGGTGAGCTTCCCATGGGTTTGGAACACCAGTCGCAGGGCTTCGTCGGGAACGAACACCACTTTGGTTTCTCCGTCTTCCAGGGTGGTTTCGAGGATGTCATCTCGGTTGTGGAAGGGCTCTGCGGCCCCGGCGTTTGCGCATGCTTCGCGGATGTCGGCTTCCAGGCTGGGGGTGTAGAGGTTTCGCATTGCTCTTGCTCCTTGGCTCGAAGGTGGTTTCAGATTTGGGTGAGGCACCAGGCAATGGCATGACCTGCGTCCTCGAAGGACTGCCGGGCGTGGGTGACCAGTTCGAGTTTGCATTCGATGGCCGACCTTGAGGTGGAAAGCACCCCGGGGACCGGCTGTTCGGCGAGGCGGTAGACCCTTGCGTCGTTGACTTGGCCTTCGCCTTTGATCCAAACCAGGTCGGAAACCAGGACGTAATCTCCGTGTTGGAGGACCGCCCCGTAGCAGCGGTCAACGTGGCCCTGGAGGTCTTCGGTGGTCCAGGTGTAGGTCTCTTCGTTGTTTCGCATTTCCGGCTCCTTAGGTGTTGTTTGCGTATGTACATATAGCCATACGTTTCGCACACTATCCAGCCGGTTTCCCCTGTATTTGCAACGAAACCTAGAGATCAACATCTCTAAGAAACGGAGCTGTGTCCGCTTGCTTTCAGGGGCCGCTGTACGTGAGAAAACCACCCTCCCTCGGGGTGGCCTCTCACGCGCGGTCGGCTTACTCGTCCCAGCCATCTTCGGGGGCTTCCCGGTCCTCGTCAGGCGTGGCCCGGGTGACCATGTTGTCGATGACGTCATCGAACCAGCGGTCTCCCATGGTGAGTTTGAACATCGCGAGCTTGCCGACATGCAAGCCGTCCAAGGGGAAGGTCAGGACCGTCAGGTCATCCTGAAACGGGTCAGTGACCGTGCCGCGGGTGGCGGCGTAGTTGTTGATGTTCTCCCCAGTGGTCTGCGCCCAGCACACCGGGGTGCCGATCCCTTGCTCGGCGAGCAGCTTGTTGTAACCCGCCACCCACTCGGCAAGGTCACCTCCGGCACCAAGAATCGTGTAGTGGCTTCCCTGGTAGGCATCCTTGTGGCTGGTGGCATTCATTTTTGGCTCCGTTTTTCTGGTTGGTTGTTAGATTGACCGGTTGGCTGCGATTTCGCTGCTGATGTGCTCGACCACTTCGTCGTAGTCGTGGCCGAGTTTGCGGCAGTACTTGCCGAGTTCGCGGTGGATTTCCTGGTGCTCGATGCTCCATTCGACGTACCGGTTGAAGGTGTCTTGGAAGGTCGGAATTCTCATTTTCTTTGGCTCCTCTTGGCTTGTTTGCTTATGTACATACAGCCATAGGTTCGCCACACTATCCAGCCGGTTTCCCCAGTGTTTGCAACGTTTTCTAGCGGTCTACGTCTCTAGATTTCGGCTTGGTTTTTGGGGTGGTGGACGTGAGAAAACCACCCCTTCTTTGGGGGGTGGCTTCTCGGGGGTGAGTCGGGGCTAGTTGCGTTCGAGTTTGAAGGCGGGGCGCTCGCGGCGTTCACCGGTGAGGATGTCCGCGAACCGTTCTTTCACGTTGGTGATTCCCGTTAGGTTCCAGCCTTGCTGGCAGATTCCCTGTAGGAAGGCCGCCATGCCCGTGTGACCGGCGCTGACCGTGAAAGTCTCGACTCCGAGGGCGTCGAGCTCTTTGGTCAGGCCCGGCATGTCAGTGTCGGAAATGTACTCCCCGAAATCTAGGTGTTCGTTCCCGGTTTCTTTGGTGACCACGTAGGCCCAAATGACTGAGGGCGAGTTGATTTCGGTGCGGGTGGCGATCTGGTTTTCCAGGGTTTCGATGGTGTTCATTTCCTGCGCTCCTTTGGCTTGTTTGCTTGTGTACATACAGCCATAGGTTTCACACACTATCCAGCCGGTTTGCCCAGTAATGCCAACGATTTCTAGCGGTCTATGTCTCTAGGAATCGTGTTGCTATTCGGCGTGACTTCCCATTTGTCTTCGCCGGGAATGAGGCCGAGGGTGGACCCCGAATCCCAGGCGACGTGGACGGTGCCTAGGGCGTCAACGAACATGACCGTTCCCTCGCTACCAGCAAGTAAATCCGAATACGGATCCGACGTGTAGACAAGGCGGACCCGCTGCCCACGCTTGGCGCTCATACCGTCACCCCCGCGACCTGAGCTGCCTGGGGCGCTTGCGGTGCGGGTGGGTTGGCCCACGCCGCGTTCCCTTCAAGGTTCCCCATCAGAATGCGTCTGGCGGGTTTGTATTGGTTGCCGATGAACCCTAGGCGCAGCAGGAAGCACCGCATCGCGTACTTCTCGTTCCCACCCGCGGGTGGCTTAGGAGAAACGCGTTTAGCGGCGCTGGCGGCCTTGATCATCGCAGTCAGCAGCTGGGTGGTCGCTTCGGTTACTTCCGGTTCGGGCATGCTTGTGAACCAGGGGAAGGAAACCTGGTCTTTGGTGAACTCAACCGGCAGTGCGACAAGGCCGAGGGCTTTTCCGATGAGGGTGCGTTTGGAGGCGAGCATCGCCACCAGGTTCACCTGCGTGCGCTCATCCCACCCGCCGGTGGGAAATTCCAGCGTCAACCCCACATCCTTCCCGGATGGTTCGCTGGGGGACTCCGTGGGGGCTTCCCCGGGAGCTTCTTCGGGTTGGCCTGTTCGGGTGATTTCGTAGCCTTCCTGGGTGGCGACCGCTTCGATCAGGTCCACGTCCCGCGCGGGCAGTTCTGCGGGCCAGGTGACGGTCCAGTTGCGATCCAGGGTGACGGGGCCGATTTGGTAGGCCATGGACGGCGCCCCAAGATATGTGGGTTTAATGCCGCCCAGGATCGTGCCGATCACCTGGGCTAGGTGCTTCCGGGGTTGCTTGGCCTGTGGGGTGAACAGGGTTTTCATGACCGGCTCCTTCCGCCTGTCCCCACCAGGTTGTGGGGCCTTTTTGGTCATGTACATACACGCTCTACCCGGAGCACATTGCAAGCCGGAAGCCCCAGTGTTTTCAAGGGATTTCGTTCACTCGCCTGCCCGTTGGACCTCGCGCACCAAATCCAAATACGCGTACTCCTTACCACCGCGCTGACAGGTGATACCTGCGGCATCTCCGGTGTGCTCGGCATAGCGGCGCAGGATCACGCTGGTGTACTTTTCGTCGAGTTCCATCGCGTAACAGATCCGGTCGGTCGCCTCACACGCCATCAATGTGGACCCGGAACCAGCGAAGGTGTCGAGCACGATCGCGTTGGCCTGGGTGGAGTTCCCAATCGGATACGCCAACAAATCAAGTGGCTTACTGGTGGGGTGGTCACTGTTTTTGCGGGGCTTGTCGAAGTTCCACACCGTGGTCTGCTTCCGGTCCGCATACCAGCGATGCTTCCCCTTCCCGAGCCACCCGAACAACACGGGTTCGTGTTGCCACTGGTACGGGGAGCGGCCGAGGACGAGGGAGTTTTTCACCCAGATGCAACACCCGGAGAGGTGGAAGCCCGCGTCAACGAAGGCGCGGCGGAAGTTCATGCCCTCCGTGTCCGCATGAAACACATAAGCGCTACCGCCCTTCTCAGTCGCAGCAGCCATCTGCGTGAAGGCGGCGTGGAGGAAGTCGTAGAACGAGTCTGCCTGCATTTTGTCGTTCGCGATCTTCAACCCGTCGGAGGATTCGAAGGCGACGTTGTAGGGCGGGTCGGTGAGAACCAGGTTCGCTTTCTTCCCACCCATAAGTGTTTGAACGTCCGTCTCGTTGGTGGCGTCGCCGCAGACGAGGCGGTGCCTGCCGACGGTCCAGATGTCGCCGCGCTCCACAAACGCTGCTTCCTCTAGGGCGGCGGTGAGATCAAACCCGTCATCCTCGACTTCGGTCTCGTCGAGGGAGCCGATCATGGCTTGGATTTCCTCGTCATCGAAGCCGGTTAGTTCGGCGTCAAAATCTGAAGCATCGAGGTCGGCGATTAGGAGGGCGAGTTTGTCTTGGTCCCACTCACCATTGATCTTGTTGAGCGCAACGTTCAGGGCTTTCTCGCGGGTCTCGTCTAACTCGACGACAACGCAGTCGACGTCTTCGTAGCCGAGGGCTTTGAGGGCGGTGATTCTCTGGTGGCCTCCGACGACGCGGCCGGTGGTCTTATTCCAGATGACGGGTTCGACGTAACCGAACTCGTCGAGGGAGCGTTTGAGTTTGTCGAACTCCGGATCCCCAGGCGCCAGGGCTTTGCGCGGGTTGTAATCGGCTGGGGTCAGATCACCAATCGGTATGGTTTCTAGCTGCATTTGCAAGGCGGTTCACCTCATTTTCCAACTGGCGCTTGTACTTGTACTCGTTCTCCCACGCCCCGCTACCACCGAAATGCCCATACGTAGAGAACCTTGAGAGGCCGGGGCCGCGCAGATCCAGGGCGTCAACAATCGCTCCCGGGCGGAGCGGGAACACCGCGCTTGCGGCCTTCGTCAACAGGGCGTCGGCGTAAAGACCACTGCCCGCGGTGTCGACGCTGAACGCGACCGGGTCCGCTTTCCCAATCGCGTACGAAATCGCGACCGTCGCTTCCTCAGCCAAGTCCGCCGTGACGATCGTCTTGGCGATGAGGCGTGCCATGTAGGCCGCGGACCGGTCAACCTTCGAGGCGTCCTTCCCGGAGAACGCGCCACCCCCATGAGCCGCCAACCCACCATACGTGTCCACAGCGAGTTTTCGCCCCGTCAGTCCCGTGTCCGCGGTTGGCCCGCCGATCGTGAACTTCCCCGACGGGTTCACCAAGACATGAGCATTGCCCGCGATGGGGAGGTGGGGTTCGCAGGCAGGGGCGATGACGAGGGTCTTCACCTCACGCGCCAACTCCACCAAATCCTTCTTCGCATCATGATGCACAGACACCACCACCGCACACACTTCAACCGGGCAGCCAACACTGTCGTAGGTGACGCTGACCTGGGCTTTCCCGTCCGGCTTGATGCCCTTGATCAAACCATCCTGGCGGGCTTTGTCGAGGCGCCTGCAAATGTCGTGAGCCAACACTAGGGGTAGCGGCAGCATTTCTTTCGTTTCCGAAGTGGCGTAGCCGTAGACGGTGCCCTGGTCGCCCGCACCCTGCAAAGCGAACGCTGATTCATCCCCAGCCCGCGCCTCAAGAGAAGTCGTGACCCCAGCCGAAATGTCTGGGGATTGTCGGCGCACCCGCACGCGAATCCGGAACCGGCACGGCTCATACCCAGCCTTGATCAACGCTTGCCGCACAGAATCCCGGATGCGCGGGCGCACACTCGACGTGACCTCCCCAGCAACCGTGATTGTCCTTCCCGCGGCCAGGACCTCGACGGCGACGCGGGCCGTCTTGTCCTCCCACAGGATGTCGTCAATGACCCGGTCAGCGATCAAGTCACACAGTTTGTCGGGATGACCAACACACACAGCCTCACTGGTTCGAACGATAGGCATCAGAGGGTTCTCACTTTCAGGGTTGAAAAATGGGGCAAACAAAAACAGCACCCCACGGTTGGGATGCTGCAAAAGAAGAAGAAACGACAGGGTGGTTAGCTGCGGGCTTGGAGGAGTTTCTCCATCATGTCGTCACCTGGCGTTGAACCAGAGAAATCAGTGGTGCAGGTAGCGCGGACGATCTCGTATATCTCGTACCAGTAAACGTTCGCCTGCTTACCAAACGACTGACTCATCGCCACGAACGGGGACGCGATCGCCGCGCCCGTCGTTGGGTGTTTGCCGAGAAGGCCGAACTTGGAGATCGCCTCCTCGCACTGAACGTAGCGGGCGAAAGACTGCGCGTAAGCCTCAATCAGGCGCTTGGAGACGAACTGAGTGCAGCCACGAGCGTCCAACCAATCCCACGTTTCCCGGTACACCAAGTCAGCACCCAGCGGCTTGCCATCACGCTGCTCAGCGCTCAAATAGCCCGAAGGCTCTGGCATCGGTTCACCATTAAGGATCGCACCGTCCCCGATATCGGCGCCCTCGAAATCGAACGGGTCCAGGTCAGGAACCCTCATCCGCGTAGCAGGCCGACCCGCCTGCAGCTTCTCGTTCAACGCGTCAGGTTTCGCCCCGGCACGGACTCTGCGTCCGCCTCGGTTGGTCCCGTCCTTTGCCATGTTTTGGTCAGGGTCCTTTCTGGATCGCGTAATGGGGGATGATTAAAGTGCCCGAGCAACGATGCGGCGAACGAAAGAAGACTGAGGATGGCTACACGAGGCCCAAAGCGATGGAAAAGAAAAATCACCGGCGGGAGCATAAGCGCAACTGGTGTCGGGGTTTCCACTTCCCTTGTGCAGACTGACGCCGCCTACCTCCAGACACTCATGGACTTTATTGATGACAAGGAGGCGTTCTGGGGCGCGATACATCGGGAAGATCCGAAACAAGTGTTCAGCTCCGTGAAAGCGGTGCGCGCGCTGGCAACCGCTACCAAGTCATCGTGCGACTCGGAAGAGGGAGCAGAAACGGCAAGCGAAATAGCCACAGCGTGCCGAGACTACATGCGCGAGGCAGATCTCACCGACCCGATCGTCCAAGCCGCGAAGCTCGAGGCGCTACGAAAAGAAGTCGGCAGAAATCTTTGCTTGGCCATCCATGACTTCGGACTTGTTCCCCCACAGAACATTGACCTGAGTGATTTCGGAGGCGCCGTGGACCACGTGGTGCGCAACCGCCCCTGATCTTGGGTCAATACCCTGTTTGATTCGGGAACTTTGCACGCGGCGGGCCACCCCGCTGACGTGTGAGAGGACCTGTAGAGATTCAGACCGCCCCACCCCTCCAAAACAGGACCAGGTTTCTCTTTCCTGCAGCGGTGAACCTCGCGTTTAGTACGAGTAGACCTTTCCCCTGGTGCCCCACCGGTCTCCGTCTTTCGCGGACTGGCGTGAGTGGCACGGCTTGCATAGGGATCGCAGATTGTTTGGGTCGTGGGTGCCACCGTGGGACAGCGGAACAACGTGGTGGACCTCTTGCACCGGCGTCAGCCTGCCGTCTGCTTCGCAGTCCTCGCACAATGGGTGTTCGGCGACGTAGGCGGCGCGGATCTTCCTCCACGCGTGCCCATAGCGTTTGTTGATCTCCGGGTCCCGCTCAAACTTCCGGTAGCGCTCGTCGGCCTCGCGTTGGTGGGCTTCGCAGTACGTGCCGTTGGTTAGCTCGGGGCAGCCAGAGGTTTGGCAGCCACGCTTGGGATACCTCGGCATACAGGACACACCACCTAATGGCTGTTAGGGTTGGGAGCACAGGAGTTCGCTCCTGGTTTTGACATGGCGTGGCACGGATTCAGTTATTGAACCGACCCGAAAGGTACCGTCATGTCCACAACAATCTCACTGCCCTCGCTTCGCCGTCGCGCACACCGTCTTGGTTTGCTCGTACGGAAGTCACGTGTCCGAGACTCGCATCGCTGGGAGTTCGAACGAATGTGGCTGGTCGGCCAGCGCAGTGGTTTCATGGTCGCCTGCGACCAGTGGGGGTTTGCCCTTGATGAGCTGGCCGAGACTATTGACCGGCTTGAGTCCGAAGCCGCATAGCAGGGAACGCGAAGGCCCCAAGAAGCCGGAGCCAGTGGAGCTTCTTGGGGCCTTGCGAGGTTTCCTAGTTTTCAACCACCTACAGACTCTCATCCGGGAATGTCAAAAAGCATCTCCCGTTCAGGACACCTTTTGACGCTTGCGGGTTCACACCCCGTACAAAGCCTTGGCGAGGCGCTGCAGGGCGCGGTTCTTCCGTTTGTAAACGGTGGGACGCTCCACGTAGAAGCGGTCACTGATGGTCGCGATGGCTTCTTCTTGGCTGCCCTCGGACAGGAAGAACGTCTCCAACACGAACCTCTCATCATCGGTCAACTGCGCCCAGGCGGGCAGGAACCAATCCAGGTACTCCCGGGCCTGACGCCTGCGTTCACCGAGGAAGTCGATCTTGTCCAGCGTCGCGCAAACGCGTGCTTCACCGGCCTTCGGGTCATTCCCGCCGGGCATGCCGTCCAAACGAGGGCTAGCAGGCGCGGTGAGGTCAGCTCGCATCTGGCCTGCGAGTTCTTCGGCTGGGAGCTCTGCCAGGCTTTCCATCAAAGAGAAGTCCTGCAAAGCGCTGATCGCTGCGGCCCGGGTGTCCAGGTACTTAGTCATTACGTGCATTACTGCTCCTTACTGAGTTGGGTTTTCACGGCGTCGATCAGCCGCTCCTGCGTGGTGTCCTTGGCATCGAGCGCGGCGAGTACCGCTTCGTCGAGCGTGTCTTTGACCGCTAGGTGGGTGATGGTGACGGGCTGGTCTTGTCCTTGCCGGAACAGCCTGGCGTTCGCCTGCTGGTACAACTCCAAAGACCAAGTAAGCGAAAACCAGACGAGCAAGTGACCGCCTGCTTGCAGGTTCAACCCGTGCCCGGCGCTGGCGGGGTGAATCAACGCCAACGGAACCTCACCCGCATTCCAGGCCGCAATGTCGGCACTGGTTTTCAGCTCCCGGGCATCGGGGAAGCGTTGCTGGATCCGCGTCTTGTCGTGCCTGAACCAATAGGCCACCAGGAGAGCCTCGCCGTTGGCGGCCTCGATCAGGTCCTCCAAAGCGTCGAGCTTCCGGTCGTGAACCGTGACCGTGTCACCCTCTGCCGTGTAGATCGCTCCGGATGCCAGCTGGAGAAGCTTTCCAGAGAGGGCGGCAGCGTTAGCGGCGTCAATGACATGGCCGTCGAGGGTGACCACCAGATCTTTCCGCAGCTCGTCATATGTGCGGGCCTCCCTCTCAGACATCTCCACCATGTGGGTTGTCACCGTCAGAGGCGGCAGCCGCAAATGGTCCGTGGTCTTCATGGAAACCGTCATGTCCGCTATCGCCATGTAGATTCCTTCTTCTGCGCCCTCTCGGGGTTTGTAGGTGAAGACCTGCATGCCATTGCGTTTATCCGGCACGAACCACCGGTTGCGGTAGTGCGTGATGTACCGGCCCAAACGCTCCCCACCATCAAGGAGGCGGAATTGTGCCCAGAGGTCCATGAGTCCGTTCGCCGCTGGGGTTCCCGTCAAACCAACAATGCGACTGAGGTGGGGGCGGACGCGGGTGAGTTCTTTGAACCGTTTCGCCCGCGGGTTCTTGAACGATGACAACTCGTCAATCACCACCATGTCGAACGGCCAGGCATTCCCGTAGTGTGCGACCAGCCAGGGGATGTTTTCTCGGTTGATCACCGTCACCATCGCACCCTGCGCGAGAGCATTCAGCCGCTGGAGTTTAGTGCCGACGGCGACCGCCATGGTGAGACCTTCTAGGTGGTCCCACTTCGCCAGTTCTACAGGCCACGTGTCTCGAGCCACCCGCAGAGGAGCTATGACGAGGACACGGGTGACGGTGAAGTAGTCGAGGACGAGTTCCCAGATCGCGGTTAGCGAGATGACGCTTTTGCCTAAACCCATGCCAAGGAGCACTGCTGCTTCATTGTGGTCGAGGATGAACTTGGTGGCCTGCTGCTGGTAGTCATGAGGTTTGTAGCGCACGGGCCACCTCATCAATCCCATCAAGGCTGTCTAGGACGGTGACGTGGAAGCCAAGGTTGCGTAGTTGCTGGATCCTCAGGTTCTGGATGGGGCGTGGTTTTTCGCCCGGTGCTTTTACCTCAACGAACACGACGCGCCCGCCCACCATGCATATCCGGTCAGGCACCCCGGTGGTTCCCGGGCAGACTAGTTTCCAGCACAACCCGCCCAGGGCTTCAATGTGAGCCTTCAAGACTGCTTCAATGTGTTGTTCTCTCAACGTTTTTTCCTTACTGGTGCATGTCCAGCAAGGTCGTCTAGGTAACTTTTCTTAAGGCTTGTTGTTTAGTCCTTAAGGGAAGTTCTAGTAGAGACCTGCATAGACATGCACCCTGTCGATATTTGGCGACTATTTCGGCACGGCCGATAGCGTCAGAACGGTGCTTCTTGACTGTCGAATTCGCTCTTGAGCGCCAGGCCGCGCACGACGATTCCGCTCTTGGTTTTGTGGCGCTGGTGCCCCGCGCGCTCCAACGCGGCGTAGAAGTCGGTGGTCGAACGCACGTAGCCGCCGGTGGACGCGGCCCACGCCCGGTAGGTTCGGTACAGCTCCCCAGATTTGGCGGTCTCGTTCGGGTTTGACGTGTCGCAGCAGCTTTCAAGGAACTGGGAGAACCAGTCGTTCTCCTCCCGATACGCCTCAGATGCTTCAACCACCTGTTGGGGTGGGTTGAGTTTGTAGTGTTCGGCGTGGATGAGCCTGGCGCCCTCCATAATCCAGGCGAGGATAGCGCCGCCCGCATGGTCGTAGAGGTGGTCGGCGTAGTTCTTGATGTCGGATTTGCCTTGGATTTTCGCTTCGAATGGCACCACGATGAGGCGCCGCCAAATACCCGTGTCCATCGCCCCAACCCGCGGCAGATGATTCGTGTACAACACGAGTTGGTGGGACGGCGTGTAAGCGAACGGCGCCTTGTACTTCTTCTCCGCATACACCTGGTCCGTGGAGGCAAGTTGCTTCACCACGGAGGTCGACAAACGCACCCCTTCTTCGGACTCGGCAGCAATCAACAGCCGTTTGCCCTTCGCCTCAGCGAGTTCGGGTTTGACGTTGCGCGTTGACCCGACGGTGAGGACGTCGGCGGACATGTTTCCCGCGTAGGAGCCGAGTACGCGGGCCACCGTGTTCCAGAACGTGGATTTGCCGTTGCGGCCATCCCCGTAGGCGATGACGAGGGCTTCGACCATGACTTTCCCGATGGCAGCCAAACCGACGATGCGCTGCACGTAACCGATCAACTCTGGGTCAGACTGGAAGAAAACACCCAGAGCTTCACTCCAAAGATCCGCGCCCTCGGTGCTGGGGTCGATGCTGGTCTGCTTTGTTAGCAGGTCCGCCGCCGCATGGCCACGCCCAGAAGATAGTCCTTGGCGGAGGTCGTAGGTCGCGGTTGGCGTGTTCAGCAGGTACGGGTCCGCGTCCAAAGCAGCCGGGGTGGTTTGCATGACCGGACGTGCCTCTTTCAGACAGGCGGTGATCGACTTGGATTCCCGGCGTTTCAACGCGTACTTCCGATAGGTTTCAGCGTCCTCGTATTCGCGGAACACGACCATCTGGGTGGGGGTTAGCATTCCGAGGAGTTTCTGTCTCGATGCGCCAAGGCCCATGAGGGCGGTGATGCCCGCGTTGTCCATCTTTGCCCGCACCGACTCCACCAGGCTCTCTGCTTCTTCCAACTGTCGGTCGGTGAGGTCTTGGGCGATCCCTTGGGCGTCGGGGGCGGATTCTTCCCAGAACGCGCCGTTGTAGACCAGCCAGTCAGTCGCGGGCGAGTACCGGAGTTTGTCTGCGTATTCTTCGGCCATGGTTGCGGCCTGCCCAACATCTGTCATATCCCGAGGCCGCAACGATGTCAGGTTCGCGTAAGCCTCCGGCGACAAGTAATCAGGGTCGGCAGCGACCTTCGTGGCGAAGCGGGTGGCGGACCGCCAGATCGCTTCCAACTCCGCGTCCCCCAAGGGTGGTCTGCACAGGTCTGCTTTCCGGTCGAACAACTCCCGCGCCTGACCGGTGTTGCCGTAGCGGATGAGGACCCTGGCGGCGAAGCGGGACATGGTGGAGTTCCTGGAGCCTTCCCCAATGGCCTGGGTGTCGGCGTCGAACTGGGCAAACAAGTCCTGGTCTTGAGTCTCATCCAGCCAAGCATCTACTGTCTGCGCACCATCAACCATGGTTACTTCGGGGTTGTGGGTGCCGAAGATGAAGCGGCCTGCGTCCAATGCCTGTCGGTCGAAGAAGGCGAACCTGGCTGCGAGCAGCCGTTTCAGCCCCGCATACGCGTCCGCGTCGGTGGTTGGTGTGATTGGGAAGTAGGCGTGGAATCGGGGCCGCGCCACCGACAGGCCCTTCGCCTTCATGTGGTTACGTGAGGTCGCGGTCATCAACGCCACCCCAGACAGTAGATCCGTTAGGTCGTTGGGGTTGATCCAGTCTTCGGGGTTCTCCGAGTGGTCGTTGTCCACATCCATGACCAGGCAGTCGGAAGTCTCGAAGTTGGCGTTGCCCCGCAGGTTGCCTTGGTACTGGGCGGCAACGTGATCCCACCGGACCGCCTCAGCCAGATCATCGGGAGTGATGATGTCGTGTTTGTGCGGGTAGTGCTTGTTGGTTTCTTGGCCTGCGATGTCAGCGCAGAACAAGGTCATGGGTGTCATCGCTTGATCTCCCCGAAGCCGGTGTTGAAGTACTTGATGGGGGTGCCTTGCACGTAGGCCCACTCGATTTCCTGGCGCATCCCAGTGGAGATGCGGTCGGCGTAAACCCAGATCGCGTCCATGCGAGACAACACGATCCGGTTCATGAACATCGCCAACTCCCGCTCACCAGACACCGCGTCATCCATGAACTGGGGAAACAACAAGTGCGAGGCGACGGGAATGGTGCGCCGCTGAACGGCGACCCGGCAGAACCTGCGGGCAAGTTCCACGTTCGCTTCAACGTCCCCGGAATAGGGGGAACAAATGTAGACGAAGGGGCGCCATCCGAACCGGGTGCGTTGGGCGCGTTTGAGTCCCTCGAACGCGGTCATGTCCATGTAGCCCTCAGCGTTGCGGCGACCATCCAGGGCCACGACCGGCCTCACGCCTCTGCTCCCTGCTCGATCACCGGCAGAATCCCCTGAGACTTCAACAGGTCATAAATGAAGAGCCTGCCCTTTTGGGTCCACTGGGTGTGCATGCGGGTTTGCCCGTCATCAAGAACATGCGTCTTGGACTGCGTGTATCCCGCCGCGGCGTACTTGGCGTAGAGGAACCAAATCCCCGACTGTTTGAATTGGACTCCCGCGTCGGCGAGTAGCCGGTTAAGTTTCTTGCCTGAGAGGCCGTAGTCCTTAGCGATACTGGTGATCGTCATCAGGGAGTCGGACTGCAACACCACGTCGTAATAGGACAGTTTTGGTTCGGCCTCCAACAAAGCCTGCTGGGCAAGGAGCCGCGCTGCCCGTTCACTGCGCAGACGTTCCAAAGTGGCGATGAGTAGCTCGTCGTTGTCGAGGACCGCCTCCACCGCGTACAGGCCATGGGCGCGAATGGTTGGGAGAACCTCGTGGGTGACCCACCGTTTGAACGCTTTGGCTTGTGGCTTCCGGGAGGCCAGGATCAGCGTGTACAGGCCCGCTTCGTTCACCACCCAGGCTGCTCCGCCGGGTAAGCCTAAGTTGAACTTAGCCTTTTCGTCCTCATCCAAACGTGCCACGACGGCGGTCGGGTTCTGCAAGTCAAGGCCTACGCAAACATCAGCGACCAAGAACCATGTGGCGCCGGTGGCGTCCAAAGTGGTGCGCAGAGTCCCGAAAGTGTCGTTGGTGAATACTTCGATATTGGTAGCCATGATCGACTCCTCCTTCTAGGGAGGGCCGACTCGAAAAATGGGAACTACTACATGACCCTCCACATAGAGGGCTTCGAAGAGGAGGAAAATATAACCCCCACAGCTAAAGGGCTTTCAGGACAGGTCCTCGGGGTCCCGGACCAACTGGTCGAAACTGACTCCGAGTTCTTTTCCGATGTTCCACACGTCGTTGAGTTCGAAGGATTGCTTGCCGTCCATGCATGCTTGGAAACGGGTCTTCGGGATCCCGGTGCATGCTTGCAGTTCGTCTCTGGACCAGCCGTGCTCCACCAAGAGGCGGGCGATTCCTTCGCGGGCGCGTTCGTCGAGGTGGCATGGCGGGTCAATCATCAAAGGCTCCTAGTAGCAGTGAATTGGTTGGTACGTGTATTGCCATCGGATCGCGCAAACACTCAGGGGCACCTTGGCGCTCCGCAGATCACGCCCAATAGCCCATTAGTCCTTCTTGTAAAACACGCATTCGTAGCCGTCAGCGTCCAGTGGGAGGCCGTCGGCCCAGAAGGGCTGTGTGGTCATGAGTTGGCAGATGCTTTTGACGGTCGCAGGTGACGTGAAGGGTTCTTCGATGACGGCCTCGTCATGGACGTGCATCACGACTTTGTGTCCGGCGTCATCTAGGAGTTTGAGGACGTGGGTGAGGATGTCGCGGGCGATGGCCTGGACGATGTTTTCGACCAGTTTCCCGCCATAGGTTTCCAGTTTCTGCCATTTCTTGCCTGTGCCGACACCCCAGTAGTTGATGGAGGTGCCGCCCCACCGATTCTCGCCCAGGCTCGGTTGCACGTATGCCAGTCGGCGGCCAGATGGCAGGGTGATGAAGAGGATCCCAGAACGCACTGCGAAGATCAGGTTGTGCAGTCTGATTTTGGTTCTAGTGGTGATGGCTTGGATGGCGGCTTCTTCCACGTTCGCCCAAAGTTGCACGATGTTGGGGTTGGAGGCTCGCCACGCGTCAACCAGAGGTTTGAGTTCTTCCTCTTGTAGGCCCATTTCGAGGGCGCCCATGGCTTTCAGTGCGCCGACGGATCCGTTGTAGCCGCAGGCCAGTTCGGAGATTTTTCCTTTTTGCCGCAGGTCAGCGTTAGGGCCATGTTTACCGACTGGGACCCCGAACATTTGGGACGCTGATTGGCAGTAGATGTCGCCTCCTGCTTGGAAGAGGTCGAGGCGCCATTCTTCACCTGCGAGCCAGGCGATCACGCGGGCCTCAATAGCACTGAAGTCCGCGACGATAAACCGGTGGCCCGCGGCGGGCACGAACGCGGTGCGCACCAACTGACTGAGCGTGTCTGGCACTGAGGGGTAGAGCAGTTCGAGGGCGTCGAAGTGGCCGCCGCGCACCAGGCTCCGCGCGGATTCGAGGTCTGGCAGGTGATTTCTGGGTAGGTTTTGGACTTGGATGAGGCGGCCTGCGAACCTGCCGGTTCTGCCTGCTCCGTAGAACTGGATGAGGCCGCGGGCGCGAGAATCATCTCCGGCGACTTGTTGCATGGCCTGATATTTCTTGGTTGAGGATCTGGACATGTCTGAGCGCAATGTCAGGACTTCTCGCACATCTCCAACAGATTCCTCCAAAGCCCGAGATACATCTTGTTTCGTTAGCCCCCCGATGTCGCAACCCTGGGAGATCAGCCATTCCTTGAGCTGTAAGGGTGAGTTTGGGTTTTCCAGGCCCGTGAGATGCTGGGCGCGGGCCATGGATTTGTCGTGGTGGCCTGTCGCGCACCGCACGGCGTTGTCGACCAGGGTCTGGTCGAGGGCGACACCCCTGTCATTGATCCGCTGGTCCAACGCGCAGGCCTCCCACTCGGCCTCCGGCATTGGGAAGGAGGTGAGTCGGGCTTGGATTGCCAGCTCCACCTCGACGTCGCGTTGGTTGTAGTCCTTGAATTGTTGCCAGGCCTGCACGTCAGAGGCTGGCGGGTTGAAGGCGCTGCCCTCGTTGAACACGGTGGGGCCTTGGGGCACGCAGAACTGCTTGATGAGCTTCTTCCCGGCGGCGTCTTTCTGCACGGGAAGGGAGAGGACTTGGGCGGCTGATTCCAGGCTCATCGGCAAGCCAAGATACGCGGACCACACCATGGTGCACCGCCACTGAACGGGGTCCAAGAAACCGTTGCCGGAGAGCATGCCTGGGTGGTGTTTGCGCAGCCAGGACGAGAGGCAGATTCTCTCGAACGCGGCATTGAACGCTGTCTTCACGATATTGGTATCCGTCAGGGCGGCCAAGACATCTGGCGGCAGACTTTCTCCTCCTGCCAGATCTACGACATGCACCGGCCCACGGTCAACGGAGTAGCCAAACAGGAGGATGTCGAAGTCGGGACTCTCTGCGTACTTGTAGACGCCGGATTTGGTGAGGTTGACGCTGGACCGGGTTTCCAGATCGATGGCGATGGTCTCCATGCCGTCTGCCTTTCAGGTAAATGGTTGTGGGGCGATGGCCGGTTTGGTCATCGCCCCACAAGGTGTTCGTTAGTGACTAGGCGAGGAAGTCGGCGCTAGCACCGAAATCATCCGCGGCGGAGACGTGGCCGCCACCGAGTGGTTCGCCGTCCCGGGTCTTTTGGATGTTTCCAAGGCCGCAGGCGATGCCCTTGTTCCCGTTGGTGTTGAACGCGTAGAAGGACAGGCTGACGCGTCCGTAGCAGCCGGAGCTCACCTCGGCGCGGTCCAAGATCGGTGCCACGTTCTCGTCCACAATCTGGGGTGGAGTCTTGCTGTTGGCGTTGAGGAACATCGCCCCCGCATAGGCCTCATCGTCTTTCTCGATATCCCCGTCACGTAGTGGAAGCTTGAGAGCGGCCTTGTTGGGTTTCTTCCCGCCGAACTTGCCGATCCCAGCTTCTATTGCGGCGTCAATCGCGCGGTTGATCGTGGTCAGGGTTGCCTGGTCGCCTTTCGGGATTATCAGGGACACCGAGTACTTAGGTGCGCCGCCCTG
The DNA here is from genome assembly GCF_900187855.1 of Actinomyces minihominis. Classification (GTDB taxonomy): domain Bacteria; phylum Actinomycetota; class Actinomycetes; order Actinomycetales; family Actinomycetaceae; genus Scrofimicrobium; species Scrofimicrobium minihominis. Next base: position 121,309 of record NZ_FYEG01000005.1, on the reverse strand, counting down.
GATGGATTTGGGTTCCCAAATGTTCGCGTAAGAGAGTCGGACTTCACCGGTTACGATGCGAGTATTTGTAGTTGCCATTTTGTTGCCTCTTTCTACTTTTGTGTTTTTGTGAATTCGTCTCCGGCGCTCCGGATGTCAAGGGCGCGTCGCTTGTCGGTGTCGGGAACCAAGGTTGGTTTCCCGCTGGGTTTGAAGACCAGGTCGCCGAGGATCTCGGTGAAGGTCTTCTTGCCCATGAGTTTTTCCATCGCCGTGAGGGCGATGAGTCTCCGGTCGTAGATGTCCGCGTAGCCCGCAGCCTCCGCGGCCTCAGCGACAGCCGTCTCGTCCATGTATTTGCGGACTGACCGGCCAGCCACGACCTTGAATCCGGGCCACTGCTTCCCTTGGTTGATCGCCAACGAAGCCGCGTAAGCCTCCACATCGGATGCCCACTTGGTGAGCAGCGGGATCTGGGTGAGGACCTCCGCGATCTCCGCATCTGTCAACTCCGCAGGTGGCGCGAACTCGAGCTTGGCTAATTCCAGGTTGGCCTCCGCCCGCGCTCTACAGGTCGGAGCCAATCGGCAGAACTGACACCAAGAGCCTGAGCGAAACTCGCCCGCACCCTCAGCAGCCAGAGCAGCTCTGTGCACCACTTCTTCCTCCGCCCATGCCAGGAGTTCCTCTGTGGTGATGGTCCAGGTGGAGACGTTGCCGCGCCGGGGCTGGAAGATAGTCACCGAAACCTCGGTGATGTCGTAGAGCGGTTCGAACGCGTGGAGCGCTCCGAGGGCGTACAGCATCAACTGGGCATTGCGCTCAGCCTCAACCAAGACTCCCAGCCCGTATTTCAGGTCGATGATCTGCAGGCGGGGTTCAGCGATGATCACTGCGTCGCCGGTCCCGAAACCACCCGGAACCAAATGGCTGAAGTCCAGGCGCTGCTCGATCAAGAGCTGCGCGTCGGGACAGGTCGCCCTCGCCGCAGCCAACTGTTCGAGGACGAATGCCGCGTAGTCGGTGGTGTGCTCATCCATTTCATCGTCCTGCCACGAGGACACTGGCCGTTTGGATCGCTGCTTCAATGCCTTACGCAACTTGTGCTCCGCCAGGGCATGCGCGGCAGTACCTTGTTCGGCAGCGTCAGAGGTCGACCCGGGTTCGCCGGATTCGAGGACGGCGCTGGGGGGACAGTTCATCCACCGGTGCGCACCCGAAGCACTGAGCATGGCGTGTTGGTCAGGCATTGCCGATCTCTTTCGCCCGTGCCATCAACCACGTGTACTTGTCCTGGGGAACCGCACTGAGCTTGTCCGCTCCGGTCGCTTCAATCAGGCTGCGCCCCTGGTCGGTCTCCCCCGCCTGCGACAGGGCCGACAGGGCCGTGCGAACCTCCACCAAAGTCACTGGCGACTCGTGAGGCTCCGGTTCGGCAGCACTAGCAGGCGGCGTTGTTCCTGGAACCTCTACTGGCGGGTGGGGGCGTTCGCCCGCCAACGCGTACTCATCCTCAATCCCATCGAAGGCCCGGGCTTCAACCCAGCGTGAAAGCTCAGCAAGTCCTTCGTTGATCTGGGTGATGCCGTCGATGATCTTGTTCGCTGCTGAAATCGGGATCACTTAGGACCACCACCCATGACACCTGCGGCCTCAGCCACGTCAGTCAGATCGTCGCGCTCGACGATGGTGACCTCATCAACGGTCACTCCTGGCAGCAGAACCGCTACCCGGCGTTCGCCACCGAAAATGCGCTTGTATAGCCTGCGGGGCAGAGCCATCCTGTTGACTCCGACCACGCGCCCGGCGTCTCCCCCACCTGCGTTGACGCGGACTTTTAGTTTGTGTCGCATCGTATTTCCTTCCTCTTAGGAGCGAAACCACCCACTGGCTCCGCTACTAAGAGGGCTTCGAGAAGGACCGGTTTATAACCCCTCACGCAAGATCGCCCCCAGCCTCTTGATTGAGCGGGCGAGAAGTTGTTGGATGCGGGGCTGGGATACCCCGTACTTCGCGGCGGCCTCAACCTGGGTCAGCCCGTTCAAGCGCACGTCCACGAGAATCGCTTTGTCACGAGGCGGCAGGGAGTTGATCGCATCCCAGATCGTCATCTCCCCCACCCAGGAATCAGCCGGGTCAACCCCGCCCGCCTGAGCGAGATAACCACCCGACGTCAGCGACGCCTCGACGGCTGAGATTTCGCCGTCCCCGTCTGGTGTGGCTTCATAGGCGGTGTGGCGCAGATACTTCTTCGCCTGGTTGTATTCGGGCTTGTTGAGAACCTCGCGCACCGTCTCGTCCGCGCTCCAGCGGACAACCGAGCTGGGATCTTCGGCCTTGCGCAGGCGCTCCTGGTGGACGTTCTCCACGAACACGTCGACCTCTGCAGAGTCCACCTCCACTTCGGCGTAAATGCAGGACGAGGACTCCCGCACGCCCTCGGTTTTCTCGTAGCGGATCTTGAGAGTTTGGGTTTGCTTGTTGGTTCCCAAGGGCCTGGCCCCTTCCATGTGGAAGGGAGACCCGTTCGATTGGTATCCAGTTGTGTTGATCCCGCAGGAGGACGCTCAAACGCACTGCGGCGCCCACTCAAGGTGAGTAGGCGCCGCAGCTGCTCGAACGTGTCTCCCGCTGATCTCTAGGACAGCCCCGATTAGCTACGCCTGGGCCTACACAGCAACTGAAGGTGGCCACCACCAGCTACTCCGGACAACCAACCCGCGGATCATGCGTTCGTGGAGTTTTACTCTGCGAACACCCAGAGGAACGCGTACTATTTGAAGTGCGCGCCCTCGAATAATCGTGGCTCAGCCGTCAGAACCAACAGTATTTTTGGGTCTGCGGTGTCCGGGGAGATAGAGGGAGCAGCCCTGGGGAGAAGCAGGGAGAAACTGGAGAAAGGTGGCGTAGGTGCGGTTTTGTGACCTACTGAAGTGCCTGCTGCCAGTTACGGGCAAAGGTAACAACGGCACTGAGCATGTCGCCGAGGTCATTTCGATGCTGACGAGCGTGCCAGAGGACAAGTGGAACACTCGCGATGACCCGAGTGTCCTTGCCAGCGATGAGACCAAGCGGAAAATCTTCTCCAGCGACCGGTCGTTCACCAAGAAGCTGGCGAACGCTATATTCAATTGCATTGACCTCGGCAACTTCATCAGCGTCATCGACAACGCCCCGGTACCTGCAAAAAGACAAGTCGTCTCCTGCCTGGACAGCCACGGCATGCACGACGTCGATGTAGCCAACGTCAGCGTCGTGTGCGCCCAGATCGCCCAAGAGTTCTTGATCAAGAAGGCCAAACTAGACATCCGGCCAGAAACAGCGGCACGCAACCTCCGGATAGCAAATGCCACCGCCAAGAACACCCGCGCCCTATATCTACAAGCCCGCGGCTGCGCGTCATGCGGCCGATCACTAAGTGTGGCCGCCGGTTCGAACCGCGCGCCGGTATCGGAGATAGTGCTAATAGACGCCAACTGCGCGGACCCAGGTTTTGATGACTTTGTGGTGATGTGCCCCCAATGCGCGACCTCCTACCAAGCAGATCCGTCGCTCGAAGAACAGAAACGCATCCGCGCCACCAAAGCAAAGCTCACGAGTGAAGAGGCACTTCTGATAGAAGCGATGGTTCCGTTGAACCTCGAGCGGCAACTGGCTGACCTCTTGAGCAAAGTCTCGCAACTAACCGCAGAACAGCTACCCGCTGCCACTTCCGACCCTAATTACGATCCTGTGGCTATCGAAGCCAAGATCAAGAACCACCCAATGCTCCAGCTGCAAGTTAGGGATGCGATGACAACCTACTTCGCAACGATGCACTCATACATGAGCGACCTGGAAATTCAAAACAAGCTCCACTTTCGTCTTCTGAGCAACCAAATGAACGGACGTTACCTGGAACTTGCTGGTTCCAGCGCGTCCCAACCGGACACGTTCGATGCCCTAACTCAATGGGTTCAGAAACGAACCGGACACCGCGAACATGTATGCGCCGTTTTGGTCTCTTACTTCGTCCAAATCTGCGAGGTTTTCGAGGTGCAGCATGCGGCTTCCTAGCAAGCTCACCAGCTTCGACAACTCTACGTTGGCTGATCTGGCACCAGTTTTGTCCCAGATCGAACCGGAGGGCACCCCGCTTACAGTCCTCAATGAGCGCTTCTGCGACGACGAGCGCGGAACCTACCGGTTCATCGAAGCACTCACCGTGCTGTACGCATTGAGAAAAATCGAGATGAACGCGGACGGAGTGATCCAGATTGCTGCTTGAAATCTATGTACCCGAGTTTGCCTCGTACAAGGGCCGAGACCAGCACATTCGCTTCGGCCCCGGCTTGAACATAATCCAGGGCACCAAGAACGCGGCCAACTCCATTGGCAAATCCACCACCCTGCTGATAATCGATTTCGCTTTCGGTGGCGACGACTTCGCCAAATCCAAGACCGTCGAACCCTTCGCTGTAAGCGACCACACTATCTACTTCACCTTCCAGTTCGCGGACAGGGAGTACTACTTCAGCCGCGACACCTCACGACCCGGGTATGTGCAGGTGTACGCCGATAAGCACTACAGGACGCGCGAGGACGAATGGTCACTCAACGAGTTCCGGAAGTTCCTCAAGGACGAATACAAGTTGACCGACCCCGACCTGAGCTGGCGCGGAGCATTCGGCAGGTTCTCCAGAGTCCACGAAAAGGATGACATCGCATACTCCAAACCACTCAAGGTCGGGGATAGCCGTGCTGTCGCAGACATCGAAGCGCTGGAAAAACTGTTCGGAGTCTACCAGCCAATCAAAGAGCTCCAAGACCGCAACGACAAAGCCCAGGAGCGACTTACAACCCTGAAAGCCGCAGCACGGTTAGGACTGAGCGACTACATCACCCTGCGCACCAAGACTAACTACAAGAAGGCACAGACCCGACTAAAAGAAGCAGAAACAGAACTTGAGAACCTTCGTGCGGGCGCGGATCAGCGCCTCTTCGACGAGGACATGGCCGGTGCTGAAGAGAAGGCACGACTCTCCGCTCAACTAAACTCGCTGATCACCGACAGGAAAACCACCGGCGCTAAACTCGCTGTAATCGAAGCAAGCCGAATCGGAACTCCTCAGATCGACACCGAAGACATCAGCCAACTTCAGGCATTCTTCCCAGAAGCCAACATCGTGAGTCTGCGGGAAATCGAGGGCTTCCACTATCGCCTGGCGGGCATCTTGGAACGGGAACTGGACGAGCAAGAAATCCGCTACCAGAAACTGGCCGATATGCTCGACCAACAGATCAACTTGGTCCGAGCCCAAATGGCTTCCATCAACGTCTCCTCCAACCTCAACGACGCAGAACTTGACAGAGCCGGGACCCTGAAGGCAGAGATCCAGAGACTACGCGCACAGGCAGACGCCTGGGAGGCGACCGAAGACGCTAAGGATGAGGCAAAAGAGGCCGCTGACGAGCTGGCGAGAAGACGCCCCGAACTGCTGCAGGAGATGACCAGCAGCCTAAACAAAAGGCTGGAGGAACTAAATGACCGAATCTACGACGGGGCCCAGTATCCGCCGATATTCGAACTCAAAGAGACATCTAACGGTGGACAGAGGTACACGTACGGCACTCCCCGCGACACGGGCGATGGAACGACGGCGAAGAACCTAATCGTCTTCGACCTGGCAATCGCGTCCCTAACCGCGCTGCCCGCAATCATTCATGACTCTCCAATCATCAAGAACATCGGTGACCAGCCTGTCGAAGAAATCATGAAGCTGTATGTTGAGGCGGCGGCCCTCGGTGTGCAAATCTTCGTTGCCTTCGACAAGGCCGTGTCTTACACACCAGGAACCCGGGACATCGTCCAGGAACATACCGTCATTGAAGTCGGCGAGGGTGAGGCGGCTCTTTACGGACGGGTTTGGAATACCAAGGACAAGAGGAACGATCAGTGAGGCTCAGCTACAACAAGCTCTGGAAACTTTTGATAGACAAAAACTTGAACAAGACCCAGCTCCAAGCCAAGGCAGGTGTATCCCCATCAACGATGGCGAAACTCGGAAAGGGCGGAACCGTCACCACAGACACTCTGATCCGTATATGCGTCGCTCTCGACTGCCAAATCGGCGACATTTGCGAACTGGCCAAGGAAGGTACCGCAGATGCTGGTCGACGTTGATGAACAAGCCCTTCTGGAGAGGGATCCAACGCTGCTCAAACTCTTGTTGCGAGACAACACCACCGGCCGAAACATTGTCTGGGCAACCGAAGACCACGCATCGCGCGGTAGCGGGTTCGGCGCCGAAGACGAGATCACGGTCGATGCAATCACGGGCGAAAACGCGGGGATACTCCAACCGCGCGTCGAGAAGGTTGAACACCACCAGCTTGGGCGAACCAAAGAGCGGGCGGAAGTGTTCACACCGTCGTGGCTTTGCAACGAACAAAACAACTTAGTGGACGAAGCGTGGTTTGGTCGTCCCAATGTGTTCAACAGGCCCACAAAGAACGGATGGCGCACTAACCGGGACCTCATCGATTTCGAGGACGCCGGGCCGCGCTCGTGGAAGCGCTACGTGGACGAGCGGCGGATGGAGGTCGCCTGCGGGGAGGCCCCCTACTTGGTAAGCCGCTACGATGCCACAACCGGTGCTCCCATCAAACTTGAGAGACGCATAGGTCTGCTGGACCGCAAGATGCGTGTCGTCCAAGAAAACACCACGTCCGAAGAGGAATGGCTGAATTGGTCCCTTCGGGCGGTTCAGAGCATTTATGGCTTCGAGCTTCAAGGCGACAGCCTTCTATTAGCCAGGGAGAACATCCTAGCCAGTTACACCGACTACGCGCGCGCGGCCCTGAGGCGGGAACCCAGCCGGGACGAACTGCGCAGGGTTGCCCGGGTCATCTCTTGGAACCTTTGGCAAATGGACGCATTCACACAAGCACCCCCATTCCACGAGCCATCCTCGCCAGAATTACTCCCTACACTCTTCGACACGCCCGCGGAAGATAAGAAAGCGGCCCTGTGCCGCATTCGAGACTGGCGGGGTAAGAAAACAACCACATTCGCCGCACTGGCTGACGGGAACTAGCAGTAATGACTTCCAAGATTGAGAACCAGTCTGTCCTCGACCGCATTATCGTCGGACGCGTTAAGCCTCACATATACGCGTTCGCCACGAACACCGTCCCCAACTACCTGAAAGTGGGCGACACCTACAGACCAGTCCCGGTACGCCTGGCTGAGTGGCGCAAGGTGTTTGAAAACCTAGAGCACTTCGAAAACCTCGATGAGGTCTTTCGCGGCTCCGCCTCCATAAACGACGACGTGTACTTCCGGGATCACTCGGTCCACCACTACATTGAGTACGACAGAGGCCGCCCCAGACTCACTGAATCTGCAGCGCACGAGAGGCATCTACCGTACCTGAGCCGCGAGTTTTTCCAAGACGCTACACGTGACGACGTCGCAGCAGCCATCGAATCAATTCGAGCAGCGTACGAAGAGAGTCCTGGCAAGTACACGTTCTACGACGCTACGACCAAGCTGCCCGAAACACAGACTTACGTGCGTGGTCCCATCTGGGATTTACGTCCGAATCAGGCTGATGCCGTAGATGCGTTCAAGGTTGCGGTTGCGAGGGGGCGCCGTAACCTCCTCATGTATGCGGTGATGCGGTTCGGTAAATCATTCACGTCGCTCTGCTGCGCGAAGGCCATCGACTCAAAGCTAGTGGTCATCGTGTCCGCCAAAGCTGACGTCCGGTCCGAGTGGAAGAAGACGGTCGAGGTTGCCGGTAATTTTGAGGGCTACCACTTCCTCGACTCCGACGCACTCCTCCGCAACACGTCCGCTATTGAAGACACCACGGGCAACGGTGGCACCGCTGTGGTCTTCCTGACGTTGCAAGACCTCCAAGGCAAAGCGGTCAAGGATAAGCATCGACAGCTCTTCGAACGGACCGCTGACCTCCTCATCGTTGACGAAACCCACTTCGGAGCGAGAGCCGAGGAGTACGGCAGGGTGCTCAGTAAGAAAGATGCGAAGGCCAACGAAAGGTTGCTCGCAAAAGCGAGTAAACACGATAAGGACATCGACCTCCAGGATGCGGACTCGGAAATCCAAAAAGCGCTGAACGCGAGGGTGCGCCTACATCTGTCGGGAACTCCCTACCGCATCCTCATGGGCGAAGAGTTCGAACCGGAGGACATCGTATCGTTCGTCCAGTTCACAGACATCGTCGCCGACCAGCAACGCTGGGACCAGCACAATCTGACAGATGTAGCTCACGAACAGAACGAATGGGACAACCCCTACTTCGGGTTCCCAGAAATGGTCCGTTTCGCCTTCAACCCCAACGAATCGTCCCGCAAGAAAATGGAAGCTTTGCGCGCCAGCGGCACCGCCTACGGACTCTCAGCACTCCTGAAGCCAAAGTCCATTACCAAGGACGACAAAGGAGCCTATAAGCAGTTCGAACATGAAGCCGAGGTTCTCGACCTCCTACGCGTGATCGACGGAAGCAAAGCGGACGATTCAGTTCTCGGCTTCCTGAACTACGACAAAATCAAAGAAGGCGACATGTGCCGCCACCTAGTCGTCGTGCTCCCCTTCTGTGCGTCATGTGACGCCATGGAAAGACTCATCGAGTCCAACCGGGACGAGTTTCTTAACCTCAGTGACTACAAGATCATCAACATTTCAGGTGTAGACGGCGGAACCTCCTACAAAACCCCAGAGGACGTCAAGGCCGCCATAAGGAAGGCCGAAGAAGAAGACCAGAAGACGATTACGCTCACGGTCAACCGGATGCTCACCGGGTCAACGGTCGAACAGTGGGACACAATGCTGTTCCTGAAAGGCACCGCATCGCCCCAGGAGTACGACCAGGCCATATTCCGGCTCCAAAACCAATACACCAGGGAACTCGAAGCTGCCGACGGCTCTACCATTCGCGAGAATCTCAAGCCACAGACCCTACTGGTTGATTTCGACCCGAGCCGCATGTTTCGCATGCAGGAACGCAAATCCCTCATCTACAACGCGAACACCGAAAAGAACGGCAACACTCGACTCAAGGAACGCATCGCAGACGAACTGAGAATTTCCCCAATAATCACGCTGAACGCCGGGCGCATTCACCAAGTCGAGCCAAGCGACATCCTCGAAGCCGTCGCGGAATACAACAACAAACGGAGCATCGAAGACGAAGCAAGGGACATTCCCATAGATCTCGCTCTCCTAGCCGACGCAGAGATCTTGGCCACGATCGAACGGCAAGCGGAAATCGGCAGTCGTCTCGGGCTAGAAGTTGAACCCGCAAAAGGCGAGGGCGATGACCTCGACACCGGTGACAGCTCCGCTGAAGACGACGACGGCAAATCCAAACCCGAGGACAAGCCGGACCCAAGCGAAGACCCAACCGACGGCAACACTATGGTGCTTCAGAAAAAGCTCCAGACTTACTACCAACGATTGTTGTTCTTCGCGCTGCTCAACCCGCAACCAGTCGCTTCACTCAGCGACATCACGGAAGCCATCGAAGCCAGCGATGGGCGTCTTGCCCGGAACCTCGACTTGGAACCGTCGGTCCTGAGACGAATGCTCGACGCATTTGACCCATTCAAACTGAGCGGACTCGACTACAAGATCCAGAACATCTCCACGCTCGCGAACGATGCCGAGCTCCAACCTTTGGAGCGAGCTCAGCGGGCACTTGGAAAGTTCAGTCGGATCTCCGATTCGGAAGTCCGAACACCGGAATGGCTGTGCGATGAGATGATCGCAGCCCTACCCGCTGAACAACTGAAACAGTCACTGCTAAACGGCGAGAAGCTCCTCGACATCGCCAGTAAGTCGGGCGAGTTCGCTGTTGCAGCCTACAAACGGCTAGCCGGGGAAATGGGCCTGGACGCGAACCTGGTGCGCGACTCGATCTACTCGATTCCCACCTCGAGCATTGCCTACGAATTCACGAGGCGGTTCTACGAAATCCTAGGCTTGAAGACCGAGAACATCGCAGAAGCGTACAACAGCTACGACCTGCTCGGTATACAGAGCGAAGATGGCGAAGACAAATATGTCGGAGCCGCAAGCTACCTTGAAAACTGGACCAACGCCCAACAAAGCATCCCGGACGAGGAGGCCGCACACGTGAAATTCGGTGCAGTAGTAGGAAACCCGCCGTACCACCAAGACGACGGTGGCGCTGGCTCGAGTGCACGCCCTATTTACCAGAAGTTCGTTGGCATTGCATCGGCACTAGATCCCCGAGTCTCTTCTTTTGTTATTCCGGCCCGGTGGTACACGGGCGGAAAAGGGAAAGAGTTGGCGGAGTTCCGAGAAACCATGCTGGATGACGGTCACATTAGCGCTTTACACGATTTTCTCAGCCCGGAGGCTGTATTCCCCGGCACCAACAATCGTGGTGGCATTTGTTACTTCGTTCGTGATACAAGCTATAACGCCTTAGACGAGGGTGGAACGGAAGTCACAAGCCGGGTTGGCACTGGCACGGCCAACGTTGCGACGCGACCACTCAACGCCTTTGGGCTCGGCGTATTCCTTCGAGACACGCGTGGCGTAGGCATTGTCGAAAAGGTGTTGAACATGTCTGACCGGGGCACCCTCGAGTCTCATGTCTCGGCGGCCAAGGCTTTCGGCTTCCGAACATTCTTCATCAAGGATGCGCGCTTCAGGAGCAGCGCGAAGGGCTTACGCGATGCCGTTCGGTGTTTCGGACGAGCAGGAAAGATTGGCTACGTCGAACGAGATGAAGTCGCTTCACACAGAGGATGGATTGACGAATGGAAAGTCTTTGTGCCTGAATCCAACAACATAGGCACCGAGCTAAATGACGACAACCAGAATACTCTGTTGGGGCAACCCGGGGAGATATGCACTGAGACGTACCTGGTTGTTGGCGCAGATATGAGTTTGACCGAAGATACCGCCAACCACCTGGCTGCATACCTTAAGACCAGGTTTGCAAGGTTCCTCCATTCACAAGCGAAGGCTAGCCAGCACGGCACGAAGCAGACCTACAGATTCGTCCCTCTCGTGGATTTTTCTGACGACTCTCGAATCGACTGGAATGCGGACCTAGCGGATGTCGACCAACAGCTTTTTGATCTCTACGGCCTGACGACGGCTGAGCAAGAGCATATCAAGGCATCAATCAAGAACATGAGCTAGTCGTGAGCGCGTACGGATCTACGTTCGATCGCTTCACTCTGCTGAGAATTTGTCTCGCGCGTGGCAATCGAGCTTATCCACCGACCGTCGCGACATGATGTCTTACCCGCGGCATTGCCCTAGGTGCATGGGCATCTTGTAAGAGAAGAACCCATTATGGGAAGGCAGAGAAGGGAGATTCTCACCAGAGTTTTGGGGTACGTGCGCGAGGATGACGGTTAACTCTGGGCGAACAACAACGCAGACCGCTACCGAGGTCCGGTGGAGGGAACTGGCTTAGCGGGTGGGTCCCTATTAGCAGTCCTGGGTCGTACGTCCCATTCCTAATTACGACATTTCTATTGTGATAGAACTCGTCCGACAAAAGACCTAGGGAGACATGTAGTGACGACGAACCCACTGAAATACGGCGAATATCGGCCGTTCATGGACTTGCTGAACGAAGGTGGTTACGTCCTAGACTTTCGCAACGACGATTTCGATCGATTCACATACTCGATTGTCGGGATCAGGCTGATCGAGCACTACGGACTCTCCAAAGGCAAATCTCTCCAAGCCTTCATGGAGTCCGCCGACCGTGTTGATTCGGCAAAGCTTCTTCATGCGCTCATGAAGGAATGGGAGAGTGTGCGGAGTGAAAATGCAGATGACACGTCGACCAAGCTAGCCGCACGTTGCTATGCGATTCTAGCCGAAATATCTGCACAGTTTAGCGATGACGGCATAGGAGAACGCCTCAAAAGTAAAGGCTTCACTAGCGATTACCTCGATGAGCAGCGGACCCTGTTATGGGAGAAAGCTAGTACGCACCCAACTGCGTCGATTGGCATCGCCAAAGAGCTCATCGAGTCCTGTTGTAAGACGATCCTAGAACGCAACGGTGTCGAATACGAAAAGCACGACGACGTGCCGAAACTGGTAGATAGGACCCAGACAGTCCTCTCAATCAACCCTCGGGAAGTCAAGAATGATGTCCCCGATGTAAACGCGGTCAAAGCCTTACTTGGCAGCCTGGCAAGCGTCGCGAGACATCTAGCAGAACTACGCAACAGTTACGGGATCGGCCATGGAAAATCAGCTTCTTACATGGGGTTGTCCGAGCGGCATGCGCGCCTTGCTGCCGGGGTTTCCCTTGCGCTCGTGGACTACCTGTGGGCCACGCATCTAGAAAGGGGACATATAGCGAAAAAGTGAACGATTTGACGATGGCCCGAACCTTTTGACGTTTGCCTATACCTTTTGACGCCGCGCGTTTCCCACCGCTCCTGCACCCACCCCGGGTGCAACCGAACCAGCAGGACGTCTCGCCACATTCGAACCGGGAACTCGTTGAGACCGTGTGGCCACCTAGAAGCGCCAATTAAGACATGCAGAGAAGTTGTGCGGACGCCGCAGAACCGCAGAACTACACGCAAAACCAGCCCCAGCGTCACAGAAAACCAAAAGACACCCCTTTGTATCCAAAGAGGTGTCCAAGTGGTGGGCCCAGAGGGACTCGAACCCCCGACATCCACGGTGTAAACGTGGCGCTCTAGCCAACTGAGCTATAGGCCCTAAGCCACTTGAGGCTCCACCGGGAGGGAAACTCTCAAGCAACCCGTACAGCATACGCATAAAACAGTCTTACGCCGAAATCAGATTCGACCAAAACCACGTGATCTACGTCAACCAGAAATGATCTAACGGGTCCGAGGACGCGCCACCAAGCGCATTCCCGCCCAATCCTGGGCTACTGATGTCGACGTGGTTGGTTTGAGGCCAGCCGTCTTCGCGGCCTCGGCAACCTGATCGATCGGAACTGAAGAGTCGCGACCTGGTTTCGGTGTCAGCACGTAGATGGTGCCACCCGAGTCATCAAGGTTTGCGCTGGCGTCCATTAGGACATCGGTGAGGTCCTCTTCAAACGAGTCTTCCTCACGCCACCAGATGATGACGCCATCCACCATGTCCTGGTAATCCCAGTCGACGATTGAGCCACCAACTGCCTTCTCTACGGCTGCGCGTAAGTCGTCGTCCACGTCCTCGTCATAGTAGAACTCTTGAACCACCTGACCGGGAGTGAACCCGAGGCCATCGCCCACCTGACAAACCACCTTCCGAATGGAAACAAAACTGCCGACCGCGGTCGAGCCCGGCCAGTATACGAAACCCTATTCTATTGGGACACTCAGAGGGATAGTAAGGGACCGGCGACCCAATGGAACCTAAGTTGCGTCTGGCACAAGAGATCATGGGCCACGGTCCCGTTTGAGGTCATTCTCCCTGCCTCGCCTCTCCCCACGGGGCTCCAGTTGCACACTGTGAGTCGAAGTTCATCACCCAAAGGTCCCAGATGGGTCGCCAACACCGTCCCTTCTGAGAGACAATAAAGTCATGTCCACCCATCACTAATGGGTGAAAAATGACTTCAAGGATGTGGTTTACGTTGAGTCCCCTGAATAGGCCCGTTGTAAACGGAATGCTCAGTCAAGTACCCGACAACGATCCTGATGAAACACAGGAATGGATCGACTCGCTCGAGGGCCTTATTGCTGAGAAGGGTGCGCCGCGCGCACGCTACTTGCTTCTACATATGCTCGATGAGGCGCGCCGTCGTGACGTCTCGATCCCGCTTGAGACCACGACGCCCTACATTAACTCGATCCCGGTGGAGCAGGAGCCCTACTTCCCCGGTGATGAGGCAATGGAGAAGCGATACCGCATGTGGATCCGCTGGAACGCAGCGGCCATGGTGACTCGAGCTCAGCGTCCGGGGGTTGGCGTCGGCGGTCACATCTCTTCTTATGCTTCGGTTGCGACTCTCTACGAGGTCGGTTTCAACCACTTCTTCCGCGGTAAGCACCACCCGGGCGGCGGCGACCACGTCTTCTTCCAGGGCCACGCTTCCCCTGGAAACTACGCCCGCGCCTTCGTGGAAGGACGTCTCGATGAGGACGACCTCGACGGATTCCGCCAGCAGGCCTCAACTGACCACGGTCTCCCCTCGTACCCCCACCCCCGCCAGATGGACTGGTTCTGGGAGTACCCCACGGTTTCCCTAGGTCTCGGACCGGCCGCCGCCATCTACCAGGCATGGGTTGACAAGTACTTGCACCTACGCGGTCTGAAAGACACCAGCCAGCAGCACACCTGGGCCTTCATCGGTGACGGTGAGATGGATGAGCCAGAGTCACGTGGCCTTCTTCAGATGGCTGCGGTCCAGGGTCTCGATAACCTCACCTTCGTCGTCAACTGCAACCTGCAGCGCCTTGACGGACCGGTTCGCGGTAACGGCCAGATCATCCAGGAACTGGAAGCATTCTTCAAGGGTGCCGGCTGGAACGTCATCAAGGTTATCTGGGGTCGGGGCTGGGACCAGCTGCTCGCCGCAGACAAGGACCACGCCCTCGTCAACATCATGAACCAGACCCTGGATGGTGACTACCAGACGTTCCGCGCTAATGATGGCGCCTACGTGCGTGAGCACTTCTTCGGTCGCGACCCCCGCACCAAGGCGATGGTTGAGAACTGGACCGATGACCAGATCTGGGATCTGCGTCGCGGCGGCCACGACTACCGCAAGCTCTTTGCCGCCTACAAGGCAGCCATGGAGCACACCGGACAGCCCACGGTCATCCTGGCTCACACAATTAAGGGTTATGCCCTCGGGCCGTCCTTCGCAGGCCGCAACGCAACCCACCAGATGAAGAAACTGTCGGCTGACGACGCCAAGTTGCTGCGTGACCGCCTGCAGATTCCGATCTCTGATGAAGAGCTCGACAAGAACCCGGGCATCCCGCCCTACTACCGTCCGGCCGATGACGACCCGGCCCTGCTCTACATGAAGGAACGGCGTGAGGCGCTGGGCGGCTACCTGCCCGAGCGTCTTCCGAACAACCCCAAGTGGGAGACGATTCCTGAGAAGCCGTTCAAGTCCCTGGCTAAGGGTTCGGGCAGCCAGAAGGTCGCCTCGACCATGGCGTTTGTCCGTGCTCTCAAGGACCTGATGCGAGACAAGGAAGTCGGCAAGTACGTTGTGCCGATCATCCCGGATGAGGCTCGGACCTTCGGTCTGGATTCCATCTTCCCGTCGGCGAAGATCTTCAACACCCACGGCCAGAACTACACCTCCGTTGACGCAGACATGATGCTGTCGTACAAGGAGTCGACCGAGGGGCAGATTCTGCACACCGGTATTACCGAGGCTGGCTCTGCCGCTGCGCTCCAGGTGGCCGGTACCGCCTACACCACGCACAACATCCCGCTGCTGCCGGTGTACATCTTCTACTCGATGTTCGGGTTCCAGAGGACGGGCGATCAGTTCTGGGCTGCCGCAGACATGCTGGCAAAAGGCTTCGTCATCGGGGCAACCGCCGGTCGCACCACTCTAACTGGTGAGGGCTTGCAGCACCTCGATGGGCACTCGCAACTTCTCGCTTCGACCAATGACGGCTTCGTCTCCTATGACCCCGCCTACGCATACGAAATGAAGTACATCTTCAAGGATGGCATCCAGCGTATGTTTGGCAAGGATGATCCCCGCGATCCCAACATTCTCTACTACATCACGGTCTACAACGAGCCCATCGTTCAGCCCGCTGAACCGGAGAACCTGGATGTCGAGGGCGTTCTACGCGGTATCTACAAGGTTGATGACCACACCAACAGCGGTGGCCTGAAGGCCCAGATCCTGGCCTCGGGCGTGGGTGTTCCGTGGGCTCGCGAGGCCCGTCAACTCCTGGCAGATGACTGGGGCGTCGATGCGGCTGTATGGTCTGTGACCTCCTGGAACGAACTGCGTCGGGACGGAGTTGCCGCTGATGAGCACAACTTCCTCCACCCGAATGAAGAGTACCGCCACCCCTATGTCTCCCAGAAGCTTGCGGGTTCCGAAGGTCCGTTCGTGGCAACCTCCGACTGGACCTCGATGGTTCACGACCAGATCCGCCCCTGGATCCCAGGTCGCTACCTGACCCTTGGTACCGATGGTTTCGGTATTTCCGATACCCGTCGCGCGGCACGTCGCTACTTCCATGTTGACGCTGAGTCAACGGCAGTCCGCGTCCTGCAGGGCCTGGTCTACGACGGCAAGTTGGACCACTCGGTCCTGCAGCAAGCCATCGACAAGTACAAGCTGTTCGACTACAAGATTGACGCAGCACCGAAGCTAGAGAACTAGGTTCTTCCGGTTGCCCGCGCGGGGGCAACCAAACCTTAAGGTTCGGGCCCAGACACTGTTGAAGGTGTCTGGGCCCGAACCTTTTGCCTGACCTAAAGTCGTTCCTACTCTGCGGCAGCGGCCTCGACCATGAAGCCTGCGAAGTAGTCCGCTAGGGCCCGGGTGTCCGACATGGGCAGCACAGCCGCGACGTACTGGTCGGGGCGAACGACGATGACAACGCCCTCGTCGCGGTTGATGTCCCGCTCTGCGAAGATATCGGTCCCCAGTCCCCCACCAAAGACGTTGTTGAGGTCTTCAATCTGGTACGGGCCGACCTCGGGACGGAACACGGCAGGCACCTTGTGAACGTTGATGTCAGCGTAGTTGTCCTGGTAAATGACCTTGACGTCGAAGACTGCCGAGCGATCCTCCACTACCGGGGTGAAACGGACCAGCGGTGAGGTCGGGTCGTTACCAAGCCACGTCGACCACTGCGCGGTAATCGAGTCATCTGCGAGGCCGTTTCGATCCGCGAAGGCATAGATCCGGAAGCGACCGTCCGCTTTGTGAAGGTGGCCGAGGTGGACCTTGTTACCGTCGGCGACCCGCACCGTCTCGGCGGAGCGGAACCGCTTCCCCACCGGATACTGCTGAGCCAGATCCTGGAAGGTTGGTTCGACCGTGAGGGCCGAAGTCTTGTACTGGGTCATGAAGCCCATCGGGAACTCTTGGGTGGAGATGTAGAACTCTGCCAGTTCGTCCTTGTCCTCGAACTCCTCCGGTTTCTTGGCCATCATGGTCGACCATTCCCGATCGAAGTCAATCAGGTTCTGGGCAATCTCCTGACGCTCTGCCGAGTAGGTGCTGAGAAGGGAGTCCTGTCCAAGCCCGGTGAGGACGTAACCGAGTTTCCAACCCAGGTTGAAGGTGTCCTGCATGGAGACGTTCATGCCCTGGCCAGCCTTGGCGCTGTGGGTATGGCAGGCATCCCCGGCGATGAAGACTCGCGGCATGCGGTCTTCCCCCTCGGGAACGTCATCGAACTTGTCGGTGACGCGGTGTCCGACCTCGTAAACCGAGGACCAGGCCACATGCTTAACGTCGATCTTGTAGGGGTGCAGGATCGCGTTGGCACGATCGATGGCATCCTCGACGGTGGTGTCACGAACACGACCGCCGTCGCCCTCTGCAGTCTCACCAAGGTCAACGTAGAGGCGAACCAGGTAGCCGCCTTCTCGGGGAATGAGGAGGATCGAACCGGCCTTGGACTGGATCGCGCACTTGGTGCGTATGTCAGGGAAGTCGGTGTTGTAGAGGATGTCCATGACCGCCCAGGCGTGGTTGGCCTGTGCTCCCTTCAGTTCGCGTCCGATGCGCTTACGCACCAGCGAACGGGCTCCGTCGGTCCCAACGACATACTTGCAGTGGACGGTCTTTTCGACGTCACGGTTGAAGTCGGCGGTCCCCTTCAAGGTGACCTGGACCGGGTAGTCACCCTCGTCGCCGATGACGAGGTCGGTCAGCTCCCAACCCCAGTCAGGGGTGAGGCGCGAAGGTGAGTTCTCAGCGAACTTTGCGAAGTAGTCGAGGACGCGCGCCTGGTTGACGATGAGGTGGGGGAACTCGCTGATTCCCGTCTCGTCATCAAGGGTGATAGCGGTACGAACGATCTCTTCCGGGTTCTTCTCATCCGGTCCCCAGATGTTCATCTGGGTGAGGTGGTAGGCCTCCTGGATGATGGGTTCGGCGAAGTCGAAGGCCTGGAACGTCTCAACGGAGCGGGCCTGGATGCCGTCAGCGTGACCGAGAATGAGCCGGGAGGGACGACGTTCGATCAGGCGCGTCTCAATGGTCGGGAACATCGAAAGCTGGGCGGCCAAGATCATGCCGGCAGGTCCCCCACCAACGATGAGAACGTCGATGTTGTCCGGAAGATCTGCGCTGCGCGCATGCTTGGCGGTCTTGGGTTTAGTTCGCGGGTCTTCGCTGACGTAACCGTGGTGGTGGAACAGCATGCCAACTCCTCTTTAAGTTGTCTCCTCAAGGGTGCAGGTGCGCCAGTGCACCATCCCCGAATAATCGTATACGATCTTCTTGTACCCGACAAGGGATTTGACGACCAAAATTACCAATCCCGCCGTCTCTTCTGCTTTTTATCATTGTTTCAACCCGATTTATCGTATACGATTCCATTAACACTAAGGGTGCTTGTGCCGGTGACTCCCAGTGCGTTCTGCCCTGGCAGTGCCTCACCCGGCAGCCTGTGATCAGTGTCGATCCCATCTAAGAAAAGCTGCGCTTCCGCAGCCCTCCCCAAGCCAAGGAGACTTGCGAAATGATCAATGAGAGTGAACTTCTGGGACAGATCAATGGCGGTCTGCTCATCAACGGTGAATGGAGGGCGGCGTCGGATGGCTCGACGCTCAAAGTCCACGATCCAGCCACCGGTGAGGTCCTCAAGGAAGTCGCCAGCGCGTCTGTCGAAGATGGCCTCGCTGCCATTGAAGCAGCCGACCAAGCCTTCCCGGCCTGGTCGATGACATCACCAAGGAGCCGCGCCGAAATCCTGCGTCGCGCCTTCGACCTCGTCATCGAACGCCGCGACCAGTTTGCCCTGCTGATGACAATCGAAATGGGCAAGCCGCTTTCCGAAGCCCAGGGTGAAGTCACCTACGGCGCGGAGTTCCTGCGCTGGTTCAGCGAGGAAGCAGTACGCGTCTCGGGTCGCTACGGCTCCAACCCCGAGGGCACCGGTCGCATGATCGTCAGCAAGCACCCGGTTGGACCGGCCTTCCTGATCACGCCGTGGAACTTCCCGCTCGCCATGGCAACCCGAAAGATTGCCCCAGCCATCGCAGCAGGGTGCACCGTGGTCATCAAGCCCGCTGCCCTCACTCCCCTCACCACCCTCTATCTGGCGCAGGTTCTTGAGGAGGCCGGGTTGCCCGCCGGGGTCGTCAACGTCATCAACACCTCACACTCGGTCGATGTTTCCGCCGCCATCATCGACCATCCGGCGCTTCGCAAACTGTCCTTCACAGGTTCCACCGCCGTCGGTCAACAGCTCATGCGCCAGGCCGCAAACGGAGTCCTGCGCACCTCCATGGAACTCGGTGGTAACGCCCCGTTCGTGGTGTTTGAGGACGCTGATCTTGACGCGGCTGTCGAGGGCGCCCTGCAGGCTAAGTTCCGCAATATTGGTCAAGCCTGCACCGCCGCTAACCGCTTCATTGTGGCTCGGCCCCTGGTTGGAGAGTTCACCGAGCGTGTCACTGCCCGGGTCAAGGAGATGCATGTCGGACGTGGTACCGAAGAGGGGGTCACCATTGGCCCACTCATCGACCATCGCGCGGTTGAGAAGACCCTGGCCCTGGT
Organism: Actinomyces minihominis; assembly: GCF_900187855.1. GTDB lineage: Bacteria > Actinomycetota > Actinomycetes > Actinomycetales > Actinomycetaceae > Scrofimicrobium > Scrofimicrobium minihominis. Next base: position 101,636 of record NZ_FYEG01000005.1, on the reverse strand, counting down.
TGCGGACGCGACCGCCCGTGGCGCTGAACTGAAGATTGGGGGCGTGGCTATTCCCGGGCCGGGCAGTTTCCTGGAGCCCACCGTCCTCACCGATATCGCACCGGGAAGCGACATCCTGCGTGAAGAAATCTTTGGCCCGGTCCTGGCTGTCGTTCCCTTTGATACTGAGGATGAGGCCGTTCACCTGGCGAATGCCACCGAGTACGGGCTGGTCTCCTACGTCTTCACCCAGGACCTTGCGCGAGCCCAACGCCTGGTAGAGACGATGCAGACCGGCATGATGGGGCTCAACACCGGACTGGTTTCCAACGCAGCCGCTCCCTTTGGGGGTTGGAAGATGTCGGGGCTGGGGCGCGAGGGCGGGCCTGAAGGCATTGAGGAGTACCTGCAGACCAAGTACACCCTGACCGCGAACCCCTTCGCTTCGTAATCGAACAGGGCAGAGAGAAGATCCCGGGTCCGAATGGACCCGGGATCTTCTGCGTGGAGACCGGTTAGGGACTAGCCCTTGTGCCAGATCAGGGGGCTCTGAGCCTGCTCAGCCTCATGTGAGGGGCCGAGGGGGATCGAGGAGCGATCCCGTAGGGCGGCCGTGGCCAGGAACCCGATCAGGGTCATCCCCGCCAGGTAGATGACGATCGCGGTCCAGGTGCCTGTCTGCTGCATAAGGGCTTGGGCAATCAGCGGGGAGAAGGCACCGCCGAGAACCGCACCGAGTGCGTAGGAGATCGAGACACCCGAGAACCGCACCGAAGCCGGGTACAGCTCAGCATAGAAGGCAGCCTGGGGACCGTAGGTGAAGCCAAGGCCGATGCTGAGGAAGGCGAGGCCGAGGAGGAGCCACCAGGCGCTCCCGAGGTTGATGATTGGGAACAGCGCGAGCACACCTAGGAGCTGCAGTCCCCAGCCGATGAAGTAGGTGTTTTTCCTTCCGATGAAGTCGGAGACCCAACCCGCTATCAGGGTCGAAACGAGCCAGACAACAGCACCACCTGCGACTGCCCAGAGGATCTCTGCACGAGGTAGGCCGAGGGGGCCTTCGGGGTTGGCTGCGTAAGCCTGGATGAAGCCACCGGTGGTCATGTAGCCAACTGCGTTGTTGCCCGCAAAAACCAGTGCCGCGACGATGACGAGGGGGAGGAAGTTCTTCAGGAGTTCCTTCAGGGGCGTCTTGGTCTCTTCCTTGCGCTCTGAGATCTCCTTGAAGACGGGGCTTTCCTCAACGGACTTGCGGACCCAGTAGCCAACGAAGACGAGAAGGATGGAGATCAGGAACGGGATACGCCAACCCCAGGAAAGGAATGCATCCCCCGGCGCGATCCAAGCCGTGATGGCCATGACTGCCGAGGCGAGAAGGAGCCCAAGGGGAACCCCAATCTGGGGAGGCGCTCCGAGCAGGCCGCGTCGACCCGGGGCGGCATGCTCAACGGCCATGAGGACTGCGCCGCCCCACTCGCCACCTGCAGAAATACCCTGCACAACACGGAGGAGGACCAGGATGATGGGCGCGGCAATGCCGATCGCCTCGTAGGTGGGAAGGAGGCCGATCAGGGCCGTTGCGGCACCCATGAGCCAGAGCGTCATGACGAGGACAAATCGTCTCCCGTACTTATCGCCAAGGTGTCCGGCGATCACCGCGCCAAACGGGCGGAAGAGGAAGGAAACACCGACGGTCGCGAAGGACAGCAACATTGCTGCGCTGGGACCAGCCGGTTCAAAGAACAGTTTGCCGAAGACCAAACCGGCTGCCGAAGCGTATACGAAAAAGTCATACCATTCGAGCGAGGTGCCGATGACGGTTGCGGCAATAACGCGCCCCTGCTCGGGATTTTCATTAAAGACGGAGCGGAGACTGGGCGGCTTGAGAGTCTTCGGCCCTTCCCCAATCTTGTAGTTAGTTGCACTCATTACTCGTAACTCCCTTGTCGAGTTGGATCAGGGGCTGTTACATCATTGGGCTTGCCCCTTGAAAACAGATCGTATACCATTTTGAATATCACACAAGAGATTTTCAGATTCTCTTAGAAATCTCCTGCTAACCACGCCACCCGCCTGGCAGGAGGTTCAAGGTTTAGGAGCCAACGGAGGATTCCAATGACTAAGAACGCCGCAACCGATTCATTCGCTTTCCCTGCAGGGTTTCCGCTGCAGCCGGGCAAGATCATTGCCGTCCACCTTTCTTACGACTCCCGCGCGGCCCAGCGTGGTCGCAAGCCGAAGACCCCTTCCTACTTCTTCAAGCCCCTTTCCTCCCTCGCTGGTTCCGGGGAGACGATCGAGCGCCCCAAAGGTGCCGAGCTACTAGCCTTCGAGGGTGAGATCGCCCTGGTCATCGGCACCCCTACGCGCTGGGTCTCCGAGGACGCAGCCTGGAGCCACGTCGGTTGGGTCAGCGCCGCCAACGACTTCGGCATCTACGACATGCGCAAGGCAGACAAGGGTTCCAACGTTCGCTCCAAGGGTGGCGACGGCTACACTCCGGTCGGCCCAGACTTCATCCCCGCCACAGATCTAGATCCTGCTGACATCTCCGTCACCACCTGGGTCAACGGTGAGGTCGCCCAGCAGGACTCCAGCGCCGGCATGTTCTTCTCCCTCCCCCGCCTGGTCGCCGACCTCTCCCAGCACTTCACCTTGCAGCCCGGCGACATTATCCTCACCGGGACTCCAGCCGGTTCCAGCGTGGTTGTTCCCGGCGACACCGTCGAGGTCGAGGTCAGCGGCAATGGACAGAGCAGCGGGCGCCTTGCCACCACGGTGACCCAGGGCGAACACGCCTTCGACCCCGCACTCGGCGACGTCCCGGCCACCGACAGTCTGCAGGTTGCCGAAGCGTGGGGCACCCCCCCTGAGCCCGTCCTCACCGAGGCACTGAAAGCCGCCCTCATCGAACTTCCAACTGCAGCCATCAGCGCCCAGTTGCGCAAGATGGGCCTCAACAACGTCACCATCGACGGCGTTGCAGCCATGCACCCGGAAACGAAGATGGTCGGGGTCGCCAAAACGCTACGTTTCCTCCCGAACCGTGAGGACCTCTTCAAGAAGTACGGGGGCGGACACAACGCGCAAAAGCGCGCTTTCGACGCCCTCACCCCCGGTGATGTCATGGTGATTGAAGCCCGCGGTGAGGCCGGGTCCGGAACGCTGGGTGACATTCTTGCCCTGCGCGCTAAGGCACTCGGCGCCGCAGGAATCGTCACCGACGGTGGCGTCCGCGACTACACCGCTGTGGCAGATGTCGATATCCCGGTTTACACCAGGGGCGCGCACCCCGCCGTCCTCGGCCGCAAACACTTCCCCTGGGAGGTCGGGGGCACCGTCGCCTGCGGCGGAACCACCGTGGTTCCTGGCGACATCATCGTGGGTGACCGCGATGGCGTCATTGTCATTCCCAGTGACCTGGTGGTCACTGTCGTCGAAGAGGCCCAGAAAGCGGAAGAATCAGACGCCTGGGTGGCAGAACAGGTCGCAGCCGGTTTCCCCATTGAAGGCCTGTTCCCCATGAACGATGAGTGGAAGGAACGGTACCGCCAATGGAAGCAGAACTAGAACCCGGCAAGCCACGCAAGAAGAAGGCGACCTCCGGGACGAAGAAGCGGCCTAAAGCCGCTCGTCCCAAGCCCAAGGACTCGATCTCGAAGGCCGAAACCGCCTACCTCTGGATCAAGGAACGCATCCTTAGCCACCAGTACGGACCCGGCTACCGACTCGTCCTCGCCTCGATTGCGGGCGAACTGGACATGAGTGTTGTTCCGGTCCGGGAAGCCATTCGTCGTCTCGAAGCCGACGGGCTAGTCACCTTCGAACGCAATGTTGGTGCCTGCGTCAAAATGTACGACGACACCCAGTACGCCCATTCCATGGAAACACTGGCCATCATCGAAGGCGCAGCCACGGCTCTGAGCGCGCCCAACCTAACCAGAAACCAAATCGAAAAGGCGCGACGGGTCAACGACCTGATGCGCGACACCCTGGACGAGTTCAACGCCAGGCTGTTCACAGTCTTGAACCAGGAGTTCCACGCCGCCCTGCTGCTGGGTTGTCCAAACGACAGGCTGACGGATCTGGTTCACGCGGAATGGGCGATGCTCGGAAACCTCCGGGAATCCACCTTCGCCTTCGTTCCCAACCGGGCAAAGGAGTCCGTGCGGGAGCACTCCGTCATTCTGGAACTCATTGAAAATGGGGCACCGTCAGCGGCTATCGAAAATGCCGTGCGCACGCACCGCACAGCCACGATGGATGCCTACTTGATTCGCGAACATGAGGACGCCGAGACCCCGGCGCCCTCTCCCATCTAACAGGAGGCCAAGTGACCGACCAAGAGAACATGGCAGCGGCCCCTGCGCCGGCCAACCTGCCGGAGCAGATTCTTCATTACATTGATGGAAACTACGTCCCCTCCCTCAGCGGAGAGACTTTTGACGTCCTAAACCCGGTCACTAACGAGACCTACATTCAGGCCGCTTCCGGCGACAAGGCCGACGTGGAACGCGCAGTTGCAGCCGCCAAGAAGGCATTTGAGACCGGCCCCTGGCCCAAGATGCTTCCCCGCGAACGCTCCCGCATCCTGCACAGGGTTGCGGATCTGATTGAGGCCGAGGACGAGCGCCTTGCCGAACTCGAGTCCTACGACTCGGGTCTGCCAATCACCCAGGCTCTGGGGCAGGCACGTCGAGCCGCCGAAAACTTCCGCTTCTTCGCCGACCTCGTCGTCGCCCAGGTCGATGACGCGTTCAAGGTGCCGGGGCGCCAAATGAACTACGTCAACCGCAAGCCGATCGGCGTCGCCGGCCTGATTACCCCGTGGAACACCCCCTTCATGCTGGAGTCCTGGAAGCTGGCTCCCGCCCTCGCCACCGGTAACACCGTGGTCCTGAAGCCCGCGGAGTTCACCCCCCTGTCCGCATCCCTGTGGGGCAACATCTTTGCCGAGGCCGGAGTTCCCGCCGGTGTCTTCAACCTGGTCAACGGACTGGGCGAAACTGCCGGTGACTCCCTGGTCAAGCACCCGGACGTTCCCCTCATCTCCTTCACCGGGGAGAGCTCGACGGGCAGCCTGATCTTCGCCAACTCCGCACCCTTCCTGAAGGGCCTCTCCATGGAGCTCGGCGGCAAGTCCCCCGCCGTAGTCTTCGCGGATGCCAACGTGGATGACGCGGTAGACGCGACCATCTTCGGGGTCTTCTCCCTGAACGGTGAGCGTTGCACCGCTGGCTCCCGCATCCTGGTTCAGCGCGATATCTACGACGAGTTCGTCGAGAAGTACGCCGCTCAGGCAAGCCGCATCAAAGTCGGCCTTCCCTCTGATCCGAACACCGAGGTCGGCGCCCTCGTCCACCCCGAGCACTACGACAAGGTTATGAGCTACGTCGAAATCGGTAAGGAAGAAGGACGCCTGGTCGCAGGCGGCGGTCGTCCCAAGGACTTCCCCACCGGTAACTTTGTTGCCCCAACCGTCTTCGCTGACGTGGCACCTGACGCTCGCATCTTCCAGGAGGAGATCTTCGGCCCGGTCGTCGCAATCACCCCCTTCGACACTGACGAAGAAGGCCTAGCCCTGGCCAACAACACCAAGTACGGTCTGGCGGCCTACATCTGGACCAATGATCTGAAGCGGGCCCACAACTTCGCTCAGAACGTCGAGGCCGGCATGGTGTGGCTCAACTCCAACAACGTTCGTGACCTACGCACCCCCTTCGGTGGCGTCAAGGCTTCGGGACTTGGCCACGAGGGCGGCTACCGCTCCATTGATTTCTACACTGATCAGCAGTCGGTGCAGATCAACCTGGGTAAAGTCCACAACCCTACTTTCGGCAAGCAGTAACTCACCCCTGTGGGGCGGGTGCCCTTAGCCCGTCCCACACCCCACCAAAATCCCACCCGCGTCAACGGATGACGCGTTAGAAAGCAAAGGCGCTCTCATGGCAGACGACAACAAGACAGAAGTCCCCTACCTCGACCCCGAAGTCATCCTCGGCTCCAGCCCCGTCCCCACCCCTTCCGTTCCCGCGCCGGACGTCCTGCGCGCCGCCTACATGGACATCGTCGTTTCCGACCTCGAAGCCTCCCGCAAGTTCTACGCGGACGTCCTCGGCCTCGTTGTGACAGAGGAAAACGAGAACGAGATCTACCTGCGTTCCCTGGAAGAGTTCATCCACCACAACCTGATTCTGCGCAAGGGTGACGTACCCGCTGTTCGCGCCTTCGGCTACCGCGTCCGCTCCCCCAAGGACCTGGAGCTGGCCGAGGAGTTCTACAGGGAGATGGGCTGCAAGGTCAAGCGTGTTCCCGCGGGCACCGTTCCCGGCATGGGTGAGATCCTGCGGGTCCAGGATCCCCTCGGCTTCCCCTACGAGTTCTTCTACGACGTTGACCACCAGAAGCGTCTCGCCTGGGACTACCAGCTCTACACGCCGGGCGCGCTGGTCCGCCTCGACCACTTCAACCAGGTCACCCCGAACGTACCTCGCGCCATCGGTTACATGGAGGACCTCGGCTTCGGTGTTACCGAAGAGATTGTTGACGAGGACGGCACCGTCTACGCCGCCTGGGTGCGCCGCAAGCCGACCGTGCACGACACCGCAATGACCGGTGGCGACGGACCCCGCATGCACCACATTGCCTTCGCGACTCACGAGAAGCACAACATCCTCGCCATCTGCGACAAACTGGGAGCGCTGCGCCAGTCTGACCGCATTGAGCGCGGCCCGGGCCGTCACGGCGTTTCCAACGCCTTCTACCTCTACCTGCGTGACCCCGATGGGCACCGCGTTGAGATCTACACCCAGGACTACTACACGGGCGATCCCGACAACCCCAAGGTCTCCTGGGACGTCCACGACAACCAGCGTCGCGACTGGTGGGGCACCCCGGTGGTCCCCTCCTGGTACCGGGATGCCTCACGCGTCCTCGACCTCGACGACAACCTGGTTCCCCTTGTTTCCCGCACCGATGAATCGGAGTTGGAAGCAACCATCGGCGCCGACGGCTTCTCCTACACTCGAGTTGACGACGACGAAAGCATGCCGGAGTGGAAGCTCGGCGAGTTCAAGCTGGGTAACCAGCTCTAACCAGTAGTACAGGTGGTGGGGACAGCGTCGTCCCCACCACCTTCATTTGAAACTTAGGAAGGATGCCCCCGTGCTGAGCGAAGACCAAGTTACCTCCATTGCAGATGAGTTGGCTGAGGCCGAGGAGTCGCGCACCATGATTCCGCTTCTCACCGCGCGCTACCCAGGGATGGAAGTAGAGGACTCCTACCGGGTCCAGGGACGCTGGGTGGAGCGCAGCCTAGCCAAGGGGCGTACCCTGGTCGGCCGCAAGATCGGCCTCACCTCCAAGGTGATGCAGGTCGCCACCGGCATCACTGAACCCGACTACGGCGCCATCTTTGACGACATGGTCTACGAAAACGGAGCGGAAATCCCCTTCGACCGCTTCTCTAACGTACGCATCGAAGTTGAGTTGGCCTTCCTCCTCAAAGAGGACCTGCGCGGTCCCTCCACCACCATCTTCGACGTCATGCGGGCGACCGAGTACGTCATTCCTGCCCTGGAGATCCTCTCCTCCCGCATCGAAATGCAGGGCCGCACCATCGTTGACACCATCAGCGACAACGCGGCCATGGGCGCCATGGTCTACGGCGGCAACCCCACGAAACCCGACGGCGTCGACCTGCGTTGGGTCTCTGCTCTGCTCTATCGCAATCAGATCATTGAGGAGTCCGGCGTTGCCGCCGCCGTCCTCAACCATCCGGCCACGGGCGTGGCTTGGCTGGCAGACAAACTGGCTGCCCACGGCGACTACCTCAAGGCTGGTGATCTGATCCTGGCGGGGTCCTTTACCCGACCGATGTGGGTCGAGCGTGGCGACACCGTCCTGGCCGACTACGGAGACCTGGGGACCATCTCATGTCGCTTCCTCTAAAGCCAACCTTCGCCCAGCACCTGGCTCACCGCCGTAGGGCTGGGGGGAGCGCACTGGCGGGCATGTGGCTCTGCTCCGGCTCCCCGGTCATGGCTGAGATCTGTGCTGGTTCAGGACTGGACTGGCTCCTCTTGGATGCCGAGCACTCCCCCCTCAGCCTGATGGACATGCAGGTCCAGTTGCAGGCCATTGCCGCCTACCCGATTACGGCGGCGATCAGGGTTCCTGCCGCCGACCCGGTCTTGATCAAGCAGATTCTGGATCTTGGTTCGCAAAATATCGTGGTCCCGATGATTTCCTCTGCCGCCGAGGCCGAAGCTGCTGTTACTGCCGCCTCCTACCCGCCGCGTGGTATCCGCGGGGTTGGGAGCGCCTTGGCGCGGTCGGGACGCTGGGGACGTATCCCGGGGTATCTGCAAGAGGCCTCCACTCACGTCAGTGTGACGATTCAGATCGAGTCGATGGAAGCGGTCGACAATGTTGCTGAGATCCTCGCTGTCGAGGGCGTCGACGCCGTCTTCATTGGCCCTTCAGACCTGGCAGCCTCAATGGGCTTGCTCGGTCAGCAGTCGCATCCCGACGTTGTTGCAGCCGCACACTCGGTGATCGCCGCGGCTCACGCTGCGGGCAAACCTGTTGGTATCAACGCTTTCGACCCCCAGGTGGCCCAGTCCTACCTCGAGGCGGGCGTCGACTTTCTACTGGTGGGCGCCGACGTCTCCCTGGTGGCACGTGGAAGTGAAGCGCTCGCCAAGCGGTTTGGCAGCCCCGCGGAGGGCGAAGCAAAACCAGCTCAGTACTAGGGGCTCGGCTGTCAGTCCTGCTCGGAGCTGAGGATATCTCTAGGGGTTCTCCACGCCTCTACCACCGGGTCGGGGAACTTGGCGCCCGCAAAGCGCTCTAGTTCTGCGACGAGTGCCCAGAGCGGCAGGCCCTGAATGTCAAGTTCATCCGCCAGGCTGGCATCAAAGTCGAAGTCCTCAGCCGACATGCCATTCAACTCGCAGATGGTGGCGATGAGCGTGGAGGCGAAGGTGGCCTCACCGCTTACCGAGGATTCGCCCTCGGCAGCCTCGACGGACTCATCCTCGACAACTTCTACCTGCTGGGGCGCACTGCTCGGTGAGGCTTCCCCGTCCCCACCGAACAGTGCTGCCAGAGCACCAAACTGATCGCCGATTGTCGACATGGCTAGCTCACGCGGTGAAGCCAGCGGACGGGGGCACCGGCACCCGCGTAACGGAACGGTTCCAGCTCATCATCCCAGGCCTGGCCGAGGGCGAGGTCGAGGGCGTCCCTCAGGTCCTCGTAGTTGTGGGCTGACTCGATAGCTGCTCGGACCTGGTTCTCAGAGACCACGACGTTCCCCGCAGAGTCCATCTGGTGGTGGAAGATACCAAGCTCCGGGGTATGGGACCAACGCGAGCCATCTGAATCCCGAGTGGCTTCCTCTGTGACTTCGTAGCGAAGGTGCTCCCACCCCCTCAGTGCAGAGGCGAGGCGAGCGCCGGTGCCAACCTCACCCACCCAGGACAGTTCGGCGCGCATCATCCCAGGAGCAGCCGGCTGGGCTGTCCATTCTAGGCGCACTTCACGCCCCAGGGCCGAAGCGGCCGCCCACTCTACGTGCGGCCCAAGCGCTGGGGGAACCGAGTGTACGAAAAGCACACCGCGGGTCGTTGTTCCTAGCATCGCTACCTCCCGTTAGTGACAAGGTTCGTCTTCCCCAACGTCCTTGCATCAACCAGGATGGCGATGGTCCAAGATTAGCCTGATCTGCCCCGCAACGCCAAGGTCCGAGTTATCACCCTCATCCTTGAAGCGGCTCCCCTGGGGTGCGGTTCAGCCAACTGATGCAAGGCACCATCACCCGGGCTCGGAAGCGGCTTTTGCCCACTCAGCGGTTTAGACTCGAGGCATAGTGGTCCACTGGGACACACAGAAGGAGAAGAAGTGAAGAAGGTTCTTTTTGTCTTCGGAACCCGCCCCGAAGCAATCAAGATGGCACCGATGATTCGCGAACTGAAGGGGCGCCCCGAAGAGTTTGAGGTCTCGGTCTGTGTGACCGGGCAACACCGGGAGATGCTGTACCAGGTTCTCGATTTCTTCTCCATCAAGCCGGACTTCGACCTCGAGGTTATGAAGCCCAACCAGAGTCTCTTCGGGGTGACATCGTCGATTCTGGTCGGACTTGAGCCAGTTCTCGATCAGGTTTCCCCCGATGTCGTCCTGGTCCAGGGTGACACGACCAGCGTTCTTGTTGGGGCACTGGGTGCCTTCTACAAGAAGATCAAAGTGGGACACCTCGAAGCTGGACTTCGCAGCGGCGACCTCTTCTCCCCCTTCCCAGAGGAAGGTAACCGCCTTCTTGCGACCCGCCTCACAGACTTCCATTTCACCCCCACACCCCAGGCCAGCGATAACCTCCTCGCTGAGGGCGTCGATGCCTCCAAGATTCACATGGTTGGCAACACCGTCATTGATGCTCTCTTCTGGGCGGTCGATATCCTCAAGGACCAGGGCGGAAATCCCCTGGAAGACCTGCTTCCCACCCTGGACTGGAGCAGGCGAATCGTCCTGGTGACCGGTCACCGCCGCGAGTCATTCGGTGATGGCTTCCAGCAGATGTGTGCAGCCATTTCCAGGCTCGCAACCGATAATCCCAACGTCGAGTTCATCTACCCGGTTCACCTCAACCCCAATGTTCAGAAGCCGGTTGAGAAGTACCTGTCAGGACAGCCCAACATCCACCTGATTGCCCCCCTCGACTACCCCAGGTTGATCTGGCTCATGGAACGCTCCTACTTCGTACTCACCGACTCGGGGGGAATCCAAGAGGAGGCCCCTTCACTGGGCAAACCCGTCCTCGTCATGCGCAATGTCACCGAACGTATGGAGGGCGTCACCGCGGGCACCGCGCGCCTGGTCGGCACCAACGAGCAGGCCATTTATGAGGCCGCTCAGACCCTGCTTCACGACGCTGAGTCCTACGATGCGATGGCGCACGCCGTAAACCCCTACGGTGATGGCACCGCAAGTCGCCAGATGGCTGACATTCTGGCTACTGCCAAGTAGCAGCACAGCGGCCAGCACCTAGAATTTGGGGCCCGCAGGTAATCAACCTGCGGGCCCCGAACTCTGCCAGATCAAACTAGAAGTTCGACTCCCGGATAGCCTTCAGAGCCTTGCGCCTGGTGGCACGATCAAGGCGGTCGATATAGAGCATCCCGTCAAGGTGGTCGGTTTCATGCTGGAGAGCACGGGCCATCAGCTCTTCGCCCTCAACAACAACCGGCTTCCCGTCAAGATCAACGCCCTCAACCCGCGCGTACCAGGCGCGTTCCGTCGGGAACCACAGGCCGGGAACCGAAAGGCACCCCTCATCCCCGTCCTGGTACTCCTCGGTCGAGACCTCTACCAGTTTGGGGTTAAGGACGTACCCGATGTCCCCATCGATGTTCCAGGAGAAGGCGCGAAGGCCCACCCCAATCTGGGTTGCGGCCAGCCCGGCCCGGCCGTCCATGTCAACGGTCTCAAGCAGGTCCTCGACCAGGGACTTTACCCGCTCATCAATATCCGTAATCCACTCGGTCGGCGTGCGCAGGATTGGATCACCAATGATGCGAATATCTCTAATAGCCATCCGGTCTAGTTCCCTTCCAGGTTCCCGAGAGCCACACTGTCAGATGCGATAAGCCTATTGTGTGCCTCGGTGAGTGAGATGAATGCGTCCTCAACCTTGACTTCGGTTCGCTCTCCTGAGCGACGTTCCCGAATCTCAACCACTCCGTTCTTGATCCCTCGACCAACCACAACCGCCAGGGGGACCCCCAGGAGCTCCGCATCGGCGAACTTGACCCCGGCGGAGGCCTGACGTCGATCATCCAGGAGGACGTCGAGACCCGAGGCGTCAAGATCTTCAGCGAGGGTAACGGCAGCTGTCTCCAGCTCTTCGCCCTTGCCGGCAACGATGACCTGAACATCGAACGGAGCCACGGAAGCCGGCCATGCCAGCCCCTTGTCGTCGTGGGTCACCTGTGCCAGCGAAGCTAGGGCGCGTGAGACACCAATCCCGTAGGAGCCCATGGTGACAGTACGTGCCTTACCATTCTCATCCAGGACCTTCAAACCGAGAGCTTCCGCGTACTTGCGCCCCAGCTGGAAGATGTGTCCGATCTCGATGCCACGGTGGAGACTAAGGGGACCGGAACCATCGGGAGCCGGATCGCCCTCACGAACATCAGAGGCTTCAATGTAGCCATCGACCTCGAAATCGCGCCCGCGAACCAGGCCAATCACATGCTGATCAACGCTGTTTGCGCCCGAGATCCACACCGTTCCCACTGCGATACGGGGGTCAACCAGGTACCTCACCGAACCCGTCACACTGCCGTCCTCAGCAACCACTCTCGCCGGTGAGTTCGGACCGATAGCTTCGGGGCCGATGTAGCCGGCCACCAGCTCGGGGTGTTTCTTGAAGTCCTCCTCGGTAGCAACCTCGACCTCAAGTGGAGCCAGAGATGCCTCGAGCCGCGCGGTATCAACCTCACGGTCACCGGGCACTCCCACAACGATCACTTCGCGGTTACCATTACCGTCAGTCACTGCGAAGACAACATTCTTCAGGGTGTCTGCTGCCTGCCACGGACGATCCTCACGCGGAGCCGCCGCGTTGACGGCCTCAACCAGGGTTTCGATTGTGTCCGCCCCTGGCGTGTCAACGAGGATGGCCTCTGGAAGTCCCTCAGTTGGTAGAGGTTCAGGCGAGGGCGTCGTGACTGCCTCTGAGTTCGCAACATAGCCGCCCGGAGAGGTCACAAAGGTATCCTCTCCGACCGGGCTGGGCATGAGGAACTCTTCTGACTTCGATCCGCCCATTGCCCCGGACATCGCAGAAACTATCACGTAGGGCAGTCCCAGACGAGTAAAGATGCGCTCATACGCATCCCGCTGGGCCTGGTAGGAATCATTGAGTTGATCATCAGTGAGGTCGAAGCTGTAGGCATCCTTCATCGAGAACTCGCGACCGCGCAGGAGGCCACCGCGGGCCCGGGCTTCGTCACGGAACTTGGTCTGAATCTGGTAGAGCGTTAGCGGTAACTCCTTGTAGGAGGAAACCATCTCTTTGACTAGGAGGGTGAACATCTCCTCATGGGTCGGTGCCAGCAAGTAGTCGTTACCTCGGCGATCCTTCAGACGGAAAAGGTTGGGCCCGTACTCTTCCCACCGGTTCGTGAGCTTGTAGGGCTCAGCTGGGAGCAGTCCAGAGAAAAGGACCTCCTGGGCACCAGCGCGAGCCATCTCCTCACGTATCACGGTCTCGACTTTACGCAGAACCTTCAGGCCCAGCGGAAGCCAGGTGTAGATACCGGGTGCGACGCGGCGGATGTACCCAGCGCGAACCAGCAGCTTATGGCTCTCTAGCTCGGCCTCAGCCGGATCCTCTCGCAGCGTCTTTACGAACAGCTGCTGCATTGTTGTGAGCATGTGACTCCTACTTGTCCTGCGAGGGCGAAGCGTCCGTTACGGTGCGCCGGATGCTACGTAGCTTGAGGCCGACGATGCCGGCGCTTGCAGTTAGTGCCAGCTTGGCGGCCGCGCGCCCAAACCTGGGCTCATGGACCAGATACCGCTCGCGGACCTGGATCAAAGTGGCTCCGCCCGCAGGTCGCAAAGCAACCGCAATCGAGGCGGTGAACAGGTCCATGTCCTTCTCTTCGACTCGAACCGGCGGTACTGTCTGCCAGACGATCAGGGCCGGGGCCTCCCGGTACACGACCTCAAGGCGCGTTCCAAGCAGCTTCTCGTAGGTCTCTTTCAGTTCGAGGACAGCTGGCCAGATAACTGCCGGTTCGACCTCGACAACCAGCGCACGATCACCCTGAATCTGCGCAGTGGGCAGTTCTAGGTCCCCGGGCATCGACACCTGCGTTTGGGACTTAGTGAGTCCAAGACGCGCAGGAAACCCGAAGTAGGTGACAGCGCCAACTGCCACCCCGGTCATAAGAAGTGACCTGGTCAGATTACGCAATGACCTCGACCTCTCCCTCTCCGGCTTCAAGCCCCATTTCCTCCGCGAGCGCGTTGGCGTGGCGAATCAGCGTTTCAACAATCTGGTCCTCGGGAACCGTCTCGACGACCTTGCCCTTGATAAAGATCTGACCCTTGCCGTTACCCGAGGCCACACCGAGATCAGCTTCTCGAGCTTCACCCGGACCGTTCACTACACAACCCATCACAGCGACGCGCAGGGGAACCGTGAGGTCCTTCAGTCCTTCAGTAACCTCTTCGGCGAGGGTGTAGACATCAACCTGGGCTCTACCACAGGAAGGGCATGAAACGATCTCCAGGGTACGCTCACGCAGACCCATCGACTGCAGGATCTGCAGTCCCACTTTGACCTCTTCCACGGGTGGCGCAGAAAGCGAAACACGAATGGTGTCGCCGATGCCCTCACGAAGGAGGGCTCCGAAAGCGGTGGCAGACTTGATGGTCCCCTGGAAGGCTGGGCCGGCTTCAGTCACCCCCAGGTGAAGGGGCCAGTCCCCCGCCTCGGAGAGAAGTTCATAGGCCCTGATCATCGTGACCGGGTCATTGTGCTTAACCGAGATCTTGAAGTCGTGGAAGCCGTGCTCTTCAAACAGGGATGCTTCCCAGACAGCCGACTCAACCAGTGCCTCGGGAGTCACCCCGCCGTACTTGGCGTACATGCGTCGATCGAGTGAACCCGCATTCACTCCGATGCGCAGCGACGTGCCGTGGTCGGCTGCCGCCTTCACGATCTCTCCGACCTGGTCGTCAAACCTACGGATGTTTCCCGGGTTGACGCGCACCGCAGCACAACCGGCCTCGATGGCCTGGAAGACGTACCGGGGCTGAAAGTGGATATCGGCGATTACTGGAATCGTTGACTGCCGGGCAATGATCGGCAGAGCCTCTGCATCCTTGTCAGTGGGACAGGCCACCCGTACGATGTCGCATCCGGCGGCGGTCAGCTCAGCAATCTGCTGCAGCGTGGCGCCGATGTCGTACGTCTTAGTAGTGGTCATTGACTGCACCGAAATTGGGCTGCCACCACCTACCGGGACGGATCCGACGTTGATTAGACGCGTCTTCTTCCGGGGGAAGGGCGTGTCTTTGACCTTGGGCATACCTAGCGAAACTTGACTCACAACTGCATTATCCCACCTGTTAGACAACTGGTTACACGAACGTAATTGGCTTCACGAGATCAGCGACGACCAGGATGAGCGTCATCACCATAAGAACCGCGAAAACGACATAGGAAACCGGCACCATGCGCGCCGTATCGGCCGGTAGGGGCTTCGGTTTGCCCCGCAACTTCGCGAAGGTGTTTCGCAACCCGCCCCACAGCGCCCCAACCACATGGCCTCCGTCAAGGGGTGGAAGCGGAATCAGGTTGAAGATGAACAGGGCCATGTTCAGGGCGCCGAGCAGCGACAACATCAATCCTGCGCGATCCAGGAACGAGACCCCGGAGGGAAGTCCGCCCTCGCCACCTGTAGTTGAGGGCGTCCCGGTAATCTCCCCGGCCAGACGCGCGACTCCGACGATGGAGAGTACTCCGCTTTGGTCCCTCTCCTCACCCGTGAAGAACGAGGTCGTCAACTCGTAGAGACTGACCGGGAGTGCAACCACCGCCTGCCCGGTGAGCTTCGTCTGCATCCAGATCGTTGAAGCCACATCGCCGACTGTGCCCCTCTGGCGCTCAACGGCGCTGACAACACCGAGGTAGCGTGACCCGTCCTCCGCGATCGTGGGCTCAGCCGTCAGCGTCAGAAGCTGTCCGTCACGCTCAACTACGACCTCAACCGGTTGCGAGGTCGCCTGAATTTGCTCGGTGAGACCCTGCCATGAGGAGATGGGTTTCCCATTCCACGAAGTGATGGTGTCCCCGGGTTCGATCCCGGCTGCCATCGCCGCGGACTCCCCTGCCCCCTCGGAAGTCGGCACTTCAGCAATGGTGGTCGAGGGGGCGTTCCAGCCGATTCCAAGCGTCACAATGGCAACCAGGAGCACCGCAATGAGCAGGTTCATGACCGGCCCACCGAGCATAATGATCAGCTTCTTTGGTGTTGATAGGGCATAGAACGGCACGCCCCGCATTCCCTCAGCAGCGGCTTCATCCAGCTCCAGACGGGACTGCTGGCGTGCCATCTCAGCCAGGGTCTCACGCCCGTCACGCTTGACCTTGGGTCCCTTTCCATCGGGGTAAAACATTCCGAGAATCCGTACGAATCCCCCGAGCGGGAGCGCCTTCAGCCCGTAGGTCGTCCCCTTCTTCTTGGTCTTCCACAGCGTCGGACCAAACCCGATCCAGTACTCCGGGACCAGGGCGCCAAACTTCTTCGCAGGAAGCATGTGCCCGAGTTCGTGAAGAGCAACGGAGATCAGCAGTCCTGCGACAAGGATGAAAAGACCAAGAAGGAACACGCGCTAATCCAGACTGGTTCGAAGTTGATCCAATCCAAGCAGCTCGGAGGATCGCGCGAAAGCCCACTCCTGGGTTCCGAGCACGTCCTCGAATGTTGGGTCCGTAACTCCGGTGTGTTCAGAAAGAACTTCCTCAACCGTGTCAACAATTGCTGTCCACGGCGTCATTCCCCGAAGAAATGCGTCAACCGCCACCTCGTTTGCAGCGTTCAGAACACTGGGGTGCGTAGCCGACGCAAGCAGTGCGTCGCGAGCCAGTCCCAATGCGGGGAAGGTCGCGTTGTCCACCGGTTCGAAGGTCCACGCAGTCGGGCTCTCCCATTCGAGAGGCCGACCAATGTCCTTCATATGGGTATGCCAGTCCAAACCGAGAGCGATCGGAAGACGCATATCCGGGTAGGAGGCCTGAGCAATGGTTGAGCCATCCTGCCAGGTCACCATGGAGTGAATGATCGACTGGGGGTGGACCACCGGCGTGATCTGCTGTGGTGCCACATCAAAGAGCAGCGCGGCCTCAATCAACTCCAGACCCTTGTTCATCAGGGTTGAGGAGTTCACGGTCACGACCGGCCCCATGGCCCAGGTCGGATGTGCCAGCGCTTCACTGGCCGTCACATTCTCCAGCTCCGCACGCTTCTTTCCCCGAAATGGACCGCCGGAAGCGGTCAAAACCAACGAGTGCAGTTCACTGCGGCCCGTGATGACAGGTGAGACCATGCCCTTCTCGTGGACTCCACTAAGGAGGGCTTGGGCAAGGGCGGAGTGCTCGGAGTCAACGGGAACGATCTGGCCCGGGTACTGGATGGCCGCATTGACCAGTGAACCACCGACGACCAGGGACTCCTTGTTAGCGAGGGCAAGACGGCTCCCGGCCCGCAGCGCCTCTAACGTGGAGGCGAGACCCACCCCTCCGGTGACCCCGTTGAGGACGGTAGTTCCGGGGAAACGCCCCGCGACCTCCTCCGTCGCTGCAGTTCCGGAGATCAGCTCTGATCCGGTCCTGTGGCACGCCACCGCCAGCAGGGAGGCCTCCGTGTTCGAGTCGGTCAGTTCCGCGGCACTCAGCTGCCGAGCCACCGCAACCACGGAGGGACGAAACCTAATCACCTGCTCCGAGAGCAGCGCCAGGTTAGAACCCCCCGCAGCGAGACCAACGACCTCGAACCGATCAGCATGCCTATCAACAACCTCTAGAGCCTGCGTCCCAATTGAGCCTGTCGATCCCAGGATGGTGACCTGAATCGGTGAAACTGCGGTCACGAGACCGCCATCAAGACCCGGGTAGCAGCCCCTAGAAATGCATCAACCTGAGCCTCGTTATAAGCGGCTTCACCGCGCGCTGACTTGAAGGTGACCGTCCTTATCGCTGCCTCAGTGACGTTGTCGCGGTCGTCAAAGAACGCTGCAATACGATCGAGAAATGCATCGACCTCGACTGCTGAGTAGCCCCGCGCACGTCCCTCGGGGTGCAGGAAACGGTCCCCCTGCGGCCTAAGTAGGCGGGGGTAGAGGACGGTCGCATCATCGGCGATCTTCTCAAACCACTTGTTCTCACCGTGTTCGGCAACGAAATTGGACCGGTCTCGCTGGATGAAGGCAGCCTCAAGCCGGTTCAAAGCGGCATCAACCGGCTTGGGGTCGTAGCCGCCGCGAACCAGGTCGAAAGCCGCGGTGTAGATCTGCTCCGCCGAGAATGTGTCTGCGGGGACTCCGCCCTCATAGGCGGTCCGGGACTCTGCAAAAAACGCATCCACCTGCTCCGGGTTGTAGCCGCGAGACAGTCCCTTCACCATGGGAAACAGGTCACTCATCAGTCCTCCTTGGTTGTGGCGGTCGCCTTCTCGGCGTTCTTCTGCGCCCAGTTTGTCGCAAGTTGCCCGCAGGCGCCGTCAATATCCGCACCGCGAGTATCGCGAACCGTTGTCCGGATGCCATTGTCACGCAAGATGCGTACGAACTCATTCTGTGCCGCCCTCGTCGAGGCAGTCCAGATCGAGTTTGGCGTGGGGTTGAGCGGGATCGGATTTACGTGTGCCCATCCGTGTCCCCGCTTATTTAACTCATCCGCCAGGAGTGCGGCGCGCCACGGCTGATCGTTCATATCCTGGATGAGGGCGTACTCGATGGAGACCCGACGGCCGGTCTTAACGAAGTAGGCGCGTGCGGCATCAAGCAGCTCACCCACCTTCCAGCGGGAGTTAATCGGAATGAGCTCGTCCCGCAGGTCATCATCGGGAGCATGCAGGGAAACTGCCAGGGTCACCGGCATTCCCAGGGTCTTCAGTTTGCTGATTCCAGGAACGAGGCCGACTGTGGACACGGTGACATTGCGCGCAGACATACCGAACCCCTGAGGAGAGGGATCGAGCAGACGGTGAAGCGTCTCCGTAACAGCACGGATGTTGGCCAGGGGTTCACCCATCCCCATGAAAACAACGTTGGTGAGGTTTCGAGGCCCCCCGGGAAGACTTCCTGACTCGCACTCAACTCGGGCAAGTCGCACCTGCTCGACGATCTCTGCGGTAGAGAGATTTCGGGTTAGTCCCATCTGGCCGGTTGCGCAGAAAGGACATGCCATGCCGCAGCCGGCCTGCGAAGAAATACACAGGGTGACGCGATCCGGATATGCCATCAGCACACTCTCGACGAGGACACCGTCATAAAGGCGCCACAGGGTCTTGATTGTTTCACCCCCGTCAGCAATCTGACGGCTGGCTTCTGTAACAAGAGACGGCAGCATGGTCTTGGCCGCGCCCTCTCGAACAGCTTCGGGAAGATCGGACATCTCTGCTGGATCGGCCAGGTTGTGTGAGAAGTAGTGGCGGGACATCTGGTCGGCGCGAAACGCGGGAATCCCCAGGTCCTTGGCCCACTCCTTACGCTTTGCCATATCCAGGTCAGCCAGGTGAACCGGTGGCTTCCCACGCCGTTTGGCTGTGAAGCTAAGGACCGGTCTTGCATCGGGGCTAACCGCACCTTCGGGGGGCTGGTCCGTGGGGCGTACCTCTCTGCGCCTGCCGGGTTGCTCAATCACTTCTTCTACCAACCTAGGGCTAGGGAGTAAATCAGGAAAAATGCCGGAGCCGCGAAGAGCAGCGAATCAAGGCGATCCATAATACCCCCGTGCCCGGGCATGATAGAAGACATATCTTTCAGACCTACGTCACGCTTGATCAGTGACTCTGTAAGGTCGCCAAGGGTACCCAGTACCGCGCCCGCCACGGCGAACACGAACAGCCACCACCATTCAATCCCCATCACCAGTGTGGCCACCCAGCCGGCCGCACCACACATGATGACCGACCCGGCAAAACCCTCCCAGGACTTCTTCGGAGATAGCTTTGGAGCCATCGGGTGCTTGCCAAACATGACACCGGCCATCCAGCCTCCAAGATCGTTGCAAACCACCACAACGACAAAGAACACCAGGGGCCACGGAGAATCAGTCCGCTGAGACATCAGGCCGACAAAGGAAGCCATGAACGGGATGTAGACAATGGTGAAGATCGTTGCCATCACATCCATGATCGGACGACCTGGCATATCCACCGCGAAGATCCTCCAGGCCGTGGCCACCAGAATGGTCAGGTACATGGAGTACATGACCCATTCCTCGGACCCCAGGGAACCCGCCACAAACATTGCGATCCCACCCAGGTAAACCGGGATGAGGACCACATTCAGCTGCTTACGAGCCAGGGCCCCCGCAATCTCCCACGTGGCAAGAACTATGAGGATTCCAACGAAAACCAAGAAGAGATTTCGGGCAAAGAAAAGAGCCAGGGCAACCGTTGTGAGGAGAATCAGTCCGGATGTGACAGCAGCCGGCAGATTTCGTCCCGCCCGCCCTGTAGCTGGAAGGGGGGTGGTGTCAGGTGTGGGACCCGGGTTGAAGACCCGGGCCAACACGGACTGGTTTTTCTGGCTCATTCCTCGGGAGTTTCTACTGGTCGATCACAGATTGTCGTGGGTTGGCGTGACCTAGACGGTCAGAAGTTCCGCTTCCTTCGATGCCAGTGCGGCGTCGACCATGTCGACATACTCCTTTGTGGTGGCCTCGAGTGCCTTCTCAGCACGCTCGGCCTCGTCCTCACCAATCTCGCCGTCCTTCTTCAACGTCTCGATCTGGTCCTTCGATTTACGCCTAATGGCACGGACGGCGATACGTCCCTCTTCTGCGCGAGTCTTGGCCTGCTTGACGTACTCCTTACGGCGGTCTTCTGTGAGAGCCGGGAGAATGACACGAATAACCTTGCCGTCATCATTCGGATTCACCCCGAGATCGGACTCACGAATAGCGTGAATGATCTCGTTGACAGCATTGCGGTCAAACGGGGAAATGAGGACGGTACGCGCCTCGGGGATGTTGATCGTCGCAAGCTGCTGGAGGGGCGTCGGTGCACCGTAATAGTCAACCATGAGCGAGGTGAACATGGCCGGGTTAGCGCGGCCGGTCCGGATGCTCGCAAAATCGTTCTGCGTGGCTTCGACGGCCTTACCCATCCGGTCTTCGGTATCCAAGAGAATTTCGTCAATCACTGTCTTACTTCCCATCCTGGTTGATAGTGGTGGTCACCAATGTTCCGATTGTCTCACCCATGAGGGCCCGCGTGATGTTGCCCGGCTCATTCATGCCAAAGACTCGCATTGAGAGTCCATTCTCTTGACAGAGGGCGAATGCGGCTGCATCGACGACACGAAGCTGACCCTTCAATGCGTCATCGTATGTGAGCGTCTGCAAAAGTTGTGCGTTTGGGTCCAGCTTGGGGTCCGCGGTGTAGACGCCATCAACGCCGTTCTTTGCCACCAGCAGCTCATCGCAGTGGGTTTCGAGGGCGCGCTGCGCAGCAACGGTATCCGTCGAGAAAAAGGGCATTCCTGAACCAGCCCCAAAGACTACGACACGACCCTTCTCCATGTGCCGAATAGCTCTGAGGGGAATGTACGGTTCGGCAACCTGCGTCATCGTGATGGCCGTCTGGACGCGGGTTGCTGCCCCCGCCTTGTCCAGGAAGTCTTGAAGTGCAAGGGCGTTCATGACGGTTCCCAGCATGCCCATGTAGTCGGCACGCGCACGATCAAGCCCGTACTCGGAAAGCTCAGCTCCACGATAGAAGTTACCGCCGCCAACGACAACTGAAACCTGGACACCCGCGCTCACAGCTGCGACAATCTGCTCTGCAACCTGGCGGATCACCTCGGGGTCAAGGCCGACCTTCCCGCCCCCGAACACTTCTCCCGAGAGCTTGAGCAGAACCCTACGTCGTTTGCTGGCCATCCTGGCTCCTTCCATAGGCATACGAGCAGAAGTTTAGGCGACAGACAGCCCTGTCGGTCGCCATACCGACGCGATGCGAACCCCGTCACTATGTGAACCGGGCTTTACAAAGTTCCGGTTAAGGGAGGGCTCCCACCCTCTGACGAGGACGGGAGCCCAAACCACTAGTTCCTACTAGGCGCCAACCTGGAAGCGAACGAACTCGGAAACTGTCGAGCCCTCACTGTCCAGTACCTTTCCAACGGAAACAGAAGGATCCTTGGCGTAGTCCTGCTCGAGGAGCGTGTTCTCCTTGTAGAACGCTGAGAGGCGACCCTCAACGATCTTCGGAACGATGTGCTCCGGCTTGCCCTCGTTGAGGGTAATTGCCGTCAGGGTTTCACGCTCGGTGTCAATGACCTCCGAGGGGATGACGTCCTTGTGGAGCCAGCGGGGCTTGAACACGGCGATGTGCATCGCAATGTCGCGCGCAACCTTCTCACCCTTCTCATCCGTGGCCACGAGGACACCGATCTGGGCCGGGAGGTCAGCGCTGGTCTGGTGCAGGTAAAGGCCGACGTAGTCGCCCTCAACTCGAGCCACACGGCTCACAACAACCTTCTCACCGATCTGCGCACCCATGGCGTCAACCAGGTCCTGGACGGTCTCTTCACCCGAAGGTGCTGCCATCAGCGCCTCGAGGTCAGCGGCCTTCGATGCTACTGCAGCTGCCAGGACCTCGTTTGCAAAGCCAATGAACTTGTCGTTCTTGGCAACGAAGTCGGTCTCAGAGTTGACCTCAACCATGATGCCGACCCTGTTGTCGTCCGAGACAGATGCGACGATAAGGCCAGCGGAGGCTTCACGACCCTCACGCTTTGAAAGGGACTTGAGGCCCTTCATGCGGATAATCTTCATTGCCTCATCGAAGTTACCTTCGGCTTCGACGAGGGCGTTCTTGACGTCCATCATGCCGGCGCCAGTTGCCTCGCGCAGAGCCTTCACGTCAGCAAGTGTGTACTTTGCCATTCCTAGGTTTCTCCTGTCGGTAGATTCTGCTCAGGCCTGGTCGGCAGCGTCAGCTGCGACCTCAGCAACCTCGGCTTCAACTGCGACCGCAGCCTCCTCGGTTGCCGACTTCTCGAGGAGCTCGCGCTCCCACTCAGCCAGAGGCTCAGCTGCGTCCGCTGCTGCCGAGTCATCCTTCTTGGGGGCCGAGCGAGCCAGCAGACCCTCTGCAACGCCGTCAGCGATGACGCGGGTCAGGATGGAGACGGAGCGAATGGCATCGTCATTACCCGGGATCCCGTACTCGACCTCATCCGGGTCAGAGTTCGTGTCAAGGATGGCGATGACGGGGATGTTCAGCTTGGCTGCCTCAGCAACTGCAAGGTGATCCTTGGGGGTGTCAACGACCCAGATAGCCGAGGGAACCTTGCCCATGTCACGGATGCCGCCCAGGGTTCGGGAGAGCTTGTCACGCTCGCGGCGCTTCATCAGAAGTTCCTTCTTGGTGAAGCCCGAGGAAGCGACGTCATCGAAGTCGACCTGCTCGAGTTCCTTCAAACGTGCGAGACGCTTGGAAACAGTCTGGAAGTTGGTGAGCATGCCGCCGAGCCAACGGTGGTTAACGTAGGGCATACCAACGCGCGAAGCCTGCTCTGCAACTGCTTCCTGGGCCTGCTTCTTGGTGCCAACAAAGAGGATTGTGCCACCGCGGGTGACGGTCTCCTTGACAAATTCGTAAGCCGAGTCGATTGCCTTGAGGGTCTGCTGGAGGTCGATGATGTAGATACCGTTACGCTCCGTGAGGATGTAGGGCTCCATCTTGGGGTTCCAGCGACGGGTCTGGTGACCGAAGTGCACACCACTCTCGAGCAGTTGACGCATGGTTACAACAGCCATGTTCGTCCTTTCGTTGCCGAAGCAACATCTTGCGGGCCCGGAGGCCCTGGTTTTGGTTATGTCTGCAGTCATGACTGGTAAGTCATGATGCAAAGCCTGGTGCCATGACCGAGAGCGCCTTAGGACCATCGCCCCCGCGTCCCGTTGCCACAGGTTTGGACCACCTGCACAGACGGAAAATGACACGCGAAGTCACCTGCGAACAGGTGCTCGACAAGTCTAGGGCAAGAAGACGCTTGGGCATCACCCCCACCGTGTGAGTCCCGACCCATAAAAGTGACCCACAGGGCCGTTTCTACGGCGCAATCCCCCGGGTGGCAGGGCCGCCCCACCGGTGGGACTCCCAGTCCAAGAAGATGGGATGGACTAGAAGATTGGAGGCGGTCAGTTTGCACGCAGCAACCGGAAGCTTGATTCCCCTTGCAAGTCTGGTAGCCCTCTCCGCGCTGCTCCTCCCGGGAGTCGACCGGTTGGATCTCGAGGGGTCAGCTTCGGCTTGGTCCTGGCCTACAGGTAATGCCGTTCCCGTCAACCGCGCCTTTGACCCACCCGAGCTGCCCTGGCTGCGGGGCCACCGGGGCGTTGATATTGCCGCACCTGTTGGTTCGGTTGTGGCGGCTCCCGCAAGCGGCACGGTCGTACATGCGGGCCTTGTCTTTGATCGTCAGTCTGTTTCTATTCTCCATGATGATGGTTTGCGCTCTACCTATGAGCCCGTTGTTCCCCTGGTCCAAACCGGCCAGTCCGTTCGGCGCGGGGACCCGATTGCGACCGTCGAGGATGGGCATTCCCCCGGGACTCTGCACTGGGGAGCCCGCTTTGGAAAGAATGAGTATGTCGACCCCACTCGACTTCTGTTCGGCCCTTCTGTCTTGAAGCCGGTGGACTGACCAGTCAGTCTTTTAGGCACGAGGATGGCTGCGCAGGAAGACCTCACGCAAACGTCGAGAGTCTACGTGGGTGTAGCGCTGTGTGGTCTGAAGTGAAGAGTGTCCCAGATAGTCCTGGACAAACCGCAGGTCAGCCCCCTCTTCAAGAAGGTGGGTGGCAGAGGAATGCCGTAGGTCGTGCGGGGCAACATCACGAACCTGTGCCCGCGCCGACAGTTTATGGAGGCTTCCTCGAACGATTCTTACGTCGAGGCGCCCTCCCCGCTTACCAAGGAACAGCGCGTCGGCAGGAGAGTTGGGACCCACCAGTTCCTGGCGCACCGCAACCCATGCTTTGAGTGCCCGGGACGCCGGCACTCCGAACGGGGCTACGCGCTGCCTGTTTCCTTTCCCATGGACACGGACGGTGTGGGCTGCGAAATCAATATCGTCAAGATTGAGGCCCACCAGCTCTGCGACACGCAGAGCTGCGGAGTAGAGCAACTCCACGGCAGCCCAGTCTCGGATGGCTTCGGCACCACCGTCCCCCTCCTCCGCTCCTTGGCGAGCCCTCTCGAGTAACTCTTCAACTTCGTGTTGAGTCAGGACCGTGGGAAGCCTGGAATCGGGTTTGGCGACCTCAAGCACAGATGCCGGGTCGGTGGGAAGCACTCCCTCGGCGAGTAGGTACCCGGTGAAGGCTCGCACCGCAGCTGCATTGCGTGCCACCGTCGAACGAGCGTGGTTGGTGATGGTTCGCCCGGCCAGCCAGGCACGAAGATTCCGGGTGGTGAGGCCCCCTGCCAGTTCCACGGCTGGCGCATCGAGGGGCACTGAGCAGAACTCAAGCAGCTGGCGAATGTCTGCGCGATAGGCGCGCACCGTGTTGTCACTGCGTCCCAGTCGCATTCTCAGGAGTCGCTCCCACTGCTCCACCACTTCACCAACGGTTTGTTGAGTCATTCTCCGATGTTACTCACCTCCAACCTGGGCAGCCGAGCTTCCCGGTTATGACGCCCGTGCCCACTTTTCCCCCTCACGATGCGCCAGGTTCGCAAGGTTGAGGGAGAGGAGCGCACCTCCGACCTCCTCGGCGGAGAGTCCAGCCGCCCTCACGACCCGGGCCACCGAAGTGGCACTGACTGCCGGAAGGGCTTCGTAAACTCTGCGAGCCACCGGGTCAAGAGTCGCCAGTTTGCCATCGATCTGGCTGGTGGGGGCATAGGGGTTTCGTGAAACCAGCGGCTTTCGCTCCCCCTCGTCCAAATGCCCTGCCGCCCCAACCCCCACCATGATCTCAATGACATCTCGAGCTGACTCGACCAGGGCGGCCCCCTCTTTAATCAGGGAGTGTGGGCCGGTGGAGGCAGAGGAGGTTACCGGGCCGGGGATGGCGGCTACATCTCGGCCAAGTTCAACGGCGCGATTAGCTGTAGCAAGGGCCCCGGACCGCAGACCGGCCTCGGGAACCACGGTGATGTCACCCCATGCGGCTATCAGGCGGTTGCGCTCGAGAAAACGCCAGCGAGCAGGACGGAATCGTGGTGGTACTTCCGCAACAATGGCCCCACCTTCGGCAAGAACTCGTTCGAAAAGGCTCTCATTTCCAGGGGGATAGAGGCTTCCGAGTCCCCCGCAAATCACCGCTACAGTCGGTGGTCCACCGCCGGAGGACAGGCCGTTCTCAACGGAGCGGGCACGGCGATCAACCGCCGCATCGAGGGCCCCTCGGTGGGCCGCAGCGTCGATCCCGTAGGCTCCTCCGGAGACGACCGTCAACCCGGCCTCAGCCAGATCGAACGCCATTTCAGAGGCCACGCGCATTCCGTATGCGGATGCGGCCCTCGCGCCAACTATGGAGACCGCCGGTTCCTCCGTTGAGCTCACCAGCTTCCCACCCCTGACCCAAAGAGCTGCCGGTGCGCGATCCTCGAGGTCATTGAGAGGGGTGGGCCATTCGGTATCCCCGGGGGTGACGAGGCGTCCCCCCATTTTCTCTAGCTGAGCCAGATCACGTTCGACATTGAGGTCCTCAAAACGTGGTTGCCAACGACGGTGAGCTGCCCGCCATCCCGCAGCGGCCCCCGCCCCCGTTTGTCCCGCGGGCCCGGGGACCCCTTCCGGAGGGCTACCGTAGGGTTCGGCAGCCCAGTGAAGAGCTCCGGCATCACCGAGGTTTCGCCTCAGGGTTCCGGCCCAGATGTCCCCTGGTTCAGCGAGGTTCGACCACGCTGCCGCCACCCAGTTTGCATCGTCATATTTCATCTGATTCTCTCCTCTTGGCCTCTCAGCTCAATGGCACGTGCCATGTCCTCTGTACTTGGGGTCTCATGTCCCTCCCAGTCGGCAACAGACCAGGCCAGACGCAGAATGCGGTCCGCGCCCCGAAGGGAGATCTGGCCGGACTCGATCGCCTTTTGCACCGCGTTGGCATCTGCGGGTGCCAACTGTGTGTGGTCCCGAAGGAACCGACCCGGGACCTCCGCGTTGACGCTCCAGGCCTCATTTCGCCATCGGAACGCAGCTCGCCTTCGAGCTTCTGTGGTTCGTTCGCGAAGCTCCGCGCTGGTTGGAGTCTGGTCACGGGTGAGAGCACTGTGGTGGGGGCGACTAATATGCAACCGGATATCCAGGCGATCCAGAAGCGGTCCAGAGATGCGCGCCCAGTAGCGATCTCTCTGTGCGTAACTGCAGCGGCACCTTTCGTCCCCACTTCGTATTGCTCCTCCGCAGGGACAGGGATTGGCAGTCATCACCATTTGGAACCGAGCGGGGAACTCAACGCGCTGCTGAGCCCTGTGGACCGCGATCATTCCGCTCTCAAGTGGCTGCCGCAGGGCATCAAGCACGCGGACCTGGAACTCCGGCGCTTCGTCGAGGACGAGTACCCCGGCATGAGCCAGAGAGACTGAGCCTGGCCGAACCGGACTACCCCCGCCTATCAAAGAAACGAGGGAAGCAGAGTGATGGGGCTGTTCAAGGGGAGGTCGGACAGCCAGATGATCGACCGGAGCGCTTCCTCCCACGAGTGATCGAAGCGCCGTGACCTGGACCGACTCAAACTTTGACAGGTCAGGGAGGACAGCCTGAAGCCGGGTAGCGAGCATTGTCTTACCAACACCCGGTGGCCCGAGCATAAGCATGTGGTGTCCTCCGGCTGCCGCGATCCCAAGAGCCTGAACCGCTTCAGGTTGACCTCGAACATCTGCAACATCCATCTCGGGGACCTCACCCTGGATCAGCATTCCGCCCCGGCTCTGGTGCGGGAGCGTGTCAGCTTCGAGCTGCATTCGCTGGTCAGTGAGGCCCTGAACGATCTCCCAACCCTCCAGGGAGTCAACCAGGGAGTGTCCCCGCTGACGAAAGACCGTGAGAATATCGGCCAGATGAGCCCCGCCCACCACCTCTATCCCCTCAACCAACCGCGCCTCCCCCATCATTTCCGGAGAGACTACGAGGCGGCTGAAACCGGCTTCGCGGGCCGCAAGCGCGATGGGTAGGGCTCCGGGAACCGGCTGCAAGGAGCCGTCGAGGCCCAGCTCGGCGGCAAAAACCGTTTCGGTTACCGCCAAGTTTGGCAGCTCACCTCGGGCTACCAGAACGGAAATCGCGATACCCAGATCAAACCCGGAGCCAGCTTTAGGTAGATCAGCCGGCGAGAGGTTGATGGTGACTCGCTTGTTGAGCGTCGGAACAGCGCAGGAGAAGAGGGCTGCACGCACCCGTTCTTTGGCTTCCCTGAGGGAGGCATCGGGCAGGCCGACGAGAGTCGTCCCGACGATGCCCGGACCAATGTGGGTTTGCACCTCGACGACGGTGCCGAGCAGTCCGGCAAGCGCAACCGTATAGGTTCGGGCCAGGGACGTCACTGACCCACATCTTTCAGCCAGTCGAATGCGGGGGTGTTGCTCTGATCCAACAGCACGCCGATGATGTCGAAGCGGTAGTCTCCCTGCCACCCTTCGCGGTAGGCCCAGGACAACCCGACCCGACGCATCTTGGCCAGCTTGTCTTCGGTGACTGCTTCAACCGGGAGGAAGTGGCTTCCCCGGCGCCTTGTTTTTACTTCAACAAAGACGGTGGTGTTACCGTCCTTGGTTACCAGGTCCAACTCGCCGTTGCGCCCGCTGCGCCAGTTCCGCGCCAAGATGACGTGGCCCTGACTCTCGAGGAAGTCCGCCGCAGCGTCCTCGCCAACCTTGCCGATCTTCCGGGGGCTATCCGTTGTTATGTTCACGGTCTCAGCATCGGTCTCGAACCAAATCGGCTCTACGGAGATCGTGGAGACCTGTGGATTGAACCGCCTGGGCAGCCCTGTGGAAGCTCAGTTTCGAGCTACGAAGGAATATCCATATCGGGCTTGGTGAGCTCTTCTATGTTGACATCCTTGAATGTCACGACCCGCACCGACTTCACGAATCTGGTCGGCCGATAGATATCCCAAACCCAGGCGTCGGTGAGCGTCAGCTCGAAGAAAATATCGTTGCCGACGGGGCGAGCCTGAAGCTCAACCGCATTGCAGAGGTAGAAGCGACGATCCGTCTCTACCACGTAGTTGAACAGCGCTACGACGTCCCGGTACTCCTTGAACAACCCCAGCTCCGAAGCATTCTCGTAGCTCTCGATGTCATCTCGGTTCATGGTGTCCCTTCCTCGCCTTCAGAACCCCTAGGTTAGTTCACTCCCGGAAGCTTCCAACCCAACCGGTGCCTTGAGGAAGCTCCCCGGCGCTTGAGAGCCTCCAGGTGAACCTTGGAGCCATACCCCTTGTTGGAGGCCCAGCCATATCCAGGGTCGCGAATCTCTACCATGTAGCGATCCCTTGCCACCTTCGCGATGATCGATGCGGCTGCCACCACCTGACTGTGCATATCAGCTTTAACGAGGGTCGCAACGGCCGGTCCACCACCGGTTCGCGACCAGGGATCACGCAGCCCTGGAATACCCTCATCAAAGAGACCCGGGGCGGGTGCGGAAAGATAGTCATGCTTACCATCGAGAAGCACGGCACCCAGGGGTGGAAAAGCGCCGCGGGCGAGCTGAACCTCGATGAGCGCGAACGCCCTGAGTGATGCGGTCCTGAGCGCAGCTGTCACTCCCAGGCGAGATATCTCCGTGGGGCTGGCCCATCCAACCGCGGAGGCTCGGGCCCAGAGCTGTATGGGACGCACCAGTCCCTCCCGGGTAAGAGCGCTCAGGGCTTTTGAGTCTGTAATACCCCCGGGCGCATCTCCACAGCCCGCATCAACGACGACGACACCAACCGCAAGGGGTCCAGCGATAGCCCCCCGGCCGACCTCGTCAACCCCGGCTAACGAACCCCAGGAGTCAAGAAGTGCGCGATCAACTGAGCCGTCCGGAAAGGAAATCACGACTGGCCAGTCTGATCCGAGGGTGCTGACACCTGGCTGAAAACATCACGGTTTCCCAGGTAGGACCAATCGGACAGCGGCCAAATTACCCACTGGGCACGGCCAATCACGGATGCCTCGGGGATGAACGCCGAGTCCCCATTTTCATAGTGGTATGCCGAGTCAGCCGAGTCCTGGCGGTTGTCCCCCATCACCCAGTAGGTTCCGTCGGGGATCTGCACGCTGAACTCTGCCGTGGAAGGGACTGCCCCCGCTGCCAGGTAGGTTTCATCAATCGGAATGCCGTTGACTGAGATCCGACCCTGCTCATCACAGCAGGTCACCGTGTCACCCCCGACCCCAATGACGCGCTTGACGACAATCTGCTGGGACCCCTGCGGCGCAAACCCGAACAGGCCAGCTACGGTGTTGAGGAAGTTCTGGTTAGTTTCATCAACGGGCTCCAACCACCCCTCGCTATCTCGGAACACCACCACGTCACCGCGTTCGATGTCTTTGCCGAGGCCGGGAACGTTATTGACTGCGATGCGAGATCCCACCGAAAGAGTGTCCAACATCGACTCTGAGGGGATCTTGTAGACCTGGACGACGAAGGCACGCAGTCCCAGGGCGATGATGGCGGCAATGCCGAACACAGCTAAGAACTCAAGTGCGACTCTTCCGACTCGCCAACCCAGGCTGCGGTTCCGCCCCTCTGACCGCGCTGCCCTCTCCGACGCCCGCGCCGGGTGGGGAGAGCGTCGAGTTGGCGGCCGGGACGTCTTCTGCGCGCCCTGGTAGGTGGGACGTCCGGTTGGCTGGCCCCCACGGCTGTCGGGTACCGCGAATGAGGGGGGAAGCATGTCCGCGGATGCCGCTGAAGTCACCTCGGGTTCATCCCCTTGGGGATCTGAGGGCTGGTGCGCTTCATCCGGATGCATAATGGCCCAGTCTACCGCTAGGGGGTGACTGGGCCATTAACCAAGTGCCGCAAATGCGGCCACAGGCGAACCTACTTGGAAACGTTGATGCGCTTCTCCTTGACGCGAGCTGCCTTGCCAACGCGATCGCGCAGGTAGTAGAGCTTGGCGCGGCGAACATCGCCACGGGAGACAACTTCGATCTCTTCAATCGTCGGTGCGTGAATCGGGAAGGTACGCTCAACACCGACACCGAAGGAAATCTTGCGGACGGTGAAGGTCTCTTTCAGACCGTGACCCTGGCGACCAATTACGATGCCCTGGAAGATCTGCACACGTGAACGGTTACCTTCAATAACGTTGACGTGAACCTTGACGTTGTCGCCGGGGCGGAACGTCGGGACGGACTTCTTCATCGACTCCGCGTCGAGGAAATCAAGCTTCTGCATTGCTGCTCCTAGTCACCACCGCCGCAGGCCGAGGTAACGAATAGCCGGACCGGGGTCCGTAGTCATTGATCGAGCTGTTTCCGGCGGCCCCCTGCGGCAGGTGACACCAACAATCTCGGTGCAACAGTCTGCCACAGTTTGCCCCCCTGCTCCAAGCAGTTCAGGGGCTTATCGAGGAGGATCCACCGTGAGATCTCGCACGTAGACGAAGTCCCTGTGAATGCGTTTCCCGACCTCAAAGGTCCTTCGTCCGCACTTCTTGAAACCGTGGCGCCTATAGAAGCGAATCGCACGTCGGTTGCTCTGGTTGGTTCCAAGTAGCACCGCGGTGCTTCCCCAGCGGGAGACGGCATCGGCAAGCGCGAACTCCATCAGAGCTCCAGATACACCCGATCCATGGAACTCGGGGTCCGTATAGATCTTCGAGACGTAGCAGGCTCCAGGAGACAGTGAAGCAATGTCATCGGGCGCATTTGGCTCACACAGGGCATAGGCGACAACTACCAACTCTGGACCGGATCGCACGGTTGTGATGCTCGCACCGCCCCGGGTTAGTTCCCGGAAGGCATTCTCCGTCAGGTGGGTGTCAATGTGCTCCCGAATCTCCGTCTCCGTGGCCGTGGGCGGGCACGCCAGCGGGAAGGTGCGGGCAGCCAGAGCCGCAACCTCACTGAGATCAGACTCTTCCGCCACCGAGAAGCTGTAGTCCCAGCGCCCGGTCCGAACGTCCACACCCCGACTCGTCAGTACCTCGACATCAGCCCGTTCAAGAATCTTTCCGCCCTCCACTAGAGCGTTGATCATGTCGGGGCGTCGGTCGGCTGTCCTCGCCAGGGCACGATCGCGTCGCCAACGCCGAATCCGAGCGTGGTCCCCACTGAAAAGAACCGCGGGGGTCTCGATTCCCCGCCACTCGCGCGGCTGAGTGTAGACGGGGTACTCAAGAAGACCCTCAACGGAGTGGGACTCTTCGACCAGGGACTCCGGATTACCCACCATTCCGTCAACCAACCGGGAGACTCCCTCAACGAGGGCGACTGCAGCCACCTCCCCCCCATTCAGGACGTAGTCACCCAGGGAGTACTCAAAGACCCGGATCCCCTCAGCTCCGTAGTGCTCGGCCACCCGGGCATCAATCCCCTCGTATCTGCCGCAGGCAACCACGATCTGTGGGACCTGCACCAGCGCCTCCAGATCGCGCTGCGTCAAGGGCTTCCCGCTGGGAGTGGGGATAGCAAGGACGGCCCCTTCCTCAAGAACCGTATCGAGCGCCCGACCCCAGACATCCGGGCGCATCACCATGCCCGCACCCCCGCCGGTTGGAGTGTCATCAACCGCGAGGTGCTTCCCTTCAGCCCAGTCCCTCAGGTTATGCACCCTGATATCCACAACTCCGGCCTTCTGAGCCTTCCCCACAAGGGAGAGGTCGAGAGCCGCAAAGAACTCGGGAAAGGTCGAGATGATGTCGAAACGCACTTCGGAGCCCGTCCTACTCGGTGTCTTCTTCGCCAACCACAGTGCGGTCAGGGAACAACCCGCTCGGGGCATCGACAACGACACGCCCCTCCTCAGGAAGAACCTGCGGAACGATTGCCTCTACGAAAGGCACCATAACTTCAGTTCCCTCGCTGCGCACCAGAAGGAGGTCATGAGCCGGGGAGGGCACCAGACCCGATACAACACCCAGCTCATTTCCGTCGATATCTGTGACAACCAGCCCCTCGAGATCGCGGGCATACCAGGCATCATCCTCGTCCTCGCCCTCTACGAGGAGCTCAGTTCCACGAAGAACCTCGGCTTGCTCGCGGGAATCAACCCCCACAAACTCCAGCAGCAGGCGGCCATTGTGTTCCCGCACCCTGGACACCTCCAACTCAGGAACCGCGTCAGAGGAGGATGTCAGGACCGAACCGGGCTGGAACACCTCTTCCGGACGGTCGGTATGGACGAGGACGCTCACCTCACCGCGGAGGCCCCGGGCAGCCCCGATGATCCCGGCTAGGAGCAGTTCTTCTGATGGTGTGTTCAACATGGGGTCCCTCACTCAGGTTTACCAACGCACTGGGTTAAAAGACTAGTGGGTCCAGCCAAGGGCCAGACCCACTAGAAAAAGCTGCGATCAGTCAGCTAACGGCGATCAGTCTCAACAACATCAACCCGCACGAAATCCTTGCCCTTGAGCGCAGAGACAACCTTGCGCAGCGAGCGCGCGGTACGTCCGTTACGTCCAATGACACGGCCCAGATCATCCGGGTGAACCCGAACCTCTAGGAGCTGGCCGCGACGCTGGTTACGGCTATCCACCCTGACATCTTCAGGGTGATCAACGATCCCTGAAACGAGGTGCTCGAGTGCATCTGCCAGAGCGTTCATTACTCAGCTGCCTCTTCGGCGGCTTCGACCTTGGAGTCAGCCTCTTCGACTGCGGCCTCTGCTGCGGCAGCAGCCTTGGCCTCAGCGTGCTTTGCCTTGGTCTTCTGCGCACGATCCTCAGCAGCCGTGATGGCCTCCTGAACTTCAGCGGCCTTGTCGACCTCGGCAACCTTGATACGGCTAACGACATTTTCCTTGCCGTTGGCGCGTGCCAGGTCACCATTCAGGCTGAGCAGGCGACGTGCTGAGTCGGAAGGCTGTGCGCCCACACCGAGCCAGTAAACGGCACGCTCAGAATCGATGCGAATAATCGAAGGGTTGGGTACGGGATCGTAGAAACCGAGTTCTTCGATCACACGGCCGTCACGCTTCTTACGCGAATCAACAACGACAACACGGTACTTCGGATCATGGGTTGCGCCCATGCGCTTCAAACGAATACGAACAGCCACTTTAGTGGTTCTCCTTGTAAATACGGTGAGCTTCACTTCCGCTGGTGGGGCCAACGAAGTGTCACCCAAGAACGCGAAGTACGTGCAGAGAGGGCACACGCATTCGAGTACAGTCACTTATTTTGCCACGCCACGCTCTGATTCCCAACACAAACGTCCCCATTAGGGGTGCTTGTGAACGTGTAGTTGCTCACCGAGCACCGGTAATTCCACCCCAGGTTGGAAGCCACCTAACGAAGCGGGAACTCAATGCGCGACAATAGCAGTATGACTGAGAACAACAGTAAGCCAGTTTCAATCCCCACTGCACTAGCCGAGGTCGCAACCGCAGCCACTCTTGCAGTCGCCCCCTACCTGCGGCGGGTTGCGCGATCCTCTCCCGAAGTCGACCTCAAAGTCGACATCCACGACCCTGTAACAGTCCACGACCAGCGGGTCGAAGGCGCCATTCGCGAACTACTCGAAGAAATCACCCCCGGTTCGCGCGTTCTTGGGGAAGAAATGGGTGAGCAGATCGACTTCAGTCTGATGCAGAACCTTCCCGAGGCACCTCTTGCCTCAGCGGTCGCCATTAGCGAACAGGTCCGAGAAGTGGTGGCAGACCTCGGCGACCGGGTGCGCTGGATTGTCGACCCTATTGACGGCACCGCCAACTTCGCTTCTGGTCTCACCTACTTCGCCACCTCCATCGGGGTCGAACTTGACGGCAAGATGGTGGCCGGTGCGGTTTCCGCTCCCTTCACCTACGAGGTTTTCGTCGGGGACGACACCGAGGTCTGGCACCTCAACGAGCACACCGGGGAGCGTGTCCCCCTGCGCTCGGTTGGTCCCAGCACAGAGGCTGCGGCCCTGATCGCTTCCTACTACCCGGGTGTCTTCAGCCTCGACCTCAACCCCGACATGGTTCGCGCCCACGAGGTAGAGCTGATGTCGACCTACGGCACCCTGCGCAGACCCGGGGCCGGCGCCCTCGACTTGGCGATGGTAGCCGCGGGTTGGATCGGGGTCTCAATGGCTATTTCGTTCAAACCCTGGGATGTCGCAGCGGGGATCCACCTGGTCCGTGTTGCCGGTGGCCACGTTCTGAACCTGCCCGTTGATACCGATCTTCCCGACGGGTTGCGCCCAGCTGTGGTGGCATCTGTGGGGAACCTGGATGCAGTGACCGCTAAGAGGATTCTGCGAGAGGTCGAGGCCGCGCTTCTCCGCCGAGATAACCGATAAGAACTGGTTAAAGAGGAGGGGGCCCGGGAAAAATTCCCCGGGCCCCCTCGGCTTTGAACCTCCGTCACCTACTCGGAGACCGCCGCCTTATCCGCTGCTAGTTCCTCACCGCCGACGGCCGAAGCCTTGAGCAGGCGAATCGCGCCGATCAGACCGAGGCCGAGGAAGACGGCCGCAATGGCCATTGAGGCTGAGGTGGCATTGGCGAAGGCCTGTGAAAGAGCTTTGACGGCCTCATCCGTCTTAGCACCCAGTTCACTATGTGCGCCCTGGGCACGGAGCATAGAGATGGTCGAACCCGCGCTCTGCCTTGTTGCCTCTGCGATCTTGTCCGCTTCTTCTGCAGAAAAACCCACCTTGTCTAGGGCGTGAGGCATAAAGATCATTAGGGACACGGATAGTGCCGCACCCGAGATTGCGGTTCCCAGTGCCGAACCGAGCTGACGAACCGTACTCTGAGTTGCAGATCCCTGCCCTGAAATCTCAACCGGAACATCCCGAAGAACGGTGCCCGTGAGTTGAGCTGACGCAAGGCCCAGGCCAAGACCGTAAACGACCAGTGGCACTGCGATCAGCCAGGG
Source organism: Actinomyces minihominis (assembly GCF_900187855.1). GTDB lineage: Bacteria > Actinomycetota > Actinomycetes > Actinomycetales > Actinomycetaceae > Scrofimicrobium > Scrofimicrobium minihominis. The sequence goes on along the minus strand of NZ_FYEG01000005.1, from coordinate 65,872 downwards.
TGACTCGGTGCCATCAACGATAAATGCCAGCGCAGCCACGCCAATAAGTTCAAGTCCCAGGCCGATGACAACGGTTCCTGGAGAACCGAACTTGGCGGCGACGTGGCGCGCAGCCGCACCCGACATGAATGCACCGACCGCCATGGCAGCAAACACCAGGCCTGCTCCCATGACGTCCAGGCCGAGGGCGTTAACCAGGTAGAGGGGTAGAACGAAGATCAGTGCGAACTCTCCGGCAGCGACAGTCGCCGCGGTGATGTTGCCCCAGGTGAAAGTCGGCAGCTTAAAGAGACTGAGGTCAAGAATCGCCGAGCGGCCAATCTTCTTACGGTGTACCTCCCAGAACCCAAATGCAGTCAGTGCGGCAATCGCGATCACGAATGCAATGGGAACCGGAGAGATCGGTGCCGTGGTAGGCCAGGTGATTCCGGCTAGACGCATCTCTGATTCTGGTTTCCACCAACCAAGGTCCGGTCCCTCAATGATTGCGAAAACCAGGGCTCCGAACCCAATGGCGCTAAGAAGAGCTCCGTCGACATCGACACCCTTACCCGTGACCTTGCCTTTGGTCTCTGGCACAACCAGGAAGGCGGCAATAACAAGGAGGGCGCCGATGGGAACGTTCACCAGGAAGATCCAGTGCCACGAGGCATACTGGGTGAGAGCGCCACCGGCGAGGGGACCCACCGCCGCAGCACCTGAGATCACCGCGCCCCAGACACCGAATGCTGCCGCGCGATACTTGCCACGGAAGATAGCGTTCACGGTCGATAGTGCCGACGGCATGATCATCGCAGCACCGATTGCCTGGACGACTCGCGAGCCGATCAGGGCACCCGCCGAGCCAGACATAGCTGCGAGGACACTACCGGCAACGAAGATAACAATGCCGATCAGGAAGGACTTTTTCCTGCCCCAGCGGTCAGAGAGACTGCCTGAGGAAAGCAGAAGTGCACCGAGGAGCACCGCGTAAAGACTATTGACCCACTGGGCATCCGTGATGTCCATCTTGAGGTCTTGGATGATGATCGGAAGTGCAACACCAACAATGGTCCCATCGAGGACGATGAGCCCGAGTCCGACCGAAAGCACACCTAGGGCCAGCCACTCCTTGCGCGTGGGCTTTGCTGCTTCTTCCACGCTGTTAGTTGAAGTCATTCTGCTCCCTGATCGTAAAAATTGAATGTCCCCGGGCCACCACTACTTTCGGTTGCTCCCAGATAGCAGGAGAAGTCCGCGGATCCTCGTCGAAGACTACCGCGTCCACGGGCGATCCTCTCGTCAAGGATGAGAGGCCAAGGAAGTCACGGGCCCGCCAGGTGGCAGCATTAAGGACCTCGTGGGGAGGCATCCCCCACTCAACCATGAGCTGCATCTCTCGGATGAGGGATCCGTGGGTCTGGTATCCCCCTGCATCAGAACCCGGTAGCAGCGTCACCCCGCTGGCAAGAAGCTCTGAGAACCACGCCCTCCTTCGCGAGTACAACTGAGTCATGGTCTTCGCATAGCACGGATAGCGCGTAGCGGCCGAAGCGAACTCAGGAAACTTCAGAACCTGGAGCAGAGTCGGAACCACCACCACCCCCTGTTGCCGGGCACGGTCCATCTGGGCACGACTCATCCCGGTGCCATGCTCGATGGAGTCGACTCCGGCCTCGAGCAGGTCATCCACCACCTCTGAACCAAATGCGTGAACGGCGACGCGCACACCCTGCCTGTGAGCGACGGCAACGGCATTGATCAGCTGCTCTCGTGACCACAGGGGCCTGAGGTCTGATTCCTCGCCCGCAGAGCGGTCGATCCAGTCCCCCACCAGTTTGACCCAGCCGTCACCAGAGGTTGCCTGCCGAAGAACTTCTGCAGCAAGATCTCCCGATCCCTGAGGAAGCTCAACGGCGAGACCGCGCCCGTACCTCTTCTCAACAGCAATGTGCCGTCCCGCGGAAACAACAATGGGACGACCGAAAGGCAGGTCGGCTGGGTCCACTCGCACGGGTGAGCCTGGTTCACGAACCGCCAGGACTCCGGCCCTAATCTCAGCCCAAGCCTGTTCTTTGATCTCGCTGGAGGTCAGTGGTCTAGCGCCGATGGCCAGGTGGGAGTGTAGGTCTACGAAGCCTGGAACAACGTAGTTCTCGAGGCCCCCAGTCTGCTTGAGTGTTTCGAAACCAACTATGACCCCGTCGCGAAAGCGCAGTACTCCCGGACGAAACCGCGGCTCCTCCCCCTCGGCTTCACGCCAGAGGATCCACCCTCGCAGCTCACCGCTAGAGTCCAGCTCGCCTGTCCCTTGCACTGCTCCCCCTGTCCGTAGGGAACGAAACCACGCTCCTAGAAGCCCTTTCCGAGCATCCTTTTCAAATCATCTGGTAGCGAGTCCATCGACTCACGCAACTTGGCCGGATCCTGCTCCGGCGCGCCCACTCCGAACGCAGAACCCCGGGGTGCCGCCTTTCCTCCACGCTGCTCCTTCGGCAACAGGGCCTCAAGTTCCTGCTGGCGTCGCTTGGCCGGGTTACCCGACCGGGCCTTCTTTTGGACCCGAGCCCGCTGGGCCTGAGCGACTCGAGCTTGCTCTTTCTGTTTTGCTCGGCCCGCGGCACGCCCCGGGCGTCCCTGCATCGCACCGAGGTTGGGCATACCGCCCGGTCCCATCGACTGCATCATCTGCTTAGCAGCTTCGAATCGTTTCACGAGCCCGTTAACCTCTGCGACGGTGACTCCGGCGCCCTTGGCAATTCGGTTGCGGCGTGATCCGTTGAGTATCTTGATGTCGTTGCGTTCAGCCGGAGTCATTGAGTGGACGATGGCCTCAACCCGATCGACCTCTCGCTCATCAAAGTTTGCCAGCTGATCACGAACCTGCCCCATACCCGGCATCATGCCGAGAACCTTCTTCATCGAGCCGAGCTTGCGCACCTGCTGGAGTTGCTTCAAAAAGTCTGCGAGCGTCAGTTCTCCGGAGAGAGCCTTCGAAGCCATCTCCTCGGCGGCTTCCTGGTCAATCTTCTTTTCAGCCTGCTCGATCAGGGTGAGAATGTCACCCATATCGAGGATTCGGCCCGCCATACGCTCGGCGTGGAAGCGCTCAAAGTCATCAAGGTTCTCACCCGTTGAGGCGAAAAGAATCGGCGCCCCGGTCACGCCGCGAACTGACAGGGCTGCACCACCACGTGCGTCGCCGTCCATCTTCGACATCACGACGCCCGTGAATCCCACTCCCTCACGGAAGGCGGTGGCCGTGTGAACCGCATCCTGACCGACCATGGCGTCGAGGACGAACATCGTCTCATGGGGCTTCACGGCATCGCGAATGTCACGGGCCTGCTGCATCATCTCTTCGTCAACGCCGAGACGACCGGCGGTATCAACTATGACAACGTCGTAGCCGTTCATTACGGCTTCAGACAGTCCACTTCGAGCAACGATGATCGGGTTGCCCACGCCGTTCCCCGGTTCGGGGGCCCAAACGTCAACACCGGCCCGCTCTCCGACTATCTGCAACTGTTGAACAGCATTGGGACGCTGGAGGTCGGACGCCACCAGCAGAACGCGCTTACCTTCTTCACGTAGCCACTTGCCAAGCTTTCCGGCCAGCGTGGTCTTACCCGCACCCTGAAGGCCCGCCAGCATGAACACCGTCGGTCCGCGCTGTGCGAATGTCAGCTCCCGGGTTTCACCACCCAGGATCTCAATGAGTTCGTCATGAACGACCCGGACGACCTGTTGACCGGGGTTAAGGCCCTTGGAACGGGTGGCCCCGTAGGCCTTTTCTCGCACATTTCCGATGAACTCTCGAACCACGGGGAGGGCGACGTCGGCATCGAGGAGTGCACGGCGAATGTCGCCGAGGGTTGCATCCACATCGGCCTCGGACAGAACCCCCTTGCCACGCAGCTTCTTGAAAGAGTCGCTAAGGCGATCTGAAAGACTGTCAAACACAGGTAAACCCTTCGTCGGTCGGGTGGCGGTACCACGCGACTTTACGCACAATAAGTGACATTATCCCAGCCAGCTTGGCCGGGAGTAGAAGTCACTGTCCAACAATGGCATCCACAAACCCCGTGGGGTCAAACGGAGCCAGGTCATCCGGTCCTTCCCCGAGACCCACCAGCTTGACGGGAACCCCGAGTTCCTTCTGAACCGCGATGACGATCCCGCCCTTGGCTGAACCATCGAGCTTGGTGAGGACGATGCCGGTGATTCCCACGGCTTCAGCAAAGACCTGGGCCTGCTTCATTCCGTTCTGTCCCGTTGTTGCATCGAGAACCAGAAGGACCTCGGCTACCGGAACCTGCTTCTCCATCACCCGACGAATCTTGCCCAGTTCATCCATGAGGGCGGACTTGGTCTGCAGGCGGCCAGCAGTATCGACAATCACCACGTCCGATTCGGTCTCAATGGCAACCTTCACCGCGTCGAAGGCAACCGAAGCCGGATCTCCCCCGTCACGATCGGTGGAGACAACCGGGACCCCGACACGTGCACCCCAGGTCTCAAGCTGTTCACTGGCTGCTGCACGGAAGGTATCTGCTGCACCCAGGACAACCTTTTTATCCTCGGCCCGAAGCAGGCGGGCCATCTTGCCCACGGTTGTTGTCTTCCCGGTACCATTCACACCCACGACGAGGACGGCAGCGGGACCGATTTCGCCCCGGGTGGTTGTCATCGGGTTGAGGTTGAGCGATCGATCCATATCGGGGCCGACAAGGTTGAGAAGTTCATCGTGCAGAACCTCACGGGCTGATCCGCTATCCAAACCCCCTCGGATACGAGCTTCCTGGCGCAGGCGCTCCATGATCTCATCCGTCGGACCCAGGCCCACATCGGCCATGAGAAGGGTGTCCTCAATCTCTTCCCAGTCAGATGCGCTGAGTTCACCCCGTGCAAAGACAGCGAGCAGCGCGGCTCCGATCCCTCCGGATGAAGCCATGCGGGCGCGAAGGCGCTGCATCCGGCTTCGCACCGCCTCGGGCTTTTCGAGCTCGGGGACGACCTCTTCGACCTCTTCGACCTCTTCGACAACGGTTTCCGTCTCGACAGGTTCAGGTGGAGGAGAGGTGGGGGCCTGCTCAACCTGTTCGACTGTTTCCTTCGGCCGCTTTGGCTTGGACCTAACAGCGAGGGCGATGACCGCCACGATGGCGATGAGAATGACAGCTGCAACGAGCAGCCCAACGGGGGTGGAGAAGAACTGAGCTAGGGCTTCCATCAATTTTTCCTAAAGGCCGGTTTCGGCGGGATCTGAAGGGCTGCGCCAGTGGGGCTGGCCTTCTTCGTGTTCTGAAGTTTCGTTTGACTCACCCAGGTGGTTGACCCACCGTTCCAGGTCATCAACGCTCGGGGGTGGCGGAGGGGGCACAGGGTGATCGTCCAGCGGCGCCTCGTCCCCGACGGGAACATCGGCTTCAGGGAGCACCTCGTCCTCGGACACCTCGACGATTACGTCCTCTCCCTGGTTCTCGGAGGCCTCGTCCTCAGTCGTGGCGAACTTTTCCCTGAGTTGCGCGGCTGCTGCTGCAAGCCAGGCTCCGGCACCTGCGGATGCGGTTCTCGCATTTGCTAGCCAGCCTTGAGCCACCTCTTTGAACGGAATCCTGCTGGCCTCCGCCCTAGCTTCCCAGTCGCCCTGATCGTCGTATGTTTCCTGGGGTAGCGCAGCGTTAAACAGCGAAATTTCCCCGGTGATCACGGCGGGTTCATAGAAGGGATCGCCCTCTCCCACCATCGGTTGCGGTGCAGGAGCCGGGCGGGGCGTCAAAACAGAGCTGCGGGCAAATGAGTCGGTGTACTGGGCAATCACGTGGGACGGAGCCGGTGAAAGTGCATCCAGGACGGCTTGCCGGTCAGGGATCTTTGGCGCGCCAACATAGGCACTTTGGGGCACCGAGGTGGTCGCCCACATCTCATCCAGGGAGACCCTGCGGGGCTTGACAGGTTTGCCGTGCCAAGAGGAGATACCGACTGCGCGAACGTCCTGGGCTTGGCCCCGAACTGCTACCTGCCACTCTCGACGGGGGCGGCGAACCAATGCCGCTACAGCAATGACCGTCACGGCCAGAAGAATCAGCACACCAATGGCCAGGTAGAGAGCTAGTTTTGCGCTCACGATGTCAGTTCCTTCAAGGCTGCGCCCTCCTGTCCGACAGTTTCGGCTAGGGGCCAGCCTATCTTGTTGCCGGTGGTTTTCAGCTGGCCATCCGGTGTGACATTACCGCAGTAACTCCGTCTTTCATGGTCACCCCGTAGAGGGCGTCGGCGAACTCCATGGTTCGCTTCTGGTGGGTGATGATCAGTAGTTGGCTTTCCTTTCGGAGATCCTCGAGCAGGGAGAGCACCCGCGACAGGTTGATGTCATCGAGGGCGGCCTCAATCTCGTCGAGGACGTAAAACGGGGAGGGACGGGCTTCAAAGATGGCTATCAGGTAGGCCAGCGCAGCCAGTGAACGTTCCCCGCCGCTCAGGAGGGAGAGTCGGGTGACTCTTTTTCCGGAGGGACGGGCGTAGATTTCAACTCCCGTGGTTAGCGGATCATCAGGTTCAGTCAGCTCCAAACGTCCGGTGCCACCCGGAAAAAGCTTCGAGAAGGTCCGCTCAAACATTTTCGCGGTGTCAGCAAACGCCGAAGCAAATGACTCTCGTACCTGGGTGTCGATCTCACGAACGAGGGCGAGGAGGTCAGACTTTGAGCGGTTCAGGTCTTCAACCTGGTTCTCCAGGAATGTGTAGCGCGCCGAGGCGGCCTCATACTCTTCGATAGCGAGCGGGTTGACGATCCCCAGACGGGCAAGACTGCGTTCTGCTCGCGACCTCTCAGCTTCTGCATGCTCCCGGGTAAACGGTGCCGTTTCTCCCTCATCCACATCGGATGCCTCCGAGGGAGGCTGAGGATTCCACGGTAGGTGGGGACCGTAGTGGGAGATAACCTCATCGGCAGCGAGCGAACTGGAAGAGGTCGGCTCGCTCGACAGAAGGTTCCCTTCACCGTCCTCGGCGTCAGCGGTCGCTTCAGTTCCAGCATGCGCACTCCCGTACTTTTCGAGCAACATCGGCACGCGAAGCTTGAGGATCTGCCCGTAGTCTTCAGTCAGAACCCTGGCCTTTTCTTCAAGTTGATTGACCAGGGATCGTTGTCCCGCAACGGCCACTTCCGTCTGCAGCAGGGTTTCATTCGCCGCTACCTGATCGCGTTCTAACTGCCGAATCTGCTCGGCAATCCCTCCGAGTTCCTCGGTTAGCTCATGGTGGCGATCACGGGCGGCGGTACGCAGGCTGAGTGCAGTTCCGGCCGCCTCTTCTGCGCGTGCTGCTCCTGCCCGGGCCCGAGACATGATGACTTGGAACCCTGCAACAGCCCCCTTGGCTGCCATCTCCCGAGCCACCTGACGCTCACGATCTTCCCGAAGGGTTTGCGCCTGGGTTGCAAATGCCCTGGACTGACGGTCCGACGCTGCGGAACGTTCCCGTGCGATGTGGGCATCCAGTCGCGCCTGGTTCTCTACCTCCCAGGCCTGCTGCAGTGCCTCGCGAGCCTCATCAATGGCCCGTGCAACCGCCTCAAGATCAACCTCGTCCTCCGAGGGAGCCTGCTCTGGAACGAGGGCGGCGGCCTTGGCTTCAGCAGCCTTCGCAGCCTCCATTCGGGCCTCAGCCTCTCCGACCTGTCGGCGCACCCGCTCTACATCAACCTCTGCGGCATGGGCGAGGGCATTGAGACGCGCCTGCTCCTGGGCTACCTTGGCACGTTCCGCATCTGCGGCCCGTAGCTCAGTCAGAGCCGCATTCTTGGACTTTATCGCCGCCTGCATCGCCTCACGAGCCACCCGAACCTTGGCGGCGCTAGCCTGGAGTCGCTCCCGTGCAGAGTCCTCGGCGACCCTGGTTTCTTCAAGGTCCGCTCGAAGTGAAAGACGGGAGGTAACCTGCTGTCCTCGCAGCCTGAGGAAGTTTGACCCGACCACGGTTCCGGAGCTGGTGGCGACGATAATGCGCTCCACCCGGTCAGCCTGTTCAGTTGCCGACCAAGGCCCTAGCAGCCGGTGGAACTCCTGGGCCGCACCAATGCTTGGAGCAACCCAGGTATCCACCAGAAGTGGACCGAGAGTGTTCCCGGGCCCCTCGGCAGCCACCACCGAGTAGGCGGGAACGACTCCCAACTCTGCGCCGATTTCGATCCATCCCTCAGGAGTCGATGACAGGTTGATGGGCGAAGTCCCCACTTGGGTGACCAGCCCGGCGGAGTCAAGATCTGGCGCACTGATGCCCGCGGGGATCTCATCAAGCAGCTCGCCATAAAGCTCCTGACCCTCAACAACATGGGCGGAAAGCAGTGGTCCGAGCACCGCGGTCAGTGCCTCTTCCCAACCGCGCTCGATCTGGAGGGTGTCCTCAAGACGTGGTGAAGAAAGCAAACGGTCACCGAAGGCGCGGATCTGTTCAGAGGCCGAGCGCTGGACTCCAGCCCCTCCTGAAAGGGATGCTTCAAGCGTTTCGCGCCTGGAGCGCAGCCGCGAAACCTCAACACCGAGATCACGTTCCTCCCGCTCAGCGGCAGCGAGCATATCGCGTGATCCCTGTTCCGCGATTGAGGCGTTTTCGAAGGCCGAGGCTTCCGAGTTGCCCTCGATCGTAGTTTGCCCATCGTGCGCGGTGAGACCCTGAGAGGCAAATGTCCTCGCGTCTTTGGTTGCCGCGGCGTGGCGTTGCTCCGCGGCCACAAGTCGCTGCTGGGCGCTGTCAAACTGGCCGCGAGCAGCCTGTGAGGAGAGTGCGGCATTCTCTGCCTCTCTCACCAACCGCGCGTACCTCTCCTGGCGGGAGCGGACATCTCCCTGGGCCCGGCGTAGTGCCTGCTCAGCATCACGAACGAGGGGTTCGCGCTGCTCACGAATGACGGTTGCCTCACGGTGAGCCGCCTCGGCCTGCGCGGAAAGCGACCGCTGCTCAGCAGCCTCAGCCTCGGCCTCCTCCGCACGCTTCACAGCCAGTTGCACGGAGCTCTCTGATATTGCAGTGGGTGTTCTAGCCGCCGAAGAAGCCCTTTCCTGGGCAATCTCTTCGATCCCGATAAGACGCTCTCGCTGTTCCGTAAAATCCCGGTACCGCTCCCCGACCATGTCGGCACGCTCCCGGGCGCGAGCCTGCAGCTGCGAGACCAACACCTGGCGCCTCTTGAGCTCATCGAGCTCTTCCGCACTAACGCGCGCGGCACCCCGCAACCTTTCAAGGACTTCGCTATCGCGCGCCAGATCAGCGCGTCCCTTCACGAGATCCTCGCCGAGGATCCTCGCCGTCGCATAGCCGAGGGCATAGCGAACCCCGGCTGCCTCCCGAGCGGCCTTGGCCTGCCTTGCCAGAGGTCGAAGTCGTGAACGCATCTCTTCGGTGAGGTCGAGGACCCTGACAAGATTGGCGTCCATTGACTCGAGCTTACGGAGAGCTCGCTCCTTACGGCGACGGTGCTTGGCGACGCCAGCGGCCTCGTCAATGAAGGAACGTCGATCAGTTGGCGAAGCTGAAAGGACCGTGTCGAGCTGCCCCTGGCCGACGATGACGTGCATCTGCCGGCCCAAGCCCGAGTCTGACAGCAGTTCCTGAACATCCAGGAGGCGAACCGGCTGGCGGTTGATGGCGTACTCGGACCCCCCGGATCGAAACATTGTTCGTGAGATCGTGACCTCGGAGTAGGAGATCGGAAGGCGACCATCAGAGTTATCGATGGTCAGCTCCACGTGGGCGCGCCCGAGAGGACCCCTGGTGGTACCGCCGGCAAAAATGACATCCGCCATATTGCCGCCACGCAGGGACTTCGCCCCCTGCTCCCCCATCACCCACGCTAGGGCGTCAACAACATTCGATTTCCCTGAACCGTTGGGACCCACAATGGCTGTGATCCCCGGTTCAAACTGGAACCTGGTTGTAGAGGCAAACGACTTAAAACCCGCAGCCGTCAGTTCCTTGAGGTACATGCCTGCCTACCCGAAAGTGCACTTAGAGTGCAGACTCTCCTGACTCGTCATACGCGAGCTCAGGGAACCACAGGGAGATTTCGCGGATCGCCGAGGTCGGGGAATCGGAGGTGTGAACAACGTTCTGCACGGCATCCGGGCCCCAGTCACGCCCGAGGTCCCCCCGGATGGTTCCCGGATTAGCGAGGGTGGGGTTGGTAGCACCGGCCATAATGCGAAGGCCCTCGATGACACGGTCACCCTCGGCCACAATCGCCACCAGGGGACCTTCCATCATGTACTCGGCCAACGCTGGGAAATAGTGTCGCTCAATGTGCTCTTCGTAGTGCTCCTCAAGAAGAGCAAGGGGAGCCTTCTTGATCTTTAGGCCCTTCAGCACGTATCCCTTCTGCTCGATGCGGCGCAGAATCTCCCCGGTCAGGCCACGACGAAAACCATCGGGCTTGATGAGGACGAGGGTGTGCTCTTTCCGGGGGTCCAACAGATCAGGTGTAGGCATGTAACTTCCTTACTTCGTAATACGGCGGGCTAATCAAAGCCGATGTTTATGGCATCCGCGACAGCGCGAACAGCCTGCGACGCCTGAGCGCCAGTAGCGGTGACTGTAACCCTATCGCCCTGGCGGGACCCAAGACCCATAATTTCTATCATGGAGTCGGCCCCCACCCCGTTCACATATACATCAGCGTCGAAGGATGAGACAAGGTTGGCGAGCATAGCCGCGGGACGTGCGTGCAATCCGGCGGCATCTGCAATGACGGCTTCTGTGGAGACTTCACTTTCCCCGGCAGTTATGTTCGCCTCACCATCACCCTCGCTGATCGTAGCGGAGTCGCACCACTGCGTTGCAGCCTCAGAAACCGCAGCGACCACCTGATCGATGTCGCCACCCTGCTGCGCGACCACCGCTGCGGCCACGGCGCCCTCGACAAGCGGACCCGGCGCGAAACGTAACTGCAGTGGGTTGTCCGCAAACTCGAGGACTGTGTCCACGGTCAAGGTTGCTGAACCGAGGTCGGACAGCAGCACCACCCCGGCCCCCTCGGAGGCACCCAGAGCCTTCTCGACTGCGGAGTCGACAAGATCGAATGAGGTTCCCAGTCCCCCACCATCCATGCCTCCGGCACCCGCGATATGGACGTCGGGGGCCATGGCTGCCGCCAACTCAACGAGGCCGGCAGCCAGTGCGTCTGAATGAGAAACCAGAACGAGCGAAACTCTAGCCATGGAGACTAAGCATCCTTCCCGAAGGTTTCAGCCGCAGCATCCGCCGCGGCTTGAAGTAGCAGGGCCGAAGATACCGAACCTGGATCAAGGTGGCCGATGCTGCGCTCACCAAGGTAGGAAGCGCGTCCCTTCGTCGCCTTCATCGGCTCGGTGGCATCGGAACCCTCCTTTGCGGCGCGAGCAGCAACAGCGAATGTCCCAGCGACGTCCTCACCCGCTGCGGCGGCAGCTCGAGCTCCCTCAACTGCTGGCAGCCACGCGTCAACCATGGTCTTTTCTCCCGCGATAGCCTTCCCACGCGCCTGAACACCTTTGACGGCTGCATCGAGAACGGCGACCACGTCCTCGCTGGTCATCTCCTCCTCGGGCATGGCTCCCGCCGCGCGGAGGTAGGCGGTTCCGTACAGTGGCCCGGCTGCTCCACCCACGGTGGAGAGCAGGGTTTTGGCAACGTACTTGAGGACATCCTGACCGCTGACGCTCTCAGCGAGGCCGTCCCCACGCACGACCGCCGAAAAGCCACGATCCAGGTTCTCCCCGTGGTCGCCGTCTCCGATCTGGCGGTCCAGGTCGATGAGTAGCTCTCGGTTCTCAGCAACAACCCCGGCGGAAAGCTCCACCCAGCGGCGCGCCCATTCAACGTTGTTTCCCATGATTCGCTCTTTCTGTTGTGGATTTACATCGGGGTCGCACTGCGACCCTTCGGGCCCATGAAACAGCCCGGCCCACAGGTGTCGGCCGGGCGCTTCACACGCCTAGTATCTAACTAGTTCTTCCACGCCGGTGTATCAACAGGCGCATCGAAGTACTCGAGCATCTTGTCATCGACCCTGGTAAGGGTGATTGAGACTCCCGGCATCTCAAGGCTGGTGACGTAGTTGCCGACCATCGGGCGAACCAGATCAATCCCATCTGCCTCAAGCAGCTGTGCGAGCTTACGGAACACGATATAAAGCTCGGACTCCGGCGTTCCACCCATACCATTTACCAGCGCGATCACGCGATCGCCCTTGGTCAGACCAAGGTCGTCCCGGACCTTTTCGTAGAGTTCTTCGGTGAGGTCATCGGCGGCCTCCATGGGGCCGCGGCGGTACCCGGGCTCACCGTGGATACCGATTCCCAGCTCAATCTCGTTATCTTCAAGATCAAAGGAAGGCTTACCTGCATGAGGAACCGTGCAGGGACCGAGGGCAAGACCCATCGAGCGGGTGTTGGCGTTGACCTCACGGCCGACCTCCGCCACCTCGGTCAGTGTCAGCCCAGCTTCCGCTGCTGCTCCGGCAATCTTTTCGACGAGGACGGTTCCGGCGACACCGCGGCGCCCGGCGGTGTACAGCGAATCTTCGACGGCGCAGTCATCATCGACGAGAACGGTCTCTACCGCCACGTCATCCATTCCTGCAAGTTCGGCGGCGGTCTCAAAGTTGAGGACGTCTCCCGTGTAGTTCTTGACGATGTGGACAACTCCGGCACCACGATCGACAGCCTTGGTAGCTTCGACAATGGGATCGGGAGTCGGTGACGTAAAGACGGGACCCGGGACAGCCGCATCGAGCATTCCGAGGCCGACGTAGCCGGCATGGAGGGGTTCGTGTCCCGAGCCACCACCGGATACCAAACCGACCTTGCCGTCAGCTTTCGCAACTGCACGTTCAACCCAGTCGGGTTCGTAGTGGACTTTGACGAGGTCGCCGTGGGCGGCCTCAAATCCCTCGAGGGTTTCCTTGACCACTGCCTGCGGATCGTTGATGAGCTTCTTCATTGAGCACTCCAATCTAGAGACGGCGAGCGTATGCCCGATCACACCCAATCTTGCCAGCCTTGGTCAAACTCTGAAAGGGACTCATATCTTGGCGAACGGAGTTTCAGTCCGCGGCTGCAGAGCGGCTAACCGTGCAGTCCCTACCTCTGAAGCAATGAGGCGATCTCACCCACAAACTGAATCGAACCAAAGGCCACGATGCCGCGAGTCAGGGTCGGGTCCACCGGGGCATCGGCCAGCTGGGTGGCCAGATCAATCGCTTCCGTGACATTTTCTGCCACGTGAACACGATCCTCCCCGAACACGTCTTCGGCAATCTCCTTCAACTCTTCAATCTCTGCAGCACGGTCCCCTCCCATGGGGGCGAGGACGATCTCGTTTAGATCTGGTTCGATCTCTACCAGCATCTCTTCGATTGCCTTATCTGCCATCGCTGAGAAGAGTCCGATGGTGACGTTGAAGGCGAAGGACTCCTCGATTCCCCTGCGCAGCGAAGCTACCCCCGCTGGATTGTGCGCCGCATCGATGACCACGGTCGGCGAGGTGCGCACCACCTCGAGGCGCCCCGGCGAGCGGACTGAGAGGAAGCCTTCCTCGATGACCTCGGCGGGAAGGGACTTACCACCCATCATGGCTTCAGCCGCGACAAGGGCAGCTGCGGCATTGTGTGCCTGGTGTTCCCCATGGAGCGGAACAAAGAGCTGCTCGTAGACGCCGGTGGGTGTGCGTACGTCAATGATCTGACCGCCGACGCCGCTGGTTCGCGATAGGAGCTCCCAGTCGCGACCCTCAAGCCAAAGAACAGCGTCCGCCTCTAGAGCACGGCGTTCAATCACCTCCAGGACCTCTTCCTCCTGCTGGGCCACCACCGCGATGGAGCGATCCTTGATGATCTGCGCCTTCTCGAAGGCAATCTCGGTCAGCGTGGACCCCAACCACCGGGTGTGGTCTAGGGAAATCGGGTTGATCACCACGACTCCGGCGTCGATCACATTCGTCGCATCCCAGCGCCCACCCATGCCGACCTCGATGACAGCGGCATCGACCGGAGCGTCAGCGAAAGCTGCCAGTGCCATGATCGCCAGAGACTCAAAGTAGGAGATGCGGGGACCGCCCTCCTCAGCGGACTGGGCGTCAACCATTCCGACATAGGGAGCCACATCTTCCCAGGCCGCCACGAACTCGGCTGCAGACAGGGGCTCGCCGTTGATCGCGATCCGCTCGCGAACATTTTTGAGGTGGGGTGATGTGAAGGCGCCGACACGAATCCCAAAGGCGTGGAGGAGGGCAGCGGCCATCCTGGTGGTTGAAGTCTTTCCGTTCGTGCCGCCCACGTGGATGCTCGGATAGGAATCCTGCGGATCGCCGAGGATATCCATGACCGCCTCAACCCGGGTGAGAGTCGGCTCAAAGTCATGTTCGGGGTTCCGTTCAAGCAGAGAACGGTAGATATCGTGGGCTGCCGTAACTGCCGCGGCCTCCTCGGCTTCCACGTCAACATCACCCGGGGAGGTTCCGTCCTCGTCCTCTTCCAAATCACCGGAGAGAACGGAATCGATCAGCTCCGGGTCGGCCCCCTGCAGGAGCGTCGAACGAACGACCTCTCGGAGAACCTCAAGGTCAGGATCCTCATCCGGGGTCTCCTCCGACTCCGGGAGGGCCTCTTCTTCTTCCTCCTCGGCGGCGAGGAAGAACTGCACCATCTCGGGATCAATGCCCTCTGGAAGCTCAAACTCTTGATCGTCGGTGGCCATCTGGTTCCCCCTCAGTAGAATGCCCGGGATGCTTTCCGGCTTACTGTTCACACTGAACCCGCCACTACCCGTGCCGGTCAAGGATACTGTGCCACCGGTTAAAAAGGTGTTGGCCCACGGCACAGTTCGCCGCGGGCCAACAGCTAATCAGCTACCTCTTGGTAACGGTCGCAGCCAGCTGATCCCCGAGAACCGAGTCGAGGTCGATCGTCAGCGTCTCGTGTTTGATCAGTTCCGCGTGGGTTCGCAGTGCTTCAACGCGAGTCTTTGGGATCGTGAGCACCACGTCGATACGGTCGGCCACGTGTAGGTCTTCCGACTTGCGCGTGTCCTGGATCAGGCGAATTACGTCCCGCGCCCAGCCCTCAGCCTCTAGCTCCGGACTGACGACCTTATCGAGGACGACGAAGCAACCCGAATCCAGGATGGCAGCGGCCTCGTCTCCCTCGGCCTCAACCCGCACCGTCAACGCGAACTGATCCCCTGAGAGTTGAACGGGGGCTCCGTCAACTTCCACACCTGGGAAGCGCACGACTGCTCCCCCCTCCAACGCCTCCCACTCTCCCGACTTCGCTGCCTGGAAGAGGGCGGAGGTCTTGGAGCGGACCTGCGCTGGGAATGCCCGCGGGTTCAGGCTGAGATCCTCACGAAGGACCAGGCCTGAATCATCTGGAGTCTCGAAGTCAACAGCCTTCACGTTGACCTCCGAGGCGATGATGGGCGCAAAGGTTGCGAGCGACTCCGCTTCGGCCGAGACGACCCGAAGGGTCGCCAGTGGCTGACGAACGCGCAGCTTCTCGGTCTTGCGCAGCGCATGCGCGGCAGACACAATCTCCTGGACCTCATCCATCCCGGTCACCAGGGCATCGTCCCTCCACGAATCGGGAAGTGCCGGGTAGTCGACCAGGTGAACCGACTCACCGCCGGTCAGGCCCCGCCAGATCTCTTCCGTCACCATCGGTAGCAGCGGTGCGGCTGCCTCCGCCAGGACGATGAGCGCTGTGTAGAGGCTGTCAAATGCCGCCCCGTCCTCATCCCAGAACCGCTGACGCTGGGTGCGGACGTACCAGTTGGTGATGACGTCGAGATGGTCACGGACACGTGCGGTTGCCTTCGGGAGGTCGTACTCATCCATTGCCTTGCGAACCGCTTCCGTCACCTCGCGGGTGCGGGCTAGCAGGTAGCGATCCATCTCGGGAAGGGCCGCGAAAACCTCGCTGGGGTTTTCGACCCGATCGAGTCGCGTGGGGCTGATGCCGGCTCCGCCATTAGAGGCGTTGCCGTAGAGCGTCAGGAAGTAGTAGGCATTCCACAGGGGTAGCAGGACCTGTCGAACAGCATCGCGAATCCCCTCCTCTGTGACGATCAGGTTTCCACCACGAACCACCGGGGAGGCCAGCAGGAACCAGCGCATCGCGTCCGACCCGTAGCTGTCGAACACACCCTGGACATCGGGGTAGTTACGAAGCGACTTGCTCATCTTCCGACCGTCATTGCCAAGAATGATCCCGTGGACAAGCGAACGCTTGAATGCGGGGCGGTCGAAGAGCGCGGTCGCGAGGACGTGCAGCGTGTAGAACCAGCCACGAGTCTGCCCGATGTACTCGACGATGAAGTCACCCGGGTAGTGGTTGTCGAACCACTCACGGTTCTCGAAGGGGTAGTGGACCTGCGCAAAGGGCATCGCCCCGGACTCAAACCAGCAATCCAACACCTCAGGAACACGACGCATCATCGACTGCCCGGTCGGATCATCCGGATTCGGGCGCACCAGTTCATCCACCGCCGGACGATGCAGGTTGATGTCCTCTACCTTCACGCCAAAGTCATCGGCTAACTGCTGGTAAGAACCGTAGACGTCCACACGCGGGTAGGACGGATTGTCCGACTTCCACACGGGAATCGGCGCACCCCAGAAGCGGGTGCGCGAGATCGACCAGTCACGAGCTCCCTCAAGCCACTTACCAAACTGACCATTCTTGAGGTGGTCCGGCACCCAGGAGATCTCCTGGTTCAGCTCAACCATGCGGTCGCGGAACTTGGTGACTTCAACGAACCACGACGAAACAGCGCGGTATATCAGAGGCTGGCGGCAGCGCCAGCAGTGGGGATAGCTGTGCTGGTACGAAGCCTGCTTGACGAGGACGGGGCGCAGCTTCTCCTCCACCCTGGCGAGCGGACCGGTCTGGTCCCGCAAATCGGCCAAGATGCGGCGATTGGCATCAAAAACCTGGACGCCCTCGTAGTCGGGAACCTCCGAGGTGAACTTCCCCGACTCGCCAACTGGAACAACGGTCCTAATGCCGTTTTCCAGGCACACGTTCATATCGTCCTCACCGAAGGCAGGGGCGAGGTGAACCAGACCTGTGCCGTCCTCGGTGGTCACGAAGTCAGCCGCAACGATCTGGAAGGCGTTCGGGCCGGGAGCTTCGTCTTCCTTGGCGTCTGCAAAGTAGCTGAACATGGGGGCGTAGCGCCTGCCCACCAGCGTGGAACCTTTGAAACGCCCGACTATGAGTTCATCGACGGAGGTCGGGAGAGACGCGAGGTCGCCCTCAGCAACCGCGGCCGGGATACCAAACTCCTTCGCGAGGGTGCCCGCAAGCGCTTCCGCCACAATGACCAGCTTGCCTTCGAGAGGACCCGAAACGGGGACAACGGAGACGTAGTCGACATCGGGGCCAACTGCGATGGCCAGGTTTGAGGGAAGCGTCCAGGGGGTGGTCGTCCAGATCAGCGCAACCTCGTCCGTGGGGGCACCGTCCTCGTCCAAGAGGGTAACGCCAACCGTGGCGGTCTGGTCGGTTCGGTCCTGGTAGACGTCGTCATCCATCTTTAGTTCATGGTTCGACAGGGGGGTTTCGTCGTTCCAGCAGTAGGGCAGTACGCGGTGCCCCTCGTAAATCAGGCCCTTGTCAAAGAGGGTTTTAAACGCCCACAGGGTTGACTCCATGTAGTCGGGGTCGAGTGTCTTGTAGTCGTTCTCAAAGTCCACCCAACGTGCCTGGCGGAAGACGTAGTCCTCCCACTCTTTGGTGTAGCGAAGCACCGAGGTCTCGCAGGTCTCGTTGAAGGCCTGGATACCGATTCCATCGGGACCTTCAATCTGGGACTTGTCAACGATGTTGAGTATGCGTTCTGCTTCGATCTCGGCTGGTAGGCCGTGGGTATCCCAGCCGAAACGTCGTTCGACCCGGTGTCCCAGCATGGTCTGGTAACGGCCGACGACGTCCTTGACATAGCCGGTCAGGAGATGACCGTAGTGGGGTGTGCCGTTGGCGAATGGGGGGCCGTCGTAGAAGACAAACTCATTCGATCCCCTTTCCCCTGCCGGGCGCCGCTCGATCGATTTCTTGAAGGTGCTGTCGCTCTTCCAGTAGGAAAGAGTGTCCTCTTCGATTGCGGGGAAGGAAGGTTTCGGGTTTACCTCTTGGTCGTCACGGTGTAACGGGAAACGCCGTTTGCTATTTGAATCCGCCATCTTCATCCTCTTTATAATCCACTGCTGGTTCGAGGACGAGATGATCTCTCATCCCGCGGTACCACCTCGCTTGTGGTCACCCGCGGCTTCCTGGTTTCCCAGGATCAGACCGGCAACCACCGCTCATTGGGCTGTAACGGGCCACCCGTCCGGTTCTACTTGGTGCCTGAGCCGGCATCTTTCTTCCGAATGCTCCCCGGTGATACCCCCGACTTACCCTCCACTTTCGTGACTGGTGCGGTCGAGGCCGGATCAATACGCCCTTCATCTTAGAGCAGCGCTCTTCGAACTAACACCCCATCCCAGGTGCCTCCGACGTAATTGCCCTCACGTTTACCTAAAAACAGCACCAGTTTTCTCCCGTGTGTGCACGGGTCCACGGCGAATCTGGAAACATGTGGGTCATGGTGAGCAACAATCGCAAGATCTTCCCGGGTACCGAGTTCATTTCGACGGTCCTGCAGGCAGCTGACGCCAAGTCTTCTATGACCAAGCACCTCTCCAGGGTGTTTCTCATGCGCGCGGCAATGGCCGGTGTCCTGATTGGGATCTTCTACCTGGCAAACTACTCGGTGATCTCCGCGTTCACAGAGATCGGGACGAACTATGCAAAGGTCGGCTCGATTGCCGGCGCAGTTACTTTTGGCTTCTGCCTTGTGTTCATCTACTACTCAAAGTCTGAGCTACTGACATCGAACATGATGGTAACGACCATCGCTGTTTACTTCCGGCGGATGTCGTTTGGTCGAGCCGGTGCAGTTCTTGCCCTGTGCTACCTGGGTAACTTCCTCGGTGGTCTGGCAGTCGCAGGTATGGTCTGGTTCACCACGCTGCTGGACGGCCCCACGGGTGAACTCGTTACGGCTTCTGTGGACCACAAACTGGCCTTCATCTCGGGGGGAGCCTCTGGGATAGCCGATCTTTTCTTCCGCGCCATTCTCTGTAACTTCATGATCAACATTGCGATGCTGTTGATCTACAACGGCTTTGTTCAGTCCGATGGCGTGAGGGTGGCCGCCATGGTGGTTTCTGTTCTTCTCTTCGCCTTCCTCGGCTTCGAGCACTCTGTTGCCAACACCGTCCTCTTTACGGTCGAGGGGCTGCGAAACGGTATCGATATCGGCCTGGCACTCGGGAACATCGGAGTAGCCCTGGTGGGCAACTTCGTCGGGGGCGGCCTCCTCATTGGCCTCTACTATGCCTACGCCAATGATTCGGAGAGGCACCGTCGTACCCACCCGTCACTGGAGGATGTTTAGTTTCCACAGTTCTCCAGGTCTGGGACTGTCCCCAGAAGCTGGTGAAGCCCCTCAATTTGTCGGATGTTCCCCCTATCCTGGAGAGGTAGGAGAGATGCTCGTCACCGATTACTCAAGGGGGAAAGATGGCACTCCGCGCACTTACAACCGGGGTCATCGCAGATCCGGTGCTGCGATGGACACCACAGCAAAAGGCAGTACTGGACCTTCGGCTGAATGCGACAGCGTCCGCACGCGACAAGGTTACCAATCAGTGGTCTGATCTTGGCTCACCCCTGTGGGTCGGTGCCACCTTCTGGGATGAAGAGGCCAAGCATCTGGCCGATGTCCTCCATAAGGGGGACCGTGTCACGGTAGAGGGCACCCTGGTGGTTGAGACGTTTCAGCGCCGCGACGGAACTGAGGGCCACAAGTATGTTCTACGCTTTCCCCGCTTCCTCGGGGTGGTTCCCGCCAGGCGCAACCTGGCGGAAGACGCCGGGGCTTACGGAGGGGGCCAGCACCCGGAGAGAGACGCTTACCCCGATACCGGGTCAATCCCCATTCAGACCTCACGTCAGGACTTTGCCTCCCCTGAAGACGCACCTTTCTAAGGAAGGGTTTTCACCTCAGCGCATAGCGGACAGTGGGGCCTCCTCCGCGGCGCTAACATACGTGTATGTCTGAAGAGAAGAAGCAGTTGCTTGCCCATGTCCTAGATCCTGCGCTAATGGACGCTGATGTCCGCCCCCAGGATGACTTCTACGGTTACATCAATGGCGCCTGGCTGCGGGACCATGTCATCCCCGCTGATCGTGCGTCTGATGGATCGTTCCTCGCCCTCCGTGACCTCTCGGAAGAGCGCTGCCACGAGATTGCCAAGGATGCCTCCTCAGGTGCCCTCGCGGGCCATGAGGCACAGAGGATCGGGGTGCTCTACGAACAGTTCATGGACCAGGCGGAACTGAACCGACTGGGTGTCTCACCGATCCAGCCGCTGCTTGACTCTGTGGCAGCGGCCAAGACGCATGCGGATCTGGCCCAGCTTCTGGGCGACCTCGGTCGCAGCGGTGTCGGGTCCTACTTCGGTGTTGGGGTTTGGACTGACATGAACGACACCACCAAGTACTCCGCCAACTTTGAGCAGGATGGCCTGGGACTGCCGGATGAGTCCTACTACCGTGAAGATGAGTACGAGGTCTACCGCAGCAAGTACACGGAGCACATTGCCAAGCAGCTCGTACTCGCGGGGGTGGTCTCTGAGGAAGAGGCTGCGCACGCAGCATCCGAAGTCATGCTCTATGAGACAGAGTTGGCTGCCCACCACTGGGATGTCGTCAAGAGCCGCGAGATTGACCCGCAGAACAACCCCCGCACCTGGGCCGAAGTGATCGAACAGAACCCCGGATTTGCTTGGCAGGAATGGGCCGATGCCCTGGGACAGGACTTTGAGGGAAAGAGCCTCAATGTCTCTCAACCTGATTTCCTGTCGGCAGCTTCCAATCTTTGGAAGAACACCCACCTTCACACGCTGAAACTCTGGCTCGCGCGCAGGATCATTGATGGCTTCGCCCCCTACCTCTCTGATGAGTTTGCCGAAGAGGCCTTTGATTTCTATGGCCGCACCCTCTCCGGTATCGAGCAGATGCGTCCCCGTTGGAAGCGTGCCCTCTCTCTGATTGAGGGGGTGGTTGGCTTCGACATGGGACGCCTCTACGTTGCACGTCACTTCCCGGCTGAGTACAAAGAGCAGATGAACCACCTGGTGCAGAACCTGCTTGACGCCTATCGTGAGTCGATCAATGGGCTGGAGTGGATGGGAGAGGAAACCCGTCGCCGCGCCCTTGAGAAGCTCGATACCTTCATGCCCAAGATCGGCTACCCGGACAACCCCCGCTCATACGAGGGGCTTGAGATCGATCCCAAGAAGTCGCTGGTTGACAACATCATGGCCTCTTCCCAGTTCGATCTGGCCTGGGAGTTCGGCAAGCTGGGCCAGCCGGTGGACCGTAGCGAATGGCTGATGACCCCCCACACCGTGAATGCCTACTACTACCCCTCGATGAATGAGATCGTCTTCCCAGCCGCCATTCTGCAGGCCCCGTTCTTTGACCCAGAGGCAGATGACGCGGTCAACTACGCCGGAATCGGAGCCGTTATTGGTCACGAGATCGGCCATGGTTTTGATGACCAGGGCAGCCAGTTTGACGCTCAGGGAGAGGTCAACGACTGGTGGACCGACCTTGACCGTGAAGAATTCGAGAAGCGGACCAAGGCACTCATCGCACAGTACGACGCCTACTCACCACGTGAGTTGAGTGACGACAACAAGGTCAACGGCGCCCTCACCATCGGTGAGAACATCGGCGACCTCGGTGGACTGACCATTGCCTGGAAGGCCTGGCAGAAGGCCCTCGAAGAGAAGGGCATCTCCTCCCCCAACGACGACGAAGTGATTGATGGGCTCACCGGCCCAGAACGCTTCTTCACCTCCTGGGCCAGGATCTGGCGCAGCAAGCACCGCGATGACTATGCGGTTCAGCTGCTTGCCATCGACCCCCACTCGCCCTCCGAGTTCCGCTGCAACGGTATCCTTGCCAACTTCGATGAGTTTGCTGACTACTACGCAGTGACTCCCGGTGATGAGCTGTGGATTGCCCCCGAGGATCGCGTCAAGATCTGGTAGGCCCGCGCCTTTCCAAGAACAGATAGAGAAGAAAAACAAGAAAGGCCACCATGCCTGGACTAAACCTGACCCGAACAGAAGCGCAGGAACGCGCGGCGGCTGTGAAGCGCGTTGAGAGCTACGATGTCGCCCTTGACCTGACCACCGGTGATAAAACCTTCCGGTCAACCTCAAAGATTGTCTTCGAAGCCGTCCCCGGTTCGGAGACCTTCCTCGACCTCGTAGTCGACAAGATCCACTCGGCGTCCCTCAACGGACACTCGATTGATCCTGCCGACTACAGCGACTATCGCCTTCCCCTTCGCAACCTCAAGGAGAAGAACGTTGTCGAGGTCGATGCGGACTTCATCTATATGCACACAGGTGAGGGTCTGCACCGTTCCGTCGATCCGGCGGACGGCAAGGTCTACCTTTACACGCAGTTCGAGGTACCCGATGCGAGGCGCGTCTACCCCACCTTCGAGCAGCCTGATCTGAAATCTTCCTTCACGTTCTCGGTGACCACCCCGGAGGATTTCACCGTCTTCTCGGTGACAGCAACACCGGAACCCACCGTTCTCGAGGGTGGAAAGAAGCGCTTTGATTTCGCGCCGACACAGAGGATCTCCACATACATCACGGCAATTGTGGCCGGGCCGTACGAGGGCGCTACCAGCGTCATTCGCTCGACGGATGGTCGCGAGATCGACCTTGGAGTCTACTGCCGCGCCTCCCTGGTGAAGCACCTCGACTCAGACCTCATCATGGAGATCACCGAGCAGGGCTTTGGATTCTTCGAGAACGCCTACGGTATTCCCTACCCCTTCACCAAGTACGACCAGATCTTCGTCCCCGAGTACAACGCGGGAGCCATGGAGAACGCCGGTTGCGTAACCTTCCGGGACCAGTACATTTTCCGTTCGAAGCCAACTGACTGGCAGCTCGAGTCACGAACCAACACGATCCTTCACGAGCTCGCCCACATGTGGTTCGGCGATCTTGTCACCATGCAGTGGTGGGATGACCTGTGGCTGAATGAATCCTTTGCCGAGTACATGGCCCACCTCGCCACGGCTGAGGCAACCCGCTGGTCGGATGCCTGGGTTGGCTTCCTAACTCGCAAGGAGTGGGGCCTGGCCCAGGACCAGAAGCCGTCGACCCACCCGGTTAAGGCTGAGATCCGCGACCTGGCCGATGTCGAGGTTAACTTTGATGGAATCACCTACGCCAAGGGCGCTGCGGTGCTGCGACAGATGGTTGCCTATGTTGGCCGCGAGAACTTTTTCAACGGACTGCACCAGTACCTGACGAAGCATGCCTTCCAGAACGCCACCCTCTCCGACCTCATTGAAGAACTTGAGGCCGCTTCTGGTCGCGACATGGACAACTGGGTCAAGGTCTGGGTTGAGGAGGCCGGGGTTACCAGCTTGCGTCCCGAGATTATCGTGGACCCCGATGGTTCTATCAGCGAACTAACCGTGGTCCAGGAGGTCGTCTCCCCCATGGCAACGCTCCGCCCCCACAGGCTCATCGTTTCCGGTTACGACCTGAATGAGGACGGCTCAGCGGTTGAGAAGGTCTTCACTGAAGAACTGGATATCGATGGCGCCCGCACGGTCGTCAAATCGGCAAGCGGTATCAAACGTCCTGCATTTATCCTCGTCAACGACGGTGACCTCGCCTATGCGAAGATCCGCATGGATGAGGACTCGCTGGCATTTGCAATCGCAAACATCACCAAGTTCTCTGACCCGCTGACACGTCGCGTCATCCTTGCCGCTGCCTGGGACATGACCCGTGACGGAGAGTTCCCTGCCTCACGGTTCCTGAACCTGGCTCTCGGAGCAGCCAGGATTGAGACTTCAGTAGCCTCTCTGACAGCTCTGCTTCGCCAAATCGATACCGCTGTTACCTCCTACGTCGCCCCGGCACACCGGGCGGCCCAGATGGCTGCCGTCGCAGACGGGCTCATTGAGCTGTCCAAGATCGCTGAAGCAGGCACAGACAAACAGGAGATGTTTGTGATGGCGGCATGCCGACGGGCAGTCACTCGCGCTCAGTTTGAGTACCTGGACCGCCTCTACCGGGGTGAGGAAACCCAAGAGGGCCTGGTCATGAGTGAGGACCTTCGCTGGGCCATCCTGTTCGCTCTGGTCCGCGGGGGCTTGGCCGGAAAGGAAGCAGTTGCAACTCTGCGGGCTGAGGACAACACTCTGACCGGAGAGCAGAACGCTGTGCGTGCGCTTGCAACCATTGACTCAGACGCGGTGCGGGCAGAGACCTATGAAGCCGTCATGCATGACGTCTCTATTCCCAACGACACTCGCTGGGCGATGGTTGCTGGCTTCTGGGCTCACGTGAACACGAAGCCCGAAGCCTACGTTTCCTACGTAGAGAAGTTCTACGACCAGATTGCGCTTGCCTGGGAGGCCCACACCTTCCACATCGCATCAGGAATCGTTCAGCACCTGGAACCCCTTCCCGTTGTCGGATACCTCCCCGAGGTGGACGTGGTGACGCGAGCCCAAGAATGGCTGGACTACCACCAGGAGCGACCCGACTCCCTGCGCCGCCTGATTGCAGAGGGCCGCGATGATGCACAGCGCATGCTCAAGGCCCAGAAGGCCGATGCTTAGGAACTAGCTGTTCTGTTTCTAGGCTGAGCAGGTCCTCGATTTTGCGAGGACCTGCTCACCTTTTAAAGCCACCCGCTCGACCCCGTGGTACTTTGAAAATCACGGCGACCAGGCCGCCGTAACTCGGGTTAGTTTGGCGCTGCAACTTCAGTGAAAGAGGATGAGATGTCTCAGGCACAGGACATTGTTACTGGACTTGGTGGAATCGAAAACATTGAGACGATTGAGCCCTGCATCACGCGACTTCGGGTCGAGGTCGTTGACTCGGCACTGGTTGATGAGGCGGCCCTCAAGAATGCCGGAGCCTTTGGCGTAGTGCAGGTTGGGGACACCGTCCAGGTTGTTGTCGGACCAATTGCCGACAACCTTGCTGATGAGATTAACGATCGGGCCTAGCAACAAGACAGCGAAGCACCCCTGTGATTCCGTAGAGTCACAGGGGTGCTTCTTATCCGCAGTGCCTATTGACCGAGCGAATCCCGCATTACCTTGAAGAGTCGGTTGCCCTTCTTCTGAGCAAGGTCATCAAGCCAAACTCTGTTGCCGTCTCCATCGGCCAGCGGAACGCACCAGTTGGGGTACTCATCGTTCGTCCCCGGTAGGTTCTGCGGTCGCTTCTCTCCCACAGCATCGACAAGAGCAGCTGCCACCAGTCGTGCAGGAGTACGGCAAATGTAGCGGTGCAGCCCATCCATGAACGCTGCGTCATCGGCGTCCTCTTCGATGAAACCGTACTCACGAAGGCGGACAGCCATTTGCTCCTGCTCTTGTGTGTCCTGCTCGCGCACCTTGGCGACGTCCTCAACCAGCAGCCCCAGTTCGTTTCGAAGCGTGGTTTGGATGCCTTCGATGTAACCCTGGGTTGGTGGGAGGTCGTGGGTGTTGACGGTCCCGAGAATGTCGCGGCGGTAGTGCTCGGCGTGCAGGGGCCATCCGGAACCCTCCTTTTCAAACCAAAGCACTGAGGTCCCGAAGATACCGCGGGTTCCGAGGTACTCACGAACCCAAGGTTCAACAGTTCCCAGGTCCTCACCTATGATCACCGCGTCGGCGCGATGTGCCTCAAGAAGAAGGACACCAATCATTGCTTCATGGTCGTAGTAGACGTACGTGCCGTCGGCGGGCGAGCCACCCTCAGGCAACCACCAGAGTCGGAACAGACCAAGAATATGGTCGATGCGCAGGGCACCGGCCAGCTTGAGGGTGGTTGCGATGACCTTTCGCAGGGGTTCATATCCCAGCTCAGCCATGCGTCGGGGGTTGTACGGAGGCTGACTCCAGCTCTGTCCCTGCTGGCTGTACATGTCCGGGGGTGCCCCCACGTACATTCCCGGGGCAAAGTCCCCCCGATCCGCCCAGACATCTGACCCAGCCGGGTGGATTCCCACCGCCAGGTCAGCCATGACACCAATCGGCATTCCGAGGTCCTTGGCAATACGGTTGCTGGACGAAAGCTGCTCGAGAGCCACCCACTGAAGCCACTTGAAGAAGGAAATCTCAGCCCTGTGCTGTGCGGCAAACTCGGTTACGGCAGGTTTGTCGGGGCTGGCGTACTCGTCCGGAAGGTCAATGCTGCCGGTACTTTCGACCAGAGCGCACCACAGCGCATACTTCTCCAGCCCCTCTTTGCCTTCGAGGCAAAAGTTCTGGAACTGAGCCTCGCGGTGGACCGAGCGCGGGGCTCGGTAAATCATCCGGAGTGCCTTCTCTTTTGCAGCCCAGGTGCGATCACGGTCAAGCAGTATGTCGTCGTCCTCGACCATCGAGATACCGCGAAGTTCTTCGATTTCGTCACGCTCGCCATCCGGAAGGATCGCGTACTCGGGGACCAGTTCGGGGCGAATGTAAGAGACATTGAGCCACTGGCGTGTCACGGGAAGGTAGGGCGAGTTTTCAATCGGCGCCACTGGCTCGGCCGCGTGCATTGGGTTCACCAGCAGGAACTCGGCTCCCTCTTTGGCCGTGATGGCCAGCAGGTCTGCTAGGTCGGCCGCATCTCCGACTCCCCAGGAGGAACGGGACTGAACCGAGTAGGCCTGGGCATTGACACCCCAGAAGCGGCGGTTTCCGCGTAAAACGCTAGGATCAATCCGCTTGGGAACCACGATCAGGGGGGCAGAAACGGCCTCCCGACCATGAACCTCAGCAAACACGGTGTGGTAGCCGAGTGGGAAGGTCCCGGGCACTTCAAACGTTGCTCGACCTCGCCATTCCCCGTTGACCTCACGAGGTGCTACCAGCCGATCGAGTTGACGAAGGTCCCCCGTAGTCCCGTCCTCAAGGCGATACCAGACGTGCACCGGATCTCCGTGGCGAACGTGAATGGGGATTTCCCCCCAGTTACCTTGGCGCACCACCGTGCAGGCAGGGAGTGTGTCCAGCCACGGCGCATCCTCAGTTGCGAGGATCGCTGCCCGAACGTCCTCGTTAGTGGACTCTGGTGAAACCGCGACCCCAAGGGCCTTCAGGACGCGGAGAAGGCTCAGGGTTTCCACCTGTTGCTGCTCTCCGGCCCAGGTCCAGAAGAACGTTGCTACACCATTCAGATCAGCGAGCCGTTTGACCAGCTCATGGTCTAAGTCTCCATTGACGTACATCGAAACCTTCTAGTCCGAAAAGTTTTTACTACCTACGAGGATACCGGGTCAGGTGATGCTGTATCTCTATTCTAGAGGTCACGTGCACCACGGTTTGGAATGTCACCACGGGAGGGGACAATAGCACTATGACATTGCCGATCGACGTTCCACTTATCAGTTCCGAACCCGTGGCTTCTGTGCTGCGCATCCTCAACCTGGTTCCCCTGCGGGAGGACGTTTTTGAGGCCCATTCCCTCCCCCAGGTTCGGCGGGTTTATGGCGGACAGGTGATTGCCCAGTCCCTGCTCGCTGCCGCCGCGACCATTGAAGACCCCGCCCGGCTGCCCCACTCCCTGCACTGCTACTTTCTGCGCGGAGGTGACCCTTCAGCCCCATTTGAACTTTCAGTGGCGCGGCTTCGGGACGGACGGTCCTTCTCAAATCGGCGTGTGGTGGCAACCCAGGATGAGCGAGAGATCTTCTCAATGATCGCCTCGTTCCAAGTGTCTGAGCCAGGTCTGAAGTTCACGGCAGAAGTCCCCGATGTGCCCGGGCCCGAAAAGCTCAACAGTGCCCTTGAACTGTTCCGAACCATGGAGCACCCCGTGGCAAAGTTTCTGGGCAAGACTGCGGCTTTCGATGTTCGACATGTCCAGCAGTCCCTCTACACGGGTCCGGATCCCTCCCGCAGCGCCGACCAGCAACTGTGGATGAAGATTCGCTCCCAGGTTCCTGACGGAACCCCGCAGATTGCCCACCGTGCCCTACTGGCATATGTCATCGATCAGGTCATGCTCGAACCAGCCCTGCGAACCACGGGACTCTCATGGATGACCCCGGGTCTTTCGCTTGCCTCCCTGGACCACGCAATGTGGTTCCACGCAGATGTTGATATTAATGACTGGCTGCTTTTCTCGGGCCACGCTGATGCGGTCGGAGGGGGCCGCGGAAAGACGCACATCACCGTCTACTCCTCCGAGGGGAAGGTTGTTGCCACAGCTTCCCAAGAGGGAATGATGCGAGTGGCCGATCCGGAAGCCATCGCAGGGTCCCGTTGGGGATTTTCTTCCTAGCTGCCGTTGAACATGACTGAGGGGCCGGGACTGTCACCTACTGACACTCCCGGCCCCTGTCTGAACCGCTACTAAGCTACGCGTTTAGTCGCGCTTGAGCTTCCGGTAGGTAACCGACTTGGGTCGAGCAGCTTCTGCACCCAGTCGTTCAACCTTGTTCTTCTCGTAGGACTCGAAGTTACCTTCGAACCAGTACCACTTGTCCGGCTGTTCTTCCGTCCCCTCCCAAGCGAGGATGTGGGTAGCAACCCGGTCAAGGAACCAGCGATCGTGAGTGACAACCACTGCGCAACCCGGGAACTGCTCGAGCGCGCTCTCTAGTGAACCAAGGGTTTCAACATCGAGATCGTTAGTGGGCTCATCGAGCAGGAGGAGGTTTCCGCCCTGCTTCAGGGTCAGTGCCAGGTTGAGGCGGTTGCGTTCACCACCGGAGAGGACTCCGGCTGGCTTCTGCTGATCCGCGCCCTTGAAACCAAAGGCAGAGATGTAGGCACGAGAGGGCATCTCGACGTTTCCGACCTTGATGAAATCAAGTCCATCGGAGACGACCTCCCAGAGTGGTTTGTCGGGGTCAATGCCGGCACGGTTCTGGTCGACGTAGGAGATCTTGACGGTCTCACCGATCTTCAGGTCTCCGTCGTCAAGCGGCTCCAAACCAACGATGGTCTTGAACAGGGTGGTCTTACCAACACCATTCGGACCGATAACGCCGACGATGCCGTTTGGCGGCAGGGAGAAGGAAAGCCCGTCGATGAGAACCCGATCCCCGAAGCCCTTTTTCAGGTCCGAGGCCTCAATGACCGTCGAACCCAGGCGTGGACCCGGTGGGATCTGGATCTCTTCGAAGTCGAGCTTACGGGTGCGCTCGGCTTCAATCGCCATCTCTTCGTAGCGTTCCAGACGAGCCTTTTGCTTTGCCTGGCGTCCCTTGGGGCTGGTGCGAACCCACTCCAGTTCATCCTTCAGGCGCTTGGCGACCTTCTGGTCCTTCTTACCCTGGATTTGCAGTCGGCGCTGCTTCTCTTCAAGGTAGGTGGTGTAGTTACCCTCGTAGGGGTAAAGGTGACCACGGTCAACCTCGGCAATCCACTCTGCCACGTGGTCCAGGAAGTACCTGTCGTGAGTAATTGCGATGACAGCACCGGGGTACTTCTGCAAGTGCTGCTCCAACCAGAGGACGGACTCAGCGTCGAGGTGGTTGGTGGGCTCATCAAGAAGGAGCAGGTCGGGGGCCTCAAGAAGCAGTCGGCACAGGGCAACTCGGCGACGCTCACCTCCGGAGAGAACCTTAACGTCTGCGTCCCCCGGGGGGCAGCGCAGAGCATCCATTGCCTGCGCGAGCTGAGAATCTAGGTCCCAGGCATCGGCCGCATCAATCGCGGTCTGCAGGTCCCCCATTTCTGTCATTAGGGCGTCAAAGTCAGCATCCGGGTTCGCCATCTCCTCGGAGATTTCGTTGTAGCGGTGCAGCTTCGACATGATGTCTGCAACACCCAGCTCAACATTCTCAAGGACCGTCTTGTCCTCATCGAGCTTGGGCTCCTGCTCGAGAATACCGACCGTGAAACCCGGGGTTAGCCGGGCCTCACCATTAGACGGCTCATCGATTCCCGCCATGATCTTCAGGATCGAAGACTTACCTGCGCCGTTAGGACCAACCATGCCGATCTTGGCGCCAGGCAGAAACGCCATGGTGACATCGTCGAGGATGACCTTGTCCCCATGCGCCTTACGTGCTCGAACCATCGAGTAGATGTACTCAGCCACAACTCTCCATTCAGGGGGAAGAAGACAACGTTGCCTATTTTAGGCGTGACTTGTCACCCTGGGAACGCAGACAGCACAAGTTCACATCAGGCGGCACTTAACTCGCGCGATTCGCCGCCCTCATCGTTCTCCCTCGCCTCTTCAGCTACGGTCACGTCACCATCGACCTCGACGGTCTCAAAGTCCTCGACCTCGGCCTGTTCGGCCTCAATCTCAGAGATTGCAGGCCTGGCGGGGGTGATCCGCACCTCCGGCCCCTCCTGATCTGTCCGCAGCGGCATGAGGCGGCGGTACATGGAGATCCCAAAGCCCATGTCATGCCCGACAGTGAAAGCATTGATCGCGATCTCCGAACGGATCTCCCCCTCGCCGTTGATCCATGCGTGAGCCGCAGGCCTTCCCACAACGACCAGTGGGTTCCCCTTGTGCAGAGACACAGCCATGTTGTCCGCAAGCGGTCCCCATGCCCGCACGGTGTACCACTGTGGCTCACCATCTTCCCACTGACCACTATCCTTACGGCGCGCCCGTGGAACAACCATGCGGAAACGGACGAAGCTCCGTCCGCCTTCCTCTTCGCTTCTGTGTAGCGTCAGGTTGGTGCCAACCCGTCCTCGCAGAACCATCAGATCACTAATACTCATGACCACTCTCCAATCACTCTTTGACCACCTGGGGTCGATCTGGCGAGTGTCAGCCTCGCAGGAGGCCTTGGCGAGCAGTTGACGAGTTAAGCCGAGCTGTGGGAAAGCCCGGTCTCCTGGCTCTGTGGACCAGCTACTCAGCTACCGCCTGGAACGCGGCCTGCGCACTCTCAGCCACCTCGTTAGCAATGCGGTGATAAGCACCCTTTTCAGCGATTAGGTCCTCTGGGAACAGTGCCGTGCGGTAGTACTGCAGCTCGACGATTGAATCTTGAATATCGCCCAAAGCCCGGTGTCCCCCGGTTTTTTCGGGAGCGCAGACGTAGACCCGGGGGTACCAGCGCTTCGCCAACTCCTTGATGGTGGAGACATCGATAATTCGGTAGTGCAGGTAGTCGACGACCTCCGGCATATAGGCCCTCAGGAAGCGCACATCCTGACCGATCGAGTTACCAGCCACAGGGGCAACCCCGGACTGGGGCACCAGTCCCGCTATGTAATCGAGGACGATCCGGGTCGCGTCTTCCAGGGAGACACCCGAGCCAAACTCATGAATCAAGCCCGAATCGGTGTGCATCTGTGTCACGAACTCACCCATCTGCGCCAGAGCCGCAGCTGATGGCTTGATGACGAGGTCGATTCCCTCAGCAAGGGGGTTCAGATCCGAGTCTGTCACGATTACCGCAATCTCAACCAACTCATCTACCGAGGGGTCAAGCCCCGTCATTTCACAGTCGATCCAGACGATTGGGTTCTTTACTAGGCCATTGTCATTGGTACTCACCAGGCAACCATACGCCGTCATTTGGCCAGGGTCATGTTCCTTCCCTCCTGCCTCATACACTGACGTTGTGCACAACATTGAAGAATCCCCAGAACTCCCCAAGCTGATACCCGGCACTAAACTCGGCCGGAAGAATGCGGGAACCATCCCCCACTCCGTCTCGGGTGTGGACGTTGACGAGGCCGCAGAACGTCTGGCTCATGTGGCGAGGGTGACTCCGCTTCAGGAGATCGAGCGACTGTCAGAAGCGACCGGTGCTCGTATCTACGTCAAGCGTGAAGATCTCCAGCCGGTTCGCTCCTTTAAGCTTCGTGGCGCTTACAACGCCATGGCCCAGCTGTCAGACTCAGAGCGCCAGGCAGGCGTCGTTTGTGCCTCTGCGGGAAACCACGCCCAGGGTGTTGCCATGGCTTGCGCCAGACTCGGTATCCACGGGACCATCTTCCTTCCCTCCTCAACCCCGCGTCAGAAGCGTCAGCGAATAGCCACCATCGGTGGATCGTGGATCACGATGCGGTTCGTAGACGGAACCTTTGATGAAACCCAGGCAGTGGCCCTGGAGGAGACCAAGGGGAGCTGGAAGACCTACATCCACCCCTACGATGATCCGGCGGTAATCGCCGGTCAGGGCTCTGTTGCCAAAGAAATCAGTGAGCAGCTCGGGGATGCGCTCTCCACCGTTGTCATCCCGGTTGGAGGTGGCGGGCTTATCGCTGGCATGGCCGCCTGGCTGCATGAGAACCGACCGGATGTGCGCATCATCGGAGTTGAGTCCTCCGGCGCCGCTTCCACGCGTGCCGCACTCGAAGCTGGAACCGCCATCGACCTCCCCCGCGTCGACATGTTCGTCGACGGTACCGCTGTGGGCCGCGCGGGTAGGTACACCTATGAAATCGTGCGCGACCTGGTCGACGAGGTCGTCGTGGTTCCAGAGGGTGCGGTCTGTACAGAAATGCTCGACCTTTACCATCTGGACGGAATCATCGCGGAACCAGCGGGCGCTCTCGCAACTACGGCGATTTCCATGTCCGCTGCGGGCCTACTCAGTAATTTCACGCAGGGCGGCGTCACCGTGGGGATCCTTTCGGGGGGCAACAACGACCTCACCCGTTACAACGAAGTACAGGAGCGCTCACAGGTCTACCGCAATCTCCGCCACTACTTCCTGGTGTCATTCCCTCAGCGACCCGGCGCTCTGCGGGAGTTCCTTGATGACGTTCTCGGTCCAGAGGATGACATCCTCTACTTCGAATACACCAAACGCAACAACCGTGAGACCGGACCGGCCCTCGTCGGAATCGACACCGGATCAGAGAACTCGCTGGTGGAGTTGCGCGCGAGGATGACCCAGTCCGACCTCAACATTCAGGAACTCGACGCTGATTCGGAACTGCTTCGCTTCATGGTCTAGCTGTCCGGGGACCGGGGCGCCTTAGTTGAGCGGGTCGTCCATTCCCCACGGCGCAACCCCAAAGAGGCGGGCGCCGGGGTTGCTCTCGCGAATAGAAGCCGCAGCCCGAAGACCCTCTACGGTGTCGGTTCCCGCCCGCAGGTAGGCACCGGACCAAGCATCTAGCTCGCCGCGGGCAATCGCGTTGATGAGGGCGACGGTCTCTTCCACCGGCGTGTACTCTTCACGGTTTCGGTGTGCTTGCATTCCCGCCGTCATATCGGTTCGGACCACCCCTGGCGCAACACCAAAGGCGCGAATCCCATAGCGATCCCCCAGGTCGGCCAGGTCACCGACGTTACGAAGCTGACCTGCCTTGCTGGTGGTGTAGGCGGAGGCGACATCCCAGCTGCGGGCTCCGGCCCCGGAAACCAAGTTGATGATCCGTCCCACTGCCTCAGCTTCAACCATCCTCGGCAGGACGGCTCTCTCTAAGTAAAGAGTCCCGAGTAGGTTCACCTCCACCACTGAACGAAGTTCGGCTGGATCCGCCTCCCAAACCGGCACTTCGCTGTCGATACGACCCGCGTTGTTGACCAGCAGTTCGGGGACTCCGACCTCGTCCATTAGCGCCTGAACTGCGGAAGCAACCGACTGGTAGCTGGCAACATCGGCGACGGCAGTCGCGACTACGACACCCATGCGGGCACGAAAACCATCGGCCACCACAGCCAGGGTTTCTGGGTTGGTGGCGACGAGGCCGAGGTCCCAGCCGTTTTCCGCCAAACCCTCGGCAATACTTCGTCCGATGCCTCGACTGGCTCCGGTCACAAATGCTGTGGGCATGGCTTCCTCTGCTGGTTGAGACTCGAATCGTGATTCAGTAGGGACCGAAGACGATTCGGCATTTAGGTTGGCACCCCCGACAGGACTCGAACCTGCAACCGACGGATTAGAAGTCCGTTGCTCTATCCATTGAGCTACGGGGGCACGGGCGTTTCCACCCGGTGAAAAGAATACTGTGTCGTCCGCCCTCAACCCAACCTGGCGTCGCCAGCGCATCCTTAATCACTTTCCTGTTTCGTTTCCCACTTCGTGACCAACGAGTTTGACAAGTTAGGTTACCCTTATCAAAATTGCCAACGAGATCGTTGTGAAAATATAGAGTTGGTTCTGGCGCTTTATTAGCCTTGCTTTCTCCTTGAAGCGATGCGACGACCTTTCGAGATCCCCTCTCGACCACAAACCACCTATAAGGGAGACCCGATGTCCAAGCTCAAAGCAGGTCTACTTCCCGTTGCCGCACTCACCGCGTTGACGCTTGCAGCATGTACAAGTGGTGGTACGAGCAGTTCCGAAATGTCAGCAGATGCGGTCGGACAGAGTGGGTCCGACCTCGAAACAGGCTCGACCTCAGCAAACTGTGAGGTCGTCCCCGACGGAACCTTCCCCATCAGCATCGAGCACGTCTATGGCACCACGACAATCACGGAAAAGCCCGAGCGGATCGCAGCTGTCTCCTGGTACAACCAGGAGGTTCCGCTGGCCCTGGGAGTAGCCCCGATCGGCATGGCCCCCTCCTACTGGGGTGACGACGACGGAGATGGGATCCTCCCCTGGGTCGCTGAAAAGCTCGATGGGCTAGGGGCCGATAAGCCGCTGCTCTTTGACGAGACCGATGGCATTAATTTTGAGGCCGTGGCCGCAGCTGAGCCCGATGTCATCCTCGCGTCCTACTCGGGAATCACCCAGGAGCAGTACGACACTCTTTCCAAGATCGCCCCCACCGTCGCGTACCCGGACATCCCCTGGGGGACCTCAATGGCGGACATGATCTGCATGAACGCCAACGCCATCGGCTTGTCAACCTCGGGAGCAGAGCTGTACCAGGACCTCGAAACGCAGGTCGCAGCCGCCCTCGACGAGAACCCCGAGTTGAAGGATAAGAAGGTCCTCTTCACCCTGATCGATGCGGCGGACACCAGCTCTATCCTCTACTACACGCTGAACGACACCCGCCCGGGCCTCCTCGCCTCAGCCGGAATGCCCCAACCCGAACAGGTTGTCAAGGCCACCGAAGCGGGAGATGAGTTCTTTACGACCATTTCTTCCGAGCAGGCCGACGTGTTTGATGATGTCGACGTCATCGTCACCTATGCAGACTCCGAAGAGGCCGGTCGCGCGCTGTTCGAGAACGACCCGATCCTCTCCAAGATTCCCGCGGTTCAGAACGGTAACCTAGTCGTCCTCATCAACAACACGCCGCTAGCGACAGCCGCTAACCCCTCACCCCTCTCAGTGTCCTGGGGAATCTCCGACTACTTCGCCCTGCTCAACAGCACAACGTCGCAGTCCGCGAACTAACCGCTACCAGAACGAGCCGTCCCGACGTGACCGCGACCCTGCCTACTCAACCGAAGATCGAGCGAGCCCACGGAAACACGGCTGCGCGCAATCTTCTCGTTCTGGCAGGGTCGTTGGCACTCGTTTTGGTGCTGGTCGTCCTGTCCGTCTCCACTGGGTCACGCCAGGTGACCTTCGATGAGATCTACGCCGGGGTCACCGGTTCGGCTCAGACCATTGCCGAGGTCGCAGTCGCGAAGCGGGTCCCGAGGACGTTCCTTGCCCTCCTCGTCGGGGGCTCCCTGGCCCTTGCGGGCCTCGGCATGCAGGCAGTGACCCGTAACCCCCTCGCTGATCCGGGAATCTTCGGAATCTCCAACGGCGCATCACTCGCCGTTGTCCTAGGCATGGTTTTTCTAGGAACCAGTAACCCCTATCTCCAGATGGGGCTGGCCGTTCTGGGGGCAGCCGTGGCGGCAGTACTCGTTTTCATCATTGGTTCCGCGGGTCCCGGCGGCGCATCCCCGCTGAAACTGGCCCTTTCCGGCGCCGCGACCGCAGCCGCACTGGCTTCTCTGATCAGCATCGTCCTCCTTCCCCGAGTTGAGATGCTGCAGAACTACCAGTTCTGGCAGATCGGTGGAGTCGGAGGCGCCACCTGGGACAAGGTCGCAACAATTACCCCGGTCCTCGCCGTTGCCGCACTTGCCACCTGGGCTCTGTCACGACGCATGAACGCTCTGGCTCTGGGAGATGACATGGCCCGCGGCCTCGGAGAGAGTGTCTGGGCTTCGCGAGTCTACATCGCCCTCGCCGCTGTGACGCTGGCTGGGGTGGCGACTGCTGTAGCAGGCCCCATCGGTTTCGTCGGCCTGGTCATTCCCCACTTCTGCCGCCTGATCACAGGTCCGGACTACCGCATGCTCGTTCCTTTCTCGATGCTGACCGGTGGGGCTCTACTTCTCGGCGCGGACATTGTCGGTCGCATTGTCGCCCGTCCCCAAGAGATCCAAGTCGGAATCCTCACGGCCCTTATTGGCGCGCCTTTCTTCGTGTGGATTGTGCGCCGCCAAAAGATTAGGGAGCTGTGATGAGCCCCCAAACCCACCTCATTCGCCAACGTCGCGCCGCGGTTGCAACCGGGACGACGGTTGCTCTCGTCCTCGTACTCTTTTTCCTCACCCTGATGCTGGGTGAGCAGGTGGCGTCACTGAAGACCGTGTTCTCCGCGCTGTTTGGGAACGGCGAGGGCGGGCAAACCTTCGTTGTCCGTGAGCTGCGCCTACCCCGAGCCACGCTGGGACTGCTGGCCGGGTTGGCCTTCGGACTGGCGGGCATCACCTTCCAAACCATGCTGCGCAATCCCCTGGCGGCCCCCGACATTATCGGCATTACGAGCGGCGCCAGCACCTTTGCGGTCTTCGCCATCATCGTTCTCGGCCTGACTGATCTCTGGGTTTCGGGTTTCGCACTGGCAGGCGGCCTTTTCACTGCCCTGGCTGTCTTCGGTCTCTCACACGGGGCCGGTTTCGCGGGTTTCCGAATGATCCTCATCGGCATTGGTTTTGGTGCGATGTTCAACGCGGTCACCCAGTGGGTGCTTTCGAAGGCCGCTTCGTGGGATCTGCAAACCGCTATGCGCTGGCTGACAGGAAGCCTGAGTGGCGCTTCCTGGCGCGGCGTCCTCATCCTCGGGGTCACACTGGTGATCTTCGGCGGGTGCCTGTTCTACCTGCGCCGTGACCTCGACCTCTTGCGCCTAGGTGATGACACTGCGCGCGGCCTCGGGGTTCATGTCACTGCAGTTCGTGCCGGACTCATCATCAGCGCCGTCGCCCTGCTCTCTGCCGCCACCGCAACAACCGGGCCAATCGCGTTCGTCTCATTCATGGCAGGCCCGATTGCCAGTCGGATTCTCGGCCCGGGGCGCCCTCCCCTAGCCATGTCGGCCCTGATCGGCGCTGCACTTGTTCTGGCGGCGGACCTCATCGCGCAGAACCTGTTTGCGGCCACCTACCCGGTCGGTGTCATTTTGGGGCTCGTCGGCGCCCCCTTCCTGATCTACTTGCTAGTGCGCGTTAACAAGGGAGAAGTGAGGCCATGAACGAATCCCAGCAACTTCCGGGGCTCTCGACCAGTCACCTTTCCCTCGGCTACGGGGATGGCGACATCATCCACGACCTCGACCTCGTCATTGAGCCCGGCGGAATCACCTCTATTGTCGGGGCCAACGGGTGTGGCAAGTCGACGCTCCTTCGTGGGCTGGCCCGCCTCCTTAAGCCAACTTCTGGGGAGGTCGTCCTCAACGGTCGGTCGATTTCGTCGATCCCCACCAGGGAGGTGGCCCGCACCCTCGGCCTGCTCCCCCAGTCGGCCCTGGCCCCGGAGGGCATCACGGTTTTCGACCTCGTCTCACGAGGACGCCACCCCCATCAGGGCCCGTTTGCGAAGTGGAGCGCAGCCGATAGCGATGCCGTCAAGAGTGCGCTTCTGGCCACGAACACGGTTGACCTGGCGGATCGGGCAGTTGATGAGTTGTCCGGCGGTCAGCGTCAGCGGGTGTGGATTGCCATGGTTCTGGCGCAGCAGACGGGGATCCTCCTGCTGGATGAACCCACCACGTTCCTTGATGTCGCCCACCAGCTGGATGTTCTCGAGCTTCTCAGCGACCTCAACAAGAACCTGCACACAACCATCGTCATGGTGCTGCACGACCTCAACATGGCGGCGCGCTACTCCGATCACCTGATCGCGATGCGTGGCGGAGAGGTCTACGCCGCGGGCAAACCGCAGGATGTGGTCACCAGGCAGCTGGTGGGTGACGTCTTCGGCCTCGACGCCATGATTATTCCCGACCCCGTGTTCGTAAGTCCCATGGTGGTTCCGATTGGGAGGCCCCGTGCCCAGTAGTTCAGAGGTCTCGGTGGAACCCCCACTCCATACCGCTCCCCTGCCCGCGTTCCAGTTCACCCGGGTTACTGTCACCGCGGTAGAGCAGATCTCCCCCTCTTTCAAGCGCGTCACTTTCGGCGGTGTAGCACTGCGCACTTTCGGTAATCCCCACAGGATCCTGGATCAGCGCATCAAACTGATTTTCCCCAGCGCAATGGGGTTGCCCAACCTCAATTCGACCTCGACATACGCGGAATGGACAGCCTTGTCCCCGTCATCCAGGGGTGACATGCGCACCTACTCGATCCGTGATCTCGTTGTCGGCGAGGACGGCTCGAGCTCCCTCGTGATTGACTTCGCTCACGGGACCTCGACGGCCGAGGTCGGACCCGCAGCCCGGTGGGTAGCTAGTGCCGCCCCGGGGCAACAGCTACTCGTCTATGGACCACGGCGGGGGCGCCTTGACGGCGGCGGCATCGAATATCACCCCGGGGACGCGCAGAACATCCTCATCGTTGGTGACGAAACTGCGGTTCCGGCGATCTCTCGCATCCTTGAGGAAACTGCGTCCTCGCCCGCCAACGTCCTCGCCCTTCTTGAAGTCCCCACTGAGGCAGACTTCCTCGACCTGGCTGTGGGTAATCACCAACGGATACGGTGGCTCGCTCGGGATGAACGGGAGGTAGGTTCCTCTGTCACACCTGTCATTCTCCGCCACCTCGGTCTCGACGGTGTGGAAGACGTTACCCCGCAGGTCGAGGACGTTGCCCCCCTGGACGACGACCCTGTTTGGGAAACCGCCTGGTTTTCCAACATCGAGCCTGAACCACGGTCCCTAACGGACCATGCCCTTCGTTCCCACTACTTCTGGATAGCAGGGGAATCACGCATGGTGACGAATCTTCGTCGCCACCTTGTGCGGGATCTAGCAGTCCCCCGCGAGCGGGTGGCTTTCATGGGCTACTGGCGCAGGTAAGGGTATCGTCGGAGCCCGTTAGGACTTGCGACCGAGGACCTTCTTCGAACCCTTCTTGCCGCTCTGGAAGAGCAGATAGGCGCCAGCGGTGGCGAGTGCGGCCACGGAGGCTCGACCAGCCCAGCGCAGGGCGAGATCTCGGCGTTCATAAGCGCGCACAATCTGCCACCCGTTGTCCTTCGCGTGATGGCGCAGGGCACGGTCCGGGTTGACGGCCACGGGGTGACCGACTGTGGAAAGCATGGGTATGTCACTTGAAGAGTCTGAGTAGGCCCAGGACTTTTCAAGGTCAAGGTTCTTTTCTTCAGCAACCTCGAGCACCGCATCGACTTTGGCTTGTCCGTGAACAATCCCGCCGTCCAGTTCACCCAGAATGATTCCGTCCTCGACCTTCGTCTTGGTGCCAATCCCGCCTATGGCACCCAACCGGTGAGCGAACTCTTCAGCGATGATCCATGGGGTCGCGCTGATGAGGTAGACGGTGTGACCGGCATCGACATGCTGCTTCAAAAGCGCGTAGGTGACCTGGTAGACCTTGGGAACGAAGTACTTCTCATAGATGACCTCGCCGATCTTCGCCATGTCTTCGACGGAGTTACCAGCGACTATCTGCGCCGCCCGGGTAGAGAAGTCATCAATCTTGTCCTGGTTCTCACCAAACAGCATGTAGGCGAAAGTTTCGGCTGCCACGTAGGCGACCTCGCGCAGGCCGAAAGGTGAAAACCGGAACATCTCTTTGGCAGCCCAGTAGATACTCGCACCGCGAACCAGCGTTTCGTCCACGTCGAAAAACGCACCGATCCTCGCGGGATCTATGGCGCCTTCATCTACACCGAGGTCTGGAATGACATCAGAGGATTCGGCCGCTACATCTACTTCGCTTTTGCTCATAGCCCCATCCTACGTAGCCGCGTCAAACGGAACCCCAAGTTCCCGAAGTCCGGCACTATCCACAGGCTCGGCAAAAGTAGACGACATGACCGTCTCCCAGTTGGAAGTGTGGTCGAGGCCGACGGTGGCTCACTTACTAGGTATGAGCTGACCGCCGACTGGCCCACCTAACCCAGAAAGGTTCTCACTTTGAGCAAACACAGTATTGCCGGCCTCCTGACCGCAAGCGCTCTGCTTGCAGCCTCTGCCACGACTGCGAGCGCGGCACCCCCAAACTTGATCCCAGATGATGCCATGGGAAGTATCACCATTTACAAGTTCGTTCAGCCACCCTCCTATCTTCCGGACAACCAGGGCATGGCGGTTACTTCAGGAAGTACCAGCGGTCTCACTCCCCTATCGGGAGCCACCTTCCGTATCCAGCAGGTCAGCGGTATCAACCTGAAGTCAAACCCCGGTTGGCAGGAAGCGCAGGCCCTGGTTGACAGTTTTGATCCGCTCGATCCAGGTACCATCACCCAGTCGGGACACACCCTCACCGGCGCGAAAACGCTGATCACTGACGTTCAGGGCATCGCAAAGTTCTCCAGCCTGCCCGTTGGCCTGTACCTGGTCGAGGAGACTGCCGCCCCGGAAGTTGCCCCCAACGCAGCTGTAACCAAGTCGCTGCCGTTCCTCATCACCGTGCCCCTCACGGACCCCTCGGACCGCAGCAGCTGGGTGTACGACGTCCACGCCTACCCCAAGAATGTGATCAGCGAGGTCGAAAAATCTGTCACCGACGCCCCCATCTATGCGCTCGGACAGGAGATTACATACAGCATCGACTCGACCATTCCCGGAGGTGCGCAGACTACGAAATACATCGTCACTGACCAGCTTGATCCAAAGTTGAAGTACCTCTCAACCAACGTTCGCGTCTCCGGAACCCCGACCGCCGACTTCACCGCCACCCACACCGGCGGCCTCGTCACCGTGACCCTGGGGGCATCGGCCCGCAAAGCCGCCTTCGATGCCCTCCAGACCAACCCCTCTGCGAAGGTGACGGTGAGTCACACGGCTCAGGTCATTGCAGCCGGCGAAATCGCCAACGATGCCACTCTGACATTCCAGCGTGAGGACGAACATGTCACCGAAGTCCCCTCCACGGTTGTCGAAACCAAGTTCGGGGGCATCAACGTCTTCAAGAAGGACCGAGATGGAAAGTCCCTTGCCGGAGCCATCTTTGAGGTTCACGCTTCTCACACCAATGACTTCTCCACCGCAGCCAAGGTCACGGTTAATGGAACCGGACAGTGGCAGAGCGGCGCCGACGGCAAGGTGACCATCAGTGGTCTGCGCTACTCAAACTGGGCTGATGGCAAGCAGACTGCAGTGGGAGAACCCGGCTACAACCACTACTGGCTAGTTGAGACCAAGGCTCCAGCAGGCTTTGAACTGCTTGCAAAACCCATCCCCTTCACCGTTACCAGTCAGATTGAATCCGCAGCCACGATAGAGGTGGTCAACACTCCCCACAATGCCGGAGGCACGTTACCCCTCACTGGTGCGGCAGGAACCACAGGAATCATCATTGCCGGACTTGCCCTCATCGCAGTTGGTGGTGGGGCCGTGGCATTCTCCAGGTCGAGGCGTGAACTCTGACCTGAGGACCTCCCCCCACCCCAGCCGCAGGTCACTCAGGGAAGCCCGCCCTCGGCAAAAGAAGGAACCCGGCCACAGTCACGCCAAGCTCATCATCGGCTTGGTCGTGATCGTGGTTGGGCTCCTCCTGCTCACCTTCCCCGCAGTGGCAAAATGGTGGACCAACGCGGGCCACTCACAAGACCTTGCGGAGTACTCTCTGGCACAACCACCAGACCGCGATGAGAAGTTCGCGCTTGCGGTTAGCGCTAATGAGGCAGGGGATCTCAGCGGGGCTGGGCGTGCACTGGAGCTGGAAGGAAGCCGTGTACGAGCCCGAGTCCAGGTCCCTTCAGTTGGAATCGACCTTCCGGTCTACGCTACCTCCAGTGAAGAGAACCTGTTGAAAGGTGCGGCAATCCTCGAGGGCACCAGCCTCCCTGTTGGCGGTAGCGGCACTAGTGCCGCAATCACCGCGCACTCAGGAATGATAACCGCCTCAATGTTTGACGCCCTTCCACAGTTAGGCCTGGGAGACCTGATCTACATCGACGTCCTCGGCCAGACCCTGACCTACAGCGTGGTTGACCATGTGGTTGACACACCGGAAGACGGCCTCCACCACCTGCGCGCCCAGCCGGGTCGGGACCTACTGTCCCTTGTCACCTGCACCCCTTACGGGGTGAACACCCACAGGTTGCTAGTGATCGCAGAGAGGGTGGAAGCGATCGCTACCCACACTGAAAACCCCATTGCAATCCCCCTCGAAGGACCAGTCATACTGGGTAAAACCCCTGTCACCACAGCACTGATCGTGGGCACTCTGCTCACACTCGCACTGGTTGCCAACTCCGTCCGCAAGCGACGCAGCAAGCCTTACGAAGCGAACCAGAGTTTGTCGCCTGCCCATGCCGCGGCGCCTTAGGACCTGCCTGATAGCAGGATCTCGAGGCCCACCAAACCTTGAGTTTCTGAGCCGGAAAGGATTTCCAAAAGGAACTCCACTACCCGCTAGCGAGCGGACGCTATAACAGCGTCAGGTTACTTGGGCTCTCACCTCGCGCAGCAACGGCTGGGTCACCTATGATCGGATCCGGTCAAGATTGCAAAGATGCAAGGAGTGCGGATGAGTAAACCAGCAGCCCGCCTGCTGGTACGTGCCCGGTTCCTCATGATCGCGGGCCTGGTTGTATCAGTCTTAGGGAACCGTCTAATTGACGGAACCTTCAACGGTCTAGTAGCCGCGGGCCTGATCGCCTCAGTTGCGTTGGTGCTACTTGAATCGCTGAACGAGGTCGTAGTCTTCGCATTCCCGCTCTACGCGCGGGTGCTGAAGCGGTTCTCGCCAGACACAGCGATGATCGTGTCTGACCTAACGGAGGCAGTTGTTTCAACCGTCCTCGTTATAGTGATTCTTCTGATCCCCGACTGGGCAATAGGCTCTGTCATCTTCTATCTCATTTTCACAACGCTTCTGCTCCCGGTCACAGATATCTCTGAGGAAATGTACGGGGCGAAAGTTGCTGAGGTCGAGCCTGAGGCGAACCTCCGGTTTAATGCCCACCTCCACTCCCTGCTCGCCTTCAGTGGGTTCGTGATTGCATCCCCTTTGGGTGCTTTCTTGGCAGGCATCTCAATCCCTCTGGCTCTGGGTATCAACGTTGTCTTGTCGTTGATCGGAGCCTTCATCAGGGGGAGGGCTCGGAAGAAGTACCCCATGGGAGCCATCGTAGATGTCGACATGGACGACTTCGAGCTGGTCGGTTCAGGTATGCGGGCCAGGCAGTTCTTCCATGACTTGTTCGCATCTGGTCCGACCTCACCATTGATTGAGTTCGGACTGAGCATGGTTTCCTCATTGACCGGAACATTGATGCTGGTCTGGGTGGCACGCCAGGCATCGATCCCGACCACTGATGCCATGGCGCTAGTAGTCGCGGTGTTTGGAATCTCTGCCACCCTGGGCCCGCAGGTTGGGCGGTTCATGGGCCACTACTTCGGGACAGCAAGATCACTCAGACTCACCGCGGTCCTGTCAGCCCTCAACCTGGCAGTCCTACTAGGCGCCCTCCTCCTTGGTGATCCCGGGTTCATCTGGGGAAGCATCTTTATTTTCGTGAACGGGACCCTGAGCCGTTCGCGCGCCGTTCTCCTTCAATCGCACCGCCAAACCTTCTTCAGGGGTGAGCAGTACACCCGCATCATGAGCTGGTCGTTCACTTTCGGTGCCGCCGGAACTATTATCGGGCTCAATCTTGGCTACTTCGCCGGTCTACCCGAAGACCCACGTCTGGTCCTAGCCATTGGCATCATCCTGTGGCTGATCCTCTACCCCTTCGTCACATCCTCCAGAGGTTCCAAGGCCCGTTAAGTCTCCAGCTGCGACACCCTGACGCACAAGTCCCCTAAAGGAAAAGTCCACCTTCCTGTCTCTTCGTTGTCGCGTTCGTGAGGGCAGAACGGCGCGTGAAGTAAAATAGGCGCATTCTTCGAAAGGCCGAACATGACCCAGTCTTCGCCGCCCAGTGTCTCTGCTCCCGGGGACACCGCCTTTTTCGCGATCTCACCCGAGGAGAGTTTGACAGCTCTAGATACCTCCTCGGACGGGCTAACCTCCGCACAGGCACAGACCCGTTTGGAGGCCGTTGGGCCAAACGCCCTTGACGCCAAGAAGGGCAAACCCGCAATCGTGCGGTTCATGATGCACTTC
The DNA here is from genome assembly GCF_900187855.1 of Actinomyces minihominis. GTDB lineage: Bacteria > Actinomycetota > Actinomycetes > Actinomycetales > Actinomycetaceae > Scrofimicrobium > Scrofimicrobium minihominis. Next base: position 21,469 of record NZ_FYEG01000005.1, on the reverse strand, counting down.
GATGACGTCCTCATCTACATCCTGCTTGGCTCTGCGGCCCTGAAAGCCATCATTGGCGACTGGGTGGACTTCGCGGTAATCCTCGCGGCTGCGGTCATCATCGCCTTGGTCGGATTCATCCAGGAAGGCAAAGCTTTGGACGCGTTGGAGGGCATTAAGAAGATGCTTTCCTTGGAAGCGCGGGTCCTTCGGGATGGATCCTGGGTGAAGGTACCTTCGGAAGACTTGGTTCCCGGAGACATCATTCGTGTGTCTGCGGGGGATCGGGCGCCGGCCGATGTGCGGATCCTGGAAGCGACGAACCTGCGGGTTGATGAAGCCGCGCTGACAGGAGAGTCCGAGCCGAGCGAGAAGGACAACCGCTCCGTAGGCGTCGACGCCGGAGTTGGCGACCGGTCCTCAATGCTGTTCTCTTCCACCATCGTCTCCAGTGGCACGGCTATCGGGGTCGTTACCGCAACCGGGATGGCCACAGAAATCGGGCGGATCACCGCGATGGTAGACGAGGTCGAGGATATGGAGACTCCCCTCGCCCAAAAACTAGGCCTTCTAGCGCGGCGGATATCGTTAGCCATCGGGATAATCGCCCTGATCATCGTGGTAGTTGGGCGCGTTGTCTACAACATGAGCATTGACGACCTCGCCTCCGCGGCGATTAGCTTCGTGGTGGCGGCAGTGCCGGAGGGTCTGCCCGCCCTCGTCACCATCACCTTGGCTCTGGGTGTTAAGCAGATGGCTTCCAACAATGCGATCACACGCAAGATGACTGCGGTGGAGACACTGGGATCGGTCACGACTATCTGCTCCGACAAGACTGGAACGCTGACGCAGAACGAAATGACCGTACGGGAAGGGGCGACCCGCGACCAGATCTTTGAAGTCACCGGTGGCGGCTACTCCCCCGTTGGCAATGTGCTGGTTGATTGCGAAGTTGTTGATATCAATACTCACCCACGCCTAGCTGAACTCATCGGGGCCGGCGCTGCTACGAGCAACGCGGAGATCCAACAGAAAGATGGGGAATGGACGCTGGTCGGCGCCCCGACCGAAGGTGCCCTGACAACCCTGGCCCGCAAAGCGGGACTTGCTTCGCAAAGCGTGCGACTCGCAGAGATCCCATTTGATTCCGAGCACAAGTTCTCCGCCTCCCTCGACCAGATGCCCGACGGATCACGCGTCCTGCACGTTCTGGGCGCCCCCGACAGAATCATGGCCCGCTCCAACTGGGAAGTGGATAGCGACGGCACGAAGCACCCAGTTGATGAGCCGGGTTGGGACGAGTACAACGCGGAGCTTGCGAGCCACGGCCTCCGTGTTCTTGCCACGGCAAGCCGGGACGCCACCGACCTCGACCCCAAAACCTTGAGTCTTGATGATGTTCAGGACCTCACCTTCCTCGGCCTTTTTGGGATTGTCGACCCACCCCGCCCCGAAGCCGTTGCTGCTATCGCCAAGGCGCACGGTGCGGGAATCAACGTCAAGATGATCACCGGCGACCACTCAGGAACAGCGGTGGCAATCGCCCAAGAGCTGGGAATCGCGGAGCGAGATGGCACTCCGGCAGAACTCGCGATCACCGGCGCAGAGATCGAAGCCATGACGCAAGATGAGCTACGTCAGCGCGTCAAGGACGTGAATGTCTTCGCCCGAACCAGCCCCGAACACAAGATCCGCATCGTGAGGGCCCTGCAGTCCCGCGGTCAAGTGGTGGCGATGACCGGAGATGGAGTCAACGACGCACCCTCGGTGACGCGCGCTGACGTCGGTGTCGCAATGGGAATCAAGGGAACCGAGGCCACCAAGGAAGCCGCCGACATCGTCCTCGCCGATGACAACTTCGCCACGATCGAGCGCGCTGTTGAAGAAGGTCGGCGCATCTTCGACAACATACGTAAGTCCCTGGTGTTCCTCCTCCCCACTAACGGCGCCCAGTCCCTGGTTATCCTGGTTGCTGTCCTCTTCGGGGTGACCCTGCCGCTGGCCCCCGTCCAGATCCTCTGGATCAACCTAATCACCGCGGTGACTCTTTCGCTGCCGCTCGCCGCGGAACCGGCCGAACCCGGCATAATGAATCGTCGTCCGCGCGACCCGGATGAGCCGCTACTTAGTGCCCGCCACCTGCTGATCATCGCTCTTGCTTCCGTGCTTATTGGCGGACTGACGTTCGGAGTCTTCCTCTACGCCTCATCCCACGGACAAACTCACGCGCAGGCCCAGACCACGGCTGTCACCATGCTGGCTTTCGCGCAACTCGCTTTCCTGTTCTCGTCCCGGTTCATCAACACTTCCGCGCTGACGGTTCGTGTCCTGACCGGTAACCGCTTGATTTGGTTGGCGGCTGGGATCATGATCGCCCTGCAACTGGTGTTTGTGTATACGCCGTTTATGCACACATGGTTCGGGTCGGCTTCCATCGGTCTGCGCGCGTGGGGGCTCATCTTGGGGCTGTCCCTGGCGACGTTCCTCGTGGTTGAGGCTGCAAAGGCGGCCCTGATGAAATGGCTGCGATAGGGAACTAGAGTCTAACCCTGCACCTTTGCTCAAAGTAACGAGCAACTTTGCCTGTTATTATGGTGTAAATCTCAAGAAATGCTTGGGACACCACGCATAGAAGCGGGGGAAACACCGAAGAAACTTGCATCGACTGTTAGCGCACTGCTGCTAGCACAACGCTTAACTGGGCATATGCGTTCACACCGGAAGTGTACGGTAACGCTCCAGTAGGCAACTGGTCCAGATTTGGGGCGAATATCGATTCGGGATCCTACTTCTGCAGCTAATGGACGACGAGTAGTGAGCTATTGGAAGCTTTCAGTAGGCGCCGCAGTGGCAGTATTCGCGCTGCTGGCCGGGGGTGTGCCTCAACCACGACGTCGGTGAGTAACTCCTACGAGGAGCCTGTGTGGATGGCGACTGCTCGTCAGCAGGTTGAGGAGAGCCGTTTGGCGATGCTCTCCTGCTTGGAAACTCAAGGTGTGGCGGCCCCGGATGCTCTCTCTAGCCAGGTGCGTGCTGCGATTACAAGTACGGGAATGGTTGGGGTCAGTACACCCACTGACAGTGAAGGTAAGACTGATCCGGCGCAGGCGGCTTTGGCTGAGGCCGCCTCGGAGTACTGCAGTGGGCAAGTTACTGAACCGGGTCTTTTGACTGGAGCGGTCAATGAAGAGATGTACCAGCGCGTTTTGGATACTCGGGCCTGTCTGATCGACCAGGGGTATGAAATTCCGGAAGCTCCTTCGGCTCAAGTGTGGATTGATTCGGTCACGGGCGCGTCGGCTTACAGCCCTTATGTGGTGTTTTCCGATCGGTCTTCCGCGTATTACGTCGAGGTCTCGTGGGAGGAGCTCTCTCGACTCAATAGTGTCTGCCCTCAGGGCGGGGGAATGGTCATCGAAGCGGTTGCCCCCGCTCTGTAGCCCAGAGGATAGTGATGCAGCACGAACCACTCTCTAGCGGAGCCCACGGTTCAAGGGGAGTTGACGAAACCATCCCTTCGCGACGTCGCAGTGTGTGGTCTGCTCTGACCTGGGTGGCCTTCCTGTTGGGAGGCGTTGGCCTCGGGGTCCTGTTTGGTTGGTGGGCTTTTGCTCCTCCGGCAATCGAAAGTGTGGAGGAGGCTCCCGCTTCAGTCACCGTGGAGATAATCGAGGTCGGCCTGACAGTACCGCTTCCGGTAACAGCCGCATGGGACACCACACCGCTGGGTGTCAACGGCGCAGAAGGTACTCTCACGTCGCTGAATGTGAGCACCGGCGACCTGGTTAATGCCGGTGATGTCCTGTACACGGTTGACCTGCGTCCCGTGACAGTTGCCAACGGGAATGTTCCGTCTTTCCGTGACCTCAGCCAGGACATGACGGGCGAGGACGTGCGGGAGGTTTCCAAAGACGACGCCAAGTCGGAGGCCGCCCAGAACCAGAATGCCTTATCCCGCTTCATCAAGATGATCGCGGACATCTTCGTGCCGATGCTCCCCGCCCTGGTTGCTGGCGGCTTGATGATGTCGCTGAATAACGTGATGACGGCGCAGGGGCTGTTCGGCCCCCGCGATGATGTCCCACTGGCTTCACCTCTACGGGGAATCGTCGTTGCACTGGAGAACACGCCAGACGCCGGCTTTGCCTCCGGCGCCGTGGGGGCCGGCGCAGCAATCTACCCGACCGAGAACCTGGTGCGCTCCCCCGGCAGCGGCAAAGTAGTAATGAACTTCCCAACCGGCCACGCGGTGGGCCTGAGACTGGACAGCGGGCTGGAGGTGCTAATCCACATAGGAATAGACACCGTCCAGATGAATAGGACAGGCTTCGAGGTCCATGTACGCAAGGGAGATTCTGTCGACCTTGGCACTCCCCTCGTCTCCTTCAACCGAGACGCCATAGAAGCGGCCGGGTATTCCCCCATAACCCCGGTCCTAGTAACCAACCGTCGGCGGTTCTCCGCCGTAGACTTGGTTGCGGGCGGACCGATTGATTTCGGAGATGAGCTACTTGTCGTTGAGCCGAAAAAACCGGCGGCCGACTGACAGGTGATGACGCCGGGGGTGGGACTCAAAGGACACGGAGGCCCACCCCCGGTCTCAATTCTCGGGCCGTTACAGGCTCCACACGGACGGCGGCGTCTGCCGCGCTGCGTTGGCTCCTCCAGTGGAGCGGCTTTCCAGAACCGACACCGGGAGTACCAGGGATTCGCGCGGGGGGATGTCCCCTCCGCCCTCGCCAATACGCGCCAGGAGAACCTCTACCGCCGTCGCAGCGATCTGAGAAATAGGCTGAAGAACCGTGGAGAGCCAAGGTGCGGCTATCCGGATTGCGCTGGTCCCGTCGAATCCGACGATCTTCAGATCTTCGGGCACGCGCAGTCCAGCGCCACTGGCCCAGTCGGCTACCGAACAGGCCGTAAGATCATCTGTCGCGAACACACCGTCCGCCTTATCTCGGAGCCGGTCGAGGGCGGCTGACAGCAACTCCGTGTGACGGGGTTCCGGCGTCCCAAACTCCACGCAGGCCACCAGGGGCTCAACTCCGGCCTGCGCGACCGCGCGACGGTAGCCTTCCTCCCTCAGATTCGCTGGCCCCAGGCTGGACGTGATCAAAGCCGGGCGCGTGCTGCCCGCGTCAAGGAGCAGCTGCGTGGCCAGCCGACCACCCTCCAGGTTGTCTGCTCGAACATTCGGGATCTGGTCCGCTACCTGCCGATCCACCATGACGATGGGCAGCCGGGTCGTCTCATACTCTTCGATTGAGTCGTTGTGGGCGCCCACGATCAAACCGTCGACGCGCCGTCCCTCCAGTTGGTGGAGGTAGTCGATCTCCTTGTCACGCCGGCCCTGACTGTTGCAAATGAGCGCCCGGTAGCCGCGGGCTGCCAGGGCGTTCTCCAAAGCGGCACTGATCTCACCGAAGAAAGGGTGGGCGGTCGTGGGAACGATAATCCCGACCACGCGAGTCGCCTTGCCCAGCAGCGAGCGCGCAACCTCATTGGGCCGGTAGTTCAACTGCTCGATGGCCTCTGCCACCGCGTCCTTGGTTGCCTAACTCAAGTAGCCGCGGTTATTCAGGACGCGGGAGACCGTAGTCGGAGACACCCCCGCAAGGGCCGCGACGTCCCCCAGGTTTGACTCTCGACTCCCCTTCACCGACTATCCCCCTTGAACCAGTGGTCACGCTCCCAAGCCAGATACTACCGCTGGCCGCATGCCCAACCCACCTCAGGTACGCGGGTGCCCCGCGGCCCAGTGAAGGCTCCACGGGGCACCCGGCGATTCTCTTGCCTAATTCGGGTTGTTGCTGCGCGCCGATGCCACGCGAAGCAGGGGTGTGCTCATGTTGGACACATGATTCGTGATGTCCTGAACGTCACGGGGGTCAGAGTTGGCGCGCCTGGCCCAAATCAGGAAACCGACCGCCACCATAGCCACGCCGATGACTACCTGCCACCACTCGCCGAGTGAAGGGATCTGCAAAGAGGCCGCAGCAACGGCCAGGACCGGGATGACGCCGCCACCAAACAGCTTCATTCCCGGTGTCTTCCAACCTTGGAAGCCCATCTTCGCAGCCGTGATGTCAACGATCACCAGCGCAATGATGCCGGAAACGTTGGTGAACACGACGATCATCTTCATGCCGCCCGAGCCAGAGAGGTGAGCGGCCACCATCAGCACCAAAATGATCGCTCCCGACAAGGTCACGGCCGAGATTGGGTTTCCCTTCTTCGACAGACGCCCCAACTTGGAGGGAATGTCGCCGTTTTGCGCCATGCGGACGATCAGGTCAGAGGAACCCAGAAGGTTCGCGTTGGCGCCCGACAGGGTCGAGACCAAAGCCGCTATGCCAACCAGGACCGCTCCCCAGTGCCCCATGAGCTTCTCCGCCGCCAAAGTCAGACCGTGTTCTTCGAACCCCGATTCCGAGGACGTTCCAGACACGACCAGCGCCACAGCCACGCCGATGTAGATGACCGCAACGATCACCAACGACAACACGATGGCCAGCGGCACCTTCTTCTGTGCGTTCTTCACCGAGCCCGACATGTTGGTGATCACGTTGAAGCCCGAGTAGGCGGTGAACAGGATTGCCGTAGCTGCTAAGACAGAGCCCATACCGTCCGGCGTCCAGTGGTCGAAGAACGTGGGCTTGAACGCCTTCAGACCAAACACGATGAGGATCAAAAGTACGGTGAGCTTGAATCCCACCATCACCGTCTCCGCCTTACCTACCAGGCCCGCGGGCCCGTAGTTCAAGAGGATAAGGGCGAGGGCGGCGATGATCGCGACGATTATTGCGTGCGACTTCGGGACGAACACCAGGAAATAGCTGCCAAAGGACATCAGCACGTACGCAACGCCAGTGACCCCCATGATGTAGAAGGCCCACATGGTCACGAACCGCCACACCGGCGATAAAACGGTGCCGATTGGCGCGTAGCCGGTCTCCCCTGGCTTAGCCCGGGACGCCACCGCCGCGAACGACAGCGCAGAAAGGGTCATGACGATCCCCGCCGCTATGTACGCGATGATGGCCCCGGCTCCAGCGTCCTTCACGACCATGCCAGACAGTGCGAACACGCCGCCACCGACCATGGTTCCGACCGCGAAGGCGATCAGAGAAATCATCCCGATAGAGTGGTCCGAGCTCTTGCCTTTCGGAGCACCCGCCGACGTTGCGTTGCCGCCTGGCGGCGTTCCCGGGCTTTGAGTTCCCATATTAAGTTCTCCCCTGAAGAAGTTGAGCGGTCACGTATGAAGCGGGCGCCTCTACGCGGGGTTCACGGTCGGGTGGGTTTCCACCGGTTCCGAGAACTTAAAGAGCTCCGCGTCCACCAGGGCGTCCACCTGGTCCCCGATCCGGTCTGACATCTCGATCATGTCGAGGCACTTGACGGGCGCCCCCGGAGTGAAGTCTAGATCCAAGAGGTCTAGCCAAATCAAGTACGGGGTGTACATGGACTCGAAGTAGTAGCGCAGGTTCGTGTGATCCAAGGTTGCGCGCCAAATGGTCGGAGCGATCATCGGCTGATCCTCAGAAGCTGCCCCGAACGGCTGGGCTGCGTTGCGCAGCACAGACAGGATTTCGGCGACTGCCATGTCGGTTGTAACCGGGGTGGTGAGGTGGTTGCGGTAGTAGGTGGCCCGGGCGAACCGCGCCTCGGACTGCGTGGTCCCAGGCAGCTCCTGGGTGCCACCGAAAGGCTTGTAGAGCTTCAAGGAGGCGAGCTGCTCATCGAAGGTCGGCTTATTGGTCATGACCGTGTATTCCTTGCCGTGGTGGATCGTCATCTTTCCACCAATCGACTCAAAGATCGCCACGTCGCCCGTCGCATCACTGATCTGCAAGTGGACGACAGCTTCACGGCCCGCCAGGTCCGCCGCGATGATCTGGTAAGGCTCCTTCTCATACGCCTCCACGGCTTCCGCGACGGTGGCGTAGTTATCCAGGTAGTACTGGGCCCACAGGCTGACGGAAAGGCCGTAGATGTCAGGATCGCGGTCCCCGTACTCAGTCGGCGTCAGCCAAAGCAGGTGAGCGCCGAGCCCCTTCTCATTCATCCCGTCGGCACTTCCAAGGTCGTAAACGGAGGCGATGACACTTCCGTACTTGGACGTCCACGTCAGCGGCTTCGGATCGCCGGCCCCTGCGCCGTCGACCTCACGCCCCGCGGGTACCACCCACAGTTTGGTGTCCATTTTTTCAAACCAGTCCATGTTCCTGGAGGAAACAACTGCCTGGCCGTTATCAGCCCATACAACTACGGTGCACATTCGTGATCCCCTTTCTTAAGTCGAGTGCGGGGCCACCCCCGCCTAGGCACGCTCTGCGAACAGCGCGTTTTACAACGCTTCTGCGCAGGTCGGTCGAGTTGCACAACGCGCTTCAGCCACCGGACGGGGGCCGCTCTTTGGATGCTAACACCGCAGCCACGCCCTCGCCTGTTGGATTCGGGTCTGCCGCTAGCTTTCGGCTGAACCTGCGGGTCCTGTGGTTCGGATAACGAGGAAGCCGCACCATCTCAACGGATAGTGCGGCTTCTCGGTTTGGTACGCCATCAGGGACTCGAACCCTGGACCCACAGATTAAGAGTCTGTTGCTCTAGCCAACTGAGCTAATGGCGCTTGTTTCTAGGGCTGCGAACAACCCTCGTAACGAATAGAAACTCTAGTAGGAGTATCCCGCCCGGGGCAAATCTGAATGGGTCTCTCCCACTGTGAGCCTGCTCCTATCAACCGAGCCTGCATATACACTCTGCGTTACAGCTAGCCAACAGAAAGCTCAGGGGGAAACATGGCCGCCAGCTCATCTCGCGCCTCAAGGTGGACAAGTCCAGGTCTGGGCCTCGCGCTACTCGCCTTTGCGATACTTGGACTGCTCTCCTCAGGGATGCTTATTCAGTCGGAGCTGCAGATCCTTCAGGACCCTGAAGCCAGCCTGATCTGTGATGTGAACCCGTTGATCGGTTGCTCGTCGTCACTGCTTTCTCCCGAAGCGCACATCCTCGGCTTACCCAATGCCGCGGTGGGACTTATGGCATTCGGAGCCCTCGCTGCCCTCGCCGTAGTCCTACTGTTTCGAGGTTCTCTTCCGACGGTCGTGTGGTGGGGAATGGTTGCGGGCGCTGTCGCCGGGCTAGCATTCGTCGTCTTCTTTGTCTACGCCTCGGTGTCTACGTTCCAGGCTCTCTGCCCCTACTGCATGGTTATGTGGGTGGCAACCCTCGGTCTGCTCCCACTGGTCCTCGGAGGAGCATTGGCGTCTGGCGCCCTTGGTGAAGGTTCGGAAGAGAGAGGGCGAACGGTTCTGCGCTACTCCTGGCTGATCATTCTGGTTCTCTACCTGGTCGTCGTCCTCACCATCGTTCTCACGATGTCCGACAAGATCGCCCAGCTGTTCTAAGTCTCCAGATTGAAGAGGGCGACGATCACGGATCACTCCGGCGTCGCCCTCATTCATTTACTGGTCTCAGCTTAGGAGTCAGAACGTCCTCGGGGACTCCATGACAAGTGGCAGGTGAGCCGTGTGTCCCTGGTTGCGAAGAACTTCACGTAGAGCATGACCGGCCTCATCTAGCGCTACTGCGTCCTCGGCTCGAGCATTACTTAGCGAAGCTGCGGCTTCCGACCGGGCCGGGATGACGTGGATGTGAGCATGGGGTACCTCAAATCCAGCAATAATCACAGCGGAACGTGGAACATCAAAGGCCTGTTCCTGCGCCTTGCCAAGAATCTGAGCGACTCGCATCAGATGGTCGAGGTCGGCCGGTTCTAGGTCCGTCCACTTATCAACTGGACTCCGTGGAATGACTAGGACGTGGCCCGTGGTAACGGGCTCGATGGTCATGATGGCAACACATATGTCATCGGACCAGACAAATCGCCCTGGAATCTTGCCGCCCATTATCAGTTCAAAAACAGTACTCATGGGTACATTCTCTCTCATTGTCCCCATGAGAAACGGAGATGTCGGGGCCCTGCGCTAACCTTGGAACTGGCAACATTTCAGGAGGAAAGTAAACGATGTCTGATAGCGCGCGCACCACATCTGCACTGGATACTCCCCCCTTCCGTTACGACGCGAAGATGGCGGAACAAATTGAGCAGAAGTGGCAGGAAATCTGGGCCCGTGACGGTGTCTTCAACGCTGATAACCCGACGGGTGATCTAGCGGGTCCACGCGCTGAGCTTCAGCCCTGGTTCATTATGGACATGTTCCCCTACCCCTCGGGCTCGGGCCTGCATGTTGGCCATCCCCTAGGCTATATCGCCACGGATATTCTGGCGCGCTACCAGCGAATGAACCAGAAGAACGTCCTTTATACCCTGGGCTTTGACGCATTCGGTCTGCCGGCTGAGCAGTATGCGATTGAGACCGGGCAGCACCCCCGCGTCACAACTGAGCACGCGATGGAGATCTTTGCGCGGCAGCTGGGTCGCCTGGGCCTGTCGCATGACCAGCGCCGCGGTCTCGCCACCATTGATGATGACTATGTGAAGTGGACACAGTGGATCTTCCTCAAGATCTACAACTCCTGGTTTGACCCTGATATGCCTAACGAAGAGGGATCGAAGGGTAAGGCACGCCCAATCGCCGATTTGGTGGCTCAGTTTGAGTCCGGAAAGCGCCTCACCACAGATGGTCGCTCCTGGGCTGATCTTGACGAGGGCGAACGAAGTGACGTTCTCTCGGAGTACCGCCTGGCCTACCTGTCTGAGTCTCCGGTGAACTGGTGCCCCGGGCTGGGAACTGTTCTCGCGAATGAAGAGGTGACCTCCGAGGGGCTTTCAGAGCGCGGTGGGTTCCCTGTGTTCACACGAAACCTGCGCCAGTGGAACATGCGGATCACGGCTTACTCTGATCGGCTTGCAGAAGCACTGTCAGATATTGACTGGCCTGAGAAGGTCCGCCTGATGCAGCGTCACTGGATCGGTAAGTCGCAGGGTGCCAAGGTGAACTTCACAGTGCCTGACCACGGGAAGCTAGAGGTGTTCACGACCCGTCCTGACACCCTGTTTGGCGCCACCTTCATGGTTGTTTCGCCGGAGCACCCGCTGCTAGAAACCGACGCTGTACCAGCCGAGTGGCCTGCGGGTGCTCGCGAAGCTTGGACTGGTGGTTTCGCTTCGCCTACGGAGGCCGTTGCGGAGTACCGCGCACAGGCTGCCGCTAAGACCGATGCTGAACGCCAGGCTGAGGCCGGTGGCAAGAGCGGCGTGTTCACAGGCATCTATGCCGTCAACCCGGTGAATGAGACCCTCGTTCCGGTCTTCGTTGCTGACTACGTCCTGATGGGCTACGGCACGGGGGCCATCATGGCGGTTCCAGCACACGATGACCGCGACTACGCCTTCGCTAAGGCGTTTGATATTGACATCATCCAGACGATTGACCCCACCGGAGTTGAGGGCGTTGAGGTCCCTGAGGGCTTCAGCATCGATGAGTCCGCCTGGACTGGGGACGGCGTCATTATCAACTCCGAGCACGATGGTTTCTCGATCAACGGGCTGGGTAAGGACGCAGCCATTGCCAAAGTGATCGACTGGCTAGCCGCCCGTGAGATCGGTGAGCCCACTACGACCTTCCGTCTACGTGACTGGCTCTTTTCTCGCCAGCGCTACTGGGGCGAACCGTTCCCGGTTGTCTACGACGAGGACGGTCGAGCACATGATCTTCCTGAATCCATGCTGCCTGTAACTCTTCCTCACCTGGATGACTTCTCCCCCAAGACCTACGCCGCAGATGATGCAGAATCCTCACCTGAAACCCCACTGACACGTGCTGAAGACTGGCTGAATGTTGAGCTGGACTTGGGTGACGGCCTGAAAACCTACCGCCGCGATACCAACACGATGCCTAACTGGGCCGGTTCCTGCTACTACGAGCTGCGTTACGTGGATCCCCACGATTCTGAGCACCTCATTGAGCGCACCAATGATACCTACTGGATGGGCCCCCGCGAGGGGAAGCCGCAGGGGGGCGTCGACCTTTACGTAGGCGGCGTTGAGCACGCGGTGCTGCACCTGCTGTACGCACGTTTCTGGCAGAAGGTTCTCTTTGACCTGGGGTACGTCGAAGCATCTGAACCTTTCCACCGACTCTTCAACCAGGGATACATTCTGGCCTACGCCTTCAAGGACTCCCGCGGTGTCTATGTTCCAGCCGAAGAGGTAGAGGGCGATGAGAAAACCGGCTTCACCTACAGGGGCGAACCGGTTGAACGCGAGTACGGCAAGATGGGCAAGTCGCTGAAGAACTCCGTCACCCCGGATGAGATGTGTGACCGCTACGGCGCCGACGCCTTCCGTCTCTTCGAGATGTCAATGGCTCCGCTAGACCTGTCGCGCCCGTGGGACACCCGGGCTGTTTCAGGTTCCCTCAGATTCCTGCAGCGTCTGTGGCGCAATGCGATTGACGAGCAAACCGGAGAGCTGACTGTGACTGAGCAGCCGGCTGATGAGCAGACGCGCAGGCTTTTGGCCCGTACCGTCACCGAGGTCACCGAAGAGTTCGAGCACATGCGCATCAACACGGCTATCGCCCGCATGATCGTCCTCAACAACCACCTCACCGGGCTACCTGCCGTCCCCAGGGAGGTCATTGAACCCCTGGTTCTGATGGTTGCCCCAGTTGCCCCACACGTTGCCGAAGAACTCTGGCAGAAGCTGGGCCACGACTCCTCGCTCGCACTGCTGGATTTCCCAGTCGTCGAGGACAAGTCGCTGCTGGTGGAAGATACCGTGACGTGCATCGTTCAAGTCAACGGCAAGCTTCGTGCCAAAGCTGAGGTTCCTGCCGATATCTCAGCAGAAGACCTTGAGGCCCTGGCACGTGAGCTCTCACCCGTCAAGCGAACCCTGGGGGACCAAGAACCAATGCGGATCATCGTGCGGGCTCCCAAGCTCGTCAACTTCGTCACCCCCCAGAAGAAGTAGCGGTCTTTCATGCCGGAAGGTCACTCGCTGAGGCGATTGGCACTCGCATTTAGCGAGTGGTTTGTCGGAAGTACCTGTGAGACCTCCTCCCCGCAGGGGAGGTTCTCACAGGGGGCAGCTCGCCTCAACGGAATGACGCTGGTCGGCTCCGAGTCCGTGGGTAAGCATCTCTTCCTTGAGTTTGAGGATCAGCGAACTACGTCAGCCACTGAAAGTCTCGCAACTGAAGGCGCATGGCTGACAGGAACTCAGCTCTGGTTGCACGTACATCTCGGCCTCTATGGTTCGTGGCGGTTCTACGGCAGCCCGGGTATGAGGGTGACACCTTCAATCGGGGCCCCTCGTCTACCAGATCCAGGTTCGAACTCAACTAATGGCTTTAGGGTCACCTCACTGAACGGAGAGGTACCCGCACTCTACGGGGATGGGGCCCTCCTCCCTGATCTTGGCGACACCGGCGGGGATGCCTTCCAAGTTGTGACAGCGGAAGCATCCGAGGCCCGGGGCGTTGAGCAGACCGAAGCCGACAAAGACGACTACTTCCCGGAGGATGACACATGGACGCCTCCTCCTCCGCGCGGGGCAGTGCGACTACGCATTGTCACAGATAGGGTTGCAGCTGATCTAACCGGGCCGACCAGATGTGAAGTTCTTGATGCTGCCGGTGTCGAAGCTGTGTTGGATCGTCTCGGGCCAGATCCCTTGGATCACACCACAGATCCCGTGAAGCTTCGCAACGAGTTCCTACGCCGTGTCCGCAACAGCCGCCGTCCTATCGGTGAGCTGGTCATGGATCAGTCAGTAGCTGCCGGAGTCGGGAACATCTACCGGGCAGAGGCTCTGTTTCGGCAGGGAATCTCTCCGTTCCGTCGCGGGAACAACATCTCTGAAGCTCGTTTGAAGCGCCTCTGGGATGACTTCGTCGTCCTCTTACAAGACGGGGTCACAGACGGGCGGATTCGCACGGTTCTTCCTGAACTAGTAAGTGATGAGGTCGAAGTCGATGACCTCGAAGCCAAAAAGTGGTTCGTTTACAAGCGCGCCGATCAGCAGTGCCAAGTCTGCGGTGCACCCGTCAAGACAAAGGTGATGCAGGGACGCAATCTATTCTGGTGTTCTTCCTGCCAGAAGTAGGAACTACCCTCCGAGCTCGGAGAAGCCCAGGCTGCGGTAAAGCTGCAGTGCCTCGGGTGATCTACGTAAGTCAAGCTGCAGGGCGAGGTCGTCGTACCCCCACTCCCCGACCCGCGAGGCGAGCTCACTAATAAGTGTGCTGGCAATGCCTTGGCGACGGCACCTTGGATCAACCATCAGATCAATGACAAATGGGCCTCGGGGGACACCATCAATGGGTGAGTCGAGAACCCCGAAGACGGCCCCCACAAGTTCACCATCGAGCCAAGCCCCAATGAAGGAGTCATCTCGAGGTGTCCCAAAGGCCCCGTCAAAGTACATCCGCATCTCATCAGTTGCTTCCCACAGACTCTCCGCAGTCTGCGGATTACCGTAAGCACTAACCGAGAGTGCAGCCAAAGCAGGAATGTCGTAAAACGTCAGAGTTGCAGTTTCCAACCCTTCTCGGCGCAAGCCATCCTGAATCTCTTGCCGAACCGCTTGAAGTGTGAGTTCGCTCATGATCCCAGCTTAACGGAACCCTTCGAATATCTGGCTGCTTCAAAGGTCCCAGTTCGGCAACTGCCGAGGGATTTCAGTGAACCTTGTGGCGGCGCTTTTCCTCAAGCAAGCGGGCGGGAACTCCGACGGCTACCTTGCCCTTAGGCACATCACGTACGACAACCGCATTCGCCCCAACCTTGGCGTCATCACCTATCGACACGGGCCCTATGATCTTTGCACCCGCCCCAAGAACGACCCTGTCTCCTACAGTTGGATGACGTTTCCCCGGTTCGTTGGATGTTCCTCCCAGTGTGACCTGGTGGAAGATGAGGACGTCCTCGCCCACCACCGCGGTTTCACCAATGACGACTCCCTCGGCATGGTCCAGAAACAGCCTGCGGCCCAGTATTGCAGCCGGGTGGATGTCCACCCCTGTAAAGAACCTGGTCGAGTTCTGGATCAGACGCGCCGGAAACTTCAGGCCTCTACCCCATACCGCGTGGGCCAATCGGTGGCCCCAGATCGCGTGCAATCCGGGGTAGGTGAGCACCACCTCCAAGGGGCTGGCAGCCGCAGGATCTCGATCCATCGCTGCCTGAACGTCCTCGCGAACAAGGCCGAGGGCCTTCTGAAAGAAACCACGCATCTGATTCTGCCTATGCCTTCTGAGAATGTCCGGAGCCTTCAATCACACCATGTACTCTTCGTAGAGCTTGGTGCTCAGGTAGCGCTCTCCACCATCAGGAAGGATCACGACGATGGTCTTTCCCTTGTTTTCCGGGCGGGCCGCTACCTGCTTGGCAGCGACCAGCGCCGCACCGGAAGAGATTCCCACAAGAAGTCCCTCCTCAGCAGCAACTTCGCGGCTGACCTGAAGCGAGTCTTCGCCCTCCACGTCAATCACCTCGGAGATCACCGACTGATCAAGGATTGACGGGATGAAGTTGGCGCCGATTCCCTGAATGACGTGGGGGCCGGCCGTTCCTTTTGTCAGCAGTGGTGAGTCAACCGGTTCCACGGCGATAATCTCGACCTCCGGCTTCCGTTCACGAAGAACCTTCCCGACCCCGGTAATGGTACCGCCCGTTCCGATCCCGCCAATGACGATGTCGACGTCACCGTCAGTGTCATTCCAAATCTCTTCCGCTGTTGTCTGCATGTGTGCTTCAACGTTGGCAATGTTTTCGAACTGGCGGGCGAGGACGGATCCCGGGTGACTTGCCACGTACTCTTCTGCCGCTGCGACGGCACCCTTCATTCCAAGGCTCGGTTCAGTGAGGATGAGCTCCGCACCGTAAGCGCGGACAATCGCCCGGCGCTCTTTACTCATCGAAGACGGCATCGCCAGAACGACTTTGTACCCCTTGGCTGCACCGACCATCGCGAGGGCGATGCCCGTGTTACCCGAGGTGCCTTCAACGATAGTTCCACCGGGCCTAAGCTGCCCTGACGCTTCGGCGGCCTCCACAATCTGCCGTCCAATGCGGTCTTTCACAGACCCACCCGGGTTGAAGTACTCGACTTTGGCGAGGACGGTGACATCCTCGGGAACTGTCCGCCCAAGCTGGACCAGCGGAGTGTTTCCTACGGTTGCGGCGATCGACGGGTAGATCTTGGCCATGGGGAACCCCTGTCTCATTACGAAAGTGATGGATCACGTAAATCATATGTCCCTGAGCCACTTCCACCAACAAAGTGCTCGTCGATTGAAGACGATTTGGTCTTAGAGCGGAACTTCGACCCTGCGATCAGGGCCGCGCCTAGCCTGGGCTGCTCCCCTCGTTAAAGAAGATATAAGCGGTTCGACCTCGTCTACTTCATCCGGGGGAACCGTGAAGCAAACTTCGGCGTAGTTGGTCCAGGTCGTCCCCTCGATGGTCCAGTTGCGCCTGCGTATTTCGGATTCCACCCGACCGGCAACATCGGGCTCTAGGAGCACTAGGTAAGAGGGGAGGTCTTCAATCCGGGCGAGGCGAGCAGCTGCAACTGCATCTTGGGTTGCCCCTGAGTAGGCGCGAACGAGGCCACCGGTTCCCAGGAGGGTTCCCCCAAAGTAGCGAGTCACAACAGCCACGACGTTGACGAGGTCGCGCCCGAGAAGTACCTCAAGCATGGGAGCCCCTGCTGTCCCCGCTGGCTCTCCGTCATCGGAAAAGTGAGTTTGTGGGGTGGCGCCTTCGGACTCGAGGACGTAAGCGGAGCAATGGTGGCGCGCGTCAGGGTACCTGCATTTCACCTCTCCGATGACATCTCGGGCTTCAGCGACTGAGTACACGGGCTGGAGGTAACCAAGAAAACGGGATTTCTTGATCTCAGATTCCACTTCGGACCGGGTTCCCGCAACTAAGGTCAGCATTGGGCTATCATTACACGGCTCGGGACTAACTTCACACTGGAGCTTCCCCGAGGAACTGGCGGTTTGACGCGAATCCGTGGCAGACTTGAGCAGTTCAATATGGACGTTTTACGACGTCAGCTCCTCAAGAATGGCAGCACAATTGCTTTCTAAGTAGGGGCAAAGACCACTAGGATCCGGAAGGAGCGACAGAGCCATGGCAGTACCCAAGCGCAAGATGTCGCGATCGAATACCCGCACCCGTCGTTCGGCTTGGAAGGCCAAGCTGACTGAGCTGCAGACGATTAAGGTCGGTGGTCGCGAGGTCCGCGTCCCCCGTCGTCTGGCCAAGGCATACCAGAAGGGCCTTCTGGATGTTGAGGATCTGGGCTAAGTAAACACTTTCCTGATCTACTGTGGTTTCCGCATCGATCTCTTGACAGTTACCAAATGAAAGATTTTGACTAATGAGTGAAACTCTTATTGAGAGAACTCGCAATAAGCTAAGAGTGGCGATGGGCGTCTTCGGCCTCATCACCCTTGCCGCAGGTATTGCGATTCTGCTTTGGCCGATGAAGACAGCCATGATCGTTACCGGCATTTTTGCCGTGTACGTGATCGTTGCCGGAATCGTTTATGTCGGAGCCAGCTTCTTCAGCCGCGGCATGGCATTCGGTTCCCGGTTCTGGAGACTGATCGTCGGAGCACTTTTCGTTGCTTCTGGCATCATTGCTCTGACTAGCCTGCAGGCTACCTCCGCGTTCTTCTTCGTCTTCATGGCGATCATGATTGGCGTGACTTGGATCTATGAGGGCTTTGTGGCTTTCGCCTCCTTGGGATCGTCCGCATCCAAGGGATGGACGGTCTTCTACGCCATCATCTCGATCCTCGCTGGACTGATGGTTATCTTTTCACCCGTCTACTCCACATTCGCGCTCTGGTGGATTCTCGGTATCGCGGGTGTCATCTACGGCATCGTAGAGATCATCAACACCTTTACTAGACGCTAACGCACTCCCTGAAAGAGGGATAGCGCAACTACTCCGGGTACGCCCTGGGAAATCGTTTGGTTTCCCAGGGCGTACTTTTTGCTTTCAATCCCGGTATCCCCTTAGCCGGGAGTTCGGTGCAGTCCACAGGGACCCGGCCGAAGCATTTTGGCTTGCCTGTCTCCCCCCTATTTTGGTTCCGCGACATGAACCGCCGCATTGGCGGATATGACCAAGATCAGGAAGACAAGGAATGGTTCGAACCAAACAACACCTACGACCTCTCGGTAGGTTGACTACTACAATCGCACTGCTGGCACTCATGATCGGCAGCGGAAGCGCCCTGGCCCTCCCACAATCTCAATCGGACGCCGGTCCACCACGAAGTAGCACCAGTGAAGAGGGGGTCATCTACAGCGAACCTGGTCATGCCGATGTTCGGATAGACATCGACCCGGAGACGGGCGAAGAAGTAGTCACCCGGTCCGGAGTGACCCACTGGCGTGAGGTTGACCAGGCTCCCATTCCGATGCTCGCTGCGGTCTCCCCTGTTCAAGAAGTCCTATCGGCTTCGATCAGTCCGGCCTCGGGAACGGTTGGAACAACAGCCAGCCCTAGGATCCGCGTTGACTTAGCTCTTCCACCCACTGCGCGGTCTGGAGACGTCTACCCCATCACTTTGAACGCACCCTGGTTCTTCACTTCGACTAGAGCAACCGAGATCAAGGATGCCAATGGCATCGTCTTTGCTGTGGCGCAGCCGACCGAGACGGTGCAGCAGGGCAAAACCTCCCGCTGGGGCATCGATATCATCCTCACTGACGCTGTGGATACCCACGCTGAAATCAGGGGCTTCCTTGAACTTTCACTCACTAGCGCACAACGACGCACCTCCTTCACGGGTCCGATCATCGCGACCAGTGGAGCGACTGAATTAACTAGGACCACCGGCAACTGGGTCGTCCCCGCCATCGGGATGCAGATAGAGTCAGCCACGGCCAATGGTGGGTTCGGGGATGGCAAACCCACCGTCACCCCTGTCATTCGTGTTGCCTTCAATCGGATTCCCACTACGGGATGGAAGGTAACGATCAGCAACCTGGCTCCTGGGCTCACCGCCTCCTGCTTAGGCCGTGTCCAAGTCCAGCTGGCCGATGAGAATGGATGGATCTACAACATGGCTGGGAACACGGATGGCAACCCCTGCACTGCTACTTCTCAAACCTTTACTGTTACCCGTGAGCTCGCGCAAAGCCTCGGCGCAAGTGGGTCGACCCCGGTCAACCTCAGGACGACCATGTACGGCGCCCTACCAAACACTTCATACTCCCTTCGACTAACTTCAAACGTTGCGATTAGCGGGCAGACTGTCTGGAACCTCCGAGCCACAACGGGTCAGGGAGACTTGAGCGAGGCCGATCACCTAGCTCTAACCACGACCAAGACAGCAACCAGCTCCCTCCCGTCAGGGCAGACAAAGCCTTCTCTCGGCGACGTCATCACCTACACGATCACGACCTCACCCGGTCCCAAAAATGGCCGCTCGATATCGAATGTGGTGACTACGGATAGCTTGCCCAAAGGTCTGAAGTTCATATCTGCAACCAATGGTGGTGTTTTCAACCCGTCAGACCAAACTATTACCTGGGGACCTAGACTCCTCACTTCAACCGGTAACTTCACTGACACTGTCAAAGCAGAGGTAGTGGAGGTTCCAGCGGTTCCTTCCGTCACGAACATCGTCACCAACAGGGCCGATGGGGTCTGCGGTGAGAGTGACGCACAGTCAGTGTGCAAGGCCCAGGTTACGTCCGAACTGGGTCGACCTTCGTTCGCGTTTACAAAGTCCTCTGAGGTCCAGGACACCAATGAGAACGGTTGGCTTGGCGATGAGGGCGATAAGATCATCTACTCATTTTCGGTGAAGAACACCGGAGAGACCGTTCTTAGCAGCGCCAAGCTCACTGACCTCAAGTTGGGACTCAAGGACCTGGAGTGTCTGAAAGGACCACTATCCCCGGGGAAGAGCACCACCTGCCCGGGAACTTTTACCCACACCATAGATAAGGCGGACATCGGCGCGGGCCAAGTAACGAACACTGCAACAGTTTGTGTTGATCCAAAACTCGGCCTTACCTGCGAAACAGACTCAACCACCACTCCGACTGTGCGACCTGCATTCACATTCTCCAAGTCAGTGGAGAGCATTAGAGATGCCAGCGGCAAACTCGTCACCGGTGGGAAGGCATCAAGGGGTGACAAAATCACCTATGCATTTTCAGCAACCAATACCGGAAATGTGGACCTGAGACAGGTGTACATCTCCGATGCCCTACTCGGAGTCTCCGGGGTCGGCTGCCTCGCCGAAGGAACTGTTCTGAAGCCCGGATCTACGGCAAAATGTCTCAGCAACCCCAAGTACACCTATACGGTGCTAGCCAAGGATGTTAGCAACGGAGAGGTCTACAACACCGCTACCGGCTCTGTTCCGGGCCTCCCTGATGAAAAGGGTGAGACGAAGACCCCCGTCCTTCCGGATCCCGTGCTGCCCGCGCTCCCCAACACCGGCGCCTCCGGAAGTTTGCTCCTTCTTGCAGGAGGAGGTGGGTTGATAGCCACCGGGCTCACCGCCCTGATTCTGCAGTACCGGTACGCTAGCCGTCATCTTGGTCGCCACCGCTCCTAGATAGGGCCGATTCATTCAAGGGCTGCCCCTCCGCTCCCCAGCAGAGCCGGAGGGGCAGTTATCTTTGAACCCTGGGCACCAGACGCCACCCGTGGAAAAATAGACCCATGACTACGCGGCCAGATCTTGCGATACCCTCTCTGATTGACCAGGCGCAGCGCCTAGTTTCACTGGGTGTGCCCAACATACTCGGACAGCATGACTCAACGGTGCAGGCAGCTGCTGAAGCACTCACACCCTCCGCACCCTCTGGCTCTCTTCTTGTGCCCGGAGGGCCGATTAAGGCGTACGACAAACTCATGCGCCTTGTCGTCCTCAACAGTAAACCCGGGTTCATCGTCGAGGATCTCATCGACCTCACAGACTTCCGTTCCTATGACGGCATGCAAGCCCTCACCCTCCCGGACCAAACCTGGTACCTCCTGGTTGATCCTCAACGTGGTGATGAGTTCGAGAATGCCACACCTGCCGAGGCTCTCTTTGAGATTCAAGGGAGGAACCGGGTGGCAATCACCGCTACTGAGGGGATTATGTGGGCACTGCAGTGTCCTCCCACTGCCGCAGGTCCCGGCGTGCTTGAACGCAATCACTGCTTCATGACAATCGCCACCCGTAAACCCAAAGAGAAGCCGAAGGGGTCCTTCGACTCAAGGACACCTGCCCTGTGGATCAGTAACGGTACAGGCAGGGATGGCGTGGAAAAGCGAAATGCAGCCAAATTAGGCTGGTGCTGGTGGAACAACCGCCACACCTGGTTGGGGATCGCCCACGCCCAGGAGCGGCTCGCAACCTAGGGATAAAGGCCAGAACGTGGTGTTTATGATCGGGGTTGGTGGCGTGGTGGCGCGTGTTAGTGGCTGTTATTAACTCCCACAGAGTTAATAAGGGGTGGGTCGTTGACAAGGAGGACTCCTTGTGGG
>NZ_FYEG01000008.1 GCF_900187855.1 Actinomyces minihominis | reverse complement strand
CGGGTGCAGCTGCCGCTGCCGGTGCCGGCGCGGTTGCCGGGGCCGCAGCCGGGGCGGAACCTGCCGGAGAGGTGGAGATTCGGGCGACAACAGTTCCAACCTCAACGGTGTCGTCCTCTTCAACCAGGATCTCGACCAGGTAGCCCTCAATGGGAGAGGGAACCTCAGAGTCGACCTTATCGGTTGCGACCTCAACAATGGGTTCGTCTGCGTCAACCTTGTCCCCGACGCTCTTGAGCCAAGCGGAGACGGTTCCTTCGGTGACAGACTCGCCGAGGGCGGGCATCTTCACCTCTGTGACATCACCGGAAGCCACTACCGGAGCAGCAGCAGGCGCCGGAGTTTCGACCGCGGTGGGAGCCGGGGCTTCGGGTGCCGGTGCAGCCTCTGCGGCGGGTGCGCCACCAACGGCTTCGCCGGGTTCGCCAATGATGGCGATATCGGTTCCGACCTCTACGGTTTCGTCCTCTTCAACCAGGATCTGAAGCAGAACGCCAGAGATGGGGGAGGGGACTTCAGAGTCGACCTTATCGGTTGCAACCTCAACGATGGGTTCATCGGCCTCGACCGTGTCGCCCACGCTCTTGAGCCACGCTGAGACGGTGCCTTCTGTTACCGACTCGCCGAGGGCCGGCATCTTGATGGACTGTGCCATGGTTATCCTTTTTCTCCTGCTATCTGTCTCTAGTCGTGTGCGTGTAGGGGCTTGCCAGCGAGTGCCATTGCGGCCTCACCAATCGCCTCATTTTGTGTCGGGTGGGCGTGGATAAGCTTCGCGACATCATCCGGGTAAGCCTCCCAGCCAACAATCAGTTCGCCCTCACCGATCTGCTCAGAAACACGAGCCCCGATGGAGTGGAAACCAACGATGGGGCCGTCCTCAACACCAATCAGCTTGATGAGGCCAGTGGTCCCCAGGATGTTGGACTTTCCGTTGCCCGCCAGGTTGTAGTCCACGGACTTGATCTTGTCCGCGCCGTACTTTTCCTTGGCCTGTGCTTCAGTCAGACCAACCGAAGCGATTTCCGGTTCGGTGAAGGTGACACGTGGAATGGTGTTCTCATCAACCGGATCGGGGCTTAGACCCGCGATCTCTTCGGCAACCATGATGCCCTGGAGGAAACCCCGGTGGGCGAGCTGCAGTCCGGGAACGATATCGCCAACCGCGTAGACGCCAGGGACCCCGGTGCGGCACATCTCGTCGGTTAGGACGAAACCGCGATCCATGTTGACACCGATCTGCTCAAAACCGAGATCCTGGGTGACAGGGCCGCGTCCGATTGCAACGAGAAGGAGGTCGCCATCAATGGTCTTACCGTCTTCAGTCGAGACGTGCACGCCATTCTCATCCTGGGTGACACCCGCGAAACGAGAGTTGAGGTGGTACTTGATACCACGCTTACGGAAGGCGCGTTCCAGGGTCTTCGAAATGACCTCGTCCTCGTTTGGAACCAGGTGGGGAAGGCCCTCAACGATGGTCACATCAGCTCCGAAGGACTTCCAAGCGGAGGCAAACTCAGAACCGATTACGCCGCCACCGAGGATGATCGCGTGCTTCGGGATCCACTCCATCTGCAGGGCCTGCTCGGAGGTGATGACGCGGCCTTCGATTGGTAGCGAAGGGAGAGTGCGTGAGTACGAGCCGGTGGCAAGAATAAGGTTCTTGCCCGTGATGGTCTTGCCGTTCACCTCAATGGTGTTCGGGCTGGTGACGCGGCCCCACCCCTTGATTACTTCAACCTTGCGGGAGGCTAGTAGGCCCTCAACACCCCGGTAGAGCTTGTTGACAATGTTGTCGCGGTACTCGCCAACCTTGACCATGTCGATTCCGTTCAGGCTGGCATCGATACCGATGGGGCCAGCGTCACGAATCGCGTCTGCAGTCTCTGCTACGTGCAGGTAAGCCTTGGTGGGGATGCAGCCACGGTGCAGGCATGTGCCACCGACCTTGTCCCCTTCGATCAACGCGACCCTAAGCCCCAGCTGTCCGGCGCGCAGCGCTGCTGCGTAACCTCCGGAACCGGCGCCTAGTATGACAATGTCGTAGTCTGCTTCACTCAAGTGTCCTCAACTCCTTGACTTCAACCTTCAACCGCCGTGGTTGTACCTCTCTATTGTCACATGTGGAAGCGCGCTGGCGTAGGGGAGAGGGTGCAAGACCTGCCACGTTCTTCTAGGACAGGGGTCCCAGGATTGTGCTGTGAATGAATTTCCCACTCGCTCCTAGCCCGCATCGTCACTAAGTAGACTGAGAAGATGAGTTTTCAGGCCCCCACCCCGACCGAGGGCTCCGCTGCCGCGCTACGAGATGAGCGGGGGGCGTCACTTGGTCTAGGTCGCCTGGTTATGGCTGCCTTCTGGATTGCCGGGGTCGCCCTTTCGGTGGTTGCGGTGACCCAGCTGTTCGTGGACACTTCCGGGGATGCCGGGGTTCCGCTGGTGACTCTTTTGGCGGGGATCATCTACCTGCTGGCTGCCATTGGGCTCACCCATAACGGGCGCAGGATGCGCAAGGTGGCGTGGGTGAGCGTGAGTGCCGCGCTCGGGGGACCCGTGCTGACGGGACTGCTGGGACTTAGATCCGCCTCGGTTTGGTCCCCGTGGACTGATTTCGGGGTTCACGCCTGGTTTGTCAGCCTGATTCTTCCCGCCGTGGGCATCGTCTGGCTGTGGTGGTCAAACCCGAGGCGCATTGTTGAGATTGCCGAAGGGATTGAGCGTGCCCCGTGGCGTGACCGGGAGATTACCGAGGGCGGTACCGGCTAGTTTCCGCCGTTGAATCCCAGTTGGCGCCACGCCTCATAGGTGACGATAGATGCCGCGTTAGCCAGGTTTAGTGAACGGGCTCCCCCGACCATATTTATACGAATGAGGGCCGTCAGGCGGGGGTCATCCATGACCCACTGCGGGAGGCCGTCCGGTTCAGCACCGAAGAGAAGGCAGTCCCCGTCCGCATACTCAACCTCGGTGTAGGTGCGGTTGGTTCGTCCGGTGAAAGCCCAGATGCGACCCGGTATCTCTGCGAGGAGAGAATCGAGATCGGGGTGTGTCTTCACGTGTGCTAGGTCGTGATAGTCCAGTCCGGCCCTGCGTAACTTGGTGTCCTCCATGTCGAAGCCGAGGGGTTCGACCAGGTGCAGCATGGCTCCGGTGCAGGCCGCTAGACGGATAGCAGCACCGGTGTTGCCGGGGATGCGGGGCTCGAAGAAAGCAATGTGAAGCACCGCGCCATTGTTTCACCTCGGCGGGAAAGAGCGTAGTTTCAGCGTCGATTCTCACGGTGAGATTTGACGTAGTCAACGGGATTGAGGTGGGGCTCGCAGATGTCGGAGCAGACCTTTATGATCGAACATATGTTCGAGTCGGGGGTGGATTATGGCAGGTCTCTTTGCGCAGCAAGAAGACAGATTGCGTCAGGCCAGGGCTGTTTTAGCCCGGGTTGAAGCACGCCAGGAAGTTGTGCCCGCGCCTGAAAAGATCCGGGGGAGGGAAGCTTCGGGCCGGGGGGTTTACCACCTGGACGGAACCATTGAAGGGGCGGCCCGGGCTCTGGCACGGATGATTAGGCCCGAACAGTTTGTGGCTGTGGTTGATCTGCGTGATGTCTCCTGGGAGGGGGTTGAAGAACTCGGGGTTGATCTCAGCCGCATTGTGCTTATCCGCTCTGTGGGGGAGCAGGGGGTCAAGGTTATTGGCAGTCTCCTTGAGGGTTTTTCGATCGTTGTTGTTGGCAACGTTGGGGTGGACCCCCGCCATCAGAGGGCCCTGGCTGCCAGGGCTCGTACCGTCGGGGCCACCATTTTGACCATGCGCCCCTGGATGACCGTCAGTCTCCCACTCACCGACCATCTAGAGGACAGACCGGTGGTAGAGAATCCGCTGTTGAGGTACAGAAAAGAGGCTTCCTGATGGGGAGTAGAGGGGCAAAACTGCCTCGATACGTGGCCCTGTGGGTCCCCAACTGGGAACTCAATGCCCTGGTCGTTGATGTACCCGTGGGGGCTCCCGCAGCGGTGGTTCGTCGCGGACACGTCACGGTGGTCACCCCCTCTGCGTTCCGCCTCGGAGTCAGGGTGGGGATGAGGCAGGTGATGGCTCAGTACAACTGCCCCGGCCTCCTGATTTTTCCCCCGGACGATGAACGTGAGAGCGCTGCCTTCGAGGTGATCCTGCAGGTCTTTGACGACTTCGCACCCGGTGTGGTGGCTGTGAAGCCCGGTTTGGCATTCGCACTGGCTCGGGGGCCTGCAAAGTGGGCCGGAGGTGAGGGAGAGTTGGCGTCTGAGCTTGCTGAACAGGTGGCGCTACAAACAGGGGCTGAGTGCCAGGTGGGGATTGCGGACTCGCTTGCGGGTGCCCTGCTCGCAGCGCGCCAGGGTGTCATTGTTCCCCCATCTGAAACGGAGCGTTTTCTAGGTCGCCAACAGCTTCAGCAGCTGGTGGAAGATCTTCCTCCCCGTCAAAGACGGGAGGTGGGGAAAGAACTTCCCACCCTGGCCGCACTTGGTGTTCATACGGTGGGTCAGCTGCGTGAACTCGGGGGCGCCTCTCTACTGACACGGTTCGGAGCCAGTGGGCAGGCGCTGTGGCGCGTTGCCACCGGAGAGGGCGAGTTGGCTCAGACAGTCTCACGAAGTGTGGGAGAGGTGGGGGTTGAGGTGGAAGTGGATCCGCCGGCCCTGTCTGTTGAGCAGGCTCTGTTTGCGGTTCGGCGCGCTGCCAACAGCCTTTCGGATCTTCTCGTTCAAAGGGGGCTCTACTCCTCAACGGTTCGTATCTCCATTGAACGCAGTGGTGGGGTGGTCTCCGAACGAACCTGGACACTCCTCGATGCCATGTCTTCCTCACAGGTGGGGAAAAGAATCACCTGGCAGCTCAGGGGAATGTCGGATGCTTCCTCAGCTCTCGAGGGGTCCGCAGACGACAACGCCCTGCGCTGGATTAGAGTGGCAGCCCTCTATCCGGCGCAGATACCTGAACTGGACCCCCTCTGGGGTGGAAGTCAGTCCCGGCGTAAGGCGGGACTTGCGGTTGAAGAGGTACAGGCGATGCTGGGCGAAGAGGCGGCGGTTCTTCCCATCATCCACGGTGGGTTTGATCCTCGTTCTCGAAGCCTGTTCCAGTCCTGGGGTACGGAAGTGGAAGATCTGCCCCCGCGCAGTGGGCCATGGGAAGGGGCGGTTGCCTCCCCGCCGATTATCCTCTTTGAGAAACCGCCCTCGGCCCTTCTCATGGGGGAAAGAAGAGAGGGGACAACCGGGCGAGTCTGGGTGAATCGCAGGGGGTTTCTCAATGGAAGTCCCCGCTATCTGATTCTCAGCACAGATCATCCAGAGCTCCCTTCGGGCAACCACCCCCTTTCCGAGACCAGGGGATTATGGATGGTTCGAGGACGGTGGTGGAGTCCCGAAAATAAAGCCCATGCCCCGCGCTGCTATCTGAGAGTTTCACGAACCGGGGCCTCGGATCTGCTCCTCGTACAGCGGGGGCCTGAATGGTGGGTTGAGGGCGTGTATGCCACCACCGAAATCCATCGCTAAACTCACCACGGGAGGGAAGATGGCAAAACTGTACTTTCGCTACGGAGCAATGAACTCGGGTAAGTCAACTGCGCTGCTGCAGGTGGCCTACAACTACGAGGAACGAGGCCAGCGGGTCCTGCTGGCCAAGCCGGCCGTGGATACCAAGGGGGACGCGCAGATTATCTCCAGGCTGGGAGTTGCCCGGGAGGTTGATTTCCTTATTACCCCCCAGGATGATGTTCGGGAACTGTTTGCTCGCCATGCGCGCGGCTACGATCCCGACGCCCTGGTTGCCACTGTTGACAATCTGCCTCCCGTTGCAGCACTGCTGGTAGATGAGGCTCAGTTCCTCACCGGAGAGCAGGTTGAGGACCTGCAACGCATCGCCACTCTTGATGGGGTTCCCGTTCTCACCTACGGGCTGCGAACTGATTTTCAGACCCATATCTTTCCCGGGTCACAGCGGCTTCTAGCCCTTGCGAACACACTGGAAGAGCTAAAGACCATTTGCCGCTGCGGTAAGAAGGCCATCCTTAACGGGCGTCAAGTGGATGGGCGGTTCATCTTCGCAGGTGATCAGATCTCCATTGACGGGGCCGGGGTTAGCTACGAATCCCTCTGCGCTTCCTGCTACCTCGAAGAATCGGGCGGTTCATTCGGGTAACTGCTCGGGCAAAAGACCAAACCGTGCGAACCAACGTGACATTTCCGCACAATCTCATCGAACATATGTTCGATAGAATGGTGGGGTGAAAGATCGAGGATACGCGGAACTACACGCACACAGTGCATTCACATTCCTAGAGGGAACAGACACCCCCCTTGCCCTAGTTCAGCAGGCTCAACAGCTGGGGCTGACGGGAATCTCTATCCTCGATGTGGATGGAATGTACTCTGCAGTCCAAACTGCACAAGCCGGTCGCCAGACAGGTATGCCCATCGTCTATGGAACAGAACTAACGCTTGATTCCCTCTTACTCTCTCTTGAAGGACGACCTCTCCAGCCCGATGGGAAGAGAGCCTTGCAGTTCACAACACCCCGGGTGCGTCTCCCCGTCCTAGCCACTTCCCAGGATGGTTACCGAACCCTTAGCAGTCTGCTTAGCTCCCATTTTCTCCAGGTGGAAGGGCGACGTGAGGCATCGCTGAGCCTAGAGGAAATTCACCGATTCAGCACAGACATCTTTCTTCTCACAGGTACCTCCCACGGCCCACTACGGCAGGCCCTCACGGCAGGGGGAATGGTCGGCGCTGAACGGCTACTTGACCAGCTGATCGATACCGTGGGGCCGGACCGGGTCGGGGTGGAAGCCAGCCTGCAGCAGCATGATCCGGCAGCACTGTCTGATGCCCTGTTCACCCTGGCGCAAAAGAGGGGGTTGCCCCTTGTTGCTACCGGTGCGGTTCGCACCGCTAGACCGGAGGGGCAGCCGCTTGCGGATGTTCTTAGTGCCACTCGCCTCAATGTTCCGCTGGCTCAGGCCGAGCCCTATCTTCCCGCTTGGCGGACCTTTCTACGGTCACACGAAGAGATGTTAGTTCTGCACCACCGCCACCCCGAGGCAGTGGCGAATGCTGGTTATCTCGCAGGTCAGTTCAACTTTGACTTCCGTATTCTTGAACCGGGACTCCCTCACTATCCGGTCCCGGAGGGAGAGAGCGAGGAGACCTGGTTGCGGCACCTTACCTATCGGGGGGCTCTGGAGCGCTACGGGACAAGAGAGCACTCTCCGAAGGCTTGGAAACAGATCGACTACGAACTTGACATCATTGAGCAGCTTGGCTTCCCGGGGTACTTCCTAATCGTCAAGGACATTGTTGACTTCTGCAGCCGAAGTGGAATCCTCTGTCAGGGACGTGGTTCAGCTGCCAACTCAGCTGTCTGTTACGCCCTTTCCATCACAGCGGTCGATGCGGTTCAGCACAGGATGCTTTTTGAACGGTTCCTCTCTCCAGAGAGGTCGGGTGCACCCGACATCGACCTCGACATCGAGGCGAAAGAACGGGAGCGGGTTATCCAGTATGTCTATAACCGCTACGGTCGCCACAATGCGGCCCTGGTCGCCAACACCATTACCTACCGTCCGAAGTCTGCGGTGAGGGATGCAGCCAGAGCATTCGGGTTTCCAGAGGGTCAGGTTAAGCGGTGGTCGAAGCAGTCGGGGCGGGGAGGGGGAGAGGTTGGCGCACCCCCCGCTGTCCTGGAAATGGCCCATGCTTTACAGAAGCTGCCGCGACACATGGGAATCCACCCCGGAGGCATGGTTCTGACCCGCACCCCGGTGTCAGAAATCTGCCCGGTTAGATGGGGGGCAATGGAGAAACGTTCGGTCCTGCAGTGGGATAAAGAGGACTGTGCCGAAGCAGGACTGGTTAAGTTCGATCTTCTCGGCTTAGGAATGTTAACGGCGTTGCGGCGCTCTTTCAACTGGCTCGAAGAAGCCGGGGTCAAACGCAATGGGCGTCCCCTCGACCTCTACAATCTTCCCCCCGAAGATCCCCGCGTCTACGATCTGCTGTGTGCCGCGGATACAGTCGGTGTCTTTCAGGTTGAATCGCGCGGGCAGATGAACACGTTGCCGCGCCTCAAGCCACGGAAGTTCTACGACATTGTCATCGAGGTGGCGCTGATTCGTCCCGGCCCAATCCAGGGCAGGGCGGTGAACCCCTACCTCAACCGGAGGAATGGTCGTGAAGAAGTCACCTACCTGCACCCTCTGATGGAGAATGCGCTCAAGAAGACGCTGGGGGTTCCGCTGTTTCAGGAGCAGCTCATGCAGATAGCGGTGGAGGTAGCGGGCTTCACCCCGGCGCAGGCTGATGAGTTGCGCCGTGCCATTGGCGCCAAGCGTTCTGCTGAGCGTATGCAAACTCTAAAACCTGCCCTTTTCGCGGGGATGGCGGCTAAAGGGGTGCCGGAGACGATCCGGGAGAAGGTATTTGAGCAGCTGCGGGGTTTTGCTGAGTTTGGTTTTCCTGAGTCGCACGCATTTTCTTTTGCCTACCTTGTCTATGCTTCCGCGTGGCTCAAGGTGCATCATCCGGAACACTTCTATGCTTCGATTCTGGCAAGCCAGCCCATGGGGTTTTACTCGCCTGCTTCACTGGTCGAGGACGCCCGCCGACACGGGGTAAACGTGGCGCCCCCAAGCGTGCTTTTCTCGGAGGTTGTCTCTACCCCGCGCGCCGTGCCCGCAGGGGAGCAATCTCCGGTCAGCAAGCCCCATCACCTAGTTGATGCGCGCAGTGACCTCGAGGTGCGTCTGGGGTTAGAAACCGTGAGGGGACTCGGTGTTGGAGCCAAGCAAGTTGTTGCTGCCCGAGCGGATGGGCCTTTCGTAGATGTGGCAGATCTGGCGGCGCGGGCACGTCTGAGCCGACTCCAAGTCGAGAAGCTCGCGGCAGCGGGTGCCCTCGATGACCTTGGCATAACTCGACGGGAGGGACTGTGGGCAGCCGGGGTGCTTGGAGTGGGTGACTGGCACCAGCCATTTCTCCCGGGGACTGAGGTGGGTGCTCAGGCCCCACACCTTCCGAGGATGTCGGTTACGGAAGAGTTGGAGGCCGACTATCGGGGCATGGGACTGTCGGTTGGACTGCACCCTGTAGAGACGGTTCGGGAACAGCTGAACCGGCGTGGGGTTGTGCCTCTGAACAAGCTTCCGGATGCCCCCCTGGATCGCCGGATTACTATTGCCGGTGTCGTCACCCACCGGCAGCGTCCCATGACCGCACGCGGAACGACTTTCCTCTCACTGGAGGACGAAACCGGCCTCGGTAATGTTATTTGCTCCAAGGGGTTATGGCGTCGCTACCGCAGTGTTGCACTTGAGGCGCAGGCGATGGTTATCAGTGGTCGAGTTGAGAAGGGGGACGGTGCGGTTGCCTTGGTGGCCGACCGCATCGAGGCGCTCCGTGTGCCAACTCGAACAACCTCGAGGGACTTCCGGTAGGTCTGCTAAGCCGTCTCATCCGGTCGCGCAGCCGCCTTGGCCCCAGGCGTGGGAATGAACTTCTTGCGGGTGCCCGGCTTAGCGCGAAGTTCCTTAAAGAAGACGTAGACCCCGTCGCCCTTGGCCTTCTTTTTTCCGGGTGGGGGACCCACCTGAGGCGGGGGCATATCGGGCAGGTTTCCGACGATCGGCGGGTCGCGGTGGTAGAGCGAAGAGAACACCGACCAGATCACTGCGATGATCGGGATAGCGATGATTGCCCCAAGAAGGCCGCCGACAAGCGTTCCAGCCATGACGCCGATAGCAACAACAACCGGGTGCAGACGGACCTGCTTGCCCATAATTAGCGGCTGAAGAATGTGTCCTTCAAACTGTCCGATGAGGGCGATGCCTATACCAACCACGGCTGCCTTCATTACACCTTCCGTAGCCAGGGCAACGATCATGGCTAAGACCATTGCCGCGGGTGCACCAACCATTGGGATCAGGGCGCCGATCATGACGAGGACGGCTAGCGCCGGTGCCAGTGGCACCCCGAGAACTTCGAGGAAGACCCATGCCAAGATGCCGTCGATGAAGGCGATGATGATGGTGCCACGACCGTACCCCGCGAACGTTGTCCAGCCAGCCTGTGCGGCGTGATTCCACTGACCGCGTCGATCAGTGGGAAGAAGGTTGAGGAACCAGCGCCACATTTGGGAACCCTGGAGCAGGAAGAAGATAGTTATAAAGATTGCCAGGGCGAAAGCTGTGATCGCTAGGGCAACTCCACCGGCATTCGACAGGGCTGTAGTTGCCAGCCGTTGCCAGTTCGCCGCAAGGTAATGCTGCCCCTTCTCGATCATCGAGTTGAGCCAGGTATAAACCTGGTCGCTGGTCAGGTTGACGCTGAATGGGGAACGGTCGATGAAGTCGATAATCATGTCGAGGCCGTGGGAAAGCTGTTTTGCGAGCTTCTGCCACTGGCCGGCCACCGAGGTGACGACGAATGTTAACAGGCCACCAAAGATGAGGAGTGTGCCGAACAGCGACAGCGCTACCGCCAGACCCCTGGGCATGTGCTTGCTCATCCGATTCACAATCGGATTGAGCAGGCCAGTAAGGACGAGGGCGACAAAGACCGCAATGAAAACAGCCGCGATCTTGGAGGTCCCGAAGACGATTCCGGCGATGACGAGGGTGATACCGATCGCTGACCAGGCGCCAACTCCGGCGCTCAGCAGCCAGCGGGGAACATCAACCCGTGACTCTTTGGTCGCAGGGTTGGCAGGTGCCTGATTACGCCCCAGATAGCGCTGACTTTTCGGAGAGCTGTAAATGGCTTTGCGCGGCTTGGTTTGGCCGGTCATAGGCCCTCCTTTTCAGAAATTGACTGAGACCACTAGTGTAGTTCTCAACCTGCACTCTTGCCGATCTGACACCAACTGGCCTCGCTGTCTGCGTGGAGAGTCTGCGGAACTGCAGACCTAAGCCACCCCTTCCCATTAGGTAGTAGATAACACGGGGACATCTCGTGTTCGGCGTAGAATGTGTGCTGTGATGGGCGAACAGGCTAACCATAGTGTTGCGGAAGGGCTTGCGTAACTGTGGCACAGGATGCGGCAAATGGAATCGAGGAGCGCGATAACAAACGCTCCTTGGCTTGGCGCGTCTTTTTCGAGGCCAGTACCCGGCTTCAGGGCTCACTTGAGACCCAGCTGAAAACCGGGGCAAACATGTCCCTTTCGGACTACAATATTCTTCTGATGCTCTATGAAAGCGAGGGGCGTCAGATGAGGATGGGTGAGCTTGCTGAACGCCTCGGATTTATCCCCTCACGATTGACCTACCTGGTGGGGGGTCTTATTAAGGCCGGCTGGGTAAACAAGAAACCCAGCGGTACCGACAGGCGCGGTTACGTCGCCGCGCTCACCGACGCGGGGGTTGAAGCCACCGAGCATGCTTCAAGGATTCACCAGGCAACCGTTCGCCAGCTACTGCTTGATGACCTGACGGATGCGCATATCGACCAGATCGTTGATGCTTTCGGGCACCTCGACCGCAAGGCCCATCCCTAGTCGGGTTTCGACCTACTCGCCTTGGGAGTCCCCTCCCTCTTTTTCAGGCGTCGTCGTATCTGTGTCAATGGTGAACCCCGCGTGTTTCTGGTTGCGCCGCCTTGCCAGAATTACGCGAACCACAGCGGTAATCAAAAGGATGAGGATGACCCAGGGGAGTGCGATCAGGAGTGCGTAGCCAATAACTTCAAACGATTTGAGGATGAACTGCCAGGCCTTCTCAAAGGAGAACCCCGATGAGTCGACCTCGGTTGAGAAGTTGACGTAGAGGTTAGACATTTCAACCTGGCCGGAGAGCCATTCAAGTTGGGCATTGAGGGAGTCCAGTTCTGCCTGTCGTTGCGTCAGTCCATTCTCAGCGGCAATCAACTCTTCGACTGTCGTCGCCTGCTCCATCAGTGCCTTGAGCCGGTCTAGCGAGTCCTCGAGGACCGCGATTCGAGCATCCAGGTCTGTCACCTGCTGGGTGACATCCTGGTTGTAGACGGAAGAGTTCTCTACGCGTCCGAGACTGTCGAGTGAAGATAACACCTCATCGAAGCGTTCTGCGGGAACTGCTGCCGACACCGAGGCAAAGGGCTGGTTCTGGAAGTCCGAGGACGAGCTTGAGTCGATGCGCCCTCCGAGAGCCAGGACCTGTTCACTAAACTCAGCGGCCTTACCTCGAGGATCAGGAGTGATGACTGTTGCATCCCCCGAGACGATGATTGAGGAACCAACCTGCGGTTTCATGTCCTCGGCCGCGCCCATTTCTATGTCCGAACCGGCTGCGTAGTCTGCGGAAACCATTCCGCCGTCAGAAGCGGCCATACTTTCTACAGAAGAGTTGTACCCAGTTCCGCCCGAGCAACCCGCAACCCCAAGGGACACGATGGCTAGCACGGTGACCAGTGGGCGCAGAGAAGTCCTTGTTTTCATGTGCTCACGGTAGGGCCAAGTCACCCCGAAAAGTAGGCTTCACCAGCCTTGAAACCGAACTGCAATGTCCAGGTCAAATCCTGGTTGAAGCATCTTCGGGTTGCGTGGGTGGGACCTGTCTGGCAGCAGAACGGGCGGCCCAGGAAACCAGGGTCTCCAGTGGGCCCCGCTTTCCTGAGATGCTCAAACTGGTCCCCAGGAGCAGCAGAACAGCCAGCTGCCACCAGAAGGAGACCGCCAGGATCTCATAGGTTCGCATCCACCCCAACGCGTCTAGGGGAAGCCCGGTCCAGAGAATTATGAAGGCAGTCATCGTGATGTGGAGGACGTACGAGGTGAGGGGGGTGGCGCCAACCTTGGCGAGGGGGCGAAGGAGTATGGGGGTGGTAGTAGCTCTTGAGAAAAGAACGACCAGAAGACAGATCACCAGGACTGCAGCACCGCCGGTCTTGAGGATGTCAGCCGTAGAACCCGAGTGGGGGCTGGCAACAAGCAGGGCATCCCACCCCCCGAAAAACGGGCTGCCATAGGCACTCTGGTTGAGGGATCGGACAATATCCGTCGCCGTCCCGTACCCTTCGGCCTCAAGTTGGAGTGAAAGTGCGTGGGCCCGAAAACGGCTAACGGTCTCAGCCAGTGCCCACACGGCGGCACCAGTCAGGCCGGAGACCAGAGCTGAGCGAACCGGACTTACAGAGGTCATTAGGGCGCGAGCCAGCAGGATGCCGAGGCCGAGGTAGATACTCCAGGTAAGAACCGGATAGGTCCCCGTCAGAAAAAGGGTGGTCAACGTGCTGGACACAGTCGTGAAGTCAAGCATCCCGTGCGCGATGGACTGGGTGGTCCGAGTCTTGACTTCAAAGGCGACCAGCGGTGTCAGGATTGAAGCGCCTAGCAGGAGGAGAAGAAGTGGTAGCTGGGGGACGAGGGCGAGCAGGGTTGCCACCATGATCGCCACCCCGTAATAGACGAGGATAACGATGATGTTGTGGTCTGGTAGGAAGCCCATGAGGACACCGATCAGGGCAACGCTACCTCCGCGTACCAGGCCGGACACGATCGCGGGTACTTTGAGCCCCTCGGCAAGGTAGCGCCTGGTGGAGAAGACAACTCCGAAGCCACCCAGCACGGCGAAAAGGGTTGATGGGAAACCCGAGGTCAGGTAGTCAACCCACCCGCCACTACGAGCAGTGGGAAGTAGGTGTGCGGCTATCATCCCGACCAGGGCGAGGAAACGCGCCAGGTCGACAGCAATGAGACGTTTCATGTCCTCCTCCCCCCTGAAATCGAGTGGCTTAAAGCAGAAGCCCGGCCGACAAAAGTCGACCGGGCAAATGCTATCCCTCGGAGACCGTTAGGTCACCGGCAGACCAGAAACTAGTTCTTGCGACGGGGGAGCAGCACGGTGCCACCAAGCACACCCATCAGGCCGGTGCCGGTTGCTAGTGCCGAAACACCGAATGCAAGGATTGAGGTGAACAGGGAGGCACGCAGGAACGAAGCGTTCATGGCGGTGGTGCGCATGCCCTGAGCCTGAGCAGCCTCAGGTGAATCATCACCGAACTCAGCCTTGGCTTCGTTGACAGCGTCACCGAGCTCTGCGTAGGTGAGGCCATCGGTTGCGCCGAGGGCATGCTTATGGATGACTCCCTGCATAGCCCAGGCGGAGATCGGGCCTGCAACGGTTGCACCCTGGCTCATTGAGGCATCATCCGGAACGGTCATGTGCTCAACACGGAGGTTTGCGGAGACTGCGAACCAGGCGACAACGCCGCCGATCATCATGAGAGCGCCAACGACGATCATGATCCATGCGACGACGGTGCGGTACACGCCGGGGTTGGTGGAGGTGGTCGACTCTTGCGACATTTTTATCCCTTTACGGAAACGGTGCTTCTCGGCTGGCGCCGATGGCTGATTACTAGGTCAGTAAAAGAATAGAGAATTTGCCGAGACGGTAAAGGTGTTTTACGAGCCAAAAGTCCTAAAGGACACCAAACTGTTACCAAGGGTCGACTGGCCTCCGGCCAAAATCCCCGAGATTTCAACGTTCTTGCAGGATTTCAGAAGCCGCGGGGGCTAGGCCCAAGGCCTCAGGGTGTGTGAGTAAGGTCCCTTCAAGGCGGCCTAAAGTCCCCGGGAGTGTCGTTCTCTAGGTCCCCCATGAAGGCGGTTAAACGTCCCTGAGTGCTTTTCTAAATAAGGTGAGAAACTCCGTGACCTCCTCATCGCCGACAGTGAGCGGCGGGGCAAGGCGGATGACCCTGGGGTTGGGGCTGTTCACAATCAGTCCGGCAGCGCGCGCCGCAGCGGCGACCTCCGGAGCAACATCCTTCGCCAGCTCAATGCCCAACAGCAGGCCCCGTCCTCGGACACCTTTCACCAGGGGTTCATCGAGGGCAAGAACCGCCGCGGCTATCTGCTCACCGCGAAGTAAAGCATTGCTCGCCAGGTCCAGCTCGACAATGGTGTCGAGGACGGCCTGGGAGACGTGGCAACCGAGCGGGTTCCCCCCAAAAGTTGTGCCGTGAGCCCCGGGGTAGAAAAGGGCGGCAGCTTCGCCGTAGGCAATGCACGCCCCAATCGGGAACCCACCGCCAAGGCCTTTAGCAACGGTGATGATGTCCGGGGTGATCCCAGAGTCCTGAAATCCAAACCACGATCCGGTTCTTGCGATGCCGGTCTGAACCTCATCAACCACCAGGAGAGCGCCAACCTGGGAGGTAAGCTCCCGAGCGCGCCTCAGGAACTCATGACTGAGCGGAACCACTCCGGCTTCACCCTGGATGGGCTCAAGAAAAAGTGCAGCAACGTCCTCATCAAGAGCGGCCTCGAGTGCTTCGATGGTGGGTTCGATCCGCGCCACCCCGGCCGGGAGTGGCTCGAAAGGCTCGCGGTACCGGGGGTTGGAAGTGAGTGACAGAGCACCGAGAGTTCGTCCGTGGAAACTGCCTTCCAGGGCGATGACCGTGTGCTTGCCCAGCGGTGTGCCGTGGAGTCGGGCTAGCTTGAGGGAGGCCTCGTTGGCTTCGGCGCCCGAGTTCGTGAAGAACACTCGCCCGCTCGATCGGGCTCCGGAAATATCCAGGAGGGTTTCCGCTAGTTTCAACTGGGGTGGTGAAACGAAGAAGTTAGAAATGTGAGCCAGTGTCGCAGCCTGCTCGGAGATGGCGGTGACGAAGGCAGGATGAGCGTGACCCAGCGCGTTGACGGCAATGCCGGCCAGGAAATCCAGGTAGCGTTTTCCGCTGCTGTCCCACACATGGCAACCTTCGCCGCGTACCAGCTCAGCTTGCGGCTCGCCGTAGCTGTTCATCAACACCTGTGCTGCACGACCCTGA
The DNA here is from genome assembly GCF_900187855.1 of Actinomyces minihominis. Lineage (GTDB taxonomy): Bacteria > Actinomycetota > Actinomycetes > Actinomycetales > Actinomycetaceae > Scrofimicrobium > Scrofimicrobium minihominis. The sequence continues at coordinate 75,566 of NZ_FYEG01000008.1, read as the reverse complement.
CTACTCACTGTGCGCCCTCACTTCGGTTCCGATTCCCTGATCCGTGAACAGCTCGACAAGCACCGAATGGGGCACGCGACCGTCAATCACAGTGGCAGTTGGGACTCCGCCCTCGACGGCTTCCAGGCACGCCCGCATCTTCGGGATCATTCCCGACTCCAACGAGTCGAGAAGGCGCGCCAACTCGGCAACTTCAATCTGCGCCACAAGTGAATCCTGGTTGGGCCAGTCCGAGTAGAGGCCCGCAACATCGGTAAGTAGAACCAGCTTTTCTGCCCCGAGAGCCACGGCTAGTGCGGCGGCTGCCAGGTCAGCATTGACGTTGAGGGCGGTCCCGGCATTACCTCGCTCGGGAGCAATAGAAGAGATAACTGGAACTCGACCGGCCTCAAGCTGATCGAGAACTGTCTCAGGATGCACCTCGACGACCTCGCCCACCTGACCGAGGTCGATGGTCTGCCCTTCGACCTCAACCGTCATCTTTTCCGCTGAGAAAATAGCAGCATCCTCACCGCTTAGTCCCATGGCCATCGGGCCGTGCTCATTGATGAGTGCGACTATCTCTGGGTTGACCTGACCCTGCAGGACCATACGGACAACATTCATAGCCTCCGAGGACGTGACCCGAAAGCCGGCCTTGAACTCAGACTCAACCCCGAGGCGCTGAAGCATCTCTGAGATCTGTGGGCCACCACCGTGGACGACAACCGGGTGCACGCCGACATAGTGGAGGAAGGCAATATCTTCGGCGAAAGCCTGCTGCAGCTCCTCATTCACCATGGCGTTCCCGCCGAACTTGATGACGATGATTTTTCCGCTGTGTTTCTTCATCCAGGGCAGCGCCTGAACAAGGGTGTTGGCGAAACGGCGGGCTTCTTCCGGGGCCTGGAAGCGGTACTTAATGGAGTTCATGAGGAGTATGCGCTGTTCTCGTGGACGTAGTCGTGGGTGAGGTCGTTGGTCCAAATGGTGGCTGTCGACTCGCCAACATGAAGGTTGATTCTGAGGTCGACAGCCCGGGGGCTGAGGTCAACCAGGTCGCGGGACTGATCGGGGCCGCCCTTTGAGCAGACACGCACCCCGTTCATCGAGACATCCACGTCGTCCGGATCGAACTGGGCGCCCGTCGTGCCGATGGCAGCGAGGACACGTCCCCAGTTGGGGTCATTCCCGAAGATAGCCGCCTTGAAGAGGTTGTTGCGGGCAACCGAACGACCGACCTCGAGGGCATCTTCAACGCTGCCTGCCCCAGTCACGGCAATAGCAATGTCGTGGGAGGCGCCCTCTGCATCTGAGAGCAGCTGCATTGCAAGATTGAGACAGACGGCCTGCAGTGCGCTGGCAAACTCGTGAGGTTCAGGGACAACCCCTGACGCTCCCGAAGCCAGCAGCGTCACCTGGTCATTAGTGGACATGCAGCCATCAGAATCAAGGCGGTCGAAACTAGTCGAAGTCGCTTGACGCAAGACATCATCACACTCGGAAGAGTCGAGGACGGCGTCGGTGGTGAGGACCACCAGCATGGTCGCCAAACCGGGAGCCAGCATTCCGGCCCCCTTTGCCATTCCCCCAATCGACCAGCCGGACTCCGAGCTGTAGGTGGCTGTTTTCGCGTGGGTGTCAGTGGTGAGGATTGCTTCACTGGCAGGAACGCCACCTTCAACCGAAGCCTGGGCAACAAGGTCTGACAGAGCCGAAAGAATGGGCCCGCGAAAATCCGGGCCACCCTCACCAATCAGGCCGGTCGAGCAAACCTGAACCGCAGATGGATCGACCTCGAGTAGATCTGCGACACCCTGAGCCGTCAAGACGGTGGTCTCATAACCGTAGGTACCCGTGAAGCAGTTCGCCCCGCCGGAGTTCAAGACGATAGCCGCCACCTGACCCCCGGAAGCATCGAGTGCCTGACGTGACCAGCGAATGGGGTTAGCCTGGGCTCGGTTTGACGTGTAAACAGCGGCTCCCGACTGTTCCGGACCGTCATTGATGACGATGGCAAGGTCGTTGGCGCCAGAAGACTTCAAGCCAACAGCAAGGCCGGCGGCGCGAAAGCCACCGGGAAAAGTAACGGTCATGGTGCAACTCCATTCACGGTGAGGCCTGCGTCCTCGGAAAGGCCCAGGGCAATGTTGGCGGACTGAATGGCGGCTCCCGCCGTACCCTTGGCGAGGTTATCGAGGGCGGCCACCACCACAACCTTTCCGGCCCGCTCATCCAGGGTCACGCTCATCAACAGGGTGTTCGCCCCCAACGTCGATCCGGTCGAAGGGTGCTGACCGGCAGGAAGAACCTCAACGAACTGCTCGTCCTCGTACGCACCGACCCATGCCGCGCGCAGCTGCTCCCCGGTAACACCCGCCTTGATCGGGGCGGTGCAGATGGCCAGGATCCCCCGAGACATGGGGACGAGAGCGGGCGTGAACGACACCCTCACGTGGGGAAGGGAAGCACTTGTCTCACTGAGTGCCTGTTCGATCTCTGGAACATGCCGGTGAACACCACCAACCGCATACGGGCTGGCCGAGCCCATAATCTCTGAGGCCAAGAGACTTGTACGCAGTGCCTTACCGGCACCTGAGGGCCCCACTGCCAGGGAGGCGACGATGTCACGGGACTCGATGAGACCGGAGGTGACACCGGGTGCGAGTGCTAGGGCCACAGTCGATGCATTACATCCTGGAGCGGCGATGCGTTTGGTGGAACGAAGGTTCTCACGTTGCTTCTTCCCGTTGACGAGCAGCTCGGGAACCCCGTAGCTCCAAGGTGCGTGGAACTCGCCACCGTAGAAGCTCTCCCATGCGCTTGCGGAATGAAGCCGATGATCGGCTCCGCAGTCGACCAGGAGGGTCTCGGGCGAGAGAGCCGCGATCTCATCTGCAAGAGCGCCCGAGTGGCCGTGGGGGAGGGCGAGGAAAACGACGTCGTGGCCCGCCAGGTTGCCTGCACTCGTCTCGACGAAAGTTCTGTCAGCAAGGGAGCGCAGGTGAGGTTGAATTGTTCCAACCGACTCTCCGACGTTTGAATGTGCTGTGACAGCCCCGACTGAAAAATCAGGGTGACCGGAAAGGAAGCGTAAAACCTCACCTCCGGCATAGCCAGATGCCCCGGCGACAGCGGCAGTTAGCGTCAAGGGGTTCCTCCTCATAGTTGTGTCGGCATCCGTAACTCAGTAGGTTCCGACCTCATGAATATTATGCGACTATGCACATAGAGCATCCTTTGGCGCCCACCTGCTGATACTGAGGTTGGTCACAGCGACCCGCGCTGTTTCGATCTGGTGGAACCTGGTCTCGACACCCGGGCAAAACTGCCAGACTGGACCCGATGAAAGAATTACTTCGGGGCAGGGGGCTTCTGCTGCGCCCCCTAGGCATCGCCGACCTCAAGCAGATTAGGGCGGCGTGTGATGACCCCCTTTTCTTGAGGTGGCTGCCCTGGCGCAGCGGGGGTTACACCCGTGATTCGGCCGGGCGATTTCTCAGTGAGTTTGCCGAGAAGAGCTGGGCGCAAAATCTGCCAGTCTGGGCGATCTGTCTCGAAGGTTCGCCAGGGGACCTCATAGGAGTACTGGACCTTAGAGATCGCGGGGCGGGCGCCTGGGAAATTGGGTACTGGATGAGGGCGGACCACCGTGGTCGAGGTCTGATGCAGTTAGCGAACCACCTGGCAATTAACTTTGCATTTAACACCCTCGGAGCGCTGCGAATCATGCACTTCGCGCGGGTGGGGAACCACCAGTCTCGGAAGGTGGCACGCCTTCTCGGTTTTGCCCCCGAAGGTGTCCGTCGTAAACCAGTCGGTGAACACGGTGTGGAACGTCAGTGGCAACACTCACTGCTGAGGTCGGAATGGGCCCGGCAGTCCTGGGCCCAGAACGGCTAACTTGCGGTGAAACCTGACGCGGTGACTCATGCCACCTCTTTTCAAGCCCTTCTGGTTGGCCATTCTCGCGTCCGTCGTGTTAACTTAGAACCGCTCCAAGAGGCCAAGGTCAAAAGGTAGCAACACTGCGCGGGTGGCGGAATAGGTAGACGCGCTAGCTTGAGGTGCTAGTCCTCGTATAGAGGGTGGGGGTTCAAGTCCCCCTCCGCGCACAGTGTGAAATGTCGGGACATTCTTGATGGATGTCCCGACATTTTCATTTCCGCAGCCTTCCGGTGCAGTACCTCAACACCCTAGGGTTCCAGGTGGACGCCGGCTTCACGAAGGATCCGCAGTGCCTTGGGTCCGAACCCATGAAGGGCGAGCAGGTCCTGTTCGGTGTAGTTACCAAGTTGGCTCCGCCTGGTCACCCCCGCAGTTTTGAGTGCGGCTGTGGCCGGGGTACCTATCTTTGGTAGTCCGTAGGCAACTGTCTTCACCCGCTGCGTGATCACACGACGAATGAGAGCTTCCGGAAGTGGATCTGCCAGTGGAAACTGCACGGAACCTTTGCCCTGCTTGTACTTCGCAAACTCCTCCGCGAAGGCTTCGTGACCAACCGGAGTGGGTAACTTCTTCCCGCGAAGCGTACCGAGGCTCCCCCGGGGTGAGGGGCTGTGTCACCCATCACCTTCGGTGCTTTAATGGCATGACATGCAGCGATCTGTTTCAGCAGTACCATTCCAGCCAGAACGCTGCCTCACCGAAGAGCTGGGAGGAAGCATGGAAACGCATGAGCCCCGTGATGATGAGGTCAGTTTTGGGGAAAAGATGGAGCAGAAGGCAGAGGAAGCTACCCCTCCGAGCCGGGACCCCAGTTTTCCTACCGACCCACGGAACTGGCGCTGGACTGCTGTTGGACTAATCATCGTTGTCATTGTGGCGGTGGCGATCGTCTGGGCTATGTCCTAGAGCAACCCGTTAGGTATGACTGGGTTCGCTCCCAAACTTGTTAGGCTTCGGCAAGATACCGACCGCAATGTTTTGGAGCCAAAGTGAACCAGATGTCTGCGCAGAACCAGCTGCCAACCGAGTATGAAGGGGTGCAGATACCCGCGGAGTTGGCGCATCTGGTTGTGCTCCTCTCGGAACGCCTCGTGCTCGCCCCCGTCCTTCCCGCGGACACAGAGCGCGTTTACACCGCCGCTCAGTCCGAACGATTTAAGCGCTGGTTGCCCTGGGCGGCAGGGCGTTACACCGAGGAGATGGCCGCCGAGTTTACGGGCACCTTTGTGCCTAGTTCCTGGGCGTCGGGTCAACCCGTCTGGGGGATCTACCCCGTTCAGGACGACGGTTCCAAAGGTCAGCTCGCCGGTGTGATTGACCTGCGAATCTCGGGGACTGACCGGGAGGTCGGCTTCTGGATACACGGTGATTCCGAGGGTAACGGGTACATGACCGAGGCCTGCCGCCTGGTTCTTCGCGCTGCGTTTGAGCAACTGGGGGTGGCGCGTGTCCTGCATATTGCCGAGGTCGGTAACGAAGCCTCCCGGCGTATCGCGCGCAACTGTGGCTTTATCCCCGAAGGTGTCAGGCGGGTTGAGGACAAGAAAGGGCACATCGTCAGCCAGTGGCAGTCTGCCATTGTGAAGTCTGACTGGAATCGACTGGTTGGAGATATCGACATGGCAGGGTTCCCCGCAGTTCCCCCCGCTGAAGTTCTTCCGGGGGATCGCCCCGGTGACCTGGTGGCTGAGTTCCACGCGGTTTATGGCATGCCTAATCGGGTTGAGGACGGCCAGGAAGCAACACTTGACTTCGACCGTCTTCAAATGAGGATGTCCCTCATTGAAGAGGAGGTCACAGAGTTGGTCGAGGCCGTCTACGGGCCGCGAGCTGGGGAGATCCTTTCCGATACTTTCGCGAACCTTCCCGATGAGGGGGTGCGAGACGTAGTTGAGGCGGCTGATGCGCTCGCCGACCTCACCTATGTCATCTATGGCATGGCACTGGAAGCCGGGATCGACCTCGACCGAGTCTTGGCGGAAGTCCATTCCTCTAATCTCTCCAAGCTCATGCCCGATGGCTCGGTCAAGCGCCGGGAGGACGGAAAGATTCTCAAGGGCCCGAACTTCCGGGAGCCAAAGATTGCCGAAGTGCTGGGGACGATCGAGGACGGGCCCGAACCAGACGTTGAAAACAACCAGATTGAGGACTAAAAGAACGTGACTAATCCACTGCTTCACCCATCCGAACTTCCCTTTGGTGTTCCGGACTTCGCAGCAATCACGCTGGCCGATATCGAAGAGGGGCTCAACCTGGGCATGGCTCAGGAGAGAGAAGAATGGCGGGCTATCGCAGAAAACCCGGAACCCGCCAGCGTGATCAACACGGTTGTGGCCGTTGATGCGGCGGGCGGAGTTCTTGGACGTGCAGAGACCGTTTTCTACGTGTTGCTTTCATCGGTCGGTGGGCCCGAGCTCGATGCTCTCTATGAGAAGTTCGCTCCTCTCTTTTCGGCCCACAGCGATGACTTCTGGATGAACAAGTCGATCTATGAGAGGTACCTGGAAGTCTCCAAGCTTCCAGACCTCGACGAGGAGACCGCCTGGTTGGTCAGCGACACCGTACGCGCGTTTGAGCGTAGCGGTGTCGCCCTTGACGAGGACGGTCAGACACGTCTTCGAGAACTCAACGGCAAAATCGCTTCGATCCAGGCGCAGGTGGATGCCAAGATAACGGCACAACTGGACAGAACCCACACGGCTGGCTCAGATACAACTGAACTGGCTGGCTTGAGTGAAGAGCGCATCCAGAGTGCGGTGGAGAAGGCTCGCGAAACGGCAGATGGCTGGCGGATCCCCGTCATGAACTACTCCCAGCCCCCGATGATCGCCAGCCTGGACGACCATGTGACCCGGGGACGGGCACTTCATGACTCCATTACCCGAGGTTTCGGCGGAGATCCCGATCTTGACACGCGCCCCCTGATTGTTGAACTGGTCGGGTTGCGCCAGAAGCGTGCAGAGTTACTCGGGTTTGCCGACCATGCGTCGCTTGCCATGGATGATCAGACGGTCCCCGGACCACCGGAGGCGCTCGACCTGCTGCGTACCGTTGGCGAAGCCGCTATCAGGAACCTGGATCAGGAACGGGTGGCTTACGAGAAACTGGCTCAGGCGGAGGGTTTTGACCTCGGGCCAGAGGACTGGGTTTACTTCGAGGACAAGGCACGCGGTGACCTCCTGGGGATGGACGCCGATAAGCTGTCCGAGTACTTCGAGCTGGACCGGGTCGTCAAAGACGGTCTTTTCTTTGCTGCGGAGCGCCTCTATGGTCTGACCTTCCGTCCTCGTCCAGAGATCCGCGGGTGGACCGAGGACGTGGAGACCTATGAGGTCTTCGACGAAAACGGACTTCCCAGGGGCCTGTTCATGGCCGACTGGTACACCCGCCCTGGTAAGAGCGGCGGAGCCTGGATGAGTGAGATCCAGGCCGGTTGCGCACGCACCGGAAATCTGCCCATCATCACCAACGATGCCAACTTTGAGAAGCCGGAGGCAGGCAGGCCAACCCTGCTCACCTGGGATAGCGTTGAAACCTGCTTCCACGAGTTCGGTCACGCCCTCCACGGTTTGCTGACACAGACCTACTACGAGTCGACGGCAGGCACCGAGGTACCTAATGACTTCGTTGAACTGCCCAGTCAACTCAACGAAATGTGGGCCTACCACCCCGAGGTCCTCGCCAACTATGCGCGCCACTACCAAACCGGTGAAGGACTTCCCGACCATGTCGTCGAGAAACTCTCAAAGTCGAAGTACTTCGGCCAGGCCTTCTCGACCTTGGAGTACGTGCAAGCGGCCCTCATCGACCACTACTGGCACAGGAATGAGTCGGACCTACCGGAGGCTGTCGAGGACGTCGAGACATTCGAGAAGACTGCTCTCGCAGCTGGTGGGGGAGCCCATGACCTGGTCGTGCCGCGCTACCGCACCCCCTACTTTGCGCATACCTTCGCCGGTGGATACGACGCCGCCTATTACTCTTACATGTGGGCGGAAGCGATGGTCGGAGAACTTGAGGAATGGTTTGAGGAGCAGTCGTTGACGAATGAGGACGGACGACCTGATGGCGGCTTTAATCGCCAGGCCGGACGTCTGCTACAGGACCAACTACTCAGTCGGGGAAACTCCCGCGACCCTCTGGCATCATTTGTGGCAGTTAGAGGCCGGAAACCAGAGGGCGCGGCTGTAACCCGCCGCCGGGGTTTGCAGTAAGCAAGTAAGCTTGTTGCGACTCATCAGGCAGTGCCCGGTGTGACAGATGGCTAGATGCGGAAGGGGCCGAACGTGGCTCGAGTAATCGTAATTGGTGGCGGATACGGTGGAATCACCGTTGCAAAGGGACTCGATCCGGTGGCGGATGTCGTCCTCATCGATAGGAATGATCGCTTTGTACACCATGCAGCGGCCCTCCGCGCTGCCGTAGATGATGTGTGGGAGCAGGCGATCTTTATGCCCTACTCCTACCTGCTCTCCAAGGGCAAGGTCATCAATGGCAACGTTTCTCGCGTGGATGGGAACACGGTTCACCTCTACGGCCACGAACCGATGGAAGCTGACTATATCGTTCTAGCCACAGGGTCAACCTACCCCTTCCCGGCGAAGCACATCACCGGGCAGAGCGCAATTGCTAAGCACCGGCTCCGTGAGTTGCGCGCGGGGCTTAGTACCGCTGAGAAGGCGGTCATTGTCGGCGGTGGAACCGTTGGTCTAGAGCTGGCGGGTGAGCTCCGTGAGGTCTTCCCGAACCTAGAGATCGAGATCATTGAGGTCAAGGACGAACTATTGGGTTCCCCCGGGTTCACCCCTGAGTTCCGCACCTTGATCCAGGATCAGGTTGCTGAGCTTGGCATCAAGGTTACTGCCGGGGCGTCGCTGGCCTACCTGCCCCCGACTCCCGCAGGCACCCTGGGGCGCTTCGAGGTGGAAACCACCACGGGTGAAAGAGTTAGTGGTGACGTGTGGTTCCAGTGCTACGGTTCAGAGCCCGTCACCGGTTACCTGCGCGGCACCGACTACCAGGAAGCACTCACGGAGGCCGGGACGGTACGCGTCTTGCCGACCATGCAGGTGGCAGGCCATGATCACACCTATGCGGTTGGTGACATCACGAATGTTCCCGAAGCGAAGAGGGCTGATGCTGCTCGCGACCAGGCCCGCGTGGTGGTCGCGAACATTGCCTCTCAGATTGAGGGCGGAGAGCCCGAGGTGACATACCATCCGAAACGGGACTGGATTGTCCTCCCGCTCGGTCCCTCACACGGTGCTTCTCAACTATTTGACGGAGAAGGTGCCACCCGCATCGTTGGATCGGAAGAGACCGCCGAGATTAAGGGGACCGACCTGATGATTTCGGTGATCCGTTCCCAGCTGGGCCTTCCGTAGGAAGATAGTGCGTTTCTCAATGTCGGCTAGGCTAGGAGCATGTCCATGGAACCCCGTTCTGCGCTAAGCAGGCTTGTGTCTGCCCTAGAACACCACTTCGATATGGCGCGCAACTCAGATGTGGTTGCTCCCGCCATGGTTGAGGACGCTGAATTACGTCTTCAGGATGCCCTTTTCATCTATGACGATGCCCTGTTCACCAGCTTCGGAGTCGAGTTACCGATTGAGCTGCTCGACGACGACTACGGGGACGACGATGACGAAGATGATGAGGACGACGTCGACGACGAGGATGATGATGACGACTCCTACGACATCGACGGGGAAGACTCTGTGGCGGACCTTCTCGACGAGGACGAGTGACAGTTCAGACTCGGTTCAGCCGGGGGTTGGCGTAGGTCAGTCAGAGGGCAGCGACGTCCAGCAGGCAAGCTCTGCGGAGCAGATTATCCAGATCTGGGTCAATGATGCAGGCGTCCCAGGGCAGCCAGAGGACCGTGCAGGTTTGAAGACCACCCCCTAGGTAAGTGATACCTCAGTCAGTACGTCCCGCAGCTCGCGCTGCAGGTGCAGGGTTGGTTCTTCAAGGATTGCGTCAAGCTGGCGTGAGTTACGCGGGCCAATAATGGCGGTTGACACGAGGGGCTGAGCCAGGACCCACGCCAGGGCCACCTGAGACGGAGTAGTGCCTAGCCCTCCTGCCGCGCGCACCACGGCCTCGACAACCCGGGCGTGACGCTGCGTCAGGTACGGCTCGACCAGGGACGCAAGGTGGCTTGAGGCCGCCCGAGAGTCCGGTGGGGTTGAGTTGCGGTACTTCCCGGTGAGGACGCCCTGGGCGAGGGGGTTCAGTGCTACAAACCCCAAACCACTTTCACTGCCGCGCGGCATCAGGTTGACCCGGGCGGAGGCATCCAAAAGAGAAAAGGGTGAAGCCAGTGCGGCAAAGGGCTCTTCACCAGGAGTGAAACTTGTCAGGGCACCGAAGTCCCAGTCGCTAAACCCGGCGGCCCCCACGTAGTGGGCGCGCCCGGTTCGCAGGGCGAACTGAGCGGCCTCTCGGATCTCTCCGATTGAAATACCCTGCCTGGGGCCGTGTATGACCCACAGGTCGACGTGGTCGGTTCCCAGGTCTGCCAGAGCGGTGTCAAGCGAAGCAATCAGGTTCCGCTTGGAGGCTCTGGGCCCCAGCATGCTGATGTCGCGGCGGGTAGCGGCTTGAAGCGGGCCCCCGGTGGGTTCGGGCAGGTTGCCGGAGTGCAGGATGAGGACGAGGCGGTCACGAAGCCCATCCGCAATGGTTGAACCGACGGCGCGAACTCGTCCCTCAAATGTTGCGCTTCCCCAGTCTGAGGGAACATCAAGAGTCGTTCCGCCCGCCTCGAGGAAAGACTGCAACATTGCCGCCGCCTCAAAGTCGTCGGTATCACGACCCCAGGTGAGGGTCCCGAGGCCAAGAGCAGAGACAGCCAGACCACGCTGGCCCAGTCGACGAATTTCCATGTGCTCCATAGTACGGGGTGACGGGACCGAACCTGAGGTGGTCGGGCGGTAGGCTGGCCGGATGGATTGGTTACAAGCGATCATCATGGGCCTGGTTCAGGGCCTCACCGAATTTCTCCCCGTATCGTCCTCCGCGCACCTCCGGGTGGTCGGAGAACTGATTGGCGCCGGAGATCCGGGAGCGGGTTTCACTGCAATCACCCAAATTGGTACCGAGACTGCGGTCCTGATCTTTTTCTGGAAAGACATTGTCCGGATCGTCAAGAGCTGGTGGTACTCGCTGCCATTCATCGGTGGGGAAAACCGAGTCCCGTCATCCAACCCCGATGCCCGCCTCGGTTGGATGATCATCGTTGGCTCAATCCCCATCGCTGTCCTCGGCCTCCTGCTTGAGGACTGGATCGACACCACCTTCCGCAACCTATGGATCACCGTGGTGATGTTGATTGTGTTCGGCCTCCTTCTTGGTTACGCAGACCGGATTGGTAAGCGCGTCAATACTCTTGACAACATGAAGTGGGGACAGGCTATTGGCTTCGGGTTTGCCCAGGCTCTCGCCCTCATCCCCGGCGTCTCTCGCTCAGGGGGCACCATCACCGCTGGACGCCTCATGGGGTTCACCCGTGAGGCCGCTGCACGCTACTCATTCCTCCTTGCCCTACCCGCGGTCTTCGCCTCGGGCTTCTACAAGATGTTCAAATCCTTGGGGGATGAAACAAGCGTGGCGGCAGGCCCTACGATCGTCGCAACCGCGGTTGCATTTGCCGTGGGTTACATGGTGATCGTCTGGTTCCTCAAGCTTGTCACCACGAAGTCATTCGAGCCCTTCGTCATCTACCGCATTGCATTCGCGATTGTCGTTGCAGTTCTGCTCATCGTCGGGGTACTCCAGCCCCTCTCCGTCACCGTCGTCTAGGAAAGGAAGATTCTCCATCACTGCGCACGCTGCACTTCAGGCCGTCCTCTTCGATATGGACGGAACATTTGCCGATACCGAACCGGTCTGGTTGGCTTCAGAGGCCTCTTACGTTCAGAAGCGCGGAAAAGAATGGGGAGTCGAGGACGCTCTTGAGCTCGTCGGTGGTTCAGCTCTGGCTACCACCACCAAGCTCATTGAAAAGACAGGGTCCGCAGACACCCATGATGAGGTGTTCGCATACCTGCTGGACTACCTGATGCGAACGATTGAGGCCGGTGAGGTGAAGATGAGGCCGGGAGCCCTCGAGCTGGCCCTCGAACTTAAGGAAGCCGGAGTTCCCATCGCCCTCGTCACCTCATCGGTTCGGCCGATGGTGGAGGCAATGCTGAAGCATGTTCCAGCGGGACTCTTCGATGCTGTCGTGACAGCGGATGATGTGGCGAGCCATAAGCCATCGCCAGAACCGTATCTGCTTGCAATGAAGCTTCTCGGAGTTGAGCCAAGTGGCTGCGTCGTCCTCGAGGACTCGATGGCCGGAGTCACCTCTGGTTTGGCGGCCGGAGCGGCCGTGGTTGCGATTCCCTGCGTTGCAGAAATAGAGGAACGTGAGGGCTTGAACTGGGTGGAGTCGGCCGCTCACCTCGACCTCGATCTACTCGGCGAAATCGTAGCGGGTCGACGGGTTGACTATCGCTCTGTCTGACGGATCGACAGGAGTTTTCGCAAACCTTCCTCAGGGAGCGGTTTCAGCACGCCCCCGAACGCGGGGCAGTCAGCCTGGAATGGACACCAGTCACACAGGCGCGAAGTTTTCGGTTCGAAGACCTCTCGGTTGGCGTCTGATTCGATCCGCTCCCACAGTGCGTTGACCTCGCCCTCGAACCCTTCAATAGCGGCAGGATCGGGGTCAAGCGTGAGCACATTTCCGGTGCGTAAGTAGAGCAGCTGGGTTCGCTTGGGGAGGCGCTGGGTCTCCCTTAGCAGCAGCGAGTAGAAACGCATCTGGAAGAGGGCGTCCTCCATGAACCTGGGGGAGGGGGCCCGGCCTGTCTTGTAGTCAATAACCCGCAGAGCACCGTCCGGGGCCTCATCAATCCGATCGATGATCCCCCGGAGTAGCACCCCGGAGTTCAGACGTGCATCAACCAGCTCTTCACAACCTTTCGGCTGCAGGTTCTGGGGCTGTTCCAAGGTGAAGTAGTTGTCGACCAGCTTCTCAGTATCCGCGCGGCCGGTGGCTGCCACCCCAGGGTTTTCGAACAGCGCCTGAGCCTGCTCGTCCCGGGAAAGGACAGACCGCCAGGCCCCGGGGAGAAGCCCCCGGGCGGTCTGGGGAGTCCTAGCTGTCCGCGGTTCTTTGAAAAGGTCCTCCAGGACCTCATGAACAACATTGCCTTTGACTGTGGCTTCAGTCGGGGGCTGGCGTACTCCATCGACCACCGAGTAGCGGAACTTGAGTGGGCACTGCAGGTACTCTTTGGCTCTCGATGCAGACAGCGCTGGGGATCGTGACATGCGGTAACTCTAGTCTGTCGTGGTGAGGCTCATGGCTTCGGGGACTGGTGCTTAAGACCCGTCTGGGTAGAGTTATTGGAGATCCCCAAGTCTGAATGGAACACGATGAGCACTGCCTTTAGCGGAGATGAGCCAATGGGTCCAGCCCGCCGACGCGGGCCCTTGCGGCCAGGTGACAAGGTTCAGGTGACGGATCCGAAAGGTCGACTCCACACCGTGACCCTGGTTCCCGGAGGACGCTTTCAAACCAACCGGGGAACGCTTGACCACGACGACGTCCTCGGTAAACCAGACGGTCAGGTGGTTGAGGTCGCCGACGGTAAGACCTTCCAGGTGATCCGTCCCCTTCTCTCGGACTACACCCTGTCGATGCCGCGTGGTGCCGCCATTATCTACCCCAAGGATGCGGGCCAGATCGTCCAGTTTGCCGATATCTTCCCGGGGGCCCGGGTCCTGGAATCAGGAGTGGGATCCGGGGCGCTTTCTGCCTCGCTTCTAAGTGCCGTGGGCCCTTACGGTCATCTTCATTCAGTTGAGATTCGCGAAGAGTTTGCGGCGATTGCCCAGGCCAATGTTGACCTCTGGTTCGGGGGGAGGCACCCGGCCTGGGAACTTCAGGTAGCCGACATAGGTGTGGCACTTGAGCAGATTGAACCGCAGTCGTACGACCGGGTGATTTTCGACCTCCTCAACCCGTGGGACTTCGTTGATGGGGCCGCCCGAGTCCTGGAAGCCGGGGGAGTGTTCCTAGCCTACGTGGCCACCGTGCCGCAGATGTCTCGAGTCGTTGAGAAACTACGTCAATCAGGAGAGTTCTCCAACCCCTACTCCTGGGAGTCCACGATTCGCTCCTGGCACGTTGAGGGACTATCCGTTCGGCCGGACCACCGCATGGTCGCCCACACCGGCTTCCTGGTGGTTGCCCGCCGCCTGGCCCCCGGCACAGGCAACCACGAGTTGGTATCGCGCCCCGCCCCCGCAGCTGAGGGCAAGGGCGGAGAGTGGGACGGGGTGACCGAGTGGTCCGAAGAGACCCTGGGACTGCGGCAGCCAAACGCCAAGAAACTGCGCCGCCTGCGACGGGATGTTGAGTCACGCGCAGCCACCTGGCTCGGCAAAGAAGCGGATGAAACGATGATGAATGAGGACGACACCGATGCCTGATCAGAACACTGCGCAGCTGCGACTGCAGATCTCGGGACTCGAAGAGAAGAACGGCAACCTCACCGATGCGTTGATCCGAGCTCGAAAGCAAATCATCGACCTTCAAGCCGAGGTCGACATGATTAACCGGCCGCCCTCAACGATCGGTGTTCTGGTCTCTGCCCACCCCCTAACCCTTGAGGTTGAAGTGCTGATTGGAAGCCGCCGTATGCGACTTCCGGTGGCGCCGGATCTGGATTTCACCGCCCTGAGCCCGGGTTCCCTCCTGAGAATCGACGAACGACAAACGGTAGCCCAGTCGCTCGGCTTCCCTCGCGAGGGAACGCTTGCCACCGTCCTCGAGGTTCTTGGAAATGACCGGGTCCTTGCGGCCTCGAACAACGGGGCCGATCACATCCTTCACCTGGCCGGACCCCTACGCCATGGCACCCTGAGGGCCGGGGACAACATCATGTGTGACCCGAGGGCGGGGTTTGCCTACGAGCGGATCGTACGCACCGACGTGGAAGATCTACTCACCCCGGAGGTGCCGGACGTTCCCTACTCTGCCATCGGTGGTCTTGACGAGCAGATCGCCCAGGTACGGGATGCTATTGAGCTGCCCTTCACCCACCCCGAACTGTTCCGTCGCTACGATCTGCGACCCCCTCGTGGCATCCTCCTTTACGGTCCACCTGGTTCCGGTAAAACCCTGATCGCCAAGGCCGTTGCCACGGCACTATCTGCGGAGCATTCGCAGAAGACCTACTTCATCTCCATCAAGGGACCTGAACTACTCAATAAGTTCGTTGGTGAAACCGAACGACACATTCGGGCCATCTTCACCCGGGCTCGTGCCCTCGCTTCCTCGGATGTACCCGTCGTCATCTTCTTTGATGAGATGGAAGCCCTGTTCCGTACACGCGGCACCGGAATCTCCTCGGATGTTGAAACCATGATTGTGCCCCAGCTCCTCGCAGAGATGGACGGGCTTGAGGCAATGGAGAATGTCGTTGTCATCGGTGCCTCAAACCGGCCCGACATGATTGATCCTGCTGTCCTGCGTCCGGGGCGGCTTGACGTCCGCATTCGCATTGACCGACCCAACCGCCGGCAGGCTCACGATATCTTCACCAAGTACCTGACCCCGGATCTTCCAATCAGCCCGGAGTTAATCGCCGTGGAAGGCTCCGCCGAGGCCGCGGTCGAACTTCTTATCGAACGTGCCCTCGACCGCCTCTACGTTCGAGACAGTGCAAGCGCACTGTTTGAGATTCGCCTGACGAACGGGCAGTTCGACATTCTCTACCCCTCCGATTTGGTCTCGGGCGCAATGATTGCCGGCATCGTTGAGCGCGCCAAGAAGGCAGCCATCAAGGACTCCCTTGCAACCGGAGAAAGCGGATTGACCACAGCTCACGTGCTGAAGGGAGTTGAGGAAGAGATGCGGGAGTCCCTCGAACTAGCCTCAACCACGACCCCTGAGGAGTGGGCGCGTACCGTGGGCCTGCGCGGGGGCGAAGTCGCTAATATCACCCCGATCCAACACGACTAGGTTGCAGGACTGCCGAAGGAGGAGCAACTGAAATGGACTCTGGGTTGAAGCCAAACCACGCCGCGCGGGTCATGGGAACTGAAACTGAGTTTGGTATTTATCGGCCCGGTGAACCGGGTGCAAATGCGATCGCCCTGTCAACAGAAGCGGTCTCAACCTACGCGCAAAACTACCGCCACCCGTTGCCAGCGGTTAGTTGGGACTACCGCGGAGAGGATCCCCTGAACGACATCCGCGGGATACGCCTGGATCGCGCCAACGTCGACCCATCACTTCTGACCGATGACCCCTACCACCTGGCACCATCAGGAGGTTCAGAGAACCTCCCTGTTCCGGGTGCCGAGGAACGTCGCCTCTTCAGTCCCACCTCGATCGTCCTCACCAACGGAGCACGTTTCTACGTTGACCACGCCCACCCCGAGTACTCTTCACCCGAGTCCCTCAATGCACTAGATGCGGTGCTGTGGGACAAGGCTGGGGACGAGGTCGCCCGCCGGGTGATGAAGATGCGAGAAGACCGGGGGGAGGCCCCGCTGGTCCTCCTCAAGAACAACGTCGATGGAAAGGGCGCCACCTATGGCTCCCACGAGAACTACCAGGTAGAGCGCGCCGCAGACCTCGATGATCTCATCCGCTTTTCGATCCCCTTCCTGGTGACCAGGCAGATCTTCTGCGGCAGTGGCCGCGTCGGTTTGGGGCAGCGGTCCGAGCGCGCCGGCTTCCAAATCTCGCAGCGCGCCGATTACGTAGAAAATGACATCGGTTTGGAGACAACCTTCAACCGTCCTATCTTCAACACCCGTGACGAGCCACATGCCAACCACCACTTCTGGCGCAGAGTCCACGTGATTGGCGGAGATGCCAACCTCTTTGACGTGTCGGCCCTTCTCAGACTCGGAACCACCTCCCTGGTGCTTCGCGCCATCGAGGCGGGAACGACAATGGAGTGGGAAAACCTTGATATCGACAACCCGGTCGAGGCTGTCCAGGAGGTTTCTGGAGACCTGACCCTGAAGCGTGAGCTGACAATGCGAAGTGGGGAGTCGGCGACCGCCCTCCACATTCAACGTCGCTACAGGGACCTGGTAATCGATGCGCTTGAAGGAGCACTTTCAGAGGTTGATCAGCAAGTCGTACGTCGCTGGGGCGAGGTGCTCGACCTACTCGAAGAGGATCCCCTCAGTGCAGCCGCCCAGGTTGAGTGGGTGGGTAAGTACCTGCTGTTAGATCGCCAGCGAACCAGGCTCGGAGTCGAGTGGGACGACCCTCGAATCATCGCGATGGACCTGCAGTGGTCCGACCTGCGCCCCGAAAAGTCTCTAGTTGAAGTCCTGAGGCGCGCCGGTATGGTCGAGGAACTGTTCTCAGAAGAACAGATCAGCGCTGCAGCTGACACTCCACCCCCCGGAACCAGGGCCCTGGTTCGAGGAAACGAAGTCCGGGATAACCCGCACCTCGAGTATGCCTCCTGGACCTCCCTGGTCAGCAGGCACCCAAGTGGCAAGCACCTGGTACGGGTCCCGCTTGCGGATCCGGCCTCGACCTCGTCAAACATCCAGTAGAAAGTAAGCTGGGGGAAGCGAAGGGAGCACCATGGCACAGATTAGCGTCCACGGCGGTGGCGGAGACGACTTTGAAGACGAAGACGGGGCGGTGGGGGCCGGCCAGGTTCACGTCAACCCACTCGATTCGATACTGGAAGAAATTGACGTCGTCCTCGAGCAGAATGCGGAGTCGTTCGTTCAGGGCTTCGTTCAGAAGGGCGGCCAGTAGGTGCATCGCAGGATCTTCGGGGTCGAGACCGAGTACGGGCTGACCTGTGCGTCGACGACGGGGGGAGTTCCACCCCTGGAGCCGGAGGAGGCCGCGCGGATCCTGTTTGAACCACTGGTGAAGCGGGGACGCTCAACCAATGTCTTTCTACCTAATGGGGGCCGCCTCTACCTGGATGTCGGAGCGCATCCAGAGTATGCCACTGCTGAGTGCTCTGACGTCTGGGACCTCCTCGCGCAGGTCAGGGCCGGATCAGACATGCTGTCTCAGATGGCTCGCGAAGCCGATCAGGATCTTGACGAACGCGGCATTAAAGGGCAGATCCACCTGTTTGCCAACAACATGGACTCAGTCGGAAACTCTTTTGGCTGCCATGAAAACTACCTGCTGAGGCGCAGCAGGGACTTTCGCGAAATGGCGGATGCCTTAATCTCGTTTTTCGTTACCCGCCAGATTATTGCCGGTGCTGGTGCCATCGTCACCTCTGATGATGGTGAGGTGAGCTATGCCTTCTCGGCGCGCGCTGACCAGATGCATGATGCCCTCTCTGGGGCGACAACGCGGGCTCGACCCATTATCAACACCCGGGATGAGCCCCTCGCGGACTCGACTTCCTACCGGCGCCTTCACGTCATCGTGGGTGATACCAATGTGGCAGAGCCGACCACTGCTCTAAAGGTCGCCAGCACCGACCTCGTGCTGCACGCTCTTGAGACCGGGAGCAACTTCGCCGACCTCGTCCTGGCGGAACCACTTGAAGCCATTCGCCAGATCAGTTTGGACCTGACCGGAGAGGCAAAGGTTGCCCTTGCTGACGGGCGCCTGATGACGGCAGTAGAGATCCAAAGGGAGATCCGCACGCGTGCCCTCGCCTCACTCAGAGGCGAGAGTGTTTCGGACCTCTATGCCTACCTGTTTGATCTGTGGGGGCGTGCCCTAGACGCGGTTGAGTCCCGAGACTGGGCGGGAATCTCCACCGAGATCGACTACGCCATCAAGATGAACCTGGTGCACAGCTATCGCGAACGTACCGGAGCGACTCTTGACGACCCGCGGGTGGCGCGCCTACTGCTGGCTTACCACGACATCACGGATGCCGGACTGGCTCCGCGGATGGAAGCCAGCGGGGCCATGCTCAGACTGACTTCGTCCGCCCAGGTGGAGCAGGCAGTTGAGCAGGCTCCCGCGACGACGCGAGCCACCCTGAGGGGAGCCGCCGTGAAAGCGGCGGAAACCCATCGCCGCGATCTCGGGGTGGACTGGGTCAACCTCCGGCTCGATGGCACGGGAATGATGATTGCCCTGCAGGACCCATTTGCCACCGAGGACGAGCGAGTCGGCGAACTGATATCGAAGATGGCTAGGGACTGACCCGCCATGAAACATCCGTATCCTTCCCGGCGCTCCATCCACCACGCCAAGGGGGGCGCGTCAGCCCAACAGCCCGTAGAGCAGACGGGCGAGGACGGAGCTGAGGATCAGGAGCCGAAGCAGCTGCCGAAGCGGTGTGATCGACACTCAGATGACAAGAAAAAAGCGAGTAAGAGGGCCCGGAGGCGGAAGCTCCCCACGATCAGCCACCAGGCCGGCTGGACCATTGGCGTCGGAGTGGTCGGCGCGATAGTTGCGGGAGTGCTTCTCTTCTTCGGTTTCGTTGGTTCGCGAGCACTCGACCAGGATGTCCTGACCGTTGAGGGTCCGCTGGACGCGGTGACGGTCGCGGGGCGTCAGGGATCAACCCCGGTGGTGACGACGACCGTGCCCGTCGAAGTTGCCTCTGCCAAGATGCGGGTGGAACTTCGTGGCGACGGTCGGGAGATCACAGAGGGATCCCCGATTTTGGTGGCGGTGACCGCCTACAGCGGAGAGACAGGCGAAAACATCAACCCGATGGGCACGCCCAACCTGATTCTTGGCACGGCTAGCGAGGAGGATCTCGGACCGCTTCTCAGCCGAATCCTGATTGGAACCACCGAGGGTTCCCGCGTGGTGATTGCCCGCCCTCTCGAAGACGGACAGACAGAGATCGATGTGGTTGACGTGCTCTACACCATCGCCCGGGGTGCCCTAAACGAAGAGCCCGGGGGTCCACTGACCGTCACCTTTGATGACCTGGGACCAGCTGTGACCCACGCTCCGGGTGCGCCGCCGAGCGGCCTCATCATTCAGGTTCTCAACCAGGGGAGTGGCCCCCAGGTCGCCCTAACCGACTCCGTGGTCCTGCAGTATATTTCGGGAACCTGGACCGATGGTCGCATCACGGGTTCGACCTGGGCTACCGGAACTCCCGAGATGATCCGGCTCGAAGATGCCATGCCCGGACTGCGTGATGCCCTTGTAGACCAAAGGGTGGGGAGCAGGCTAGCTTTGACCATTCCTGCGGACATGGCCACCGGTGAGGATACTCTTTTCATGGTCGTAGACATTCTGGGAGCCATGCCGGCTTCAGAAGCAAGCGGCACAGTCGGCGAACAGGCGGCTGAATCAGGAGAGTAAACATCAGGGAGAGAGCAATGGCCAAGCAGATTTCTGTGATCCCGTGCCTAGACATGTTTGAGGGTCGCGTCGTCAAGGGTGTGAAGTTCGAAAAACTTCGAGATGCCGGTGACGCAGTCGAGCTGGCGCACCGCTACTTTGATGAGGGTGCAGATGAGATTGCCTTCCTGGATGTTTCGGCCTCAACGCTTGGAAAGCGCACCATGGATGACATTGTGTCGCGGGCCAGCAGCGGGATTGGTGTACCCCTGGTTGTGGGAGGGGGAATCGGCTCGGTGGAAGATGCCAAGCGCCTCCTCGACCTCGGAGCCACCCGGGTCTCCGTGAACACCTCGGCACTGGCGCGTCCCGAGTTGATCAATGAGTTGAGCGAGACTGTTGGTAGCGACGCTGTGGTCGTCTCTTTGGACGTGGCGACGAATGATGATGTCACCGATGCGCCCCGGTATGAAATAACGACTCACGGTGGTAAGCAGACGACCGGTCTTGATGCACTCAAGTGGGCCAGAGAGGTGCAGCGGAGGGGTGCCGGTACGATCATGCTGAACTCTATTGCTGAGGACGGTGTTCAGTCCGGCTACGACCTCGGTCTGATTAGGGCGGTGCGGGATGCCGTAGCGATCAACCTCATTGCCTCTGGTGGTGCTGGCCGTGTCGAAGACTTTGTCCTTGCTGCTCAGGCTGGGGCTGATGCGGTTCTAGCGGCCTCAGTTTTCCACTTCGGTACCGTCACGGTCCCCGAGGTAAAGGCTGCGCTAGTTGAAGCAGGCTTTGACGTGGCAGGCGGAGCTCGTTGAGCCTTCCTGCGGATGTGGTGCAGCGCCTCAAACGGGATGGCAACGGCCTGGTTTGTGCGGTGGTGCAGGATCATGGGACGGGGCGGGTCCTCATGGTTGGATACATGGATGATGAGGCCCTGAACCGGACCCTGCACAGTGGACTGGTGACCTTCTGGTCCCGATCGCGCCAGCAGTACTGGGTCAAGGGTGAGACTTCTGGAAACGTCCTCCGCCTGGTGGGCGTTGAGGTCGACTGCGACGGAGACGCGCTGCTCATTCAGGCTGTTCCTTCCGGACCGACCTGTCATACGGGTGTCAGTTCGTGCTTTGATGCTGGCGGATCCATTTCGTTGCCCGGACCCGAATAGGCCCGAGGCCCCCTGTGGGCCTACCATCGACGCAGGAGGAGGCAGCTATGACAGTCCTTGATGACATTATTGCCGGGGTGGTCAGGAAGACTTCAGAACGCGAAGCTCAAGTCTCTCTTGATGAGATCAGGCGACGCGCAGCGGCCGCGCCAGACGCGAAGGACGTCATATCGGCCCTGAGGGATGTCCCCGGAGCCGTGTCGATCATTGCGGAAATTAAGAGGCGCTCACCTTCAAAGGGAGATCTCTCTGATATTCCGGATCCAGCTCATCTGGCTCAGATCTATGAGCAGGGTGGGGCCTCGATGGTTTCGGTCCTTACCGAGGAGCTGCGGTTCAAAGGCTCCCTCGAGGACCTAGCAGAAGTACGTAGGGCCGTCGACATTCCGGTTCTCCGCAAGGACTTTATTGTCACTCCGTACCAGGTCCATGAGGCCCGAGCCTATGGTGCGGACTCGATTCTCCTGATCGTGGCGGCGTTGGAGCAGCCGGCTTTAATCTCATTGATTGAGCGAGCCAAATCATTGGGTATGACCCCGCTGGTTGAAACGCACTCTCGACTCGAAGTTTTCAGGGCACTTGAGGCGGGAGCAGAGGTTATCGGTGTTAATGCCCGTAACCTCAAGGACCTCTCGGTGGATCGCCGCAATGTCGATGAGGTTATCGATGTGATTCCCGCGGACGTAATCGCGGTGGCTGAGTCAGGGGTCCGATCCGCCAGGGACGTCCTCGATTATGCCCTCGCGGGGGCTGACTCGGTTCTAGTCGGAGAGGCGCTTGTGACCAGCAGGTCGCCTCTGGAGCAGATTTCAGACATGGTTAGCGCGGGATCGCACCCGGCGTTGCTAACCGATCGGAAAAAGCGGGTGCGTGACGCGGGGGATAAGGCGCAGTGAGTTCCCAGGAAGAACGGTATTTCGGTGAGTTTGGTGGGCGGTTCGTGGCAGAACCGCTGCAGGGTGCAGTCGATGAACTTGATGAGGCCTGGCAGTCTGCCTGGCATGATCCAGAGTTCCAGCACGACTTCAAGCAGCTTCTCGATGAGTATGCCAATCGCCCCTCACTTCTGACCGAGGTGCCCCGTTTCGCGAAGGGGACGGGAACCCGCATTTTTCTGAAGCGTGAGGACCTCAATCACACTGGGTCCCACAAGATCAACAACGTCCTCGGACAGGCTTTGCTGACGAAGCGAATCGGCAAATCGCGGGTGATTGCTGAGACTGGAGCTGGGCAACACGGCGTCGCCACCGCAACGGCTTCGGCACTTCTCGGACTCGACTGCACCATCTACATGGGCTATGAGGACACGAAGCGTCAGGCCCTGAACGTGGCCCGAATGCAGATGCTGGGGGCCGAGGTGGTTGCGGTCACTCAGGGAAGCCAGACACTGAAGGATGCGGTGAATGAGGCTTTCCGTGACTGGGTTACCAATGTGGCCGACACAAACTACATCTTTGGTACGGCCTCGGGACCACACCCCTTCCCGGGAATGGTCCGTGACCTCCAGAGGGTCATCGGTGATGAAGCGCGTGAGCAGATCCAGCACGCTGCGGGACGCCTTCCCGATGCGGTGTTTGCCTGCATCGGTGGTGGCTCAAACGCCATTGGAATGTTCACTGCATTCGTACCTGATGAGGGGGTTGAGCTGATCGGCTGTGAGGCAGCAGGCGACGGATACGAAACGGGTCGACACGCTGCTTCGATCACCGAGGGTGCAGTGGGAATACTCCACGGAACCCGCACCTACGTGCTGCAGGAACGCGATGGGCAGACCAAGGCTTCACACTCCATTTCAGCGGGGCTCGACTACCCGGGGGTGGGGCCGGAACACGCTCACCTCTCAGCAATCGGGCGTGCCCACTACCTCCCTATCTCTGATGCAGAGGCCATGGAAGCATTCCGCTACCTGTCCCGCACCGAGGGAATCATCCCCGCCATTGAGTCCGCACATGCCCTTGCGGGTGCGCTGCAGTGGGCCCGGGAGAACGGTGATGCTAAAGCCACCGAGAGCCAGCAGAAGATCATCATCGTCAACCTGTCTGGCCGTGGGGATAAAGACATGGAAACCGCTGCCGCCTGGTTTGGGTTTGGGAAGCCTTCCTTCATGAGGGTTGATCCCTCGGCGGAAGGTGGGCGCTCTAATGACCAGCCGAACGCAGAGCCCGGTGAAGCTATCAATGGGGAAGGGGAGCAGCTATGAGGCACAGTTCAGAGGCTATCCGTCGGGAGCTTGCTGCCGGGAATGCGGCTCTTATTGCTTACCTTCCACTTGGTTACCCCACCGTGGAAAAGTCACTTGAGGCTGCCCGTGTTCTTGCGGCGAATGGCGTCGATGCCTTCGAACTGGGTTTTCCATACTCCGATCCAGCCATGGACGGTCCCGTTATTGAGCGGGCCGTTGTCGAAGCGCTGGAACACGGCACGCACCTCGAGGATCTCTTTGCAGTCACCAAGAGTCTGAGCGACGACGGCATCCCGGCGCTTTCAATGACCTACTGGAACCCCGTGCACTGGTATGGAGTTGAACGCTTTTCGCGAACGTTTGCTGAGGCCGGCGGCGCGGGTCTCATCACACCGGATCTCCCTCCTGAAGAGGCTGCAGAGTGGGTGGAATCTTCTGACAGGTGGGATCTTGAGAGGGTTTTCCTCGCGGCTCCCTCGTCCTCAGATGAACGCCTGAAGATCGTCTCCAAGGCGACCAACTCGTGGATCTACGCCGCTTCAACAATGGGGGTGACGGGCCAGCGTGGTTCTGTTGATCAGTCCGCGCGAAACCTGGTGCAACGCTGCCGCGATGCCGGCGCCCCTCTTGTCTGCGTGGGTATCGGCGTCTCGACCAAGAAGCAGGCAAGGGAGATCTCGGCCTACGCAGATGGCGTAATCGTTGGGTCGGCCTTTGTGAAGCTACTTGCTAACCCGGACTGGGAGCGGGCACTCTTGGATGCTGGAGCTCTTGCTCGCGAACTAAAAGAGGGGACTCGGAACACCAAGTGATTGCCGAAATGACGTACCAGCTAGCAACTGCACTTCCAGCCTCGATACCATCACCTGAAGTGGGGACGTGGTGGCTCGGGCCGATTCCTATTCGAGCCTATGGAATTTTCATGGCACTCGCCATGGTGCTTGCGGCCTACGTCACCTGGGTGCGGTACCGGGCCAAGGGTGGTGAGGGCGAGGTCGTTCTCGATGTCACCATGTGGGCCATTCCCTTTGGGATCGTCGGTGCGCGCCTCTATCACGTCGTCACGACGCCCTACGGTTTCTTTGGTGAGGGCGGGGACCCCTGGGCAATCCTGCGGATCTGGGAGGGTGGCCTAGCCATATTCGGAGCCATCGGATTCGGCGCTATCGGTGCCATCATTGGGCTCCGCCGGGCCGGCCAGAGGGTTGGTCCCTTCGCGGATGCCCTGGCACCCGGCCTGCTGCTTGCCCAGGCACTGGGCCGGCTGGGCAACTATTTCAACCAGGAGCTCTTCGGGTCACCGACCACCCTTCCCTGGGGTCTTGAGATTGACGCCGCTCACCTTCCTTCCGGATACGCTGAAGGCACGCTGTTCCACCCCACGTTCCTTTACGAAGCACTGTGGAACATCACTATGGCCGCCCTCATCATCTTCATTGGCCGCAAGTTTGCGCTGAAGTCGGGCCAGGCCATGGCGATGTACATGATTATGTACCCGATCGGACGCATCTGGATGGAGACGATGCGCCTGGATGAGGCACGTGAGTTCCTAGGGCTGCGCACCAACACCTGGACCTCACTTTTGATCCTGGCTGCGGGCATCATCGTGTTCTTTGTCGCTGGTCGCATTGGCGCACCCACCCAGATTTCTGAGCAGGAACGTCAGCGCTACATCGATATCGTCGCGAAGAAGAACCCGCAGCGAGCCGCGGATTTGGAGATTGAGGACATCCAGGAGACCGCAGCCCAGGACCTAGGTGCCGATGAGGACGAAGACGCGGGTCTTGAGGAAGAAAACACTTCGCCCGTCGACAAACCTTGAGGGGACTACGGTCCCAAGGGGTAGAATCACCCTGAAGATACTTTTTACGGCTGTGTAGCCCAAGAGGATGAGAAAATATAGATGCGTAGAGCAAAGATCGTCTGCACTATTGGACCTGCAACAGAGTCTTCGTCGCAGATTCAAGCTCTGATCGATGCAGGCATGGATGTAGCCCGAATCAACCGAAGCCACGGCAGCGCCGAAGAGCATGCCAAGGTTATTCGTCGGGTTCGTCGTGCTTCTGATAACTCCGGCCGAGCCGTGGCGGTGCTCGTTGACCTTCAGGGTCCGAAGATCCGCCTGGAGCGATTTGCGGAAGGCCCGCAGATGCTCAACGAAGGTGACACGTTCACCATCACCACCCGCGATGTTCCAGGTAACAAGGAAATCGTTGGAACCACCTTCAAGGAGCTACCCGGTGACTGCAGCCCCGGTGACCGTCTTCTGATTGACGACGGCAACGTGGGTCTGCGCGTTATCGAAGTGACAGAGACCGACGTTGTAACCAGGGTTGAAGTGCCCGGAATGGTTTCTGATAACAAGGGCCTGAACCTTCCAGGCGTAGCCGTCTCTGTCCCGGCTCTGTCTGAGAAGGACCGTGATGACCTTCGCTGGGGCCTTCGTGAGGGCGCTGACTTCATCGCGTTGTCATTTGTGCGGGACGCTTCGGATGTTAACGACGTTCGCGCCATCATGATTGAAGAGGGCATCATCGTCCCGGTTATCGCCAAGATTGAAAAGCCGCAGGCTGTTGCGAACCTGGCTGAGATTGTGGAGGCTTTTGACGGCATCATGGTTGCTCGCGGTGACCTCGGCGTCGAAATGCCCCTTGAAGAAGTGCCGCTGGTGCAGAAGGAAGCCATTGAGTTGGCTCGCCGTGCCGCCAAGCCGGTTATCGTCGCCACGCAGGTGATGGACTCGATGATCAAGAACCCACGTCCGACCCGTGCAGAGGCTTCTGACTGCGCCAACGCCATCCTTGATGGTGCCGATGCGGTCATGCTTTCGGGAGAGACCTCGGTGGGTGCCTTCCCGATCCAGGCTGTTCGCACCATGGCTCGGATTATTGAGAACACGGAAGAGAATGGGGGCGACCGTATTGCCCCACTGGGCGCCTTCCACGCTGACCAGTCAGGTGTGATCTGCCAGGGGGCTGCGGCATTGGCCTCTACGCTCTCAGCCCGTTACCTGGTGACGTTCACGACCTCGGGTCACACGGCCCGGCAGATGTCCCGGATGCGTTCCTCGATCCCGCAGATCGCGTTCACGCCGCTGGACTCGACTCGCCGCCAGCTTGCTCTGTCCTGGGGTGTGCAGACCTACAGGCTGCCAACTGTTTACCACACCGATGAGATGGTTGATCAGGTGAGCCAGGTTGCCCGCGCCGCCAGAATTGTTGAGGGCGGAGAGAAACTGGTCATCGTCGCAGGAATGCCCCCCGGCATTGAGAAGACGACGAACTCGATTCGTGTTCACACGATTCCTGGAGATCCGTCAGATAACGTGACCTCGTACAGTTCGAGTTCGGCAAGCCTGCCGACCAACTAGCAAACAGGGTCCAAAGAAGGGGCAGTATCCACAAGGATGCTGCCCCTTCCCCTATCGATCGCAGCCTCTGGGTGAAGCGTGTAACCTACGTCTCATGGCAAAGAAGCGAAGCGAAAAGCTACCCAATGATGTGTATGAGGCCGAGCTGTTCCGTCTCCAGTCTGAGCTGGTCAAGATGCAGGAATGGGTCAAGGCCACCGGCCAGAGGATTATCGTCATCTTCGAGGGAAGGGATGCGGCAGGCAAAGGCGGCGCCATTAAGCGCATCACCGAGTACCTGTCCCCGCGTATTGTGCGTGTCGCGGCCCTTCCGGCCCCCAGCTCCCGCGAAGCGACGGAGTGGTACTTCCAGCGCTACGTGGCGCATCTGCCGGCTGCGGGGGAGGTCGTCCTCTTCGATCGCTCCTGGTACAACCGTGCCGGGGTTGAGCGGGTGATGGGGTTCTGCACTCCGGCCCAGTACAACCTGTTCATGCGCCAGGCTCCTATTTTTGAAGACATGCTGATCAACGACGGGATCATGTTGCGGAAGTACTGGTTCTCGGTGTCTGAAGCAGAGCAGCTGCGACGGTTTAGATCCAGGCAGAATGATCCGGTCCGCCGCTGGAAACTCTCACCGATGGACATCGAGTCGGTGAACAGGTGGGAGGATTACTCTCGCGCCAAGGACGACATGTTCATTCATACGGACACGACGACCTCGCCCTGGTACGTGGTTGAGTCCGACCTCAAGAAGAATGCACGGATCAACATGATCCACCACCTGCTTTCGACGATTCCGTATGAGGACGTACCCCATGAAGAGGTCGTGCTTCCCAAGGAGCCACGGAACTATGATAACTACCGTCGCATCCCTAAGGAACTTGAAAAAGAGGTGCCGAACTTTGCCCTAAGGTTGATGGGGGACCCCGAAAAGGACCTGTGAGGCTGAACCTATTGCCTTGGCCCCCTCCCTTGGGGCCGAGGACGACTTTTCGCGGTCATTCAGCCAACTGTGCGTCCCAAACTGAGAAATTTCCCTTCCATTCCGCCGTGATCCTCGTAACCATTCTGTTATAAATAGATGTGTTCTGGCAGCGGTTTACGTTAGTGTGCTAACGACCGATGAAAGGGTTTTATGTCTAGCAGATCGAAACGCGCAGTGAAGAGTCGCATGACGGCCGGAGCTCTTGCTCTGTCACTTCTTGCCACACCTTCCCTGGCGCTTGTTGCGAACGCCACGACAGTCATCGCACCAGATGAGTCAGCAGAATCATCCTCCGACTTCAAACTGCACCGGATCGCCACAGTTCCGTTCAGCACCGTGATCGTTGAGGACCCAGAACTTCCAGTTGATGTTGAGGTCGTAAAGACCGCCGGTATCAACGGCCTCAAGTACGTTTACACGACCCCCGCATACTATGAGGGTGTCGTCCCTATGACGAAGGATGTCTTCGTTCAGATGCCGGTTGATGAGGTCATCCACCGAGGAACCAAGATTGAGCTTCCAGTGGCTGCGGAACCCGTCGTGATCCCAGAGCCAGAACCGGAGCCTGAGGTCCAGGCTGCCGACCGTTCCAACGATCGTGTCGAAGTAGAGGCCTACGTCGAGCCGAGCGCTCCGTCGACCTCGGGCGAGTACTCGTTGGGTGACCTCATGTTCATGGGTGTCATCAACTGGGGTGGTTACAAGTTCACTTACTACAGCCAGAGTGTGCTTCCGGGCGGGGGACTAAGTATTCCCGGCCGTCATGTCAACGCCGGTGGATTCGTCTCCGATGGCGATGGTTACATCGTCCTCGCGGGATCGGCGCCAATGGGAACCGTCTACTCGACCCCGTTCGGTTGGCCGGGCAAGATCTACGACCGTGGCACCGTTGGTAACCACTTGGACGTGTACACGCAGTAGTCAAACTGAAGCGCTGTGGGCGTGGTTCTAGGGTGTCGCCAGATGCGTTATCCTAGTAACCGCGCCAACGCAGCCCCGGTAGCCCAACTGGCAGAGGCGGTCGACTCAAAATCGGCATGTTGCGGGTTCGACTCCCGCCCGGGGTACTTTTTCAAGTACTAAACCCTCTTCTGACCTGCATATTTAGGTCAGAAGAGATTCAAACTCCCGGCAAAAGCCTCTAATGGTCTCCTAAGTTGTCTCCTTTCTTTCGTTTTTAACTCTGTCCCGCAATTAGGGATCCCACAGCTGTTTCCAATCGTCGTCCTCGGCATCCTTGGTGAGGGCGGAGTGAAGTTTCCGATGCTCACGTCTTTTTCCCGGTGCGGGGATGACGACCTATGTAACCGATGTAGATGCGACCGTCGCCCTCGACATTGTCAAGGACGTAGAGGCGTGGTGAGAAGCCATCCCCGGAGCCGATGCGGAGGTGAGCTTCCATGAAGGTGCTCCCGTTTGGATCCACGGAGACCGGGACCGGGAAAGTTCGAACTCTACGTAGCTCTTCGCGTCCACGGACCGTGTCCGACTCGTGAGCTGAGTAGCGTTTTAAAGAGACCTTGTGACCGTCGATCTCGTCATCCTTGAGGTACATTTCGAAGTTTTCACTGATTTCGCCCGCGACCTTGAGCCGTGCGTAGTCGTAGAGGGAGTGGACAAAACGCCAGACGCTGCCCGCGTAGTGACTGTGAGCATCGCGCTGGGCCACCACGTCGGCTAGACCGCGGTCACCGGAAAAGACGACGTACTCGCGCAGCCATTCCCCGCTGGAACCAGTGGTGAGCAGCGTGATTATCTCGTGTAAGTCCTTGGGGTGGTGCCAGCGTGAGTCAACTGGGACCTCTCCTTGAAGGGCCTCAAACTTCTTAGCGGCAAGCAACTCGTGCCGGTAGTGCGCGATTTTCGAAGCGTTGAGATCGGCTTCTTCGGAGAGTAGGGCTGCGTCAGCGCGAGCGTCATGGAGCTCACGTTGGGTTTGGGTCAGCTCATCTAGGAGGCGACTCTGCTCTTCGTGGGCTTCCTCGACCAGTTCGAGGGCGACAAGACGCTCTTCATCTATAACACTGAGGTTCCTATCGACCTGGACAATCTCCTCGTCAACAGAGTTGGCCGAAGGAGTCTTCGGGTAGAGCCAGCGGCGCAGGAAGGAGATCAGGCGCTTGATCCCGTTGCCGCAACCCCCGTCCTCAACGGAAACCTGGGCGGGTCGGCGCCACTGCTGGGGGCTGCGCGCCTAGCAATGGAAGCTTTGCCGTCAACCACTCTCAATTTTGAGGAGAACTAACGCGGTCCACCCTCTCATCGAGTCACTTCGCGGCAAACTGGTTGTCTCCTGTCAGGCCTACCCCGGTGAGCCTCTCCGTCACCCCGAGACGATGGCTCAGATGGCTCGAGCCGCCGAACTGGGTGGGGCAGCTGCCATTCGCGCTCAGGGATTGGCTGACATTGCTGCGATCAAAGGGCGGGTTGAGATTCCCCTAATTGGCCTTTGGAAAGAGGGCCACGAGGGTGTCTTCATCACTCCGACGGTCCGCCACGCCCTGGCGTGCGTGAATGCCGGCAGTGACATTGTCGCTGTCGACGCGACCAACCGCCCGCGCCCTGATAGGTCAACGTTCAAGGATGCTGTCGAGGCCGTCCATGAGGTCGGCGCACTGATCATGGCCGACTGCGGCTCGACTGAAGATGCGCGAGCTGCAGTCATGGCTGGTGCGGACGTCATTGGTACGACGCTGGCCGGTTACACAGGGGACCGTCCGAAGACGGACGGCCCCGACCTCGAGCTTGTTTCGGCTCTCGCCGAGGAGTTTCCAGGGGTGCCGCTCTTCTGTGAGGGACGCATTCACACACCTGAGCAAGCCGCCCTCGCCCTCGCGAATGGCGCCTGTGCCGTGGTGGTGGGAACCGCAATCACACATCCGACCTCAGTGACCTCCTGGTTCGTTGAGGCCGTTGAACACGGGGAGGACTAGCCGGTCCCTGCTTCGAAGATGGCACGAGTGAACTCCACCCTTTTGAAGCTCATCTTGGCAGTGAACTGGCTGGGAGCACTCGATACTCCTGCGGGTGAAGACGGTTTAGCCACCACCCCAATATGGTTGCCCACCCACTCAGGATCGGGGAGTGGCCAACCCCCTTGGCTTCGGTGGGAATCGCTTCACCTGGGTGCCCCTAGTCGTCCTTGACATCCTTCGTGAGGTTGATGGCGATGGTCTTGCCCGTTTCCTTCTCATCCTCAGCGACGGGCTTATCGGTGATGATTTCAATTTGAACCGAGGAAACTAGAGCCACGATGACACCGAGGGCAGCCACAACGGGAGCTGCTAGGACCAGGACACCACCTGCAACTGCGCTTCCGGTGAGGGGAACATTGAGCAGTTCCTTGCCATGCTTGTTACGGATGATGATGCGCCGAGCATTGCCCTGCTCGATGAGTTCCTTGACCTTCTCGGTCAGGTTCGCGGTAGTGACGGTGAACGTCTCGGAAAACTTCGAATCGCTTGCTTCAGCCATTGCGGTGCTCCCCACTCTTTTACGCCCAAACCGGGTGGTTCTCTTTTACGCCCAAACCGGGTGGTTTCGTGTCCCTCATTCTAATGAGGACGAACAGAAGCGCGCCGCATACTCACGTTTTTTACCGATGCAGGGGTGTCTGCTCACCTACCTTGTATAGATGATTCCGCATCATCTACGCGGCAGTGCATTGCGTGGGGCACGTTGGCCGAGTTTTATCTCAAGGAAGTTTCGGGGCCAAGAACTACCGTTTCCTGGCCCCGCTGGGAACCAGTGACTTTCGCCGTAACCATTTCGTGACATAGTGAGTTGGTCTAGGCTGAGCCAATGTTAGATGGTTTGTCAGCGACAAATGATTTTCGCCATGTGTTGAATGTCGGAAGAGAGCAAATGAGAGTATCCCGAGTGGCACGTGTTTCTGCAGCCATGACGGTGGGTTTCTTGGGCTTTTCAGCCATTGCAGGGGCATCGGCCTCGCCCATCTACGAAAACCCAAACGCTTCGCCCCTTCAGCGCGAAGCCGACCTCATCTTGAAGGACCCCGCAAGGGCGACAGCTACAATCGTCTCCTTGGAAATGCCGTGGGAACCCGGCGACACAGTGGATGCCAGAGCTGAGGCTCCCGCGCCGGAGCCCGAGGTGGCAGAGAGTTCCACGACCGAAATGACCGCCTCGCGAAGTATTGGTGTTGGCAGGTGCGGAGTAGAGGACAACTGGACGGGCCAGGTCCGTTCCATGATTACCGACCTTTTCGGTATCTCAAACATTGGTGGTTACCGTCCGGGGGATTCGGGTGATCACGGTTCGGGTCTAGCCCTGGATGTGATGGTTCCCGGTAACGCGGGCCTCGGCGATAGTGTTGCCCAGTGGGCCCTGGAGAACATGGGCAGCCTAAACGTCTCGTACGTGATTTGGCAGCAGCAGATCAACATGGGCGGTGGATGGTCCGGAATGGAAGATCGCGGCAGTATCACCGCGAACCACTACGACCATGTTCACATCAGTCTCAACCCGGGGTGGGGGATCTGCGAGTAGGCAGCGTCGGTCGTACGCTGTCATAGTCTGAACCGCGCGATGCGCGTTGCGTACCGTCTTTCGCCCCACCCAGGCACGAACTCGAATATCCTTCGGCGGAGCACCGTCAATGAGTTAATCGGTGCTGATCTCTGGCCCTGGGAACACGGCTATCAGTACTTGCCGTAGCAGTTGCTAATCCCCACTTTCGTGGGGATTAGGAGGCCGGGTTCGTGTAAAGATTCTGAGAAGCAAGTGTGCACCCCGCGAGAACGGGGATGATCCATCTACGACATTTTTGCGCAGAGTCGTGGTCACGGTCCGATTCGACAAAGTCGATCACCAAACTCTCGTATGCTCAACGCAAAGATGGAAAGGAAACATAAAGATATATGAGACGGGGACTCGTACTAGGAGCGTGTTTGGGAGCCGCCCTCATGACAGTTGCGGGCTGTTCAACAGAGAAAATCAGTGAGCCCGAAGAAAACCGGATCCAATCTGCCATAGAGGCAATCCCACAGTCAGAATCAGAGCCAGAGCCGGAACCGGAGCCTACGACATTGGTGATGACAGACGAAGAGGCTGGAGACTTGTTTCTCGAGGTCGTGTGTGGAATTAACACGACCGTCTATCCCTACAACGATGCCTTAAACGCTGCTGAGGACGAGTACCTCGCGGGCGGAGACCCAGACATGGCAGGAGTACAGGCCACCGCGAAGGCCTATGCCGATGCGGTGTTGCAAGGCGTGACTGTCTTCGACGATGAGTACTATGTGTGGCCAGACTCTGTCACAACTTACATTCGACAGATGAAAGACGGCTACCTTGGGCACCTGGATCCTTTGCGGCAAGTTCAGCAACAGACCGACTACGGTCCGATACTCTCCATGTCGTGGCCGAACGCGGAGATGCCCTCTCAGAAGATCCGGTACGAACTCTCGTTGGAGAGCGACCCTGAAGTCAGCTGTGTAGACAGGGGCGGAAAACTTGCGGGGCTCGCGGAGGAGAGCAAGGCAAGAAAGGCGGGCTAGCTTCCTGTTTTGCCAACGGTGGCCCCCGGGCTACGGTGTCTTCTCTTCGCGTCGCACAATAGCAATCGCTTGGCGCACCCAGTTCACGACCTCGTAGGCTTCATTCCAACCCTCGTTGTCGGCCTAACCAGTGTCACAGAGCTCCTCGCGAGTGCGGGGATCCTCATAAGTCAATGTTGTGAAATCTCAAGGGAAGGCCGATGGTTTTGGCTCGTATGCGTGCCTGGTTGCTTGGGAGCTCCGACTGCTTGGTTGTACGGAAGGTCCTCTTGTAATCGCTTGGTGAAAACCTGAAATCAACCCCGATATCGGGTTGGGTTTTGGGGGTACTCCATTTTGTCGGAGGCACCAACTAGCCTGCCTGCACGGTTGCGGACGGGTCTGGTTCGAGGAGGCAGACATGGTTGTTGACATCAGTGGGTTTCCGGTCGATGAGTACATAGAGATGTGTGCCGATAACAAGGCCGGAAAGGACTACCACTCCCATCGGATGAAGATTGTGTCCTTTCTGGACCGGCTCGGTCTCTTTGAGGAACCGTATGGTGACCTTCTCTTCAACTTCGGTCCGGAAGCCACGGAACACGCACGTGCCTCAGCGACGCGGCGTGGGTACTCTACTTTTCAGTTGAAGGAAGCTGCGGTGGAGCTATGCGATAGTGTCGGCGCCCGTCTCGAAGTAAAAGGCTTTGGTGACTCCCTTATCGAGTTCCCAGATAGATCTTCGCGCTCCCTGTCTTCTCTAGCTACGCAGTGCATTTCTGATTGCGCTATGAACGCGGTCATTTGGACGCGTGATCCTGAGGTTGAGTCTGAGAACTACAGGCCTTGGACGGCCCGGCAGGTTTTTGAACTTGAAGAACGACAGCGTTCCTCAGGTAGGTCGCGTAGCTCTCACGGTGCTCAAGTGGCTTCTCGACCACCGGGTGTAAAGGATCTGCAGTTTCATGGCGAGATCCCGGTTGATGCGTTTCCAACTGACGAGTTTGTGGAGGTGTGTGCCCGGAGTGAGGGGCGGACATATGACGCTCACCGTGCCGCAGTTTTGGATGTTCTCTGGGAGTCCAAGTCTTTGCCTAAGGAGATAAAAGGGCTTGGGAGCGGGGTGCTACCAGATGACCGAATGAGGTACTCAAGTGCACAACTGTTTGGTGCTTTCGATCGAGTCTGCAATCGGGTGCATTCGCATATTCATGGATCTGGTCGTCAGAGTGACCTGGTGATTTTTGCCGACCGACCACCGATCGATCTTTTGTCCTTCACACGTGAGGTTCTGACTGACCACTCGGCGCGCGGGATACTTTCGGCCATGACTGAAGATGAATGGGAGCGGTTTCGGCAAGCTACCAGGGATCAGCTTGAAGAGCATGGCTTGTGGTCATGGCGGGTTGTTGGCGAGTATTCGGCGATAACTCCAGATGTGCCGGTGCGGGGACTTTTGCAGGTGCGGGTGACTTCAGTGTCTACCTACGATTGGCTCTCTAGAACTAGTCCGACTTCATAAGGAACACCATGCAACTGCACAGTGTCGACCTGCCCACTTGGCTGGTAGTTCTGTCAACTATCAGCTTGATCCTTGGTGTTCTGAGTGCCGCATTCATTGCGATTGATGTCAGACGTCGCCCTCAACTCATGAGAGTAATGGACTTCGTCTGGCCGATTGATGGCCTATGGGGATCCGTCGGTTGGGTAGCAGCCTACCTGTGGTGGGGCAGGGCAGGACTGCGCGGTGAGGGCGGACATCCTCCGCAGGGCCAACCGATGAAGACGATGAAGATGAGCATGGGGGACCAACCTACAGCACCCATGAAGTCTTCGAACATGCCAGCAATGTCGATGAAACCCGCACTGGGAATGAGGGGCAAGCCACACGCGATGCCCGTTTCGGTGTTCATTGGGACCAGCCACTGTGGGGCAGGGTGTTCTATGGCGGACCTAGTTGTCGAATGGCTGATCTTTTTCGTGCCAAGTGTCGCAGTTGTAGGGGGCCTGTCATGGTTTTTTACGGACCCCCTGTTCGCGGGGTGGGTAATCTCCTACTTCGTGGCCCTGCTCTTTGGAATCACGTTCCAGTACGCCGCCATTTCACCAATGAATCCCCAGCGCGGGATTTGGGGCAACATCAAGACTGCTGCAAAGGCCGATGTGTTGTCTCTATCTGCATGGCAGATCGGAATGTATGGGGCGATGGCAATCGGCCAGCTGTGGATCTTCCCAACCTTCCTCGGAGGGCAGGTAGCAACGAACACCCCGGTCTTCTGGTTCATGATGCAGATCGCCATGCTGGCGGGCTTCTGCACCGCCTATCCCGTGAACTGGTTGCTGATCAAGTTCGGCATCAAGGAACGAATGTAGGGGGCCTGGGCAGCAGCTATGCCTCCATGTGAAGGAAAGATCCACTTTCGGAGTTTCAGTACCCCTTTGGTTTGAGTATTTCTATGACGGAAATCTATATGGCGTCGTTATCTAAGTGTCGGGCAGCGAGTTTGGGCAATTATTGGCCCTGTCGTACGAAGTTTCCAAATGTCAGGTCATTGCGGTTATAAGATGATGGGCAAAGCAAACTGAAAGAGAAGACCCCATGACGAAACCTGAGTCCGCTGCCAAGCGTGTCCTGGTCGCCGAAGATGAGACCCTTATCAGGCTGGATATTGTTGAGATTCTGTCGGCTGCTGGTTACGAAGTTGTAGGCGAAGCAGCCGATGGCCAGGAGGCAATCGATCTGGCCCTCGAACTTGAGCCGGATGTCTGCGTTCTGGACGTGAAGATGCCCAAGGTTGAAGGAATCACGGCTGCTGAGCAGATCCTGAAAGAGATCCCCACGGCTGTTGTCATGCTGACCGCCTTCTCTCAGAAAGAGTTGGTGCAAAGGGCAGCTGAAGTGGGCGCCATGGCCTACGTCACCAAGCCGTTTGGGCCGAACGACCTCATTCCCGCAGTTGAGATTGCACTCTCGCGGCAGAGCCAGATTGAAGCTCTGGAAACTGAGATTGCAGACCTGTCGGAACGCTTTGAGACGCGTAAGCGCGTTGACCGAGCCAAGGGGCTGCTCATCAAGCGCATGGATATGACCGAACCCGAGGCGTTCCGTTGGATCCAGAAGACGTCAATGGACCGTCGCCTCTCTATGCGCGAGGTTGCCGACGCGGTGATTGACCAGGTGGCTGGCGACTAGCGGGTCACAATCATGTTGGTGACGAGGGCGGTTGAGACCAACCGGCCTCGTTCATCTTTAACCGTGACGCGGTGAACTGTCCGAGTCCGCCCGAGGTGTTCGGCCGTGGCGGTCGCAGTTACCAGTCCGCGTAGGCCGGGACGCAGGTGGCTGATGGAAAGCTCTGTTCCCATTGCGACAGCACCTTTCTCGCGGGCGTAAACGTTCGCAGCCCGGGAGGCCGCATTCTCACATAATGCTGCTGTGGCGCCCCCATGGAGGACTCCGGCGACCTGGGTGTTTCCCTCAACCGGCATGGTGAAGACAGCGTGTTCGGCGGTAAGTTCAAGGGCGACAATTCCGAGTTTGTCCCCGAGTGCATTCTTCTCTGGCATGGAACTAACACTAGCCGCGCTCTAGGCTGGGGGAGTGAGCGAAAAACTTCTTGTCATCGATGGCCACTCCATGGCGTACCGCGCATTCTTTGCGCTTCCCGCCGACTCCTTCACAGCTGCGGGAGGACAGCACACCAATGCGGTCTACGGTTTCCTCTCCATGCTCGTCAAGCTTCTGGACACGGAGAAGCCCGATTTGGTGGCCGTCGCATTTGATCCTTCGAGGCACTCCTTCCGAACGGAAATCTATCCCGAGTACAAGGGGACTCGCGACAAGACCCCAGAAGAGTTCGTGGGACAGGTTGAGCTAATTGAGGCCGTCCTCGAAAAAATGGGTGTTCGCACCATTACTGTTGAGAACTTTGAGGCCGATGACGTGCTGGCAACACTCTCCACGGTCGCGAAGGCAGAGGGAATGGAGGTCCTGATTGCCTCCGGCGACCGCGACACGTTCCAGCTGGTTAACGACCGGGTGACGGTCCTCTATCCGGGGCGTTCCGCTTCCGACCTCAACTACATGACTCCCGAGGCGGTGGAGGCTAAGTACGATGTGAGACCCGCTGCCTACCCCGAGCTGGCCGCTCTGGTTGGGGAGGCGTCAGATAACCTACCCGGCATTCCCGGCGTCGGGCCAAAGACGGCTGCCCAATGGTTGGCAAAGTTCGGTGGACTCGAATCTCTTCTGGAACGTGCTGATGAAGTCGGCGGCAAGCGAGGTGAGGCACTGCGACAACACATTCCGGATGTCCTTCGTAATCGCAAGCTCAATCACCTCGTCACAGATATGCCCCTGGATGTCAGCCCGGAGGAGTGCCGTGTGGAAGAGCCGGATCTGATGGCGCTGGCCTCCCTTTTCGACACTTTAGAGTTTGGGCAGTTGCGAACACGAGTGCATAAGGCCATGGATCGTTTCTGGGGTACGGTCTCGGTTGAGTCGGGGGACAATGTGGCTGTGACCGAGGTCGTAGAGGAGGCGGGACCGACCCAGGTTGTGCTTCCAGACGAGGTCGTGGTGATCTCTTCTGAGCGTGATCTCGCGGAGGTTCTCGAAGGCTTCGCAGATCGAGAGGTAGCGCTTTGGGGAAGCGGTCATCTATCCCCAACTTCGCCGCGGCTGGACGTTCTTGCCCTCGCGACCGATGAGGCGGTCGTTGTCGTGGACTCCGCGGAGATCTCACCTGAACAGGACCGCCTTCTGGGTGAGTTCCTGGCTGATCATCCGCGCCTGGTCGTGCACGGTGGGAAGGCCCTGGCTCACGGGTTAATCGCGCAGGGGTGGCACATGGCGATGCCCGCGTTTGATACTGAGATCGCGGCGTACATCTGCAACCCGAACCAGCGGGACTACGGCCTCGGCAATACGACCGAAATCTACCTTGGTTCGCAGGAGGTTGATGAGGACGACGGCGCTATGTTCAGCGTGGATGCGGCGCGAGGTGAGACCGATCTCGAGGAGCAGGTGAGCCCGGCTCACAACGCCGCGGCATTGAATGCAGTCAGTGTTCTCGCCCTGGTCAAGCCGTTGCGTTCGGGACTTGAGGAACGCCATTCGTATGGCCTCTTGAAGGACATTGAAATCCCGGTCTCGATGGTTCTCTTTGACATGGAGTTCGCTGGCATTGCCGTTGATACAGAGGTCCTTGAGGACCTGCGTAAGGAGTACGCGGGCCAAGCCGAGAAGGCAGCCGAAGATGCCTACGCAGCCATTGGGCACGAGGTGAACCTGGGCAGCCCGAAGCAGCTCCAAGTGGTCTTGTTCGAGGAGCTGGGAATGCCCAAAACCCGTAAGACCAAGACCGGTTACACAACGGATGCTGGTGCTCTTGAGGACCTGTTTGCAAAGACCGGACACCCCTTCCTCGAAGCACTACTTCGCCACCGCGACCGGATCAAGTTGGTCCAAACCCTTGACGGGCTGCTTTCTGAAGTGCAGCCCGACGGACGTATCCACTCGACCTTCAGCCAGATTGCGTCGGCAACCGGACGACTGGCATCCTCTGATCCAAACCTGCAAAACATTCCTGCCCGAACCGAGTCCGGACTGAGAATCCGTGAGGCCTTTGTGGTGGGTGAAGGCTTCAGTGAGCTCATGAGCATCGACTACTCGCAGATTGAAATGCGCATCATGGCTCATCTTTCAGAGGACGAGGCGCTGATCGCTGCCTTTAATTCAGGTGAGGACCTGCACGCGACCATGGCAGCATGGGTCTTTGACGTTCCCATCAGTGAGGTCGACAGTGTCCTCCGTAACCGCATCAAGGCCACTTCCTACGGGTTGGCATACGGTCTCTCGCCGTTTGGCTTGTCAAAGCAGCTTGGTATCTCGGTGGAAGAGGCTCGAAGACTGCACCACGACTACTTCGATAGATTCGGACGTATTGGCCAGTACCTGCGTGAGGTTGTCGAACAGGCCAGGATCGATGGCTACACGCAAACCATGTTCGGGCGTAGGCGCTACTTCCCCGACCTGGAGTCCTCGGTGCGCCGCGTGCGTGACATGGCAGAGCGAGCTGCGCTCAACGCCCCGATCCAGGGCACCGCGGCCGATATTTTCAAGGTGGCGATGATTGCCGTTCAGGCCGCACTTCTCGATGGAGACTTCCAATCACGCATGGTCTTGCAGGTTCACGATGAACTTGTTCTTGAAGTTGCGCCCGGTGAAGCTGACAGGGTGCGGAGATTGGTAGCCGATGCCATGGGTGGGGCAGTAAAGATGTCGGTGCCCTTGGATGTGGCAGTTGGTGAGGGAGATTCGTGGCGTGCAGCGGCCCACTAGCACTTCTTAAAGTTGCGAGCTACTCACCGCCGTGCTGTTATTTAACCTACTTCGATGACTAAAAGTGGGATTTTGTGAGGCAACCGTTACCAGGCGGTCTGCCAATAGGCCAAATCTCACTGATAGTATTGTCGGGTGCCATGTGCGACGCAGCATTTCGGGGGCCTAGGCCTTTGGCGTAGTACATGGCTAAGTAATGTCCGCATTTCAATTTGAAACTGTCCGTTTCGGAGTAAACAACTTCATGACCAATCCTTCCCCCGCCGCCGCAGGCACCCCCATCGTCGCCATCAATGACATTGGGACCGAAGAGGAACTTCTCGCCGCAATTGACGAGACGATCAAGAACTTTGACGATGGCGACATCGTCGAAGGAACCGTAGTTAAGGTCGACAGGGACGAAGTCCTTCTTGACATCGGCTACAAGACCGAAGGTGTCATTCTGGCGCGCGAACTGTCGATCAAGCACGACGTTGACCCTGATGAGGTTGTCGCCGTGGGCGATCAGGTTGAAGCGCTTGTTCTTCAGAAGGAAGACAAGGAAGGGCGCCTGCTGCTCTCGAAGAAGCGCGCACAGTACGAGCGTGCCTGGGGCGAGATTGAGAAGGTCAAGGAAGAGGACGGCGTCGTTTCCGGTACCGTCATTGAGGTCGTCAAGGGTGGCCTTATCCTCGACATCGGTCTGCGTGGCTTCCTTCCCGCATCTCTCGTTGAGATGCGTCGCGTCCGTGAGCTCGGTCCGTACATCGGCCGTACCCTCGACGCCAAGATCATTGAGCTGGACAAGAACCGCAACAACGTTGTTCTTTCCCGCCGCGCATGGCTTGAGCAGAGCCAGTCTGAAGTTCGTTCGAACTTCCTCAACACCCTTCAGAAGGGCCAGGTACGCCGCGGCGTCATCTCCTCTATCGTCAACTTCGGTGCATTCGTGGATCTTGGTGGCGTAGACGGTCTGGTTCACGTTTCTGAACTCTCCTGGAAGCACATCGACCACCCGTCAGAGGTCGTCGAGGTCGGAATGCCGGTTGAGGTCGAGGTTCTTGAGGTCGATATGGATCGTGAGCGTGTCTCGCTGTCCCTCAAGGCCACTCAGGAAGATCCGTGGCAGGCATTTGCCCGCCAGCACGCCATCGGCCAGGTTGTTCCCGGCCAGGTCACCAAGCTGGTTCCTTTCGGTGCGTTCGTTCGGGTCGAGGACGGGATCGAGGGTCTGGTTCACATCTCCGAGCTGGCTCAGCGCCACGTCGAGATGCCGGAGCAGGTCGTCAAGGTTGGCTCGGACGTGTTCGTCAAGGTCATCGACATCGATCTCGAGCGTCGCCGCATCTCGCTGTCCCTGAAGCAGGCCAATGAGGGTATGGATCCTGAGTCAGATGAGTTCGATCCTTCGCTCTACGGTATGGCTGCCGAGTACGACGAGAATGGCAACTACAAGTACCCCGAAGGCTTCGACCCTGAGACTCAGGAGTGGATGGAAGGCTTCGAGGCACAGCGTGAAGCCTGGGAGGCCCAGTACGCAGAGGCACAGGCTCGTTGGGAAGCACACCGCGCCCAGGTTGCAGCCTCTGCAGCTGAGGAAGCAGCTGAGGAAGAGCAGGTTCCAGCCCCGGTTGCAGCAGCCGAAGACTTCGGTGGAACGCTTGCCTCAGATGAGGCCCTGGCTGCGTTGCGCGATAAGCTCACCAACGCAAACTAGTTTTCTGACTGCTGTTTGAGGAGTGGTCCTCAAACAAAATGAGAACCTCTAAAGGGGACGTCACCTAAGGGTGGCGTCCCCTTTGGTTTTGCAATGGAGACGCGTCGTAGGGTTGGGGGATGAAAGAGGTGGAGCAGATCAGGGTGGGGGGTGCGGTTGCTACTTGGCTGCGCCCGTGGGTCAGACCCAATCACAGGCCTATTTACGTTGGACTCTCTGGTGGAATAGGAGCGGGAAAATCGACGGTTGCAGCAGAGCTTGCAAGGCAGGGGGCACTCGTTTTATCGGCGGATGAGGTAGCGCGCGAGGTAGTTAAACCTGGTTCATCTGGACTGGAAGAGATCAGAAACCACTTCGGCCCCGGCGTGATCAACTCGGACGGGTCGTTGAACCGCTTTCAGCTGGGCCAACGTGTGTTCGAGAGTCCGGAGCAGCGGGAGGTGCTCGAGGCAATCACGCACCCGAGGATCGCCAAGGTGGTTCAGCATTGGAGGCAAGGGGGCCGTCCGGGTGAAGTTCTCGTTTACGATGTGCCGCTTCTGGTTGAAAGCAGGATGGAAGCAGACTTTGACTGTGTGATCATGGTTCAGGCCGGGGTGGACCAGCGGGTAGCGAGGCTTGAAGGCAGAGGGATGGATTCCAGTTCTGCTCGAGCCCGGATAAACGCGCAGATCGGAGATGAAGTCCGGCGACAGTTTGCAAACATTTGGATCGAAAACCACGGTGGTGAGTCGGAATTGTCGGAGCTAGCATCTAGAGTGTTTGTGACGTGGATCCATCCGGATTCCTGACCCCGAACTAGCTCCTGGAAGGTGCATCGAATGAAAACTTCTCGTCTGGCGGCGGCAACCGCAGGCATGGCGGCGTTGGCGCTCACACTCTCTGCCTGTGGTTCGACCCCTGAAACGTCCACGGGAACAGAGGGGCAATCTGGTTCGACCGGGGGCAGTGACGCAGCTCCAGTCGACTTCAAAGCGTGCATGGTAGCCGGAGTGGGTGGCCTGGATGACAAGTCCTTCAACCAGTCCGGTTATGAGGGGCTGAAAAGGGCAGAGGCTGAGCTGGGTGTTGAGATCGCTGTTTCAGAGACCTTCACCGTTGCCGATTACGTCCCTCAGATCGGAAACATGGTTTCGGAGGGCTGTGACCTGGTCTTTGGTGTTTCCTGGGATGCCAGTGAAGCCATTCACGCTGCTGCAGAAGCCCACCCCGATATCCTCTTCGGACTGATTGACGAAGTTTCTGATCCTGAGATAGAGAACGCCAAGGGCCTGGTTTTCAATACTGCTGAGGCGACCTACCTTGCCGGCTACGCTGCCGCTGCGATGACTGAGACTGGGAAAGTTGGTACCTTCCTCGGTGGCAAGATGCCCCCGACCATGCTGTTTGCTGATGGCTTTGCAGATGGCGTCTCCAAGTACAACGAGGTCAATGGAGCAGACGTTGAACTTGTCGGTTGGAACAAGGCCGATCAGGATGGCATGGCAACCGGTGACTTCGAGGATATCTCTCGTGGTAAGCAGTTCAGTATCCAGCTGATTGAGCAGGGCGTGGACATCATCATGCCGGTCGCTGGCTCAGTTTCAACCGGCGCGCTGGCGGCAGCTAGAGAG
Organism: Actinomyces minihominis; assembly: GCF_900187855.1. Taxonomy (GTDB): domain Bacteria; phylum Actinomycetota; class Actinomycetes; order Actinomycetales; family Actinomycetaceae; genus Scrofimicrobium; species Scrofimicrobium minihominis. The sequence continues at coordinate 32,535 of NZ_FYEG01000008.1, read as the reverse complement.
CACCCGGGAACCTCGGTGGTTTGGGTCGATGTTGACGGATTCTACTCAGAACCTGACTACTCGGATCTGATGTTGACCTCGGTCCTGAAAGAAATCGGGAACGCCGTTTACGACACGATTTCTGAAGCAGTTGACGGGAACTGGACCGGCGCTGATTACATTGGCTCCCTTGAAAACAACGGTGTTGGGCTAGCTCCGTGGCACGACTTCGAAGACAAGATTCCCGCGGACCTAGACGATGCGCTCGGGGCACTTCGTGAGCAGATCATTAGCGGAGAAATCTTGGTGGAGTCACCCAGTGCCCCAAGATAAAAAGCTGGTTTTGCCCCAGCAGGCCCCGTTCGAGGTCATTTCTGAGTTCACACCCTCCGGCGATCAACCGACCGCCATCTCAGAGTTGGTGAAGCGCATCAATGATGGAGAACAGGACATTGTCCTGCTGGGGGCAACCGGTACGGGTAAGTCGGCGACGACTGCCTGGTTTATAGAGCAGCTGCAGCGGCCAGCCTTGGTAATGGCACCCAACAAGACACTGGCCGCCCAGCTCGCCTCTGAGTTCCGCCTTCTCATGCCTAACAACGCAGTCGAGTACTTTGTGTCGTACTACGACTACTACCAACCTGAGGCATACGTACCGCAGACGGATACCTTTATAGAGAAGGATTCCTCGATTAACGAGGAGGTTGAGAGGCTGCGGCACTCAGCAACCAACTCGCTTCTGACTCGCCGCGACACCATCGTGGTGTCTTCGGTGTCTTGTATCTACGGTCTTGGAACTCCTGAAGAGTATGTCAAACGAATGGTTCGCCTTGATGTGGGGGATGTGATCTCCCGCGACGATCTGCTGCGGACTTTCGTTGAAATGCAGTACGTCCGCAATGACATGGCCTTCACCAGGGGAACGTTCCGGGTCCGAGGGGACACGATAGAGATCATCCCTGTCTATGAGGAACTGGCAATCCGCATCGAATTATTCGGTGACGAGGTCGATAGCCTTTCGGTCCTGCACCCGCTGACGGGAGATGTCATTCGACGATGTGACACCATCCATATCTTTCCCGCGACTCACTATGTTGCCGGTCATGAACGTATGGAAAAGGCCATGAGGTCAATAGAGGAAGAGATGGAGGACCGGGTCAAGTGGTTTGAGAAGCGGGGAAAACTACTCGAGGCCCAGAGGCTGCGGATGCGGACCACGTACGACCTCGAAATGATGCGAGAGATTGGTACCTGCGCGGGAATCGAGAACTACTCGCGGCACATCGATGGACGTGAGGCGGGATCAGCTCCGCACACACTGCTCGACTTTTTCCCGGATGACTTTGTTCTTATTATTGATGAGTCGCACGTGACGGTCCCGCAGATCGGAGCAATGTACGAGGGCGATGCCGCTCGTAAGAGAACCCTCGTAGAGCATGGATTCAGGTTGCCTTCAGCCATTGATAACCGTCCTTTGAAGTGGGATGAGTTCACCGAGAGGATCGGTCAGACGGTCTACCTCTCAGCAACCCCGGGCCCCTATGAGCAGGCCAAGGACCCGACCCCGGTTGAACAGATTATTCGACCCACCGGTCTTGTAGATCCCAAGGTGATCGTGAAACCCACGGAGGGACAGATCGATGACCTGCTCGAAGAGATCCGAGTCCGAGTTGAAAAGAATGAACGCGTCCTTGTCACGACGCTGACTAAGAAGATGGCTGAGGATCTGACGGTCTACTTCGCTGAGAGGGGCGTGCGCGTCGAGTACTTGCACTCTGATGTGGATACCCTGAGGCGAGTCGAGCTGCTTCGCGAACTCAGACAGGGGAAGTTCGACGTTCTTGTGGGAATCAACCTGCTTCGAGAGGGACTAGATCTTCCTGAGGTGTCCCTGGTGGCCATCCTTGACGCTGACAAAGAGGGGTTCCTTCGTTCCACAAGGTCCCTCATTCAGACCATTGGTCGAGCCGCGCGAAATGTCTCCGGAGAGGTCCACATGTACGCGGACCGGATAACGGATTCTATGAAGGCGGCACTCGAAGAGACCGAGCGCAGGCGTGATAAGCAGATCGCTTACAACGAAGCGCACGGGATCGATCCCCAGCCCATCCGCAAGAAGATCGCAGATGTCACCGACATGTTGGCGAGGGAAGAGATCGACACCGAGGAGCTGCTTGCCGGGGGCTATCGCAAGGGCGTTGACAGGGGTTCGGCTCGAAGTGGGGGAGCACCCCTTTCCCGCGGAGTGGCGCATGCCGAAGCTGACCTCGCCGCACTGATTGATGAACTTACCGAGCAGATGAAGGCAGCTGCCGGAGAACTTAACTTTGAGTTGGCCGCACGCCTTCGTGATGAAATTTCAGATCTGAAAAAGGAACTGCGAGCCATGCGCAGTGCTAACTGAAAGGGCCCTGTCTGGGAGCCCAAGGCAATCAACCCCGGACCTTAGTACCAAGTCTCACTTGAGCGGGGTAGCGGTAGCACGCGGGCTGGGCACTAGTATTGCTCTCTGAGGGGAGTAATCCAACAAGTCAACGTCGTCAACACGGTCCAGGCCTGTCACAGGCTCCGCCCGGCGCTGACACCTAGGCCAGAGTCTCAGGTGGGTAAGACCTCAGTTACTTGGTCGTACCCACTCACGGAGGAATATTGGAAGTCCACTTTCTATCCTGGCTGATCCTGGCTGTCGTTATCGTTGTATTGATAACGGTAGACATCGTTGGCCACGTCCGTACCCCGCACGCCCCGACTCTTAAAGAGAGCGCCTGGTGGTCGGTCGCCTACATCGCCCTCGCCCTCGTCTTCGGCGTCTTTATCTGGATTGTTTACGGTGGTGACTATGCCGGTCAGTACATCGCCGGCTGGGCAACTGAGAAGGCACTCTCGATTGACAACCTGTTTGTGTTCGTCATCATCATGTCTTCGTTTAGGGTGCCAAGAGAGTTCCAGCAAAAGGCTCTTCTTTCAGGCATCATCATCGCCCTTGTCCTGCGCCTCATTTTCATCCTGGTTGGCGCGGCTATCATTGCTCAGTTCTCCTGGGTCTTCTACCTATTTGGAATCTGGCTGCTCTACACGGCTTACACCCAGGTCAAGGCCGGAACCGAGACCGTGAGTGTTGAGATTGATGAAGGCGAGTACACCGAGACCCGCCTGACGAAGATGGTGCGAAAGATCGTTCCCGTCACCGATGGGTTCCGCGGTCAGAAGTTCCTCTACCGCCACGGTGGTAAGACTCTGATTACGCCGCTTCTCCTGGTCGTAGTTGCGCTTGGCTCGGCCGACATCATGTTCGCGCTCGACTCCATTCCGGCTATCTTTGGCCTCACCTCTGAGCCGTACCTTGTCTTCGCGGCTAATGCTTTCGCTCTTCTTGGTCTGCGTCAGCTCTACTTCCTCATTGATGACCTTCTGCAGCGCCTGGTGTTCCTGCACTGGGGCCTGGCATTCATCCTGGGCTTCATCGGAGTCAAGCTGATCTTGCATGCGATGCATGAGAACACGCTGTCGTTCCTCAACGGTGGCGAACCATTCAACGTTCCAGATATCGGTATTGGGCTTTCTCTGGCCGTCATCGTTGGCACCATCACGATTACGGTCATCGCTTCTCTGATTGCCAGTAGGCGTAAGAAGAATGGTTCAGCTGAAGTCTCTGAACCGGACAGCATCGCCTAGTGTCTACTTCGCGTCTTGTCTCTGAGCCTGTGGATAGCACAGGGGAACACGCGGAAATTGTCCTGCCTGAGGCACTGTCCAATCAGCAGCTGGCATCTCTAGCCGGTGGATTGAGCAGTGCCCAGGTACGGTCGAAGCATGAGTCGGGGGAGTCGAACGAGGTCGACCAGTCAACCTCTCGGCCACTCAGTGCGATCCTTCGCGCCAACCTCTTCACGACCTTCAATGCCATTCTCTTTACCTGTGCCGCAGCAGTCCTCATACTCGGTGACTGGCGCGACGCTGTCTTTGGTTTCGTCCTCGTCCTGAACCTGGCAATCGGGGTACTCTCGGAGCTGCGATCGAAGAAAGAGCTGGATTCACTGGCTGTTCTCCAAGCTCCGACCTCTACCGTCCTGCGTGATGGCCAGTGGCAGGAAGTCAACAACAGCCAACTGGTGAGTCATGACGTAATCCGCCTGAGTCTAGGAGACCAGGTTCCGGCGGATGGGCAGGTCATTGAAGCTCGGGGACTCGAGGTCGATGAGTCTGCCCTCACGGGGGAGGCACGCCCGGTGCGAAAGAAGACCGGCGACACCCTGATGTCGGGGACCGCCATTGTCGCTGGCGCCGGAGAGATGCTGATCGAGGTCGTTGGATCGCAGGCCTGGGCGCAGCGGATCACCTCAGAGGCAAGGCGCTTCAGCAAGGCGCACTCCGAGATTCAAGACTCGATCGAACGCATCCTGCACTGGGTCACCATCATCCTGCCCGTGATTTTCGCGCTGCTGCTGTGGTCACAAATGAGGGCGGGGGGTGACTCTTGGCCCACTGCCATTGTCTACACGGTGGCCGGCATCGTCGGGATGATCCCGCAGGGCCTCGTTCTACTGACTTCGATGAACTTCGGCCTGGCCGCTGCGCTTCTGGCGCGTAGAGGGGTCTTGGTTCAAGAGCTTCCTGCCGTGGAGATTCTGGCGCGAGTCGACGTGCTCTGCCTGGACAAAACTGGAACGCTGACCACGGGTGAGATCCGCGGTCGCGCGATCGTGGATGCACCGCAGGGCTTGCAGCAGTCCTACCTGGTTGGTGGGGAGAAGTTCGATGGTCTCGCACTGTCCAGAGCAGTCCTTGCCAGCCTCGTAGCCGACGGAGGAAACGCCACCGCCGAGGCAGTGAAGCAGCTGGTTCCCTCAATCAACACCGCCTTTACGGAAGACGCCTTGCAGATTCCGTTCAACTCGGCCCGCAAATGGTCCGCGCTGCACCTGACGTGCACAACCGATGCTCCCAAAACCTGGGTGCTAGGGGCTCCTGAAATCCTGCTTGCCGATGGGAATCAGGATCACAGCTGGGCTCACGAGACCGTTTCTGCTGCCAGCTCAGTCGGACGCCGTTCTGTCTGCCTGTCCTACACGGATAGCCCACTGGGTGAGGAGCAGTTGCCAGCCGAACTGAGACCGGCACTTATTGCAGTTCTCGAGGAGGATATCCGCCCCGACGCGAAGCAGACCCTCGAGTACTTTGCCCAGCAGGGAGTTCTGGTCAAGGTAATTTCAGGCGATGCCCCAGAGACGGTGGCGACGATTGCAGCTGAAGTTGGCCTCAGACACGAAGGCGGCGGTGTCTCCAATGTCATAGACGCACGTAAACTTCCGGATCCGAAGACCCCGGAGTTCCAAGATCTAGCCTTGAACACCGATGTCTTTGGTCGCGTTACTCCGGAGCAGAAGCGCGAGCTAGTGCGGGCATTAAAACGAGCTGGGCACACCGTTGCCATGACCGGTGATGGTGTTAATGACGCCCTCGCACTCAAGGACGCGGATCTTGGGATTGCCATGGGTAATGCTGCCCCGGCAACCAAGGCGGTATCACGCCTCGTCCTCGTCAACGGCAAATTTTCAGACCTTCCCGGAGTGGTGGCAGAGGGCAGGCGCATCATTGCCAATATGGAAAGGGTCTCGGCGCTGTTCCTTTCCAAGACAACCTACGCAATCCTTTTCGCGATCCTGGTTGCGGCTCTAGGTTGGAAATACCCATTCCTTCCGCGCCAGCTCACCTACATCGGTACTTTCACCATTGGTGTTCCGGCGTTTTTCCTGTCGCTGGCACCTAACCCTCAGAAGTATCGTCCAGGATTTCTCCGTCGGACTCTCCTAGTCGCCGTTCCCTCGGGAGCGATACTGACGATGGCGGCCTCCGCCGCCTACCTTGTACTTGGGGAAGGTACTGAGTTAGGACAGACCGGGGCAACGATCTCTCTCATCATTGGAGCAATGGCGCTGCTGATTGTTTTGGCACGGCCCTGGAACTGGTGGCGTATCACCCTGGTGGTTCTGATGATTTCAGGGGCGGTGATCGGGATGACGATCGAACCGGTGCGCCGCTTCTTTGCGTTGGAGCTGCCCCACGGTGGTGAATGGTACGTGATATTGATTGCGGGTCTCTGTGCGGCGATACTGATTGCTACGGCATATGGCGTGACATCAAAGTGGAGGGCGCATTCCAATGTTCAGACTTGACACCCCTTCGTCACCGCTCGCCTTCTACGCGGCTAGCTCCAAGAATGAACAGCAAATTCGTCGAAGGGTCCCGCTGGTCCTCGGCCATGCTCTCGGTTCCAGTGCAGAAATGTGGCAGTGGGTGCTTCCGCTACTCCCCGAAAGACTCCCGGTTATCCTCTGGGAGCAACCCGGGCACGGAGAGTCGGAGCTGCTCAACCGGGGTCGAGCCACAGCAAAGGATACTGCCTTAGCGGTGAATCGAGGACTGCGAGACCTCGGAGTGCTCAACGCTCATGTTGCTGGGATTTCGCTCGGGGGAATGGTGTCCCTTGCTTACGCCAGTGCCTATCCCCTTGAGACCGCTAGCCTCTCAGTCCTTGATTCGGGTCCCGTGATCACACCGGCATCTGCCTGGAAAGAAAAGGCAGACCAGGTTGAGCGAGATGGTGTTGCCCCCCTGGTGGATGGGACGATGGAACGCTGGTTCACCGGAAGGTTCGCAGCCGGGCCCGGGGTGCGAGAGGTCCAGGAGATTCGGCAGATCTTCCTTTCTACTGATCGCGCAGGATATGCCCAGTGCTGCCGCATCATCGCTCACACTGACCTCACTGACCAGTTGGCAATGGTGAGTTCACCGAGCATGGTGCTGACGGGAGAGGACGATGCCGGTAATCCGCCGGCGGCAGCACGGCACCTAGCAGTCGAACTCTCGGCTCCCCACACTGTGGTGATCGTCCCCGATGCCCGCCATCTCACGGCCGTCGAACAGCCAGAGGTGGTTGCCGCAGCCCTCATACAACACCTGGCACAGGCCGAGAAAATGAGAGGCATCCGCTAGAGCGGTGCCCGTTTTCTCCGTCTAGTCGAAGGTGGGGAAAGTGGTGTCGAACCCGGGTGCGTCAGGTCCAAGAGTAGGGACCCATGACAGCACGGTCAGTTCGTCCATCAGGTCGTGCTCGTAGAACGGGTCGCCCTCCAGGTACTCGCGAGCCTCCTGCGCTGAATCAGCCCGGACAAGAAGTAACCCGCCATCGAATGTGGCGTCGTGAAGGAAACCGGAGGAAACCAGCTTTCCTTCCGCTTGAAGTTTGCGCATGTGCGTGCGGTGTCCCGGGCGGAAGTCCTCAACCAGGAACTTGAGATCAGCGGGGTACCGGTACTGAATTACGTAAAAGCCCATGTCAGCATTATCTCCCATGCAACCCCGCTTGGATGGACGCCACGAGAGAAGTGCGCTCACTGTGATCGAACACCTGTACTAAGTGACCCTGACTACTAGTAAACTCTGTCTGGTGAGCGAAGAACTTATTGTCCGCGGGGCCCGTCAACACAACCTCAAGAATGTTGACATTGAGCTGCCCCGCGAGAAGATGATTGTCTTTACCGGGCTTTCTGGATCCGGGAAATCTTCCCTGGCCTTTGACACGATTTTTGCTGAGGGACAGCGACGCTACGTTGAGTCGCTATCCTCATATGCGCGCCAGTTCTTGGGGCAAATGGACAAGCCGGATGTCGACTTCATTGAGGGTCTCTCTCCAGCCGTTTCTATCGACCAGAAGTCAACCTCAAAGAACCCTCGTTCCACCGTGGGAACCATCACCGAGGTCCACGACTACCTCAGGCTGCTCTACGCCCGGGCGGGAATCGCGCACTGCCCAATCTGTGATGAGGTCATCCAGGCCCAATCTGCACAGCAGATTGTCGACCGTATTCTTGAGAACGACGAAGGAACACGTTTCCAGATTTTGGCCCCTGTGGTCCGCAGCAGGAAGGGCGAGTACAGCGAGCTGTTCGCTGAGCTTCAGGCCAAAGGTTACGTTCGAGCCATCGTTGACGGCGAGGCCGTACGTCTCGAAAATCCCCCACGCCTTGAAAAGAACATCAAACACGACATCGACATTGTCATTGACAGGTTGGTCGTCAAAGAGGGTCTGCACCGCCGACTCACCGACTCCATTGAGACGGCACTTGAGCTGTCGGATGGACTTGTCACCATCGACTTCGTGGATATTGCTGAGGACGACGCTGCACGCCAACGCCGCTACTCCGAGAAGCGTGCCTGCCCCAATGACCATCCGCTTGCCCTCGAAGAGATCGAGCCCCGGACATTTTCATTCAATGCCCCCTACGGTTCATGCCCCGAGTGCTCCGGCCTCGGTGCGAAACAAGAGGTTGATCCGGATCTGATTGTCCCGGATGAGGACCTCTCGCTTGCCGAGGGTGCGGTTGTGGTGTGGCGTTCCAGCGCCAAGTACTACCAGCGCCTCCTTGAGGGACTCGCCAAGCAGATGGGCTTCGACATTGATGCCCCCTGGAAGGACCTCCCCAAGGACGTTCAAAAAGCGATCCTTTACGGCCTCGACTACAAGGTTCACGTCAAGTATCGCAACCGCTGGGGCCGAGAAAGGGCCTACTCCACCGGGTTTGAAGGCGCCGTGAAGTTCATCGAGCGACGCGTGGATGAGTCGGATTCGAACTACGTCAAAGACAAGATGCAGGGCTACATGCGGGAGGTGGCATGCCCTTCGTGCAACGGCGCCCGCCTCAAGCCCGAGGTTCTGGCGGTTCGCGTTGGTGGGAAGAACATTGCTGAACTCTCGGCAGCTTCAATCCAGGAGACCCAGGAATTTCTGGCAGAGCTTGAACTGGACGGCCGTGCAGCCCAGATTTCGAAGCCGATTCTTGACGAGATCAATGCGCGCCTCAAGTTCCTTGTCGACGTCGGCCTAGACTATCTGACTCTGGCTCGCTCAGCGGGCACTCTTTCGGGCGGGGAAGCCCAGCGCATCCGGCTGGCGACCCAGATTGGCTCCGGGCTTGTAGGCGTTCTCTACGTGCTCGATGAACCATCAATCGGACTGCACCAGCGTGACAACAGGCGCCTCATCACGACCCTGGAGCACCTGCGCGACCTCGGCAACACCCTGATCGTGGTTGAGCATGACGAAGAAACGATGGACGCGGCCGACTGGGTTGTGGATATCGGTCCTAAGGCAGGGGAGTACGGCGGGGAGATTGTCTACTCGGGTCCCGTTGCGGGCCTGGTTAACGAGCCGCGTTCCCTGACGGGGCAGTACCTGTCAGGGAAAAGGGAAATCAGTGTTCCCAGTGAGCGGCGTCCCTACGATAAGGCGCGCGTTCTGACCGTGAGGGGAGCTCGAGAGAACAACCTACAGAACGTCACCGTTGACTTCCCACTTGGAACGCTGACGGCCGTTACGGGTGTCTCTGGTTCGGGCAAATCGACGCTGGTGAACCAGATTCTCTACCGCACCCTCGCCAACCGTTTGAACCGGGCTCGCCTTGTGCCCGGACGACATTCGTCAGTCAAGGGCGTCGAACACCTAGACAAGATCGTTCATGTTGACCAGTCACCGATTGGCCGTACCCCAAGGTCGAACCCCGCCACCTACACCGGGGTGTGGGATCACGTTCGTAAGCTGTTTGCCGAGACGCAGGAAGCCAAGATTCGGGGCTACGGTCCGGGGCGCTTTTCATTCAATGTTAAGGGTGGGCGATGCGAGTCTTGCAAGGGCGACGGCACCATCCGGATCGAGATGAACTTCCTTCCGGATGTCTACGTTCCCTGCGAGGTCTGCGAAGGTAAGCGCTACAACCGAGAAACCCTTGAGGTGATGTACCGCGGCAAGACTGTTGCTGATCTGCTCGAAATGCCAATTGCAGAGGCAGCAGAGTTCTTCTCCGCGATCCCGAGGATTGCCCGCCACCTCAACACCCTCGTGGAGGTCGGACTCGGCTATGTTCGTTTGGGCCAGTCCGCAACCACTCTCTCGGGCGGTGAAGCACAGAGGGTCAAGTTAGCTTCAGAGCTCCACAAGCGTTCCAATGGTCGCAGTATCTATGTGCTTGACGAGCCGACCACGGGCCTGCATTTCGAAGACATTCGCAAGTTGTTGCTCGTCCTTCAGGGTTTGGTCGACAAGGGAAACACGGTGGTGGTCATTGAGCACAACCTTGATGTCATCAAGAATGCCGACTGGGTGATTGACATGGGTCCCGGGGGCGGTCGTTTCGGTGGTCGTGTTATCGCTGAGGGTACCCCGGAGGAAGTGGCGAAGGTGAAGGGCACCTACACGGGTGAGTACCTGGCAGGTGCCCTGCAACCAAGGCGGGCTCTGGCTTCCTAGCAGAGCGCGGGGGTCTAACGGCCGGAGGGAACCGATCCGCCGGTGGCGGCAAGTTCGGTTTCATCCATGTCGTAGATCTCAGAAATGAAGTCCTGGTAGTCCTTGAGGACCCTGTGACGCTTGAGCTTCTGCGATGGTGTCAAATATCCGTTGTCGACTGAGAACTCAATGTCCAAGATGCGGTAGCGCCGGATCGACTCAGCTCGCGAGACCTCCCGATTGGCCTTACGCATGGCGCGCTCCAGTGAGTCACGCACCTCGGGAACCTGCGCTGCCTCGTAGGGGGGAACTACCTTGAGTCCCTTGTTCCTCAACCAGATGGGCAGCATTTCTGAATCGATAGTGACGAGTGCTGCAATGTAGGGACGCTCATCTCCAACGACGACGCACTGGCCAATCAGTGGATGGGTGCTGAGGGAGTCCTGGAGGACATCCGGAGAGACGTTCTTGCCACCTGCCGTGACGATCAGCTCCTTCTTTCGACCGGTGATGCGCAGGCGACCCTGCTCATCGACCTCGCCGATATCACCGGAGTGGAACCAGCCTTCCGTGATGTTCTCGGCGGTGGCCTCGGGCAGGTTGTGGTAGCCGTCTGTCACGGAGTTTCCCGAAAGCAGGACCTCACCGTCCTCAGCGAACTTCAAAGAGTTACCGGGCCAGAGGTAGCCGACCGAGTTTGGTGGGTTGTCCCCGGGGACCTGCACGGTGATCGGGCCGGTCGTTTCAGTAAGCCCGTAGCCCTGGATCAGGCTGATCCCGAGGCCGCGGTAGAAGTCAGCTAGTTCGCTGGAAAGCGGGGCGCCCCCGCTGATGATGGTGGTTAGATTCGGGCCCAGAATGGCTCGAATCTTTCGCAGGACGAGGGCGTCTGCGACACGGTGGGTGACCCTGAGGGGAACACCGGGGCCCTCGGAGGTCTTGGTCGGTAGTGGTGCTTCCAGAGAGGCAGTCATACCCTCGCCCTCGGGACGGGCCTGGGGCTTACGGGCCCTATCAATGGGAAAAGCTGTTGCCTGGGACATCGCGCGAGCCTGCTTGGCGGACCAGCCGAACAGGGTCTTTTTAACTCCCTTACCCGCCGACTGGGCGGCGGTGTTGTAGACCTTTTCAAGGACGCGGGGAACGGCAAGTAGCGACGTGGGCTTGAATGTCTGAATGTCGTGGACCAGGTGGCGAATATCAGGGCTCATCCCCAGGCGTCCTTCACCAACCAGGACCCCGATCATGACAAAGCGGGCGAGGACGTGGGCGACCGGCAGGAACAGGAGGGTGCGGTTCTTGGGGTCGGCAATCAACTGGGGCAAAATGTCGACGGCTTGGAGCAGTGGCTTCACGAAGTTACCGTGGGTCAGCTGCACGCCCTTCGGCATACCGGTTGTTCCCGAGGTGTAGACGATCGTCGCAAGTGAGTCCAGGTTGAGCGAAGCGGTAAGCTCCCGCACCAGGTTGGCGGGCACATCCGATCCCGCTCGGACGACCTCGCGTTCATCACCTCGCTCGAGGGCGATGATCCGCCGCACGCTGTCCGCACGAACCGACTCAACCAGTTCGGCTTGCTGCACAGTGTCGGTAATCACGATGCAGGCCTGCGAGTCTGTCAGGATGTGCGCAATCTGCAGGGCTGAGTCTGACTCATAGATCGGAATCGTCACCGCCCCAATGGAGAGGATGGCCATGTCGAATGCTGACCACTCGTATGAGGTCGCTCCCAGAATGGCCACCCGATCGCCCGGGCGCACCCCAAGCCCGTAGAGTCCGCGGCCCAGCTTTACGACGTGGTTGATGTACTCCTCAGCAGTCACCTCATGCCATTCGCCTCGGATGAGTCGTTCGACCATCACCTGGTGGGGGCGAGCGGCCTCGCGGTCGAAGATTAGCTGAGGGATCGATAGCTCAGGGTCGATTGGGCGTAGGGCCGGGTTTGTCCATGAGCCATCGGCCTGCTGATACATCATTAAAATGTCCTTCACTCTGATTACGTCAGAAGACATTGTACAAAATCTGAACTTAGATCGTCCCTCGATGACAGGTGGCAGCAACAGTGGAGGCCGGGCCACTTGCAACGCCTATCAGAGAACGGCAATATCAGGATCGTGGAGACGTTAAACAGTGATGCTGGTTCCGGAGAGGGGCAGAAGCCCACCTACCCGGGTCCCTACTGGCGCCCTCAGACATCGGAGATCCCCAGGTCACCGGGCGTCTATCGTTTTCGAGACCCAGAGGGTCGGGTGATCTATGTCGGTAAGGCCAAGAACCTGCGGAACCGGCTGACTAACTATTTTCAAGACCCCCTGGTTTTGCACCCTCGTACAGCTCGAATGGTGGCTGATGCAAACTCGGTGCAATGGACGGTCGTTGAGAATGAGTCGTCGGCACTCATCCTCGAGTACCAGTGGATCAAACAGTTCAATCCGCGCTACAACGTTATGTACCGGGACGACAAGTCCTACCCCTACCTCTCGGTTTCAATGGGGGAGAAGTACCCCAGGGTCGCCATTTCTCGTGATGCTCACCGGAAGGGTTCGCGGTACTTTGGGCCCTACACGAAGGTGTGGGCAATCCGCGAGACCATTGATCTTCTGCTTCCCACATTCCCGGTTCGTTCCTGTAGCCCAGGGGTTTTCCGCAGGGCTGAGGCCCAGGGTCGTCCCTGTCTTCTCGGCTACATCGGACGGTGTTCAGCCCCCTGCGTCGGACGCATCTCAGAAGAGGAACATCGCCACCTCGCCGAGGAGCTCTGTGACTTCATGGATGGCGAAACCGGAGTCTTTACGAAACGGCTTGAAGAAGAGATGGAGCGAGCCGCAGAGGAGCTCGACTTCGAGCTAGCAGCTCGCAAACGTGATGAACTGGCCGCGCTGGTAAAGGTCCAGGAAAAGAACACCCTGGCATTGCCGGTGGACGTTGACGCAGATGTTTTCGCACTGGTGACGGATGATCTGGACGCATCGGTTCAGGCCTTTTTCGTTCGAGGCGGACGGATTCGCGGCACCCGGGGTTGGGTGTTGGAACGGGCTGATGACCGTGATGAAGCACAGCTCATGCATGACCTCCTTGAGCAGGTCTACGCCCCTAGGGTTTCGGTTGCTGAGGAGGAAAGGAGCGCGGGCACTAGAAGTCGTTTGGTCCGGGAAACGGCGGCTCCGGTGTCAATCGATGACGTTGCCCATACGCCAGTTGACGCGATTCCACCCGAGGTCCTCGTTTCGGTCGCGCCTAATGACCGTTCAGTAATCGAAGAGGTTCTGCAGGCAGCCCGGGGGGCGAAGGTGTCAGTTCGTGTGCCCCAGAGGGGACGCAAACGGGAGTTAATGGAGACGGTCTCGACTAATGCGCGTGAGGCGCTAAAGCTGCACAAGACCAGGCGCAGTGGCGACCTGACGCAGCGGGCTCTAGCACTGGAGGAACTTCGTGACTCACTAGGTCTGGAACGTGCTCCCCTTCGGGTGGAGTGCTACGACATCTCCCACACCGGTGGGACCAACCGAGTGGCGTCGATGGTTGTGTTCGAGGACGGAGCTCCGCGTAAGGACGCGTATAGAACCTTCAACATCCGCGGAGATCAGTCTGAAAACCAGGATGACACCGCGGCGATGAATGAGGTACTGAAACGCAGATTTAGACGGTTCAGTGCTGAGGTAGTCGGTGAGGACGAGGAGGTGATGTCCGGTGCGATTGATCCAGATACCGGCAAACCCCGCCGGTTCGCCTACAAACCCGACCTTCTGGTGGTTGACGGTGGTCTTCCCCAGGTGAATGCAGCCCGGGATGCCCTGCGTGAGGTTGGTGTGGACCTACCGGTTGTGGGTCTCGCAAAGCGCCTCGAAGAAGTATGGATCCCGGACGATGAGTTTCCGCTTATCCTGCCCAGGTCTTCTCCCGCCCTCTACCTGTTGCAGCACCTGCGAGATGAGTCCCATCGTTTTGCAATTGGCCAGCACCGGAAGAAGCGGAGTCGAGCGCAGACTGTTTCGGCACTTGACGGAATCCCCGGCCTCGGTCCGGCGCGGCAGAAGGTTCTGCTGAAGACCTTCGGCTCGGTGAAGAGGATAAAGGCAGCAACGGTGGAGGAGATTGCAGCTACTCCGGGCTTCGGCGAAAAACTAGCTGCCGCAGTCCATTCTCACCTGGTCCCAGAAAGTGGCAGACTGGGGGAATGAACTCGCAGCCACCACAGACAGATACAGAGTCCCCTGGTCCTGCGCGAGGTAGTGATCGGAAGATCTCATCGGGGCCTCTGACGGTCCCGGGGGGAATCCCTTCCCTGGACAGTAGCTCCTTACTCACGGATCCCGTCCGCAGGGGGACCGAAGTCATCATCGTGACGGGACGGTCCGGTGCAGGACGCACCAGGGCCGCCAACGCACTTGAGGACCTGGACTGGTACGTCATCGACAACCTTCCGCCGACACTCCTGCTGCCCATGGTCGGGATGCTGACACCAAGTGCCGGCGGAGTACACAGACTCGCGGCGGTCGTTGACGTTCGCTCGGGCGAGTTCTTTGCTTCGCTTGAGAGTTCGCTGGACGAACTGCAAAACCACGGGGTCGACTACCGCATCATCTACCTGGATGCTTCGGATCACACCCTTGTTCGTAGGTTTGAGTCGAGCCGTCGACCGCATCCCCTGCAAGGGGACGGGACCCTCCTGGATGGCTTGCACGCCGAGTCCGCTCTACTGGAGCCCCTGCGTGAGCGTGCCGATGAGATCATTGATACCAGTGACCTTTCGGTCCACGACCTCGCCCGACGGATGCGTAATGTGGTTGCTGATGAGGACGAGGATAGGGCTGTTCGTGTCAGCCTTATGTCGTTCGGCTTCAAACACGGCTTACCCATGGACGCCGATCAGGTTCTCGATGTGAGGTTCCTTGAGAACCCGTACTGGATTGATGAGCTGCGCTCCCTCACCGGACGTGACAAGCCGGTGGCGGACTATGTCCTTGAGCAAGAGGGAGCCCGGGAGTTGGCTGATTCATACGCTGAGTTGATTGCTTCGACTCTGCCGGGTTACCAGCGGGAACTGAAACCCTTCGTCACGGTGGCCATTGGCTGTACCGGCGGGAGACACCGCTCCGTGGCAATTAGTGAGCACGTGGCGGCCAATCTGAGGGCACGCGGCGTGCCAACACAGATTGTGCACCGTGACATGGGGAGGAAGTAAGTGACGACTAACGAGTTCGGTCGACTGAAGAACCAGTGGAACCCGGCCCGAATCGAAGAGACCTACGCCCGCAACGTAGAGATGGGTCCAAGGGTGGTCGCATTTGGTGGCGGACATGGTTTGGCGGCCACCCTGAGGGCTCTCCGTCACATCACCCATCAGATCACCGCTGTGGTCACGGTTGCCGATGATGGTGGTTCCTCCGGCCGTATCCGGGAGGAGACCCCGGTGCTTCCGCCCGGGGATCTGCGTATGGCGCTGGTGAGCCTCTGCGATAACTCAGAGTGGTCTTTGACGTGGCGTGACCTCATGCAACTTCGCTTGAAGACCGACGGCCCTCTCGATGACCATGCCCTTGGCAACCTCTTGATCGTTGGTCTGTGGCAGATGTTCGAGGATCCGGTTGTGGGGC
This sequence comes from Actinomyces minihominis, assembly GCF_900187855.1. Lineage (GTDB taxonomy): Bacteria > Actinomycetota > Actinomycetes > Actinomycetales > Actinomycetaceae > Scrofimicrobium > Scrofimicrobium minihominis. The sequence goes on along the minus strand of NZ_FYEG01000008.1, from coordinate 16,674 downwards.
TGGATTGGTTGGGTCGACTCCTTGATTCGCATGGGCGCGTTCTCCCGATGAGTTCGGAGCCACTTCGCATTGAAGCCACGGTTCGTGAGGGTGAGGGGACACGACGCATCTCCGGGCAAACCCAGGTGGCTGAGGCCGGTTCTGATCTGATTGAGCTCTCAATCGAACCGCGTGATGCCGCTGTTCCGCCCCAGACGATCGCGGCCATCGGTGAGGCAGAGTGGATAATTTTGGGGCCCGGCTCCTGGTTTACCTCTGTGATTCCTCATCTCCTCCTCGAGGAGTTGCACCGCGCCATTGTCACCACCCCCGCCCACCGCGCTCTTGTCCTCAACCTCACTCCGCAGAGCGGAGAGACCGCCCACCTTTCGGCTGCTGACCTGGTCCGAGAGATCAGCAGTGTTTCTCCTGACCTCAAGATTGATGTCGTCATTGCCGACCCTACGGCAGTTGAAGATATTGATGACCTTATGGAAGCAAGCGCTGCAATGGGCGCCCGTGTCCTGCTACGACAGGTGAGGTCCGGCACGGACGGAGCAGTCCATGACCCGCTACGACTGGCATCTGCACTCCGGGATGCATTTGACGGCTTCCTCGGGGAAGTTGGCAAGGCTGAAGCCTGGCTAGACTAGTTGGGTTGCCTTCCAAGAGGAAGGGAGCCCCACTGGCTCGATCTAGGCCAGCTTCGTCCCCAAGATGTAATGAGGAGAGCATTTTGTCCCTGACCTCTGAGTTGAAAACAGAGTTGGCCCGCCACAAACCGGTATCGGTGTCGGCGGCACGGGCGGAGTGCTCAGTACTTCTGCGATTCGCGGGCGGTTTACACGTCGCCGGTGGCCGGGTGCTCATAGAGGCGGAGGTCGATTCAGAGCAGGTGGCAGCTCGCCTTCGTGCCTTCCTCCACAATCTTTACCGTGCCGAGTCGCAGGTGATCATGGTGACCGGTGGCGCACTGCGGAAAGGGAACCGCTATGTCATCCGGGTGGTCAAGGATGCGGACGAACTGGCCCGCGTCACAGGCCTGATCGATCAGGCCGGTCGCCCCGTTCGAGGACTGCCAACAGAGATCGTTGGTGCCGGTACGGATGAGGCCGCGGCTGCCTGGCGGGGCGCGATCATGGCGCGGGGTTCGCTGGTCGAACCGGGACGTTCCGGCGCGCTCGAGGTGACCTGTCCCGGCCCGGAGTCGGCCCTTGCCCTCGCTGGCTGCGCCAGACGACTTGGTTCTTCGGCACGTACCCGGCAGGTTCGGGGGGCGGATCGCGTTACGATCCGTGATTCCGAGGCCGTGGCGAGCTTGCTCGAGGTTCTCGATGTTCCCCAGACGTTTGCTCACTGGCAGGCTCAGCGCGAGAGGCGCGAAGCGCGTGGAAGCGCCAACCGCCTCGCTAACTTTGATGACGCCAACCTACGTCGGTCCGCGCTTGCTGCGGTCGCAGCAAGCAAGAGGGTTCAGCGCGCCTTCGAAATTCTTGGGGACGAAGTCCCAGAACACCTGCGAGCAGCGGGTGAACTTCGCGTCGCCCACGCACAGGCATCGCTTGAAGAACTTGGTCAGCAGGCAGATCCGCCGCTGACAAAGGACGCAGTTGCGGGCCGTATTCGGCGACTTTTGGCGCTTGCTGACAAGGTTGCAGAGGATCGTGGTATCCCTTCAACCGAGGCGGCAATCACACCGGAGATGCTGGAGGACGAATAGTTCCCCCGTGTGTGCTTTAAGGCGCGGGAATAGTAAACTATTTGGTGCTTGACCACTGCTGAATGTGGCCCCATACGGTTCGTATGGGCAGAAGGTAAAACCCAAGTGTCTCCGGACACAACAGGAGGACATAGTGACCATTCGCGTAGGCATCAACGGCTTCGGCCGTATTGGACGCAACTTCTACCGCGCAATCAAGGTTCAGGGTGCTGACATTGAAGTCGTAGCAGTAAACGACCTCACCGATCCCAAGACCCTCGCACACCTGCTCAAGCACGACTCAGTGCTTGGCAACATGGATGGTGAAGTCTCTCACACCGATGATTCGATCATCGTTGATGGCGACGTCGTCAAGGTGTACGCAGAGCGCGACCCGAAGAACATTCCGTGGGGCGAAAACAAGGTTGACATCGTTATCGAGTCCACCGGCTTCTTCACCGACGCTGAGAAGGCACAGGCTCACATTGACGGCGGTGCTAAGAAGGTCATCATCTCGGCGCCGGGCAAGAACGTCGACGGCACCTTCGTCATGGGTGTGAACGAGAAGGATTACAACCCGGAGACCGACAACATCATCTCCAATGCATCCTGCACCACCAACTGCCTTGCTCCGCTGGCTAAGGTCCTGAACGATGCCTTCGGCATCGAGCGCGGCCTCATGACCACCATTCACGCATACACGGGTGACCAGCGTCTGCTCGACGCTCCTCACTCGGATCTGCGTCGTGCACGTGCAGCTGCACTGAACATCGTTCCCACCTCGACCGGTGCAGCCAAGGCTGTCGCCCTGGTTCTTCCTGAGCTGGCCGGCAAGATGGACGGCTACGCACTCCGCGTTCCGGTTCCCACCGGCTCGGTAACCGACCTCAGCTTCATTGCTTCGAAGCCGGTCACGGTTGAGGAAGTTAATGCTGCTGTCAAGGCTGCCGCAGAGACCGATGAGCTGAAGGGCATCCTCGTTTACTCGGAGGAGCCGCTGGTCTCCAAGGACATCGAAGGCGATCCCGCCTCCTCGATCTTCGACTCGGGCCTGACCAAGGTCATCGACAACGAGGTCAAGGTTGTCTCCTGGTACGACAACGAGTGGGGTTACTCGAACCGCCTCGTAGACCTGACCGCTCTGGTTGGTAAGAGCCTCTAAGGTTTCGGGCCTAAACATGTGAGTGCCCGCGCATGCGCAAGGCGTGCGCGGGCACTCCGTGTCTCATCACCAAACTTCTCAACTGACACTCAAATAGGAGGCACTCAGTGCTGAGGACCATTGATTCGCTGGGTGACCTGGATGGTAAGACCGTCCTGGTTCGCTCTGACTTCAACGTTCCACTTAAAGACGGCGTCATCACGGACGATGGTCGTATCCGCGCCGCACTACCCACCATTAGGCGACTGCTTGACGCCGGAGCAGCCGTACTTATCTCCGCTCACCTCGGCCGCCCCGGTGGCAAGGTGAACCCTGATTTTTCCCTGGCACCAGTGGCGACGCGACTTTCCGAGCTACTCGGCCAGCCCGTGGTACTCGCCGACGATGTAACCGGAGACTCGGCCAAGGCTGTGGCCGCAGACCTCAAGCCCGGCCAGGTCGCTCTTCTAGAGAACGTCCGTTTCGACGCACGTGAGACCTCGAAGGTAGATACCGAACGTCAGGAACTCGCCGCAGAGTATGCTGCACTGGCTGACGCCTACGTTTCAGATGGCTTCGGTGTGGTTCACCGCAAGCAGGCTTCTGTTTACGACATCGCTGAGCTGCTGCCATCTGCTGCTGGTGAGCTGGTTTTCAAAGAGATTGATTCGCTTTCGAAGGCCACCGACAACCCGGCCCGCCCCTATGTCGTGATTCTTGGCGGTTCGAAGGTCTCAGACAAGCTTGGTGTAATCGCCAACCTCCTCTCTAAGGCAGATGCCCTGCTCATCGGTGGCGGCATGGCCTACACCTTCCTCAAGGCCCAGGGCTTCGAGGTGGGGAAGTCGCTCCTTGAAGAGGACCAGGTAGAGACTGTCAAGGGCTACATGGAAACCGCAAAGAAGAACGGGGTCGAACTGGTTCTTCCCGTCGATGCGGTTGTAGCCCCCGAGTTTGCGGCAGATGCTCCCGCAACCGTCGTTCCGGCTTCGGAAATTCCCGAAGATCAAATGGGCTTGGATATTGGCCCGGCGTCCGGAGAGCTCTTTGCCGAGTACATCATGAACGCCAAGACCATCGCATGGAACGGTCCGATGGGCGTCTTTGAGTTTGAGGCCTTTGCGAATGGCACCAAGGCTGTTGCGGCTGCGCTTGAAGCAACCGAAGCCTTCACCGTGGTCGGAGGCGGCGACTCTGCTGCGGCCGTCCGCATTCTCGGCTTCGATGAAAGCAAGTTCTCGCATATCTCCACCGGTGGTGGAGCTTCGCTCGAACTACTAGAGGGGAAGACCCTCCCCGGTATTGCAATCCTGGAGGATTAAGAAAATGGCACGTATCCCACTGATCGCTGGCAACTGGAAGATGAACATGGATCATGTTCAGGCCGTCGCCCTCGTTGAGAAACTGGCAACCGAACTGGACGATCGTCGCTTCGACTACGCCCAGACGGATGTCGTCGTAATCCCGCCCTACACGGATCTTCGCTCGGTTCAAACGGTAATTGACGCCGACAACCTGGATGTCAAGCTTGGTGCTCAGGATGTCTCCGTCTACGAGTCCGGCGCTTACACCGGTGAGATCTCAGCCCTGATGCTCAAGAAGCTCGGTGTCTCCTACGTTGTCGTTGGACACTCAGAGCGCCGCGAGTACCACGGTGAGACGGATGACCTGGTCGGTCAGAAGTCGAAGGCAGTTGTGGCACAGGGAATGATCCCGATTATCTGCTGCGGTGAGGTCCTGGAGGTTCGCAAGTCGGGCCAGCACGTTGACCATGTTGTCAGCCAGATCGAAGGCGCACTTGCCGGCTACACTGCCGAGGATGTCGCGAAGGTCGTTATCGCCTACGAGCCCGTCTGGGCTATCGGCACTGGTGAGGTAGCAACTCCGGCTGACGCCGAAGAGGTCTGTGCGGCCATTCGCAACCTGATCAAGGCCCTCTACAATAAGGAAACCGCCCAGGCTGTTCGCATTCTCTACGGTGGATCGGTGAAGTCGTCCTCGATCAAGGAACTGATGAGCCAGCCCAATGTCGACGGCGCACTTGTTGGTGGTGCTTCGATGGATGCTGACGAGTTTGCCAAGATCGCAGACTTCCTCAACTAGTTAAAGTCGCTCGAGGTTTCATTCTCGGGTTGCTTCTGATGGGTGGTCGCCCAGGTGTTCTAGACACCGGATGACCACCCATCAGTGTTTTCACAGGTGTGGCCAGATCTGCATCCGTCTACAGTTTCAGCTCAGATCATTTTGCCGGTAGAGTAGTGCGGTAACCGTCGTGTGAAGGTCTGTAATCACACGGCATCTTGTCTTCTAGTTTTGATCGGTAGGGATCGTGGAAGTAGTCCGGATCACCATGGTTGTCCTCATTGTCATCACCAGCTTGCTGCTGATCTTGACGGTGCTCATGCACAAGGGACGCGGCGGCGGTCTCTCCGACATGTTCGGGGGTGGCATCTCTTCGACTGCCGGCTCCTCGGGTGTTGCTGAAAAGAACCTCAATCGAATCACCATTGGTGTTCTCAGTGTCTGGACGGTAGCCATCATCGCCTACGGCCTGCTCGTTAGGTTCTATTTCTAAAAGCGTTCATTTGCAATCAGATCCGCCAGTCCCACCGTCGTGACTGGCGGATCTGACATTTAAGTGCCCGTTCTGGGACTCGAACCAGTTCTTAGTTTCCTCCACCCACAGCAAAGGGGCTTCCGGAGCAGTCACTGTGCCCCCGGAAGCCCCTCTTCAGCTAGTGCGCTAGACGAGCCCTGGTCTACTTGGTTGCGGCGAGCGACTCATGAGCTGCTGACACCACGGCAGAGGCAGTGATCCCGAAGTGCTCAAAAAGGGTTCCTGCGGCTCCCGGAGCTCCGAAGGATTCGATGGAGACGCTGCGCCCCTTCGGGCCAACCAGCGTGGCCCACGGCATCGCAAGTCCGGCCTCAACAGAGACACGAGCCTCAACTGCGGCGGGGAAGACGGACTCCCTGTACTGCTCATCCTGCTCGGCGAACCACTCCATGCAAGGGACTGAGACCACGCGGGCGCCAACACCGTCGGCAGCCAGTGCCTCTGCGGCCTCGACAGCTAGGTAGACCTCGGATCCTGAACCCATCAGGATCACATCTGGTGTGCCCTCGGTATCGACGAGGACGTAGGCTCCGCGGAGCACTCCGTCTGCCTCTGCGAAGCCGCTGTCACCACCGCGCGGTAGGACAGGTAGGTTCTGGCGCGATAGGAGTAGGCCCGCGGGCGACTGACGATGAAGGATGCCCCTCCACGCCTGTGCCGTTTCATTGGCGTCAGCGGGGCGCACCATCGCAAGGTTGGGGATGGCGCGGTAGGCGGCCAGGTGCTCCACTGGCTGGTGGGTGGGGCCGTCCTCGCCAACGCCGATTGAATCGTGGGTCCACACGTATGTCACCGGCAGGTCCATCAGGGCTGCGAGTCGGACGGCACCCCGCATGTAGTCGGCGAAGACAAAGAAGGTGCCCCCGTAGACACGGGTTAGTCCATCGACTGCAATGCCGTTCATGACGGCACCCATGGCGTGCTCACGAACACCAAAGTGAAGGTTCCGTCCGAACAGGTTGCCCGTGAATGCCTTGGAGGAACGGTTCTCAGGGATGAACGAATCTTCGCCAGAAATCAGGGTGTTGTTGGAACCTGCAAGGTCGGCAGAACCACCCCAAAGTTCAGGCATAATTCCGGCGATAGCGTTGATCGTTGCTCCCGAAGCGGAACGGGTGGCCACCTGTGAGCCGATCTCGAAGGTCGGGAAGGCCTCATCGAACCCCGCGGGCAGCTCCTTGGCACGAATGCGTTCAAGCAGGGCCACGCCCTGCGGGTTCTCTTCTGCCCACTTCCGGAACGATTTGCCCCACTGCTCCTGGGCTTCACGCGCCCGAGCCTCAGCATTCGCCCTTGTGAAGTTGATGATGTCATCATCCATCTGGAACATGGCGTCGGTGTCGAGGCCGAGGGCCCCCTTCAGACCCCCGAGGGCCTCTGTCCCGAGCTTCGCCCCGTGGATTCCCCCCGTGTTCTGCTTACCTGGGGTAGGCCAGCCGATAATGGTGGAGAGGGAGATGATCGATGGTTGATCCGTAACAGCCAGAGCGTTCTTGATGGCGGTATCGAGACCCTCGACATCTTCGCGGTACTCGCCGTTGGCCTGGATCCAAGAGACGTGCTGTGTGTGCCAGCCGTACGACCTGAATCGTTCGAGGACGTCCTCGTTGAAGGAAATCGAGGTGTCGTCTTCGATGGAGATGCGGTTGTCGTCGTAGATAACGACCAGGTTTCCAAGTTCCTGGGTGCCCGCAAGCGAGGCTGCTTCAGATGCCACGCCCTCTTGCATGCATCCGTCACCTGCGATGACGTAGACATTGTGGTCAAACGGGGAGTTGCCGAGAGGGGTTTCCGGGTCGAACATTCCGTGCTCACGACGAGCTGCCATGGCCATGCCAACAGCGGCGGCGAAGCCGGATCCGAGTGGCCCGGTGGTAACTTCGATGCCCTTGGTGTGGCCGAGCTCCGGGTGTCCCGGGGTCTTTGAGCCGAAGTGTCGGAAGCCCTTCAGGTCCTCTAGTTCCATGTCGAGGCCCGCGTAGTAGAGCTGGGTGTACTGGAGAAGTGAGGCGTGACCGGCAGAGAGGACGAAACGGTCGCGGCCGATCCACTCCGGGTCGGCCGGGTCGAAGCGTAGGTGGCGCTGGTAGATCAGGTAGGCCGCAGCAGCGAGAGAGATGGGAGTTCCCGGGTGACCAGATCCCGCATTCTCGACAGCATCAGCTGCCAGCGCTTTTGCCAGAGTTACCGCTCTGTCGTCACGTTCGTCCCAGATTAGCGTCACAGTTATCTCACCTTCGTTGGTTGTCGTGCAAAGTCAGTAAGACCGGTGGTCCTGACACCCTCACAGCTTACCGCGGGCAAGACGCTGTGCTGTCATGACAGAATCGACCTGTGACCCCAGTTAGTTTCTATGATCCGGCCCCTGAAGCCCGGTGGTTTCTCGACGACCTCACGGTTAGTCGAGGGGCTTCGGAGCACACGGTGACAAACTATCGCCGGGATCTGGACCGTTTTATTGACTTCATGGGCTCTAGGTCGATTACTTCGGCTACCCCTAATGATGTTGAAGCGTTCGTGAGGGAACTTTCGATCGGGAGGGATGGGCACCGTCCGCTTGCGCCTTCTTCAGTTGCACGGTGTTTGTCCGCTGTTCGCTCTTTCTTCAAGTGGGCTGTGCGGGAGCAGATTGTGGAGGTCGATCCCACGGGGCGGATCCGCGGCCCGAAGGCGGCAGAGGACCTTCCAAAGGCGCTTACTGTCGCCGAGGTCGAACTTCTACTCGGTTCTGCGGGGGTGGGCGATGATGCTCGAGCCCTGCGGGACCGTGCGCTTCTTGAGTTCCTTTACGGGACGGGTGCCCGTGTCTCTGAGGCGGTGGGGTTGGCGGTCGATGACGTTGCTCTTGCCTCGAGTCGGGTGGAAGATGATTTTGAGATCTCCCTGGTTCGCCTGTGGGGTAAGGGGCGCAAGGAGCGGATCGTTCCCCTCGGAAGTTACGCTGTGATGGCACTTGAGGCGTACCTGGTTCGCGGGCGACCGGAGCTTGCGAAACGGGGGAGTGGGACGCCCGCCCTTTTTCTGAATCTCCGGGGGCGTCCACTCTCACGGCAGTCGGCCTGGGAGATCATCCAGAGGGCGGCAGGCGCTGCAAACCTTTTGAAGGAGATTTCTCCCCACACTCTGCGCCACAGTTTTGCAACCCACATGCTTGAGGGCGGGGCCTCGGTTCGTGAGGTTCAGGAGCTTTTGGGTCACGCCTCGGTTGCCACCACCCAGATTTACACGCGGATGTCTCCTCAGCTGCTCTCGGAGGTGTACCGTTCAACCCATCCGCGCGCCCAGGACCCCACAACCTCGAAGACAGGCTAAAGTTGTCCTCGTGAGCGCGGATTACCAGATGGCCCTTGTGGGCGTAGAAGAGGTTGATGACTTCCCGACGCCTCAACCACTCGCAGAACACGGGCCCGCTCGCATTATTGCCATGTGTAATCAGAAGGGTGGGGTCGGAAAGACCACGACCAGTATTAACCTTGGGGCGGCTTTAGCCCAGTACGGTCGTAAGGTCCTGATCGTTGACTTTGACCCGCAGGGTGCCGCCACAGTCGGCCTCGGCATCAATGCCATCGACATGGACGTCACCGTCTACAACCTGTTGCTTAACTCGCGCCTCTCAACGCGTGAGGCCGTGTGCCAGACCAGCTTTGAGAATCTCGATGTTCTGCCGGCGAACATTGACCTTTCCGCTGCTGAACTTCAGCTGGTCAATGAGGTGGCTCGTGAATCGGCCCTGGCACGGGTGGTGCGTGAGGTTGAGGACGACTATGACGTCATCCTGATCGACTGCCAGCCATCTCTCGGTCTGCTTGCGGTCAATGCTCTTACGGCCGCCCACGGTGTCATCATTCCCGTTGCCACAGAGTTCTTTGCGCTGCGCGGGGTGGCGCTGCTGGTTGAAACGATTGAGATGGTGCGTGATCGAATCAACCCACGTCTCAAGATTGACGGGATTGTCCCGACCCTCGTTGACACTCGCACCCTGCACTCTCGTGAGGTGCTCGATCGCCTCAACGAGGCGTTTGGCGACCTGGTGTTTGACACCGAAATTCGTCGTACCGTCAAGTTCCCCGATGCTTCGGTCGCAACCGAACCCATCCTCTCGTTTGCCCCCAATCACGCGGGTTCGAAAGCCTACCTCCGACTTGCACGTGAGGTGGTTGCCCGCGGAGACGCCCCCTAGCCGAGGATGGGGCAGCAACCTTGGGTCGCTGAGGCTAAGGAAGTTCCGGCCCTGGAGGACGATACGACCTACGGTCCGGCCTCACTGCGTGAGTTTGGGGTCACGCTTGATAACTTCACCGGTCCCTTTGACCTTCTCCTGCGTCTGATTGCCCGCCGGCAGATGGACCTGACCGAGGTCGCGCTCGCCGCGGTAACGGGGGAGTTCCTCACCTATATTCGGCGCGATCCCGACCTTTCTTCCGCAACAGACTTTCTCGTAGTGGCGGCGACCCTGCTCAACATGAAAGCCGCTGCCCTCCTTCCCCAAACCGGAGCTGACGACGGGGTAATGGATGAGGATCTTGAGGCACGTGACCTACTCTTCGCTCGACTGCTGCAGTACCGGGCCATCCAGCAGGTCTCCGAAGTGCTGCAGGGTTGGTGGAGGAGGAACTCTGGTGCCGTGGCAAGAGCCGTGCCGCTTCAAGAGCCATACTCTTCACTGCTCCCTGAGTTACGTTGGAATGCTTCACCCGAGTACTTCGCCAGCTTGGCCGCAAACGCACTCTCTGAGAAGCCCCGACCGGATGAAGCTCAGCATGTCGCACTTCCTGCTGCGTCCTTTGACGAGCAGCTGGGTATCGTCAGTGACCGATTACGTGGGGGAAGGTGTCACACTTTTGCCGAACTGGTAGAGGATGCGTCCAACTCAGCGGTGGTCGTGACTCGGTTCCTCGCACTGCTCCAGCTTTACCGCCAGGGCAACCTTGAGTTTCACCAGGACGGTCCGATGGCAACCCTGAGGGTCGAATGGGTCGTCTCAAGTCCAGGTGCTCAGGTAGCCGAGGAAGTGGCTGCCAGGCATCAAGATGAAGAGGTAACAGATGGACGCTGAAACTGAAGTCGGGAATGAGGACCTCCTGCAGGCCGTGGACCTGCGGGGCGCGATTGAAGCAATCCTCATGGTTGCCCTCGAACCGGTTACTCCCCAGCAACTGGCGCAAACCCTGCAGCTTCCTGTCGAAGAGGTTGAGGGAACCCTGCGAGGTTTAGCCGCCGATTACAACGGCATGACCGGGGGTCCTGAACGAGGATTTGAGCTTCGTGAGATTGAGGGGGAGTGGCGACTTTACTCACGTTCAAAGTGGGCTCCGTGGGTGGGGCGGTTCGTGGTGGGGGCCGAGACGGCGAGCCTGACCCGAGCCGCCCTCGAAACACTGGCAATTATCGCCTATCGTCAACCGGTGACGCGGGCGCAAATCGCGCGCATTCGTGGGGTAAACGTGGATAGTGTGCTTCGAACTCTGCTGGCTCGCGACCTGATTGCTGAGGACGGTACAAGCCCCAGTGGAGCTCATCTTTTCCGTACCACCACCGGCTTCTTGGAGTACATGGGGATGTCATCTCTCGACGACCTTGTTCCCCTCGGCCCCTTCATGCCTGGTCCTGAAAATGTTGACTACTTGCTGGCCGAACTACCATAGGGTTAACGATGAGCGACGGGAGTCGCAGAACGGGGCATAAGAATGGCACACGACCCACATAAAGAAGATGGCATCCGACTGCAGAAGGTCCTCTCCCAGGCCGGAATCGCATCGAGGCGCGCAGCTGAAGACATGATCCTGCAGGGCAGGGTTAGCGTGGATGGCAAAGTGGTGCGCAAGCTGGGAACCAGGGTCGATCCGACCCAGCAGCTGGTTCGCGTGGACGGTGAGCGGGTAGAAATTGATGAGACGAAGCACATTGTCCTCGCCCTCAACAAGCCCGAAGGCATGGTCTCAACCATGCACGACCCCGAGGGGCGCCCCTGTCTTTCCGACCTCCTGGTTGAGTACCCGGAGCGGCTCTACCACGTCGGTCGCCTTGACATCGATACCTCGGGACTCCTACTTCTGACGAATGACGGAGAGCTGGCGAACCGCCTGACCCATCCTTCATACCGGGTAGAGAAGACCTATGTGGCGCGCGTTCACGGAGAGGTGAAGCCGTTTGTGCGCCGGGAGCTACTGCGCGGAGTCGAGCTTGATGATGGCCTAGCCAAGGCTGATAAGTTCAAGGTCCGAGACACTTTCGGGGATATTTCGGCAGTTCAGATCACCCTGCACGAAGGACGCAACCGAATCGTTCGCCGCATGATGGAAGCGGTCGGGTTCCCGGTGCGGGAACTGGTTCGCATCGGCTTTGGCCCGATCCACCTTGACCGGCTCCAGCCCGGCACTATCCGCCGTGTTAAGGGCGATGACCTCAAGGCACTGTACGACGCAGTCAAGCTGTAATGGCCCTCATCCAGCGAGCTGAGACGGCCACGAAAGGACCGGTCCTGGTCATTGGGACCGGTCTCATCGGCACGTCTATTGCGCTGGCACTTCGCAGCCATGGGGTCCCCGTTTACCTCTGGGATCCCTCACCTACCTCTCTCGCCCTGGCCGGGGACATGGGTGCTGGAATCCCGCTCAGGGGTGACTTCAGTACCTTTGCCGCGCACGCGGGCCCCGGGCAACCCCTGGTTGTTATCGCTGCACCCCCGGATGTGTCCGGTGGTTTGGCGGCAACCTGCTTGAGGCTGTTTCGTAGCGCGATCGTCACTGATGTTGCCTCGGTCAAAGAGGCGGTGGTGGGGGATCTACTCATGGCGCTGGAGGGCGATGACGGTACCGAGGGGGAACTGACCACATCCGACCTCGAACGCTATGTTGGATCGCACCCAATGGCAGGACGTGCCAGGTCAGGCGCAAGTCACGCCGATGGTGACCTCTTTGTTGGCCGTCCCTGGGTTATCGTCCCCACGGATTTTTCTGCCCCTGCGACCGTTACGACGGTCCGAAGCCTTGCGGTTGATGTGGGGGCGGTGCCATCAGAGTTGGGTCCGGTTGAACACGACGACGCAGTGGCACTGGTATCCCACGTCCCCCAACTGGTCTCCAGTCTTCTTGCCTCACGACTCAATGCAGCCCCGCTCGATGCATTGGGATTGGCAGGGCAGGGACTGCGAGATATGACCCGGATCGCGGCCTCGGATCCAGGGTTATGGACCGCCATTATCTCTGGGAACTCCAGGCGAGTAGCGGACGTTTTGGGGGAGCTGCGTGATGATCTTGAGGATTTGATCAATGGTCTTGAAGGACCAGGGCTAGAGGTGGACGGTGCTATTGCACCGGGGGTTGCCGGCGCAATCGCCAGGGTGATGACATCGGGAAACCGTGGAGCGGAGCGCATCCCCGGAAAGCACGGAGATTCACCGCGCCGCTGGGGTTATGTCGAGGTCCTGGTGCCTGATAGCGCGGGAGAGTTGGGTCGCCTGTTCTCCGACCTTGGGGCCATCGGGGTCAACGTTGAGGACCTCGTCCTCGAGCATTCAGCGGGTCAACCGGTCGGGCTTGCACGACTGATGATCAAGCCCTCGGTAATCGAGGAAACCCAGGTCGAACTGGAGCAGCGGGGTTGGCGTGTCGCCAGCAGCGGCCTCGGATAGAAATGCCCGAAAATTCGGTTGGGGATAAGGGAGTTAGGGGAATGGACAGGATGTCGGTAGAGGCGCTGAGGGAAGCCGTTGCAGGTCGTGGCCTACTGGTGGCGATTGATGGTCCATCCGGCTCGGGCAAGTCAACAGTTTCCAAGCGGATCGCAGCGGACCTCAACCTGGCTTTCCTTGAAACCGGAGCCATGTACCGCGCGCTGACCTGGCTCTGCATGAGCAACGAAGTTGACCTTGGCAATCCTGAAGCTGTCCTGAAGCTGGCCGATGAGCTTGAGTTTTCCTCGGTCGGTACGGTCGCTGAACCCAAGTTCCTTGTCGGTGATGAGGACGTAACTGAGGCCCTACGTTCCGTCGAGGTCGCGGCAGCCGTTTCAGTTGTCGCCGGGTACATTCCAGTGCGGAACTGGATGGCAAACTCTCAGCGCCGGGAAATGCTCAAAGCGAAGGAAACTGGCAGGGGAATGATCGCCGAAGGACGCGACATCACGACGGTGGTCTGCCCTGACGCTGATGTTCGTATCCTCTTGCTTGCAGACTCCGAAGCCCGCTTGAAGCGGAGGGTCTTGGAGACCTATGGCAAGGTCACTCCGGAACTCCTTGATGCAACTCGTGAGTTGGTGAGTGGCCGAGATGCCACCGATTCATTGGTTTCGTCTTTCCTTGAACCTGCGCCCGGGGTGATCCCCATCGACTCGTCCAATCTCTCCATAGAGGGAGTCGTTGACTCCGTCTTCGATCAGGTGGTGGATTGGCTTAAGTCTGAGGGTCAGGGCCGTGCCTAGGACGTGGCCTAGGTCGGCCCTACTTCTACTCTCAGCCACGCTTCTGCTTGGTAGCTGTGCGGTCTCTCCGTCAACCGGATCCGTTGCTTCACAATCAGAGACCTCCGAACTTGAGCAGCCCCAGCAGAGCGGCACGGAAGCCTATCAGGCGGCGCGAAGGACGACCCTTCCCCTCCTCCCGCATGAAATCGATGGGGTTCCATTCGAGATCTGGGTAAGTGAGGGCGGCCTCGACACCACACCGGTCATAGGTGGCAGTGGCGGACCTGTCACGGCCGTCGATGGCGCAGAGTTTTTCGAACTCGGGACAACACGCGGTGTTAGTGGTGCCGAAGTGCTGGAGATTGTTGGGGGCGGAGTGGCCTTTGGAACGGGAACCTCACCCGGATCTTCGCGCCCCTCGGTTGGCCTAATCGGTACCGATGGGCACTTCACATCCCTCAGGGATGTCCCAGGTTCGAAGGAGCCGATGATGCTCCCGGGTGCCGCTCCGTTTGAGTCACTCAACGCAACGGGAGCATCCAGCTTTCACCAGGTGGTTGTCTGGATGGCAGTCGGCGCAGGCGGGAAGCAGTGGACGCTCATGGGCTGGGATATCGAGAGTGGGGAAGTCGTTGAGTTGGCCTCCTCGGCTTCAATGACGTTGGGGTTCAGTGGTATCTCAGCCTTCCTGGTTCCGGGATTAGCCCCTCCCCAGGTGAATGGTGCCTACGCCTACTTTGAGGTCGCCATTCCCCAGAACGTCTACGACGCTGCAAAGCCGGGGGTTCATTTTCACGAGATCCAGGTCGAGGGCGCTGAAAGTGCTGATCACGGCATCGCCGTGTTCCGTGTTGCTCTGGATTCCCCAGGTGACGTTGTCTTTATCGGACCTTCAGCTCAGGTGATTGCCGACCCGGTCGTTAACGAAGGAATCTTTTGGACCACCGGTCCACTGACAGTCATCGATGCTGCCAAGGATGGTCTTGACGACAGGCAAAACAACACCAACGCACTCGCGCAATCTGGAACCTGGGAACCAGACGGAGGGCTAGAAGCCTTTGATTACAAGAACCTGCTGGCAGTTGCTGCAGGTGGGAACCCGGCGGCGGTGAATGAACCCAACCTGGTCATTTGGCGCAACGAGGAGTTGGTGACGCCACTTCTTGGCTTCGGACCGGGCAGTGACTGGGTCGTCAGTGACATGGATGCATCTGATGACTACCTGGTGATCGCACTCACCAAACTTTCAGTTGTCCAGGGCGAAAACTCCAAAGACATGACCGGACCACCTTCATGGCTGGTGGGCTGGGATCTCAACTCCGGGCAGATTTCCGGCCTTGCTCGATCCGAGGTTGCGGTTCCAGACATCTACATTTCTGATGATCTTGTTGTGTGGGGGGCGGCAGCCGACCTCACCCTAGCTACAGCTGATGCCATCGGTGACGTCACACTAAGTGGTGCCAGTGACGCCTTTGTCTGGCGGATTGGTGAGGAAAATGTCTACCAGATTCCCAGCGAGGATGACGTCGTTGGGCCGCAGTTGTCTGGAACAACGATTGCAGTCCGCCAAGAAGCCGGAGATACAGAGCCCGGCTGGAGTTTTATCCGCTGGACTGCTGATCCTGAGGTGCATTCCCAAGCCACGGAGTGAGCCAAATCAACCAATCGTGGGGAGCCTAGTCCCGAAACAGGGCATTAACACGCCCCGAGGGTAAGCCGTTGAGCATTATTGAGCCTATAGGCCCGTGATTCACAAAAACTTGGGGGATAGCCTGAATCGTGTCAGGGAAACCTCCTGACAGCCACTTTGCTTGAGTAGTGCTTATCAAAAGGAGCTAATCATGGCGACGTTTGAAGTTACCGGTGTTTCGAAGTCCCCCACGCATCTTGAGGTGTCAGCACGACAGTTCACACTTTCTATTGATGAGCCACCTGCACTCGGTGGAACCGACGAGGGACCGAACCCGGTGGAGTTTGTTCTCTCGGCTCTCCTGGGCTGCCTGAACGTCGTCGTCAATGTGATCGCCAAGGAGAAGGGTGTGGAGATCCGCCGAATGAGGTCGAAGGCCAAGGGTGATCTAAACCCGGCTCTCTTCGCTACTGGGACCTCCCCGGATCGCGCAGGCTTTAAGGGTATCGATGTCACACTAGAAATTGACTCGGATGCCAGCGCAGAGGTCATCGCCGAGATCGTTGCCGAGGCCGAGAGGCGCTGCCCAGTCTCCGATAACCTCGCGAACGTGACCCCGGTTGCTATCGGATCCGAAGTTGTTGTCTCTGCCTAACCCTCTCGGGTATGACTTATTACTCGGTCAGCGGGCCGCTGCCGATTTGTTAGCACGGCCCGCACTGGCCTAATATTGGGGAGTTCAAGAAACGGGCTGTGGCGCAGTTTGGTAGCGCACACGACTGGGGGTCGTGGGGTCGCAGGTTCAAATCCTGTCAGCCCGACGTTGTGATCTCCCAAGACATCGTTCCGGTGTCTTGGGAGGTTTTTGTTTGTCTTGTCTCGGGACATGGTTCCGGTTTTTGGGTTGATGTCTCAGGACATGGTTCACTTTGCGGTGGGTTTCGTGACGAGTCCACCCTTGGCGGTGAAGGTCTAGGGAACTGCCCGATCTCGTAGGTCGGAGCTAAGTTGAGCTGCCGAGAAGGTCAATGGACCGTTGCGATACCAGCCTTCCGGAGTGCTTGGACTTGCGAGTTGCGGGTTAATGGCCAGAACGTGGTGTTTTAGCCGGGCGTGTCGTTAGGGTTGCCATCTTC
The DNA here is from genome assembly GCF_900187855.1 of Actinomyces minihominis. GTDB lineage: Bacteria > Actinomycetota > Actinomycetes > Actinomycetales > Actinomycetaceae > Scrofimicrobium > Scrofimicrobium minihominis. The sequence continues at coordinate 69 of NZ_FYEG01000008.1, read as the reverse complement.
CTGCCCAGCCTTTTCGTGTCCAGAGTCCGTCTTCGGGGCTGGTTTGGGTGTCCCATTGTTGGGGTCCGG
>NZ_FYEG01000001.1 GCF_900187855.1 Actinomyces minihominis | reverse complement strand
CCCACAAGGAGTCCTCCTTGTCAACGACCCACCCCTTATTAACTCTGTGGGAGTTAATAACAGCCACTAACACGCGCCACCACGCCACCAACCCCGATCATAAACACCACGTTCTGGCCTTTATCCCCTTATAGGAGAGCTGGTGTTGCTCTGATCTCACCCCTGTTTGTTGGACACTGATTGATGGAGATTGGCGTGTCTAAGAAGAGGGAGTTGTCTCGTGTTGGTGTCGACACGGATGCTAAACGCCGCGCGGCGATGCAGCCTTTCATCGGTGTCCCCGGGAAAGCACTGGTGGTGTGTGCGACGCGAGAGATTGCCGCGAACCTGTATGAGGAGATAACGGCTCTTCGCCCCGAGTGGCACAGTGACGACGACAAGAGCGGGAAGATCAAGGTCGTTTACACCGCGAGCCCTGCCGACACCGCCACCATCAAGAAGCATATGCGCCGCCCCAGTGCGAATGAGGAAATCAAGAAGCGCTTGCGGGATGAGGACGATGAACTAGAGATCGTCCTCGTCAAAGACATGCTGCTCACCGGGTTTGATTCCAAGCCCCTGCACACCCTGTATCTGGATCGCCCTTTGAAGGGGGCGCTGCTGATGCAGACGTTGGCGCGAGTCAACCGAACCTTCCGGGGTAAAGAAGACGGGCTTTTGGTGGCGTATGCCCCGGTTGCCGAAAACCTTGGGGAAGCCATGCGGGAGTGGACGACCCAAACTGGAGGGCAGGACGGCACACCGGGAACAACTGCGGAAGAGGCGGCGGCGGCCGCATTGGAAACGTTGGACGCCCTCGACAAGATAGTTGGGGTCGATTGGAAGCCGCTGTGGTACTCAAAAGACCGGCGTTACGACGCGGTGAAACTCATTACCAGCCGTCTGCGTGACCCCGCCACTGAGGACAACTCGGTTGAAGGGGATGGTTACCGACGGCCGGTTGCCGACCGTTTTCGGGCCCTCGCTAAAGGGCTGGCCCGCAACTACGCCATTGCGGGATCGCCTCCCCCGGAGGGTCAGGCGGCCCAGCAGAGACCCCGACTTGAGGAGCGGCGGGCGGATGTTCAGTTTTACGAAGAGGTACGGGTGTGGCTAGCCAAACTGGATGCCCAGGACCGCCTTGCCCGCGGTGAACCGGTACCGGATGATGTGAAGCGTTTACTTGGCGAAATAGTCGTGGCATCGACTGAGTCTGAAGGAGTCATCGACATTTACGCCAAGGCGGGTCTGGCGCGACCACAGTTGGAGTCACTAACTCCCGAGTGGGTTGAGGACGCAAGCCAGCCGACGAAAGCGCAAATGGCAATTGATGCTTTGCGGGCTCTATTGCTGTCAGAGATGTCTGCGACCGCGCGACATAACACCGTGCGAAGAGAGCAGTTCTCCAGTCAGGTAAATGAGCTCATGATTCGCTACACGAACCAGCAACTCACGGCAGCGCAAGTAATCGCGGCGCTCGTAGAGATGGCGGGTGATGTTCGTGCCGAAGCGGGGCGCGGTCAGACTTTCGATCCTCCTCTTGGAATTGATGAGCTTGCCTTTTATGACCTGATTGCGCAAAACCAGTCGGCTGTCGATGTGATGGGCTCGGACGTCCTCGCCCAGATTGCCCGTGAACTGGTGGAAACCATGCGTCGCGACGTGCGGACGGATTGGACTGTGCGGGCGGATGTGAAGGCGAAGTTGCGGCGGAACATCAAGCGCCTGCTGCGCAAATGCAAGTACCCACCCGACCAGCAGGGGGATGCGGTGCGGGAGGTTGTCGCGCAGATGGAAGCGATGGCCCCGCGGTTGGCGAGTGAAGGACCTTAGACTGGAAGAGGAATACGTGCGAATCAAAGGAGAAATGCCATGAACCTCAATGATCGTCCCGTAGCGGCCGACCCCTACGAAATGCTGCCGGCTGTCCCCTCTTTCACCGTTGAATCCGATCAGTTTGTTGACGGCGCGGCAATGCCCGTCGAGCTCACCGGAGAGGGAAGCGATACTTCCCCGTCTCTGCGGTGGCATGGTTTCCCTGAGGAGACCAAAGGTTTCCTGGTGAGCTGTTTTGATCCGGATGCTCCGACACCCGCCGGCTTTTGGCATTGGACGGTTGTCGGCCTAGATGCAGACACCACGGAGCTGGAGGTCGGGGCCGGAGCTGACGATGTTTCCCTGCCGGTTGGGGCCTTCCACCTCCGCAACGACGGCAGCGACCACGCATACATGGGACCCATGCCACCCGAAGGTGACCGCCCGCACCGGTACTACTTCGCGGTGCATGCGCTAGATACCGACGAACTTGACCTCGATTCTGATTCGAGCGCCACCCGTGCAGCGTTTACACTATTGCCACACCTTCTGGCGCGCGGCGTATTGGTTGGAACATACCAGCGCTGACGCCGCGGCCTGAGGCTTACAAATATCTAACTTCGACCGTAAGGAAGCCCATGCTCGCACAACTAACCGCGACCCTTCTACCGATGTCAACCACGGGCCAGCAAGCCGCTTCGGTGGGGATGAGCATTCTCATCATCGTTGCCTCCATCGCCTACTTGGCACTGTTCATCGGTGCGTTGGTGTCCATTGTCAGAAGCGACAAGTACACGACCGGAATGAAAGCGCTCTGGATTCTGATCTGCTTTATCGCTCCGTTTGTCGGTTCGCTTGTCTGGTTCCTCTTCGGACGCAAGGGCTAGACCTTTTCGACTCCGCTCCCGCAGGCTAGTGACTAAGGTACTGGCTGCGAATCGGAGGAAGCATGTCTCACGCTGTTGAGATCACCCTGAATCCCCACAAGCACCGCTTTGAGGCTCACCTCAACGGCGAGCTTGTGGGGAAACTCGTTTACAAAGAAGACGATGACGTCATGTCGGGCTTATAGGACACCTGGCCGGGAACCCTACTTTGAGGGGCGTCGGGGTGTTTCCGACTTGGCCGCGGGCTTAACGAGTTCGCTTTGGGCTTCTGCACGGTCGAGGGGGTGGGGGCATAATCAAAGCATGGGAACTGCAGCATGTACTTCGTGTGGAAAGAAAAACCGGGTTCCGGAGATTGCCAAGGGAATGCCGACGTGCGGTCAGTGCGGGAGTCCCCTGCCCTGGTTGACGAATGCCAGCGACCACAACTTCAGCAAGGTGGTCGATACCAAACTGCCCGTTCTGGTTGATCTGTGGGCACCGTGGTGCGGGCCGTGCCGCATGGTCGCCCCAATCCTCGAAAAGGTCTCCAAGAAGTACGCCGGGTCCCTAAAGATCGTCAAGGTGAACGTAGATGACAACCCGAGGATGCAGGCTCGCTTCAAGGCCATGAGCATTCCGACGATGGTGCTACTACGAGACGGTAAGGTCGTCGCTAAGCAGGTGGGGGCCCTTCGACAACCTCAGCTTGAGCAGTGGCTGAAATCGAAGGGTGTGCGTACCCAGTAGAGGGGCGGCCACCGCCTTTTACTGCTGGAACACGTTCCTCAGGAAGGCGATGTAAACCACTGCAAAGACTGCCACAACACCAATGTTGGTGATCAGGCGTAATGCGAAGTGGTTACGAAGGAACGCGACATCAAGGCCGACGATTAACGCCCCATGACAAGTAGGTAGATGACAACGAAAACGGCGTGGTTCATGAGACCTCCCTGTGTTAGTTGCGATGCTCCTGGCTACTAGGTGCGGCTGCTCTCTAAAGCCTGGGTAATGTCCTGCCACAGGTCATCCACGTCCTCAATCCCAATGCTGAGGCGAATGAGATTAGTCGGTACCCGGTCTGGTTCCGACGGGTGACGTCGGCGGCGTTCAGCCAGTGATTCGACTCCGCCGAGGCTGGTGGCTGAGACGAAAAGTCGCAGTGCTTCCACGAACCGGTCAGCCCGTTCCTCTCCGCCCTCAACCTCAATCGATACGATGGCACCGAAACCCGAAAGCTGCTCTTTGGCCCGTTCGTGATGGGGGTCGGTTGGAAGGCCGGGGTAGCGAACCCTCGAAATTTCAGGGTTTGCTTCGCAGCGTTCAGCCAGGGCTTGCGCCGAGGCTTCCGAACGGTCCAGACGCAGCGCCATGGTTCGAAGTCCCCGCAGTGCCAGCCAGGCCTCAAATGGTCCAGGGATTCCGCCGCGTAGGCTGCGCCGTGCGTGGAGTTTCTGGCGTAGCTCAGGGTCTTTGGTGACGGCGATGCCGAGGATGACATCGGAGTGCCCCGAAATGAACTTGGTAGCTGAATGCACCACCACATCCGCACCGATGCGCAGCGGTTGCTGGCGCAGAGGCGTGCTAAATGTGTTGTCGACTGCCACGAGCAGACCGCGCTGTCGGGCAGCTTTGATCAGTGTGGGAAGATCAGCGACCTCCAGCAGAGGGTTCGAAGGGGATTCGATCCACAGCAGATCTGCGCCATCCATGGCTGCGATGGTGGCTTCGGTATCAATTGGGTCGACCTCACGCAGCTGGATCTTGCTTTCGGCGGCTAGGGCGCGGGCCAGGCCGACCGTTCCGTTGTATGAGGCGGTGGGGATGACAATGGTGCCACCGCCGGGAACCAGGTCGAAGACAGCCGAGACAGCCGCAAGACCCGACGCGTAGGCCAAAGCTGGAACCTCGGAACCTTCCAGTGCCGCAACGGCCTTTTCGAGAGGTTCCCAGGAGGCATTGGAAAACCTGGCATAAACCCGATTCTCGGGGGTGACGTAGTCACTGCCAACGAAGGTTGAGGTCATGGCAATGGGCGGGTTGACTGCGGCGCCGTCTACGCGGGGAGGGCGCCCAAGGGACACGACGGCCGTGTGCTGACTGTGGGAAAAAGGCTTTGACATGGTCACGAGGCTACCCCTGGAGTGTTCAGGGCATCAGAAGCTTTTGCAGTACGGATGCTTCCGAAATATCCACGGCCTTCGAGGCGGTCAATAGGGTGAGTGGACTCGCCTTTGCCATCTCAACCAACTTTGCAAACTCGTCAGACTGGGGTGGGTTCTTCAGTTCGTCCTCGTACTTCGCCGTGAAATCGGCAAACTTGGCGGGATCGTGGTTGTACCACTTACGGAGATCAGTCGATGGTGCCACCTCTTTGGCCCAGAGGGTCAGGTCCGCCCGCTCTTTGCTGATGCCACGCGGCCAGAGCCGGTCGACTAGGACCCGCGCCCCATCGCTTGGTTCCACGTCCTCGTAGATTCGCTTGACCTGAACCTGGGTCGTTCCCATAGCGTCCCCTTCTATCCGGTCTGAGACCTTCGGCACTATCAGGGTAGAGCGACCCGCCGACATTTTCGAGGGCCAAGGTGACTTTCGATCTCTAGTGGGTGGTGGAAGTGCGTCGAGAACGGCTGATGTCGGTGGTCTGTGGCAGGGTAATGGCGGAGGTGGGGGATGACTGAAATGAATGAGCCCGGGGTGCTTCTGAACCTTGAGGTAGGTCTGATTGATCTTCTCCGGGGGGATCTTGAGATAGCGGGGTGGACCGTAGAGGGCGTTGACGCGTTACTGTCACCGATGTCCAAGTCTGCGATGGAACGGGACCAGATGGTGCCTGCCATCCTGCAGCTGCGTGATCACACCTCTGCGATGGCTGTTTTGACCAGCTTGTTCATTTTGGCCCAGCCGATGGTTCGCAGCTCCGTCTCGTATGCGTTGCCCCACCTTGGTGTCGAAGGGGCTGTTGCCCTGGGAATCGTAGTTGAGGACGAAGAAGACGGTCTGGTTCGTGCGACTGTGGACCTGCGCCCTCACGCGGCCACCATCCCCAACTGGGACGCCGATCCTCAGGATGAAGAGGCGCGCACTATCACCCATAACTGGTGGGTCGCCTCCGATCAATCACAGGTGCAAACCGGGCGTCCCCCAACGGATGATTACGTTCTCGGCATCGCCTCGGCCTCGACCAACCTGCTGCGCATGACCATGCGACAAAAGGTCTCTTCAGCCATGGATATGGGAACTGGTTGCGGGATTCTAGCCCTCTACTTGGCCACGCACGCCAAGCGGGTTGTTGCCACCGATATCTCAGAGAGGGCCTGCAACTTCACACGCTTTAACTCCCTGCTCAATCAGGTTGAGGTCGATGTTAGGCAGGGCTCCCTCTTTGAACCTGTCGAAGGGGAAAGCTTTGACCTGATCACCTCAAACCCGCCATTTGTGATCACTCCGGATGCTGTGCGTAAGCGCGCCAACCTTGAGTACCGGGACGGGGGCCTGTCCCGGGATAATCTCATTCCTTTAATTATGAAGACCGCAGTTCAGCACCTCAATGATGGTGGCACCCTGCAGATGCTGGCGAACTGGGAGGTCGAGGCCAAGCCGGAACGGTGGCAGCGCCGCCCCCGCCGCTGGGTTGAAGAGGCGGCAGAACCACTGCTTGCTGATGGGCGTAGCGTCGATGCCTGGGTGGTGCAGCGCGATCTTATTGATGTCGCCCAGTACGCCGAATGGTGGATGCGGGACCAGTGGGGTGAGGGCGTCCCACGTGAAATGTGGGCAGCAGAGTATGAGACGTGGTTGAAAGACTTTTTCCGCGCGGGCGCCTGGTGGGTTGGACTCGGATCGATTGCGATCCGAGTCGGTCGCACTCTCGGTATGCCTCCGGGTGAGTTGACGTTCGTGGCCGAGCACCTTTCGGAAGGTGAGCCGCTGGATGGCGTGGCCGTCGCAACCGCCCTCGGAAATCTTCAACTACCTGAGGACTGGGGAAGTACAGTCTTTGAACGCCAAGGCGATGTTCGCGAAGTGCGCTACTACGTTCCCGGGCAGTCTGACCCCGAACTGATCCGGGTCACCCAGGGACGTGCTGGAGGGCGGGAACGAACAGTCTCTTCAGCGGTAGCTGCGCTTATCGGGGTTTCAGAGGGTGAACTGGCCCCCAACCAAGTGATCCCTGCCGTAGCGCACCTTCTTGGTAAGAGCGGTGATGACGTGCTCGAAGAGGTGCAAGAAGCTCTTCCTGAACTGCTCAGATCCGGGGTGCTGGTGGTTGTTGAACCACAGGGATAGGCAGACTGTGCACATCCACAAAACTATGGTTCCGCTTGACCGGCACTGGCAGCGTGGGTATATGGTCAGCCCTGACGGTCTTAGAAGAAGCCATCGCAAAGACGTACCGTAGCGGTACTGAAAGATATTGAGGACGGAGCCAAGCGAAATTGAAGCTTGTAATCGTAGAGTCACCGGCTAAGGCCCAGACGATTCGCGGCTACCTGGGGGATGAGTACCAGGTAGAGGCATCGGTTGGGCACGTTCGTGATCTCCCCACCCCCTCCGCCCTACCGAAGACCATGAAGAACGGTCCTTACTCAAAGTTCGCAGTCGATGTCGAGGGCGGGTTCAAGCCCTACTACCAGGTCCACACAGACAAGAAGAAGCGTGTGGCAGAACTGCGTAAAGCCCTCAAAGACGCCGATGAACTCTTCCTGGCAACTGATGAGGACCGAGAGGGTGAGGCCATTGCCTGGCACCTTCTTGAGGTGCTCAAACCGAAGGTTCCGGTCAAGCGCATGGTGTTCCATGAGATCACTAAGGACGCCATCCAGGGCGCTCTAGCCAACACCCGTGACATTGACCAGGACCTGGTTGACGCTCAAGAGACGCGTCGAATCCTTGACCGCCTCTACGGGTATGAGGTCTCGCCAGTTCTATGGCGCAAAGTAGCCCCTTCTCTTTCAGCCGGCCGCGTTCAGTCCGTGGCAACCCGGCTGGTGGTGGACCGTGAACAGGAACGAATGGCACATGTCAGTGCCGAGTACTGGTCACTTGCCGCAACCGTTATCCCGACCTCTGCGGAGGGTGACACCGAACGGGCATTTGGTGTCAAGATCAATGCTCTCAACGGCGCGCCGATCGCTGCCAGTGCGGACTTTGGTGACAACGGTTTGCTTACCGAAAAGGCGAACAAGGCCGGGACGGTTGTCCTTGACTCAGGCGTGGCGGAACGACTTGCCGTAGCGCTAGAGGACTCGCGGGGGACAGTCACAGCTGTGACGCAGAAGCCGTACCGCCGTCGCCCAGCTGCGCCCTTTACGACCTCGACCCTGCAGCAGGATGCTTCGCGCAAACTGAAGTGGAATGCGTCAACTACGATGCGTGTGGCCCAGACACTTTATGAGTCGGGTTACATCACCTATATGCGTACGGACTCAACCAATCTGTCGGGACAGGCCATTTCAGCTGCCCGAAAGGTCGCCGTAGAGCGCTACGGTGAGGCCAGCATTCCTGAGAAGCCTCGATTCTACGCCAAGAAGCAGAAGAGCGCCCAGGAGGCCCATGAGGCCATCCGGCCCTCGGGTGACCACTTCCGCTCCCCAGAGTCTCTGGCGGACACATTGTCCGCGCAGCAGGTGGCCCTGTACCGGTTGATTTTCCAGCGCACCGTTGCTTCCCAGATGGTTGACGCAGTTGGTTTCACCGCCACCGTCAAGGTTGACGTGAACCTGACCGAAGAGGTCGAGGGGTACTCGGTCGCATCCGGATCGACTTCGGGAACTGTCATCACCGACCCTGGCTTCCAGCAGCTTTACCGGGAGTCAAAGGATAAGAGCAACGGGGCAAAGGCCTCAGGCAAGGTTGAAGAGCAGGATCTCCCCCAGGTCTCTGAGGGAGAGGGTGTTGGCGTTACCGAGGTCGAAGCCGAGGGACACCGAACCACGCCACCCGGTCGCTACACGGAAGCAACCTTGGTTAAGGCCATGGAGGATTTGGGGATTGGACGCCCTTCCACCTATGCAGCCACCATTCAAACCATCGGAGACCGCGGCTATGTCACCCACCGGGGTCAGTACCTGGTTCCGACGTGGCTGGCATTCTCAGTGACCCGCCTGCTGGTTGAAAACCTCTCCGAGCTGGTTGACTATCAGTTCACGGCCTCAATGGAGGCCGACCTAGACCACGTCGCCGCGGGTGAAACGGCAGGCACCGAGTGGCTCAAGCAGTTCTACTTTGGTCAAGCCGGTCCGGGTGCCAAAGAGGTCGAGGGGGAGGAAGCCAAGGTCGAGAACCCGGTTGCAGTTCACGGCCTGCGTCACGCAGTCGAAAACCTTGGAGTCATTGATGCCCGTGAGGTGAACTCGGTGGACGTGGCGCCCGGTGTCGTCCTGCGCATTGGCCGCTACGGTCCCTATCTGCAGCACGAGGACGGTCGGCGCTGTTCGGTGCCACCGACGGTGGCGCCGGATGAAATGACACCGGAACTTGCGGATGAACTTCTCACTCAGGCTGCTTCCGATGGCCGTGAACTCGGAGTTCACCCTGAAACCGGGCATATGATCATTGTCAAAAACGGTCGCTTCGGTCCTTACATCACCGAGGTTTTGCCTGAACCCGCTGAGGTTGAGGGAGAGGAGAAGCCGGCGAAGAAGACAGCCAAGTCCAAGACTGCACCTAAACCCAAGACCGCCAGCCTTTTTTCCTCAATGGATATCAGCACGGTCACCCTTGAGGATGCTGTTCAGTTGATGTCCCTGCCGCGTGAAGTTGGCAAGGACCCAGAGTCAGGTGATGTCATCACCGCCCAGAATGGTCCCTACGGCCCGTATCTCAAGAAGGGGCGTGACACCAGACCACTTCCCAGTGAAGAGTCGCTGCTGACTGTCACCCTTGAAGAGGCGGTGCAACTTTACGCTCAGCCCAAGACGCGACGTGGAGCAGGCTCGGTCAAGACCGCCCTTCGTGAGTTCGGTGAGGACCCCGTGACCAAGCGACCCGTCGTCGTCAAGGATGGCAGGTTCGGCCCCTATGTCACTGATGGTCAGACCAATGCCACGGTGCCCAGATCAGAGACGGTTGAGGGATTGACTGCAGAGCGCGCTTACACGCTTCTGGCTGATCGACGGGACAAGGCTCCGGCCGCGAAGAAGGCTCCGGCACGCAAGCCCGCCACCAGGAAACCCGCGGCTCGTAAACCCGCCGCCAAGCGCGCAGCAAAGTAGTCGCCAGTGAGTGAAGAGCAGGGGTGGGCTCTAGACGAACTCGCCAGGTCTCTGGTTGACCGTGAAGGGCCGGGTCTTTTTATCTCATTTGAGGGTGGGGATGGCTGCGGCAAGTCCACCCAGGTCAAGCGGCTAGCCGAAGAGTTGCAGGCGCGCGGAGTTGACGTGCTTTCAACCCGGGAGCCCGGTGGCACACCCCTGGGGCAGAAGCTGCGTGAGCATATTCAGCACGGGCCAGCCGATGTTGACCCGCGGACCGAAGCTCTGCTCTACGCCGCCGATCGGGCCTATCATGCTGCGACCCTGCTCCGTCCCGCGATCGCCGCGGGAACGACGGTGCTTGAGGACAGGTACACGGACTCTTCCGTGGCGTACCAGGGGGCGGCCCGCGACCTCGGACCGGAAGAGATCCGCCGTCTTTCCGACTGGGCCACCCAAAACCTACAACCCGATATCACCCTGCTCTTCGATGTCGATAGCGAAGAGGGGCTTCGTCGCGTTCACTCAATGGGTGAGGGGCTAGACCGTCTCGAAAGTGCGGGTCTGAGCTTCCACCAGCGAGTTCGTGAAGAATACCTCCATATTGCTAAGCAGTTTCCGGAGCGCATTGTTGTGCTTGACGCCGGCCAGTCGATACCGCAGGTGTTTGAGGACGTTGTTCAGGCCCTGCTCACACGGGTTAAGCAATGACCATTTGGGATCAGCTCATTGGACAGCCAGAGGTCGTGAAGACCCTGCAGGCCGCTGCGCTTGAGGGACGCCAGATTGTCGAGCACAAAAATGCCGGCCGGCAGGCACTGGCCCATGCCTGGCTGATTACTGGGCCCCCGGGATCCGGGCGGTCAACGGCAGCCAAGGTTCTTGCCGCTGCCCTGCAGTGCACCGGTGAGACGCTTGGGTGTGGGACATGTAGCGGTTGCCACACCGTCCTGGCTGGAACGAATGCCGACGTGCAGGTGTACGCAACCGATGAGACTACCTACAAGGTGGATGAGGTACGGGAGAGCTGGCTGGGTCATGCCTACGATGCCCCCACCGGCGGACGCTGGCGCGTGACGATTGTCGAGGACGCCGATCGCCTCGGTGATCAGTCAGCCAATGCCATCCTCAAGTCGGTTGAAGAGCCCCCGGATCGGGGAATCTGGATCCTCTGTGCCCCAACTCCGCGCGAAGTCCTCACCACGATTCGCTCGCGGTGTCGCCAGTTGGCGCTACGGGTTCCGGCCGCTGAAGAAGTGGCCCGATACCTGGCTGAAACCGAAGGTGTTCCCTTCGAAGCGGCCTTCCAAGCCGCCACGATTGCCCAGTCCCACGTGGGGTTTGCCCGGGGAATGTTGCGTAACGCCAATCTCCGGGATGAAATCAAGGCGGTCTTCTCGCTTCCCCTGAGGGCGACCTCTGTGGGGCAGGCTGTCCATTCCGCAGGTCGAATGCATGAGATGGTCAAGAAGATGTCTGAAGAGAAGACGAAGGTCACGGATGCCCGTCTCTACGCCGAGTTGCTCAAGTCTCTGGGGATTCGAGAGGGCGAGAGAGTGCCCCCCTCCCTGCGTGCCCGGATTCGAGACTTTGAAGAGCGACAGAAGCGCCGCAACCGGCGCGCCCTCGCCGACATGATCGATCGAGCACTGACTGATCTGCTGTCCTTCTACCGGGATGTGCTGACCGTGCAGTTTCGCTCAGGGGCTAGCCTGGTGAACATTGACATGGTGAACCAGGTCGAAGAGGTCGCAGCTGCAACCACGGTGGAGAGTTCTCTTGCCCGAGTTGAAGCCATCGGGTTGGCGCGACAACGAAACCAGGGATCAGCCGCGCCTTTGCTCCTCTTGGAAGCACTTGCGATCAGCCTGGTTGACCCTCTGGGAACGGCTCCGTCCCGGGCCTGACAAATGGGGTGCCTTTGGCTACACCCCTTTCGCATTCCAGATTCAACCTGTAACGATTGGCCCATGGTGGATACAACTTTGACTGCAGAACCCTCTCGACCTCACCGTGTGTGGTCCCGTCGAACCAGCGTGATGGCCGGGGGACTGGCAGCGGCTCTTCTGCTCGCCTCCTGCACTACCTCCACCGTCACCCCACCGGGAACACTGCCGAACATTGAAGACCCGGACCCGATCAGTGGTCAGGCCCCCGAGGGTTTTGAGGACTACTACTCCCAGACCATCGACTGGCGCCAGTGCGAGGGCGACGAAATCACGACGGCAATGATGCCCGTCCCCAAAGATTTGAGCCCCTATCAGTGCGGCACGCTCGAAGCCCCCATGAACTGGGATGATCCAGCTAGCCAGACGATTGAACTGGGGGTTGCCCGCTATCTCGGCGCAGGCAACAACGCCGAGCACCCCCCGCTGTTCTACAACCTGGGTGGCCCCGGAGGCGGGGCAATCGACTCTCTTTCCGGTTTCGTCGAGAACATCGTCACCACCCAGATTGCTTCTTCGTACAACATCATCGCCCTCGACCCACGCGGAGTGGGCTCGTCTTCACCCATCTGGTGCATGACCGATGAGGAGCGCGATCAGGACAACGCCCTCGACGTCGACTTCTCCGGCATGACCACGGAGGAGATCATCGAGTACAACAACCAGGAAGTCGCGAAGCTGGGTGCCCAGTGTCTTGAACGGAACGGTGAGATCCTCGGCTTCGTCGACTCCGATTCCGCCGCGCGTGATTTCGATATGACGAGGGCGGTTCTTGGCGCTGAAACTTTTGATTACCTCGGCTTTTCCTACGGCACCCTGCTGGGAGCTATCTACGCCGAACTGTTCCCCGATCACGTCGGTAACTTCGTCCTTGACGCTGTCCTAGACCCCAGCCTGAACATCAATGAAGTCTCTGCAGCCCAGATCGCCGGCATGGAAGCTTCCCTCTACAACTGGATCGAGTCCTGCACTTCGCAGAGCAAGTGCGCCCTCGGCAGTACCCTCGAGGCAGGGAAGGAGACGGTTGCCGACCTGCTTGACGAGATTGCTGCCCACCCCCTTCCCACAACCGATGAAGAACGACCCCTCAACATCGGCCTCGCCTCAACTGCCATCATCGGCAGTCTCTACTCGACGGAGACCTACCCGATTCTCACGCAGGCGGTAAGCCAGGCACTTAAGGGGGACGGTTCGGCCCTGCTGTTCCTGGCGGACTTCTTCAATGACCGCGGAGTCGATGGGGTTTACGGATCAAACTCCTCAGATGCATTCATTGCAGTCAACATGCTGGATTACGAGCCGGTCGGTAGCGCCGAAGAGTGGGCGGCTGAAGCAGAAGTGATCTCCGAGAAGTACCCGATCCTAGGTGCTAACTTTGGGTTCGCATCGGCAGGACTTGCAGAGTGGCCGGTGGATTCGAGGGTTTCACGTAGCGCGGTGAATGGCGAGGACGTCCCGCCCATGCTGCTGATCGGCACTACCAACGACCCTGCCACCCCCTACTTCATGGCGCAGAACCTGCACCGCGATTTACCGAGTTCAGTCCTCTTGACCGTTGACGGTTGGAACCACGCTGCCTACAGCTCCGCTGCTTCCACCTGCGTCATCGGTTATGTTGACAGGTTCTTGCTCAACGGTGAACTGCCCGCGAACGGTGTCACCTGCGACCAGTAGGCCCAACTGTGTTGTCTGCCGCAACTGCAGCCCTGCGGTGAAAGTCCGCCCTTCGGTTTGGTTATACTGATCGGCGGACTTCAATCCCCAGAGCCACAAGCAGACGGGGTAGGAGTCTCTCGGGGCTACAGCCCTGAGAACGCCGCCTTAGCTCAGTCGGCAGAGCGATTCACTCGTAATGAATAGGTCGCGGGTTCAATTCCCGCAGGCGGCTCCGAACGAAAAGTCGGGACATCGTTGGTAGATGTCCCGACTTTTTCATCTCCGCCAGGGCTGTGGTTCGCCCCGAGCCCTGGATGAAGTAGCTGTCCCGACGCTTTCATCTCCGGTGGTGCAGTGGTCCTCCCATGGTGCCGTGGTCGTCCCCGAGCCCTAGTTGAGGTGTTTGTCCCGGCTTTTTCATTTCTGGTGGTGCTGTGGTTCTCCGGCGGTGCCTTGGTCCTGCGCAGGGGTGCTTTTGGGCCCAAAATGGGTCAAATCCCTACCTCTGGGGGACCGTCGCACCTCCGGAGTGCCAAGGCGTGACCCAGTGTCACTTCGTCTTGTGCTTCCGGGGGACCGCCGCACCTCCGGAGATCCAAGGCGTCGATCAGTGGAGTCAGACCCGCGGCTCGACACCACATTCTTCAGGCTTCGCCCTAGCCCTAGATAAAGATGATCTGCGCCCCCTCAGACAGTTCAATGAAGTCCGAGGCCGAGATGATCCCCTTCACCCCGGGGTGCAGCATCGGCTTCTTCACCTGCATCATGTCGGCCGAGAGCTGACAGGCGTACATGTTGGCCCCCATCGCCGCCAGGTGGTCAATGAACTCGGGGATGGGTGGAATGTCCTGCTCCGCCATCATCGACTTGAGAACCTTCGTCCCCACGGCCGTCATCCCGGGCACAGCGGCGAAAAGCTGCGGGAAGCCCATCGTCGCCCCACCTCCAACAAACCGCTCCAACTGGGGCATATGCATCGCGGTGTTACCGGCATAGGAGAACTTCAGATCCCCCATCGTGCGCAGATCCACGATGTCCAGACCCCAGAATGTAAAGAAGTAGTCGACCTCAATCCCTTCACCGAGGGCGGCGTTGCCCATAATGAGCGCCGGGTAGGCCATGTCAAGATTGCCCTTCGAGCAGATGAATGACATCTTCCGCGGCCCCGAGTACCCACCTCCGCCGCCTGAGCTTTCACCGGTTGAACTTCCCTTGCCTGCCTGGCGGCTCTCCCCAAAGTCGGGAATCAGGTTGCCTTCATCATCAAGTGGCATTTCATTTTCCTTTCGAGTTTGGAGCGGCTAGACGCAGGCAGTCGGTTTGGGATGACCGGCGATATAGGCGAGCTTCTTCGCAGGCTTACCCGGAAACAGAGCGAACAGCTGCTTGATATCGAAGTTTCCTGCCTGCTGCATACGACGCAGGGTTGGGGACTGGCCGCGCTTCCTAGCATCTTCACGGACGAAGCGAATGGCACGCCAGTGCTCATCTGAGAGCTCATCTATTCCGGCGTTTTTGGCGAGGACGACGGCCAGATCCTCATCCCACTGGTCCGGCAGTGTCAGGAAACCTTCCCCATCCACGTCGATTAGTCGTCCTAAGAACTTGTTGGTAGGCATCTTCTTGGCCTTTACTTTCTTTCAGTTTGTGTCTTGGCTGGCCCGGGAAACTCCCTCGCCACGCTCAGTTACTAAGGGCTCTAAACGGCTTCTTCGGCGACTTCGGGCAGGATCTTGCCGTCCATCGTCAAGTCGGCAGTGAACGGAAGGGGCCGCCCGGGAAGCAGCATGTTCCAGTAGACAAACTCGAACCCCAGCTTCGACATGTGGTTCATGCGTGAGGGACCAAGAAGGCGCAGCGCAGGCACCCCGTAGATCGAGAATCTCCCGGGCAGGGGTTCCTGGTCATAGTTGAAGTCCAGCAGCAGCGCCTCACCGCGACCCGACTCGATAAAGCAGTTGGCATGACCGTCAAAGCTGTGGGACAACGGCAGCCCCTCGATCGCGTCAATCAGGTTGGGGATGAGTGACTCCATTTCGAAGTGAGCTACCGATCCCGCCTTCGAGGTCGGAGCATCCGTCGCATCCCCGGCGCACCAGATGTTCGGGTCAGCCACCGAACGCAGCGTGTGCTTGTCAACCTCGATGAACCCGGAATCATCCGCAAGACCGCTGTCGGCCGCGACCTTGACCCCGCGGTTCGGGGGGACGGTGGCGAGCAGATCGAAGGGGACCCGGCGCCCATCAAAACTGACCAGCTCCGAAGTTTCGTTGTCGATGCTCTCAATCTGGAAATCGGTGACGACCTCAATCCCGCGCTCGGCGAGAAGGTGCCCCAGCGCCTCAGATGCAACCGGCTTCGTGAACGCGCCGTCAAGCGGGGTAACGAGGACGATGTCCACATCGAACCCCCGACCACGCTTACGCATGTAGTCCTGGGCGAGGAGTGCAAACTCCAGTGGAGCCACCGGGCATTTGATGGGCATCTCGCAGATGTTGACTACGAGTCGGCCGCTCTCCAGATCCTGGAGCTTCTCCCTCAGACCCACCGAACCCTCGAGAGTATAGAAATCAAACACCTTCTTGTACCACAGCGTGCCGTCCTCCATTCCCGGAATGACATCCGGACGGGGGACGGTGCCGGTGGCAATCAGTAGGTGATCGTAGGGAAGTCGCTGTCCTGAATCGAGCACCACCGCCTGGGCTTCGCGATCAATCTGCGTAACTTCGGCTTCGATGAAGTCCACACCTTTCGGAAGGAACTTGCGACGCGGCTTCGTGATCCGCTTATCCGACATCATCTTGAACGGCACGAAGAGGAAGCCGGGTTGATACTGGTGGCGGTCATTCTTGTCTATGACTGTGATGTGCCAGTCCTGAAGTTCCTTTCTTTTGACCATCAGATTGGCAGCCATGGTGCCGGCGGTTCCGGCACCGAGAACAACGATGTTCTTCATGGGATGTCCTCGCTATCGAGTGTTATGTAACTGTCTCGTTGATCCTGATGCTACGTGTTGAGGCTCATTTTGAGCCCTGTTTGGTGAGTCTGAAATGCCCGTGAGCCCACCAATCTTGACAATTGATACCTCCGGGGGTGTTTGCGCTGCCCTCTTAGGACCTTAGGCCCAAAATGGGAGGGAAAGTCGACCGGGTAATCACCCTTGCCAACCTTCCGTCCCCGCCCGCATCCCGTTATGGTGGTGTTCGTACGGAGGTGGCGTCGCGCCCAAAGATGGGCCCCGCCTCAGATGGGCCACGCGCCCTCAAGAGATAGTGAGTCTCATGCGAAGAAGCAGATCTCTCCCCATTTTGGGAGCGATTGGGGCCCTCGGCCTCGTTCTTGGAAGCACCCTGACAGCTACGGTCGCCGTAGCCGAACCGCTGGAGTACCCCACGATTTCCGTTGCCGGTAACTTTACGGCGCGCTCCGAAATCTGTGAGGGAGACTGGGCGCCCGACTGTGCCGGTGCTGCCCTCGATTACAACGAGGACTATGACCTCTACATCGGTGAGTTCACGGGAGTGCCGGCCGGTAATTACCAGTACAAGATCACCAATGGGACCTGGGACGTGGCGTGGGGCTCCCAGGGCAGCACCGGTGGCAGCAACATTCGGTTCACCGCGGACGGAACCAACCCCCTCTACGTGGTTTTTAACCCGGACAACGGCCGCTCCTTCGCAGCCAACACGGGCGCGGTCTACACCGTGGCGGGCTCGTTCCAGAACGAGGTTGGCTGCAGCGATGACTGGCAGCCCTCCTGCCTGGGAACAGCGCTGTTCCCGGTGCAGAACTCCGATGGTTCAGCCACCGGCGACTACGACTATTCGACCCAGGCGATCCCCGGCGGATCCTGGGAGTTCAAGGTGGTTCGCGGACTCGCCTGGGGTCAGGAATGGGGCGATAACGGCAACAACGTCAACTTCGCCACCCAGGCCAACGAGCTTGCGGTCTTCACCTTCAACATCGTCGAACAGATCCCTCGGGTCGAGGTCGAGAACCCACCCCTGGCAGGTGTCGGCCAGTCCCGCGCCCTCTGGCTCGACCGGGACACGGTCGCCTGGCCCACTGCTCTCTCCGGAATGTCCGCCCAGTACTCCCTGAACGACTACCCGGACGTGAAGATCACCCCGGCCGCTCTGACCGACGAGCAGAAAGACCTCGACTGGCGCGCCCGCGCCGGCTACATCGGCCTGCACCTGTCGAACGAGGACGACTCCGCACTCTCCCTAGAACTGATCGAAGAGATCCTCCAGGGTCCCATCGTCATCAAGTCCGAAGAGGACGGCGTCCCGAAGGCAGAAACGGGCGCCCAGATTGCCGGCGTCCTCGACGACATCTACGCCGGTGCCGCCGATGTCGACCTCGGCCTGACCTGGAACGACGGTGTCCCCACCCTACGGGTGTGGGCTCCGACCGCGACTGAGGTTTCCCTGTGGTACTGGCTCGAGGACGGCAGCGCCGCCCAGGAGCCCGCACTGCGTGATGAGTTTGGGGTGTGGACCGTCATCGGGGAACCCACCTGGAAGAACGCCTCCTACCTCTGGGACGTCAATGTCTGGGTCAACTCTGAGAACGAGGTTGTCAGCAACCTCGTCACCGACCCCTACTCGGTGGGTCTGACGATGAACTCGCTGCGCTCCGTGATGGTCGACCTCGACGATCCAACCTGGATGCCTGACGGCTGGGCTCTCAGCTCGGTCGAACCACTGCGCAACCAGTCTGAGCAGACCATCTACGAACTGCACGTTCGTGACTTCTCAGCCTGGGACGCCACCGTCTCGGACGAACTGAAGGGCTCCTACCTGGCATTCACGGAACAGGGGACCGACGGCGTTAAGGCGCTGCAGGAACTGGCTGACGCGGGACTGACCACCGTTCACCTGCTTCCCACCTTCGACATCGCGACCTCGACCATCAACGAGGATCGCTCCCAGCAGCTGCTCCCTGAGATCGACGGCTTCACCCTACTGTCCGAAAATCAGACAGCTCTTGAGGGCATCGCCGGCTACGGCCCCGACTCTGCCCTGCAGCAGGAAGCCGTCAACCAGGTGCGAAACCAGGATGCCTTCAACTGGGGCTACGACCCGATGCACTGGATGACCCCGGAGGGCTCCTACGCCACCGAGACCAACCAGGACGGCGGAGCTCGCACCCTCGAGTACCGCGAAATGGTTGCCGCCCTGCACGACATGGGTCTGCGCGTGGTTCAGGACGTCGTCTTCAACCACACCGCGGCCTCGGGCCAGTCGGACATGTCCGTCCTCGACCGCATCGTTCCCGGCTACTACCAGCGCCTCAACGCATTCGGCGCGGTGGAAACCTCCACCTGCTGCTCCAACGTGGCAACCGAGAACACCATGGCCGAAAAGATCATGATCGACGCCCTGGTCACCCAGGCGACGACCTACAAGATCGACGGCTTCCGCTTCGACCTCATGGGACACCACTCGCTGCAGAATATGATCAACGTCCGCAACGCCCTCGACGCCCTGACGGTTGCCGAGGACGGGGTCGACGGCAAGGAGATCTACCTTTACGGCGAAGGCTGGGACTTCGGCGAGGTCGCCGGTAACGCCCTGTTCCAGCAGGCCACTCAGACCAACATCGCGGGCAGCGACATCGGTGCCTTCAACGACCGTCTGCGGGACGCGGTTCGCGGCGGCGGCCCCTTCGATGAGGATCAGCGTACCGAGCAGGGCTTCGGCACCGGCCTCTACGTTGACCCGAACGCGAGGGCGCTGGAAACCCACACCGAAGACCAGCTGCTCAGCAACCTGCTGCACAGTGAAGAGCTGATCAAGGTCGGTTTGGCCGGCTCCCTGAAGGACTACCTCGTCCCGACGGCTGACGGCTCACTGGTTCCGGCTCAGGACATCGACTACAACGGCGCGCCAGCGGGTTACACCGCCAGCCCCCAGGAGTCGATCACCTACGTTGAAGCCCACGACAACGAGACCCTATTCGACAACAGCATCTGGAAGATGACTACCGACTCAGCGATGGACGCGCGTCTGCGCCTTCAGGTGCTCTCCAACTCCACCGTTCTGCTGGGACAGTCACCGGCATTCCTCGCCTCGGGCACGGAACTGCTGCGCTCCAAGTCCCTTGACCGCGACTCCTACAACTCGGGCGACTGGTTCAACTCCATCGTCTGGGACGGTTCGTGGAACCAGTTCGGTAAGGGTCTGCCGATCAAGGAGAAGAACGGCGACAAGTGGGCCGACATGGCGCCGCTGCTGGCCAATGAGGCGAACCTGCCCGGTGAGGCCGATATGACCCAGACGAAGGGCATGGTCCTTGACCTGCTTCGCCTGCGCTCCTCCTCACCCCTGTTCACCCTGGGTGACGCGGATCTGATCAAGCAGAAGGTCTCATTCCCGAACTCGGCTGAAACCAACACCCCGGGTGTCATCGTCATGGCGATTGACGACCTGGTTGGGGCCGAGGTCGATCCGGACCTGAGTTCGATCGTCGTCGTCTTCAACTCGCTGACTGAAGAGTGGACGGACGAGGTCGAGGGCTTCTCCGGCCGCGACCTCACCCTGAGCCCGATTCAGGCAGAGGGTTCCGATGAGGTCGTCAAAGCCGCCACCTGGAACAGCGGCACCGCCAAGGTACCAGCCCGCACCGTCGCCGTCTTCTTTGAGGGCGTGGCTGACGAGGGCGGTAATGGGGGCGATGGAAGCCAGTCCGGTGACGGGGGAGAGACCGGTGGAAGCCAGTCCGGTGACGGGGGAGAGACCGGTGGCAGCCAGTCCGGAGACGGTAACCAGTCCGGCGGTGGCGTCACCACTCCGCCGGAGCTTCCCACCACGGGGGCCAACGTGTTCGGAGCAGCTCTGCTTGCCGTCCTCGCCCTGATCGGCGGCACCCTGGCAGTTAGGCACCGCAGCCGCAACGCCTAGTCGGTTTCGCCCTCGCTAAACGCAAACCGCCCCCACTGCAAAATCAAGCAGTGGGGGCGGTTTGTAGTAATCAGCCTGACCTAGGCTAAAAGTGCTTATTCAACCTTGGCGGCAGCGATCTCAAGGGTGATCTTGATGTCGTCACCCAGCATCACGCCACCGGTCTCAAGCGCGCTGTTGAAGGACACGCCGAACTCCTGGCGGTTGATGGTGGTCGTTGCAGTGCCACCGAAGCGGGGGCCAGTCGAAGGATCGTTGCTGAAGCCACCCAGATCGAAGTCCAGGGTTACGGGCTTGGTTACGCCACGAATGGTCATGTCGCCATCAATGAAGAACTCGCCCTTTTCGTAGCGAACACCGGTCGAGTTGAAGGTCAGCTGCGGGTACTCTTCAGCCAGCAGGAAGTCACCGGACTGGATGTGAGCGTCACGCTGCTTGTTCTTGGTGTTGATCGAGTCGGCTTCGATAGTGGCGACAACGGTCGAGTCCAGGGGGTTCTCAGCGGTCACGATGGTGCCTGAGAAGTTCTCGAAGAAGCCCTTGACCTTGCTGATCATCATGTGTCGAACGGTGAAGCCGACCTCTGAGTGAACGGTGTCGAGGGTCCAGGTGCCTGCTGTGTAGCCGGGGATTTCGGGAGTCATTCTGTGTCCTAAAAGTTGATCTACTTGTACGCCATCGAGATGGCTTGGGAGACCCTGGCGAGGATGCTGGGAACTTCCCTCAACAACGAATATATATGCATCTGCATATGATTGTCTATGTGATCTGCGTTATCGCCTCCTGCCGGTAGCATGTCCGGTAGCAAATCACCCTGCCACTACACACTCTTGAGGGAGCCGAATGGCAATCAAGTTCTCGGATGAAACCAAGCGCAGCATCTGGATAATTGTCGCCGTTGGTGTCGCATTGGCACTGGTCAGTGGGACGTGGGCGATGATTCAGGAGATCTTCAAGGGGGACACAGACTCCGGTTCTGTCTCAAGTACCGAGTCGGGGTTGGTGACACCCTCCGGTCCGGTTCCGGCTGAGGTCGAAGCCTGGTTTGCCGAAGACCTTGGCAATCTCGGGCAGCCCTACCCGGAGGGGGTCAGTGTGGCAGCGGTCCCCGACCTTCTCCCGCACGTCAAGGGGTCGACCCTGAAGAGTTCCGACAACGACTCCATCACCATCGAGATGCCCAAGAACTACGTGGACGCTGAGGCCAAAGAGGGCGAGACCACCTTCGGGGTGTACCGCCGCGGCGACATCGCGGTGATTGAGGCTCTGCAGTGGCGCTGCGACTGGGCGAACGCCTACGCCACTGCAGTCGAGGGCGAGGATTCCGCAGGAGCCAAGGAAGCCCGGCGCTACCTGGAGCTGTTCCCCGAGATTGAGGTCGTCAAGGGCCTGCCCGTTGCTCGACAGAACGAAAGCGAGCTGGAAACCCTGCTGGTCGACGACCCGGCCCAGGCCCGCCAGTGGGTCACCGAAAAGTGCGGTTAGTAGACGCCCGCTGATACAGACAGTGATGCCCCGGGAATCAACCTCCCGGGGCATCACTGCTTCTACACCCGTGAACCTTTAGCTGAGGCCGAGGGCGGCGCGAGCCACCGCACGGGCTTCCTTTGAATCCCTTGCCCCCCGCACAGCCGTCGCCGCCTCACGGCACTGCGCCATGGTGACGTGCGCCAGGGTGGCGCCGACCGAGGAGATGGCCGAGGTCGCCATCGACAGCGACGTGATTCCCATTCCCACCAGAACACATGCCAGGGTGGGATCCGCTGCCGCCTCACCGCACACCCCGGCGGGTTTGCCCTGGGACTGACCGGCCGCAGCTGTCAGGGCAATCAACTCCAAGACCGCGGGCTGCCACGGGTCGGTGTACTCCGCCAGGTGCGGTGACATGCGGTCCGCAGCCATCGTGTACTGGGTGAGATCGTTGGTTCCGATGGAAACGAAGTCCACCAGCCCCATGAACTTGTTGATAAGGATGACTGCCGCCGGTACCTCAATCATGATGCCCGGCTTCAACCCACGCTCCCGGCACAGGCCAGCAAACCACTCGGCCTCAGGCAGCGTTGAAATCATCGGGGCCATCACCCACACCTTAGTTCCGGGGGACTCTGCTGAGGCCTGCGCGATCGCGTCCAACTGGTGCAGCATCAGGTCGGGGTCCTGCCCCGTCACCCGGATCCCGCGCACACCGAGCGCCGGGTTGAACTCTTCCTGCAGTGTTGCGAACGGAACGGGTTTATCCGAGCCCGCATCGAGGGTGCGAACCACGACCTTGCCCTGGGGGAAGGCCTCGAAAACCGCGAGGTAGTCCGCCGCCTGCTCGTCAACACTGGGTTCCTTAGCCGAACTGAGGAACAGTAGCTCGGTGCGGAACAGGCCGATCCCCTCCGCCTCGCTCTCAGTAGCCAAGCGGGCCGTGGCCCCGTCCTGAATGTTAGAGAGCAGCTGGACCGGGACCCCGTCCTTGGTCTTTGCCGGGCCCTTCCAGGCACGGATGCGTTGGATACGCGCGCAGTCTTCTTGGACCAAAGCGCGGGCTTCGTCGGGATCAACCCCCATCGTGACCGTCCCCGCAGAACCGTCGACGAGGACGTCTGCCCCGTCCGGCACTTCACTGAGGTCGCGGGCCGCCACAATGCAGGGAATGCCCAGCTGACGCGCAATGATCGAGGTGTGTGAGGTCGGACCGCCGCCCTCGGTCACAATGGCGACATAATCTTTGGGGTCCATGCCCGCGGTGTCGGCGGGGGAGAGGTCGTCACCCATCACCACCACGGGGTAGGGCAGGTGCGGAACCCCCGGCTCTGACACCCCTTGCAGGCGGGCGATGATGCGGTCACGAACATCACGCAGGTCGGTGGTGCGCTCTGCCATGAGGGCGCCGGCCTTTTCAAACATCTCCACAAACCTACTGGTCGCGGCGATGGTGGCTTGAATGGGCGGGGTGCCCGCCATGATGTCCTTTTTGACCATGCGCAGGTAACCGCGGTCTTCGGCCAGTCCCGCGGTCATCTCTAGGACTTCCTTGGAACTGCCCTCAGCGCTGACTGCCCGGGCCCGCAGTCCCTCGGCCACCTTCTTGGAGGCGGCCTCGAAGTCCTCTACCGCTGCCTCACGCTTGTCCTCTGGAAGTTCCGGGGCCGTTTCCGGGGGCAGCGGGGGACGCCTGGTCCAGGCCGCCGGAGCGAAGGCAATGCCATCAACGACGGGGGTGCCGTGGATGACGGTCTCATGTTCTTTAGTCTGTCTATCAGGCACGGGTGCTCCCTGGTTTAGTTCGGCGGGCCGCTGGGGCCGCAAGCAGTGAGGTTCAAGTGAACGAACCGCGTTGTTCCTACTTTCATAACCTTGTTCCAGCCTAGTTGAGCAACCAACGATCCGGGCTTGAACATGGCTACAATAGCAGTGCGGTCGCCCGTTGACGCGGGCAGAATCGAGGTGTGGAAGCACCGCAAAACTGTCTTTCTTTGAAGGAGAAACTAATGGCCAAGCGCGTCGTAACCGTAGGTTCTAAGGTCGGACTCCATGCTCGCCCCGCAGCTCTAGTTGCTGAGGCCGCAGGTAAGTACGACGACGAAATTCTGCTCAGCGTCGATGGAGACGATCCGGTGGATGCTTCGTCATCAATGATGATCATGACCCTGGGAGCTGAAAACGGCATGGAAGTGACCGTAGAGTCCGACAATGAGGCTGCGGTCAATGAGATTGCTGACCTCATTCTTCAGGATCTCGACGCCTAACCAGGCGCCAGCTCAGCTAAGGAAATCCCCCGGCACCAACCACTTGGTACCGGGGGATTCCTGTTACTCAGACTTGATTTCGTCCAAGTCGACCTCAACCAACCCGGACGAACCCATCAACTAGACAAATTCGATAACCGCACTCTTGTCGTTGGTGATGACGACGGGGGTGACGGTCGGGTGACCGGCAGCGCGAATCTTGGCGAGGTCGAACTTGAGCAGCGGGGTACCTGCGGTAACTTGCTGGCCCTTATCAACCAGGGGTTCGAATCCATCTCCCTTCATCTCAACGGTGTCGAGGCCGACGTGAATCAGCAGCTCTTCACCCGAGTCCAGGATCAGCGCGATTGCGTGACCGGTCTTGAAGACCATCGCAACGGTCGCATCTGCGGGAGCCACAACGGTTCCCACCGAGGGTTCAATCGCAATGCCGGAGCCCAGCAGGCCGTCAGCAAAGGTCTTGTCCGGAACCTGGTCCAGCGGGACCAGTGTTCCCATCACGGGCTGGCGCAGGCGCACCGTCTTGCGCGCGGGGGCTGCCACCATCAGATCGCTGTCGACCAGGCGACCTTCGGCCTCAGCAGCAGCGGCTTCGGCCGGGCTTTCGGGGACCTCAAGGTTGGTCTCAATGATCGTCTCCATGGCGTCCTTCACGAACTGGACGTTGAGGCCGTAAATGACCTGAACGCTTCGTCCGCCCGGCTTGATGACACCGTTGGCACCAGCAGCCTTGAGGGCCTTTTCATCGACCAGTGAGGGGTCAACCAGTTCCATCCGCAGTCGCGTTGCGCAGTTGTCCATCTCAGCGATGTTTTCCTTGCCGCCCAGGGCCTTGATGAAGCGGTGACCCGTCATCAGGTAACCCTCATCGGTGTTGGAGGCAGCAGCAGTGCCCGAGGTGAACTCTTCAACGTCATCGTCCTCACGACCCGGAGTCTTCAGGTTCCAACGCTTGATAACGAAGGTGAAGACCAGGAAGTAGATGATGAACCAGCCCACGCCCATGATCGGGATGGCCCAGGGGTTCTGTGCCAGCGGGTTGGTCCACTGCAGGACGAGGTCGATGAAACCACCCGAGAAGCCGAAGCCCATACGGACCGGCAGCCAGGCGGTCAGCGCCAGGGAGATACCCATGAACACGGCGTGAATCACGTAGAGGATTGGCGCCACGAACATGAAGGAGAACTCGAGGGGTTCGGTAACACCGACGAAGAACGATGAAACAGCTGCGGCCAGAAGGATACCGTAGGCGGCCTGCTTGCGGCTGGGCTTAGCGGTGACGTACATGGCGAGGGCAGCGCCCGGCAGGCCAAACATCATGATGGGGAAGAAGCCAGCCATGAACTGACCGGTCTCACCGAATGTGCCCGTGTTGTTGAGGAAGTTGTTGAGGTCGTTAATGCCCGCAACGTCGAACCAGAACACGGAGTTCAGGGCGTGGTGTAGACCAAATGGAATCAGCAGGCGGTTGAGGAAGCCGTAGATGCCGGCACCCAGCGGCCCCAGATCAACGATCCACTCACCGAAGGTCACCAGCGCACCGAAGACCACCGGCCAGATCACAAAGAGGATGAGCGCGACAACGATCGCGATGGCCGAGGCCATGATGGCAACCGAACGGCGACCCGAGAAGAACGAGAGCGCGTCAGGCAGCTTCGTGTTCTTAAACTTGTCGTAGGCCCAGGCGCCAATCAAACCGGCAATGATACCGACGAAGACGTTCTTGACCTGGTAGAAAGCGGGGTTGACTTCCTCAACGGGCTGGCCCAGGAAGCCTGAGACAGCAGCGGGAGCCAGAAGGGTGGTGATGGTCAGCCATGCGACGAGGCCAGCAAGCGCTGACGTGCCATCAGACTTGGTTGCCATACCAATGGAAACGCCGATCGCAAACAGGATCGGCATGTTGTCAAGCAGTGCGCCACCAGCAGCACCCAGGAAAACGGCAGCGATGTTGTCGCCTCCGACGGCCGAAGCGATCCAGTAGGAAATACCCATGAGGATTGCCGCAATCGGCAGTACAGAGACGGGAAGCATCAATGACTTGCCCAGTCTTTGTAGAAACTTCATTGTTATTAGGAACCTCTCGTCAATAAGGCGGGAGAGGCTGAGCCGATGATGAGCACAGCCATCTTGATTGTGGACCACCGTCAGCACATTGTTTTGTGCTCACGGCGAAAACTTTATCCCACCAAAGGCCTATGAGGTCCCAAAGGCCAACAACACGCAGGTCAACTACTTTTGACGCCCCAGCAGCAGCGTTGGCAACCCCACCCCGATCACATCCGCCAACTGGCTAGCCTGCGTCCGGCAAGAGTAGCCATCGGCCAGGAACACCGACCCGGGCTTGGCCTCAGCCAGCGCCGGCAGCAACTCGTTGTTCGCCACCGCCACCGAAACCTCGTAGTGCCCCTTCTCCATCCCAAAGTTCCCCGCCAACCCACAGCACCCCGCCACGGGGGTCACCGTTGCACCCAGGCGCCGCAGTAGCTCCAAGTCCTTCTCATACCCCATCACCGCGTGCTGGTGACAGTGTGGCTGCGCCACCACCCGCACACCCTCCAGTGAGTGATCCGCAAACCACTGGGGATCGGGGCCGAGGTCGGGATCGCTCAGCAGTTCCGCCAGGGTCATCGTCATCTTTCCCACCGGCGCGGATCGCGGGTCATCGGGCAGAAGCTCCTGCAGATCTGAACGCAACACCGCGGTACAGGAGGGTTCCACACCGATGATCGGCACCCCCTTCTGCGCCGCAGGACCCAGAATGTCCAGCAGTCGCCCCAGGTGACGCTTCGCCCCATCGAGCTGCCCCGTCGAAATCCACGTCAGACCGCAGCAAGCCGAAGCCGAGGGGATTCGCACCGTGTAACCCGCCTGCTGCAGCAACTCCACCATCGCCGTCGCCGAAGTCGGATCCAGATACTCACTGAAGGAGTCCGCCCAGATAATCACGTCCCGCTTCACCGCCTGCTTGTTCGACGAGGACGAGGACGATGAAGGGCGCCCCTTGAACCACCGCGAGAACCGACGCCTGGTAAACGCCGTCATCTCCCGCCTCGGGTCCATTCCAGAAACCTTGAAGACCAGCCTTCGCAGCGGGTCGATCTGCAGGGCGGCATTAGCCAGCCCCGCCACCGTCGGAACCGCCGTCACCAACCGCGCCCAACGCGGCAACCAGCCGAGGACGTAGTGGTTCATGGGCCGCAGCTTCCCCCGGTAACGCCGGTAGGTCACCTCAGACTTGTACATTGACATGTCAACGCCGGCCGGGCAGTCCCGCCCGCACGCCTTACAGGAGAGGCAGAGGTCAAGCGCCTCCGCTACCGCCGGTGAGTCCCAGCCGCCGGGCAAAGCCCCCCGGGTCAGGTCCTGGAGGACCCGAGCCCGCCCCCTTGTCACGTCCTTCTCATCCTTGGTTGCCCGGTACGACGGACACATGAACCCACCGGCAGCGGAGTTGTCGGCCCGGCATTTCCCCACTCCAACGCAGCGATGCACAGCCGACGTGAAGTCCCCCCGGTCATGCGCAAACGCAAAACCCTGACCCGCGATGGGTTTGGCTTGAGGGCGCCTCAGCGCAGAAGTAATTGGGGCCGGGTCAACCAGGACCCCCGGGTTGAGCAGGTTATCGGGGTCAAACAGGCCTTTGAACTGCTCAAAAAGAGAGATCGCTTCAGAGGAGTACATGTGGGGGAGCAGAGCCCCACGGGCCCTCCCGTCCCCGTGCTCTCCGGAGATCGAGCCTCCGTAGCGCCCCACCAGCGCCGCGGCCTCCTCCATGAAGGCCTTGAAAACCGGAACATCCCCCTCCGAGTCCAGCGGCACATCCATACGAACATGAATGCAGCCATCCCCGAAGTGACCGTAGGGCAGACCCTCGATGCCGTACTTGGACATCAGGTCCTCAAAGTCGCTTAGATACGGGCCTAGGTGTGCCGGGGGAACGGCAGCGTCTTCCCACCCCGGCCACGCCTGATTCCCAGCCGGGGTACGCCCCGCCAGACCCACCCCGTCAGCGCGAATCCGCCACAGCGCCGCCGTCTCTTGAGGGTCGGTGACGATGCGGTGGGAGACGCTTGCGGATGCCGCCACCAGATCCGCAGCCCGCTGCGCCGCACTGCGCCCGTCGCCCTTGACCTCACCAACCTCGCAGAAGAGCCACCCTTCACCGCCGGGCAACTCCGGAACGGAACCCACGGCGCGACGAACGACCTCAACCAGCCGAGAGTCCATTCCCTCCAGAGCCAGCGGCTTCTGGGGTAGCAGGTTGATGACATCCCCAGCTGCCGCAATCATGGATGGATAGCCGAGGACGACCAGGGTCGGCTTCGTCGGCACCGGCTTCAGTGCGACGGTGGCCTCAACCACGGTGACGCAGGTTCCTTCGGTCCCCACCAGGGCTTTGGCAAGGTCGCCGCCCTTCTCCGGCAGCAGGTGCTCCAGCGAGTAGCCAGATTCCTGACGGGTGAAACGACCAAGTTCAGTGCGCAGCAACGCCAGGTGGGTCGACACCAGTTCGGAAAGCCCCGCCACCTTCTCCAGTTCACCCGGGCCAGAACCCACCACGAACCGTCGTCCTCGACCATCAATCACGTCCAGAGAAACCGTGTTGTCAGAGGTACGACCATAGGTGAGGGCGTGCGGACCACAGGCGTTGTTGCCAATCATCCCGCCCAGAGTCGCCCTGTTTTTCGTCGACGGATCCGGCCCAAACCACAGTCCGTAGGGGGCAGCTGCCTCCTGCAGGTCGGACATGATGACCCCCGGCTCAACGCGAGCCGTCCGCGCCACCGGATCAATCTCGAGGACGCGGTTCATGTAGCGAGAGAAGTCCAGGACCAACCCCGGCCCAATCGCATTTCCCGCCACCGACGTCCCCCCACCACGTGAGGTCACGGGCAATCCAGCGGAGCGAGCCACGCCCAGCGCCGCCTCAACTTCCTCAACCGAGCGGGGGAATGCCACCACCGCCGGCTGTACCCGATAGTTAGAGGCGTCGGAGGAGTACTCCACCCGCCGACGTAAACTGGAATCAACCTCAATCACCCGACTAAGAGCCTCAAGCGTCGATGATGCCAGCAGGACCGAATCGCCCTCTGTGACGGAGTCGAGAACTATGGCGCTACTCATAGTCGAGATTGTCCCACAGTCACAAAACCACCTTCTGTTTTCGGTAGTCATGCCATGTTGTAGCGGGCGTCTGCTAATGGCATGACGGCGTCGTTTTACCCGTGAATCTAGGTGAAGTCTTGTCTGTGAACCCTGTCGAGAACAAGGTTGAGGTGCGCGAACGTATCTATTTGTCGAAGCCGGACGTGGGCCCAGTTGAGGAAGAGTTCGTCGTTCGGGCCCTTCACTCAGGTTGGGTTGCCCCCCTTGGTCCTGAAGTTGATGCGTTCGAGGACGACGTCAAACAGCGTTGTGACCGTGAGTACGCAGTAGCGCTCTCCTCCGGAACCGCAGCCCTTCACTTGGGCCTGATTGCCCTGGGTGTGAAGCGTGGCGATGTTGTCGTCACCTCTTCGATGACCTTCGCAGCAACCGCAAACTCGATTACCTACGTTGGTGCAGAGCCCTACTTCATCGACTGTGATTTGGTCACGGGCAACATGGATCCCCAGCTTCTTGATGAAGCCATGGAGGAACTGATTGCCGAAGGCAAGCATATTGGCGCAGTCGTTCCCGTTGACCTGCTTGGTCAGGTGGCCGACTTCCCGGCTATTGAAGAGGTCGTTGCCAAGCGATCAGAACAGGCCGGTTACCGCATCCCCATCCTGGCCGATGCCGCCGAGTCCTTCGGCGCAGCCCTGCAGACCGATGCTGGCATCAAGCCGGCAGGCAGCTTCGGTGATGCCGCCATTCTTTCCTTCAACGGCAACAAAATCATGACCACATCCGGTGGCGGGATCCTCCTGACCGATGACAAGGCTCTTGCCGATAAGGTCCGTTACCTTGCCACCCAGGCCCGTCAGCCAGTGGTTCACTACGAACACACCGAAGTCGGTTACAACTACCGGATGAGCAACATCCTGGCTGCCCTTGGCCGCGCCCAGGTTTCACGCCTCGATGAGATGATCGGAAGGCGCAAGCAGATTCGCCGTGATTACAAGAACCTCTTCGCAGAGGTTCCCGGTGTCACGGTCCTTCAATCAGATGAGCAGAACTCTGATGAGCAGTTCGACAACTGCTGGCTCACCTCTGTCGTCGTTGACTCAAGCAAGACCGTCGGTAACTGGACTGCTCAAGACCTCAGCGCCGCACTCAATGCACTGAACATTGAGAACCGCCCCCTGTGGAAGCCCATGCACCTTCAGCCCATCTTTGCCGACAACCCGGCCAAGACCAACGGCAACGGTGAGACCCTGTTCCAAACCGGCCTCACCCTTCCCAGCGGCTCAGGCCTCACCGAAGAACAGCGGAACGTGGTGTTCACGGCCATCACTGAGTTCCTCGGCTAGAAGGTCTCCAGGTGACTAAAACCCGTAAGGCTTATGACCCCATCAAACGCGGCTTGGACATCCTTGTCTCTGCCGCAGGTCTGGTGGCCCTGGCCCCGGTAATGGGAGTCGTCGCAGCCACCGTTCGCGCGAACCTCGGCAGTCCCGTCATCTTCAAACAGGATCGTCCCGGCAAGGACGGGCAGATCTTCACCCTGTACAAATTCCGCACCATGAAGGACGTCGACCCCAGCAAGGGCTTGATTGAGAATGAAGATCGGCTCACCAGCTTTGGTAAGGCACTTCGCTCAACCAGCCTCGATGAGCTTCCGGAACTATGGAATGTCCTCAAGGGAGATATGAGTCTGGTGGGACCACGTCCCCTGCTGGTCGAGTACCTTGAGCTCTACTCGCATGAGCAGAAACGACGTCACGAGGTTCGGCCCGGCATCACCGGACTGGCCCAGGTGAGTGGCAGAAATGCCCTCGATTGGCCCCAACGCTTTGAACTGGATGTTCAGTACGTCGACGGATGCTCAATCGGATTGGACGTGAAGGTAATCCTCAAGACCATTACCAGCGTTGTCAGCCGAACTGGTGTCACCTCTGAGGGGCACGCAGTAGGGGCTCCTTTCCTAGGTTCGGATGTGAGTTCACAATGAGCACTCGCATCGTCATTGTGGGAGCAGGGGGCTTCGGTCGCGGTGTTCACAGCTGGATCACTACCTCACCCCGTTTCCTCGCGGAGAACCAGGTCGAAGACGTCGTCTTCATTGACGACAACGCGAACCCCGCACTTCTTCCGGGACAACTCATCTCGACGATTGCCGACTACACCTCAGAACTAAACGACCGAGTTCTCTGTGCTATTGCTGCACCCAAGGTCAGACAGCACCTAGTCGAACAGCTCCAAAACAAGGGTGCCCAGTTCGCCACCTTCATTGACGATCGAGTAATCACAGCAGGTGGATCAACGGTTGGCGAAGGATCGATCGTGTGCCCGGGAGTAGTACTAGACGCCGATGTGACCCTAGAAGATCACGTTCACGTCAACTTCAACAGCTCCGTTGGACACGACACCGTCATTGGCGAATTCTCAACCCTGAGCCCAGCTACCAACATCATGGGTGAAGTAAGCGTGGGTCAGGGTTCCTTCTTCGGAGGCAGCGCAGTAATCCTCCCCCGAACCACCATCGGCGAACACTCTGTTATCGGTGCAGGCGCAGTTGTTCTTCACGGAACAGATGCCAACGTCACTGTTGTGGGAAACCCAGCGCGCCAGATAAGTCGATAGTCGCTAGCCGAGGCTTGAAGGGAGCGTGGACTTTCGAATGCACTCCTTTCACGGGTGAAGTAAACGCCAAAGGTTTAGTACTGGACAAACAACTCCCGATCGTAGCCCGTCTTCGGCGCCCGGCCCTTGATCTCCAGTCCCTCCAACACGGTTCGCACGGCCGCATAGTCCGACGGATCCGCTGTATCAGCCACGGGGTCGACCTCAAGAACCGTTGGTTCGGCGAGGACGAGCTCGTCCTCCTCCTCGACCTTGATTGGAGCGCTCTGGGGTTCAGATGTAGCCGACCCCCGAACCGGCGCACTATCCGCGGAAGTGGCCTGCTCGCCCTCACAAGCGGCGACCGAAAAGGTGGTTGCAAGTGCCGCTAGAACGAGCAGCAGTCTTCTGGTTCCGGAAACTTGCATCATTGCAGCAGTCTACTTTCGCGAGGCACATTTGAGTCAGATTCCTCGTGGCTACTCGCACGCTCGGACCACATCCCGCTCACCACGCAATTCCAATAGGAATTCTTCTAAGACCGAGGACGCCCGCGCGATGCAGCCGGACAGCGCGGGTCAGAAGTCCCGCTTTGGACCCCTAGGCCAGACGTCACGAAGTCCGCCAGACCCCACCTAAAAGAGAGGGTTCGGCTGCTTCTGATCGATGACCACGCCGGTCCCGTCCTCGACAATGATCCAGTTAATCCCCTCTAGGTCCTCCTGTCCGAACAGAGTCGAAAGGGCCTGAGCGGCATCGACTCCCAACTGCTGGCCGCTAGCCGTGTTCCGGTCAACTTGGAGCGTGAAGTACGCCAGGTCGCCTTCGACTCTGACTCCCTGTACGTAACCGGGCCACTCGCCCGGAAGTGCTCCAATGAGCTCAGTCATCGAAGAGACACCACCGAAAATCTCGCGGAGCCTAAAGTCCAATGCCTCCGAGCGCTCCGCATCCGTTGGCCCCGCAGGCTCCACGACGGCAGCTTCGGCCGCAGCCGCCTCCGCCGCCTCTTTCTCCGCTGCAGCAACTTCGGCCGCAGCCGCCGCCTCCTTCTCTGCTGCCGCCGCCGCCTCCTTCTCCGCTGCCGCCGCCTCAGCCGCATCTGCCTCCCGCGCGGCTCGTTGCGTGTCTTCCGTCAGCACGTTCTCAGTTTGCGAGTCCGCCCCTCGCATACCAGTCGACGAGTCCCCAGAAGAACTCCCGCCACCCAAATTGCTAAAGAACACCCAAACCAAGATCACGCCGAGCACCCACACCCACCACCTCTTGTACCACGGCTTCTTGGCTTTCGGCGCCTTATACGGGACCCCGGGCCCTGCACCCCGTCCCCGCACCCGCGGTGCACTGAACCCGGCAGCGACCTTCCGAAGTTGAGGCATAACCCGCTGTGGCACCGCCCCTAAAGCAAATGCTAGTTTGATTGGTTGCGCCGTGTTCGGCGTCCACCCCGCCGGTTGGGTGCCCGACGAACCACCGGCGGCCCCGCCACCAGGCGCCGCACCCTCGTCCGCCTGTGAATGGCCAGCGCCGGAGACCGGCTGCTGCGGTTCAACACCAAAGTTACGCAACTGGGGATCACTCATACGTACAGCGTAGAGAGTAATCCCGACATTCGGGTGACGAACCGCCACCCGGCCGAACCGAACCCGAGCACAAAGCCGCGCCCCGAGCACACCATCCTCCCTAGGTCCCGCTAATCCCCCAGGATTTCCCGCTTCCTCGCCTCATACTCAGCGGCCGTCAGAGTGCCCCTGTCGCGCTGACGCCGCAAGCCACGCAGCATAATGCTTTGGTCGCCAACACTCTTCTTACCTGCGCCCTCCACAGCACCCTCTGCGCCCGCATCACGCCCTTGACCCCCCAACATCTTCGACACTCCAGCAAAGCCAACGTTGCGAATCCCGTCGACGACCTGCTGCTGAAATGTCACCGCGGCCTCATAGGTGGCGCCGCTTGCATCTGCAGCCTTGTGCATTCGCCTACGGGAATACTCCTCCACCAGCCTGCGGGACGAGGGCGAAAACTCCAGGCTCTCCACCGCCACGCTACTGAGCTGCATACCAAACCGATAGAGCCAGCTCGCCGCTACACCATCGGGAGACATCATCGCGGCGACCACCTCGTTCGTCCTCGACGGCAGTTCAGAAATCCGGTAGCTGGCAGACAGCGAGTTGACCGCAACTGCGAACGACTGCAGCAGCTCCGAGGCAAGCGTCTGGCGAGACTCAGGGTCCGCAAACGTGTAGGAGTGGGTGTTGGCGGGGATGAACTGCTGCACGAAGGTGATGGGGTCCACCACCCTGAGCGAATACGTCCCGAAGGCGGTGATTTCGAGGTCGGTCCCGTATGCGTTGTCATGGAAGAGCACGGGTCGCGGGGTTCCCCACTTGAGGCCGCGAATCTCACGTAGGTTGATGAACGCAACGGTCCGAAGGTCGCTGCGCACCCGTCTCTGCATGGCCATTTGCGCCACGCGGCCGAGGGTGGTCCCCAGCGATTCCCCCTGTTGCAACGGTGGACCGGTGTGGTAAACATATCCGCCCGGAATACCCATGATCGCTTCTACGCCGTTTCCGCTGAACACAAAGGCGGCCGTATTCTCAGGAACATAAATCTGCGACCCGTCAACAACTTCGCCGAGGCCGCCCTCACCTGCCCAATTGCCGCGGAACACCCCAGGTGAGACAACGGTGTGCTCATCGAACCCATCGGCAGTCACGATCTCACTCCATTGATCGATCAGCCCTCCAGCGAATGCTTGAACGACGGTCATCCGCTACCCCCTAACCATCAATCCGTTGGACGGTCCCGCAGTAGCTGCAGGTAGCCACCTGGTTTCTCACGGTCGCGACAGCAGCTCCACAGCTTCGACAGGCCCCCGCGACCTGCTGGGGTTCATCGGTGGCGGAACCAGAGTTCTTGGAACCGATACCGAAGCTCTTTTTGAAGACTCCGACCGTGTCCTTGATGACGTTAGCAACGGTTTCAGCGCCAGGCAGCGCCTCCGAGCACGTCGAGTTCACTGCAGCGGGTCGCCCAGTAATGGCTTCATCAATCTTCTCCGCCCACAGCATCGCCTCACGCCGATTTTGAAGGCGGAAGCACGCTTCACCCTGGTAGAAGTAGATTCTCAGAGTCCCGTCATGACGCCCCTGCCCTTCCGGGATGGCTTGCACCTGGTCTCTGAAGACTTTCACCTGGTCCAGCGGATACAGCATCGTAGACTTCACCCCACCGAACATCCCCCTCTGGGAGGCAACGATGTGCAGGTTGGTGAGAATGAGGTCAACTTGAATGATCTTGCGACCAGCCTCTTGGGAAACGTGTTCCTTCCGCAGCAACACGACCTCGTTGGGTTGCAGGCTGTACTCACTCATCGGCCCCTCCTCCACTGTGCATCAGTCTCCCGGGACAGATGCACACCAAGCCTAACTGCAACGCGAAGGCGCCGCGGCCCCAACACCGCATCGACTCGGCGAGGAAACCGTGATTGCGCAGATAGTCATCGGTGTTGCCGAGGGCAACACTGGCGATAACACGGTCGAACAACTCATGATGATCCGTCTTGGGCGAGCGCGACACCAGAGCGCTCAATGAAGACCTCGACGGTAGTCATCGGGCACACTTCTTCGTAAGGTTTCCAGCCGGCATCCGGCTGTGTCACCCAACTGCTCGGCAGACTAGGAGATTCGACCCACGAACTGGTCTTGCTCAGTGAGCCGCGGTCCTCTAATCCAGGAAGTCCACTGCGCGCCATGGCGGGCGGTCCTCGTCGCTGCAAACCCGCAGCGACATGTACGCTCGCGTTGTCCGTCACCAAGCCCTTCGCGAACACCCAGAGGATTACCGATGTCCCCCAAGACCTGGCCCAACACTGCCGAAGAACTCATGAGGTCGCGCTTCAGCGCATTCAAGGAAGGTGACCGCGACTGGCTACTTGCATCCTGGCATCCCAGCACGCGTCCAGCGAACCTAGACCTTTCGGGCAACCCGGTCTGGCGCGGCCTGCAGATCCTCGACACACGGGCCGGCGGGACGGATGACACCGAAGGTATCGTGGAGTTCCGTGCCACCTACCTAACCAATGATGGCATCCAGGTCATGCATGAACGCTCCAACTTTGTGCGGGAGGACGGGCGCTGGTACTACGTCGACGGAGCCGTCGATGAGCCGAGTTCTGATCAGGAAGAGGGCGTAAGCCCACTAAAGCGATAGAAGCTCGCGTACGCGGCGCTTAGCGTTCCCAGTGAAGTAGTTGGAGTGCGTTATCTTGACTGACTCTAGGGAGTCTGACCCGACCAAGACGACATCAATCCAATCTGACCCAACCCTAATGCGCTCCTCAACCTGCTCATACGCAGCGGTCGCCTTATCGATATCTTCGAACTCATGCACTTCGACAAGTTCATCCTTGCGACGGTCATAGACAAGGAGGAAATGGCGTATGTCCACACTCACGATGGCCCCTCTCCCTCTACTTGTTGCTTCAGTAAACCAGCGACTTCGCCTGTTAGCAATGTTCGTTGGCTGAGTTCGTGTTCATCTAGAGAGGAGTCACTCTCTTCGGCGTGCTGCGCTTTCGAGACAAGGCGGAGCAGCTCATGCACTGGCGTATCACCGTCCCACTTGAAGTTGAGGCCGAGAAGATCCCCCATGGCCTCTGCAGTTTCTGCCCACATGTGCATCGCGGCCGACCGCAGCTGCACCTCAATCGTCCGTCCATTCCTCTCAACCTCTAGATGAAGTGCTCTGTACCCGGAGTGACGTGGGCTCTCGACATAATCAATCAGAAGCGTGGCCTCCTGCCCCCGCCTCAGAGCTCTAGTGAACTTGACGTGATTGACCCGTTCCGTCAGTCCAAGGCTATCTACAAGCACTCACGGGATGAACTGGTTCCAGCAGCGCAGGTGACCGCGGACTTCCTCAAGGCCATTTGCAGCATGTTCGACGTTACATCGCATGAGACTGCGACTGCGCATCATCACTCGATTCAGAGTGATGAAGCTGGGAGTGCGGATGTTATTCCCTTCCCTAGTCGGGCCCTGGTGCGCCGCCAAGAAGCTAAGCGCAGGGGAGACCGGCCGATGAGACTGTTTGTCCCAAGAAGGTCAAAGATTGCGGTGGGTGAGGCGCTTTAATGGCACGTCAAAACGCAGGCATTCGTTCAAGCTCGACATGGATTAAGGTCCTGGCGATCGGGGTGCTTGTTGCGCTGACGGTTGCTCTTTCAGTGCTGGTAATTTCTAAGGCGGGTAAGACTGTCGAGGGTGCCGGTGGGACACCGGGATACAACCCGGCGCAACAGTCTGAAGAGCCACAGTCGTCTGGGATTCCTGAAGAGCCCGCCGAAGATGCCGATGGTGACGAGGAAGTTGTCGTTACGGTGCAGCCCGTTGCTGAGCTAAACCGGGTGATGGTTGCACTAGGTGGGGACACGGTGCTGCGTGGTCTGACTGGCCCGTGCCCGACGGTGGAAGCCGTGGTTGAGACTTCGTTTGATGCCGGCGCGACATGGACGGGCGACAACCTGGGGGCAACGTTGCCCATGGTGTCTTTGAACCGTCTGGTTGATATTGGCGATGGCCTAGTCGGGGCGCTCGGATACAACGCACAGGAATGTTCGCAGCTGTCCGCGGGTTCGTCAGTGGTAGGAACTACCACTTGGCTTCCCCTGGAGACGGAGAACCTGTGGCGGGTTGATCCGGCCCAGCCCACCGTGCTTCTAGGAGCAGGCGGCATTGCCGTTGATGCTGGATGCACGATTGCTCGGCAGTCGGTTGGTGCAGAAGGCCCCATGGCTGTTCTTTGTGAAGACGGGGCCCTGCGCGTCTCGACCGATAATGGTGCCAACTGGGTTGGTGACGAGGGAACGCTGGCTGCTGCCGGCGGAACCCCCGACTCTGTGGTTGTGGGTGGAACCAATGTCTTCGTTGCTTCCGTCAATGCTCCCGACTGTGATGGTGCAGTCCTGACCTCGTACGGAACTGGTGTCGATGGTCTGCAGATGACGCAGACCGCATGTGTCTCTGGCGCTCAGGGAGCATCAGGTGCAACCGTGACAGCGATGGGCGGCGGACAGACTTCACTTGCTTTCGCACCGGATGGCGGCCTGTGGCTGTGGGGTGGCGATGCGCTGGTGCGCAGCTACGATGGGGGCCTTAGCTGGGGCTAAACCCAGCACGTATCTCGCTGGAGGAGAAATGACAGCTATTGGCCTCTCGAACCTCGATGTCTATCCCCTCTGCCTAGGCACCAACTCATTTGGGTGGACTGCTGATCTGGCAGGTGCCTGCTCCGTCCTCGATGAGTACACGGAGAACGGTGGGAACTTCATAGATACCGCCGATGTATACGGGCGCCACAAGGCGGGCAATGTCGGTGGGGAATCAGAGGAGATGATCGGCCACTGGCTTTCCGGTCGACCCCGCGAGGAACTGGTGATTGCCAGCAAGGTTGGGTTCATGAAGCCTTCCGGTGAGCTGTCAGTCGCGGCAGTGCGTCGCGGTGTCGAAGGCTCACTTCGCCGACTTGGAACTGATTACATCGATCTCTACTACGCCCACAAGTTCGATCCGGAAACCCCGGTGGCAGAGTCTGTAGAGGTGTTTGCCGAGGAGCAGGCGGCTGGAAGAATCCGAGAGGTCGGCCTCTCCAACATGACCCCCGAGCAGATCAGAAACTGGATCGCAGAGGCTGATCGGCAGGGTGTTGCCCGTCCCGTGGCATTGCAGCCCCCCTATAACCTGCTGAACCGGGTCAAGTATGAAACAGAGTGGCAGCCGGTTGTCGAAGAGTTCTCGCTGGGGGTCATGACCTACTGGTCTCTGGCCGGGGGTCTGCTGACGGGCAAGTACGCGAGCACCGCGGCGATTGTCGGTGAGCGGGCCGGAACGGTGAATCGCCATGCTGGTGAACGTGCCTTCGAGGTGGTGGAAGCAGTTCGCCAGATTGCATCCGAACACAACGTTGACCCGGCTGCTGTGGCGGTTGCCTGGCTGCTGGAAAACCCGACAGTCACAGCTCCCGTGGCATCGGCCCGTTCGGCAGCCCAGGTCGGGCCGCTGATGGAAGGGGTGACCATTCAACTCACCCCTTCGAATTTGGAACTGTTGAACCGACTTTCTGAGGGACTCAATCCAGAGAATATCGGTGCCTAGGGGTTGGTGCTGAATGGCTGACCTGCTGCTTGGATAACTAACGAGGGGATGGACCACTGAGCTCGATCATCTACTGGTCGCCGGTGTTGGTGCTGGCGGTTTACACCCTGGTGGTGACGCTGCGTAATCCGCGGCGAATGCGGGCTGCTGTGGGGTTGGGTCTCACGCTGTTCTCGCTGGTGATGGGGCTGGTGCCACTGCTGTTCAGTGTCTCCGGTGTCATCAGTGAAGAGACGGCCCCGTGGGTGCTTTTGGCATTCCTGGTGGTGGCGGCGCTGACTGTGCTGGGTGTGGCAGTGTTCCTGATCTGGGCCGGGGTGGTACTGCTGATTCGTGAGGGGCTCAGTGTGTCCCACTCGCTTTCCCTGGCCGTGGGAGCTGGGATTCTGGGCTACCTTGCCCTGGGACTAATCGCTGTGTTCGGCAATAACCGTGCACTGGAGGTGGACTTGATGCTGCTGGTTCTGCCCATTTTCTTCTTCGGCTTCACGCTGTTTTCCTACCTGCTTTACTCGGGCATCTACGGTGTGTGGGCGCGACGTTGGGCTAGGCCGGGCGAGGTGGTCGTGGTCTTGGGTTCCGGTCTGATTGGGGACCGGGTTCCGCCACTGTTGGCACGCCGCCTGGATCTTGGTCTCGAGATGTACCGTAAGTCGCTGCGAAAGTGGCAGGCGCCGCTGCTGGTTGTTTCCGGGGGGAAGGGAAGCGACGAGGTTGTTGCAGAGGGTGAGGCGATGGGTCGCTACGTCCTCGACTCCGGGCTGCCGGAGGTAGCTGGAGGCGGGGTTGCAGAGCTGGTGGTGGAGAACCGTTCGGCTTCGACGGAAGAGAACCTGGAGTTCACTTCGGAGCTGATAGCGGCGCGTGGGGTGAACGGGCCGTGGATGGTGGTCAGCAGTGACTTCCATGCCTTCAGGGCCGCGCTGCTGATGAGCCAGCAGGGTCTGCCGGGGAACGCCGTGGGGGCACGTTCAGTGCGTTACTTCTGGGCCAGTGCCAAGCTGCGTGAGTTCATTGCCATCCTGGCGATGTTCCCGAAGTGGACGGTGACGTTCACCGTGCTGTCGGCACTGCCGTTTGCGGTCTCGATTTTCTTCCGCCTGCTCGCCCTCATCGGTTAGTTGGCTGACGGTCTGGGACTTTCGACAAGCAAGTCCGTACTAGATTAGAGATGTCAGATCCTGTCATGGGAGCACAGTGTCCTCAG
The DNA here is from genome assembly GCF_900187855.1 of Actinomyces minihominis. Lineage (GTDB taxonomy): Bacteria > Actinomycetota > Actinomycetes > Actinomycetales > Actinomycetaceae > Scrofimicrobium > Scrofimicrobium minihominis. Next base: position 399,747 of record NZ_FYEG01000001.1, on the reverse strand, counting down.
GTGTAATGCACCTGCAAAGAGAGAAGGAAAGCGTCGCAATGACCTACACACTTGTCCTGATGCGCCACGGCGAAAGCGAGTGGAACAAGAAGAATCTGTTCACCGGTTGGGTAGATGTGCCCCTGTCGGAGAAGGGGATCGAGGAGGCCGGTAAGGCCGGCGTCATGATGAAGGAGGCCGGGATTCTGCCCGACCTGCTTTTCACCTCGATGCAGAAGCGCGCGATTAAGACCGCCAACCTGGCCCTTGATGAGGCCGACCGCTCCTGGATCCCGGTGCAGCGCAGCTGGCGCCTCAACGAGCGTCACTACGGCGCTCTGCAGGGCCTGGACAAGGCGGAGACCCGTGAGAAGTATGGGGAAGAGCAGTTCATGCTGTGGCGTCGTTCCTACGATACCCCGCCGCCCGCCATCGACCCCAACTCAGAGTTCGCGCAGGACGGCGACCCGCGTTACGCAGGCGACCCCGTCCCCCACACCGAGTGCCTCAAGGACGTTCTTGAGCGCATGCTCCCCTACTGGGACAGCAACATCGTTCCCGCGCTGCAGACCGGGAAGACCGTTCTGATTGCGGCCCACGGTAACTCGCTGCGTTCGATCGTCAAGTACCTCGACGACATCTCGGACGACGAAATCGTTGGTGTCAACATCCCGACTGGTATTCCACTGGTTTACGAACTGGATGAAGAAACGCTGAAGCCGATCAAGAAGGGCGGAACCTACCTGGATCCTGACGCACAGGCGAAGATCGACGCTGTGGCGAACCAGGGTAAGTAGTCCCACCAGCCTGTTTGCGCCCCTGGGGTAGCGACTTTCGAAGCGCCCCCGCCCGGCAATGGGCCTCAACAAAACGTTGGGGAACCAACCTCGAGCGGGGGCGCTTTGGCTGGTAGAATGGGGTGTTCGGCTCGGCATTTTGCTGGGTGAAAAGTGAACTAACTGTTGCCTAGGAGCAAACTTAATGGCTTTTAAAGTCGGCGAAACTGTCGTCTACCCCCACCACGGTGCGGCAACGATTGAAGAGATCGTGATCCGCAAGATCAAGGGAGTTGAGACCGAGTACCTGGTGCTCCGTGTGAACCAGGGCGACCTGATGATTCAGGTTCCCGCCGGAAACGTCGAGGCCGTGGGTGTTCGCGATGTTGTTGACGACAGGGGAGTTGAGGAGGTTCTTGACGTCCTGCGTCAGGCAGATGTTGAAGAGCCTTCGAACTGGTCGCGCCGTTTCAAGGCCAACCAGGAAAAGATTTCTAACGGCGACATCGTCCGTGTTTCTGAGGTTGTGCGTGACCTGTCCCGTCGGGATGCCAACAAGGGCCTGTCCGCCGGTGAAAAGCGCATGTTGACCAAGGCGCGCCAGATCCTCACTTCAGAGCTGGCGCTGGCCCGTGACATTGATGAGGACGCTGCGGCAGAAATGTTAGACGGCATCTTGGTGGAAGGTATGGAGGCCGTGGCGGCCCTCGAAGCAGAGACCAAGAAGAAGTAGTTTCCGTGCGGGTCTGGGGGGTCCTTACGGCAGCTGGTTCCGGGTCCCGTTTGGGGGCGGAAGTGCCCAAGGCCCTGGTTAGCTGCGGGGGCCGGACCCTCCTGGGGCTGGCGCTAGAGCGGCTGCTGGCGGTCCGGGACCTCACCGGTGTGGTGGTGACCTGCCCCGAAGGCCTTGAGGGGCTGTTCCAAGAGACGGCGGCCGCTGAGCTTGGCCCGCGTGAACTGGTGTCCGTCACCTTCGTTGCCGGGGGAGCCAGCCGTCAGGCCTCGGTGAAAGCCGGATTGGAACAGATTAGAGACCGGCGCAACCTGCTGCGGGAAGAAACGGGAGAGTCGTTTGTAGAGGATGAGGACGGGGAAGTCCTCGATATCGTCCTCGTTCACGATGCTGCCCGCTGCCTGGCCCCCACTTCTCTAATGGAAGACCTGGTCGAGGCGGTTGAGTCCGGTGCGGAGGGGGTCCTCCCGGGTCTGCCTGTCGTTGACACCGTCAAGCAGATCTATATCGATGACTCCGGACGCCAGATTGTGACTCACACCCCCGACCGAGGGCTGTTGAGGCTGGCACAAACCCCGCAGGCCTTCAACTTTGACCGCCTCCTGGACCTGCACCTCTTCGCTGAGGGGCGCGCCGCCTCTGAGGCCACGGCCGCCACAGACGATGCCGCTCTGCTGGAAGAGGCCGGTGGCACAGTCGAAGTGATTGAAGGATCCCCCGAGGCCTTCAAAGTGACCACTCCCCTTGACCTGGAACGACTGGCGGCTGCGCTCGGTGAGCCTGAGGCGGGTTTGCCAACGTAGATTTACTTCAAAATTTGTCCCAACTCGGAGGTTGTGGTGATTTACTGGGGTGGGAACTTGCTACTCTCCAGAAGTGCCCAGTGTTGAGCGAGTAGATGAGGACGCATGAGCAACACCCAGACCCCGCCCGAAGAAGTCGGGGGTCCAACCGGAAGCATTCTGGCCCGAGATGGCATTTCTGGCCCTCCCAAGCTGGCCGATATTGAGTCCGCACTGGAGGTCGTTGAGGCTGCCCCCAAGGCCTCCAGGTCCAAGATCATCTCCTGGGCATCTTGGGACTGGGGTTCGGCGGCCTTCAACGCGGTGGCGACCTCGTTCGTCTTCACCGTCTACCTGACCTCGGACGGCATGTTCACGGACAAGGCCACCGCCAACCAGTACCTCTCCTGGGGAATGACCGCCGCGGGCATCATCATCGCCCTGCTGGCACCCATCACGGGACAGAGGGCAGACCGGGCCGGTAAGGGCGTGAGGATGCTGGGCATCTTCTCATTCCTGGTCTTTATCAGCCTGGCGCTGATGTTCTTCGTAACCCCGGACTCCCCCCTGGGACCCATCGGGGCCCTATGGCTGGGCATCGGCCTGCTGGGGATTGGCAACGTCTTCTTCGAGTTCGGCTCCGTCAACTACAACGCCATGCTGAACGATCTTTCCACCCCTAAGAACCGCGGTGCCATCTCCGGCTTCGGTTGGGGCGCCGGTTACATCGGCGGCATCGTCCTGCTCCTGTTCCTCTACTTCGGGTTTATCAACCCCGAGGTTGGTCTCTTTGGGGTCACCGGAGAGGGCGGACTGGACGTTCGAGTCGCCATGGCTTTCGCAGCCCTGTGGTTCGGGATCTTCGCCATCCCCGTCCTCATCAACCCACCGAAGAGGAAGCCGATCGACCACAGTGTTCCGCGTGAGTCGATCGCGGACTCCTACCGTCACCTGTTTGAAACCGTGGCTTCGCTGTGGCGGGATAACCGCAACACCCTGCGCTTCCTGATTGCCTCGGCGGTCTTCCGTGACGGCCTCGCAGGAGTCTTTACCTTCGGGGGTGTCATCGCAGGTTCGGTCTTCGGCTTCACCGCCGGTGAGGTCATTATCTTTGCCGTGGCGGCGAACGTGGTGGCGGGACTGGCCACCATGGCGTTCGGTCCCCTTGATGACAGGTGGGGTTCCAGGCGTATCATCATGATTTCGCTGTGCCTGATGATCGTGGCGGGGTTGGGCGTCTTCTTCCTAGCCAAGTACGGCGCGACAGCCTTCTGGGTCCTCGGCCTGGTCCTGACCATCTTTGTCGGCCCCGTGCAGTCGGCATCCCGCACCTTCCTGGCCAACGTCATTCCGGCGGGTCGTGAGGGAGAGATCTTCGGTCTCTACGCCACCACGGGTCGCGCCGTATCCTTCCTGGCGCCCCTGCTCTACGGTCTGGCGATCACGATTGGTACAAAGGTTCTTCCCGAGGGACAGGATGCGACCCACTGGGGCATTCTGGGCATCGTGGTTGTCATCGTCCTCGGCCTGCTGCTGATGCTTCCGGTTAAGTCTGAGAAGCACATGATTGGCGAAGCCGCCAAGTAGTCCCTACGGGGGCTGATCCCTTCGGGCGGCTAGTCCCTGATGACGAGGGCGGTCGCGATGGCGGCCAGTCCCTCTGTGCGCCCGAGGAAGCCCAGCTTGTCGGTGGTGGTGGCGCCAAGGGAGACAGTTGCGCCGTCGAGGGCGGCTGAGAGGGCGGCTGCGGCTTCCTCTCTTCTTCCCGACATGCGGGGACGTTCGCCGATGACCTGGATGGCGACGTTGCCGATCCGCCACCCGGCCCCTGTGAGAAGGCGCAAGGTTTCACCCAGCATGGCGGCGCCGGAGGCGCCGGCCCAGCGGGGGTCGGAGGTGCCGAAGACACTGCCCAGTTCACCAAGTCCGCTTGCGGACAGAAGCGCGTCGCAGGCGGCGTGAGCGGCAACATCCGCGTCAGAGTGCCCCTCAAGAGGAGTTTCCCCCGGCCATTCCAGGCAGGCGAGGTGTAGGGAGCGCCCTGAAGCGCCCTCGTCTGCCCCGTCCTCGACCACGAATGCGTGGACATCCACGCCCTGTCCCACCCGAATCTCAAAAGTCATAGAAGCCAGGGTAGTCGGCATCGCAGTGCCGGGGGACTGTTGTCGGACCTGGAGCCAAGTACGATGGGGCCCATGGATCTGCGTCTTTACGATACGAAAACCGCCACCCTGCAAAACCTGGTGCCCATCCAGGACGGTCGGGTGGGGATCTATCTGTGCGGTCCGACGGTGCAGGGGATGCCCCATATTGGTCATCTGCGCGCTGCCACTTCCTTCGACGTGCTGATTCGCTGGTTGCAGCGCTACGGCCTCGATGTCACCTACGTCCGCAATGTCACCGATATTGACGACAAGATTCTCAGCAAGTCCGCAGAGTCGGGTGAAGAGTGGTGGGCGCTGGCAACCAGGTACGAACGTGAGTTCCAGAAGGCCTACGCCACCCTCGGGCTGGTTGAACCCACGGTTGAACCGCGCGCCACCGGGCATATTACCGACCAGATTGCATTTATTGAGCGCCTCATTCAGCGCGGCCACGCCTACAGCGATGAAACCGGCAACGTCTATTTTGATGTGCACAGCCAGCCCGACTACGGGTCGCTGACTCACCAGTCCCTGGATCAGATGCGGACGACTGAGGGCGAGGCCGAGACGGAGGCGATCCTGGCTGGCAAGCGGGACACCCGTGACTTTGCCCTGTGGAAGGCAACCAAGCCCGAAGAGCCGCAGACGGCCTCATGGGAGGCGCCGTGGGGAAGGGGGCGGCCCGGTTGGCACCTGGAGTGCTCCGCGATGTCGCACCGCTACCTCGGTGAAGCCTTTGACATCCACGGCGGTGGCATCGACCTGCGTTTCCCGCACCACGAGAATGAGCAGGCGCAGTCCCACGCCGCGGGCTACGACTTCGCAAACCTGTGGGTTCACAACGCCTGGGTCACCATCGCGGGCGACAAGATGTCCAAGTCGGTGGGAAACACCCTTGACCTGCAGTCTCTGCTGCAGCAGGCCCCTGCTGCGGTCATTCGCTTTGCACTTTCTTCAGTCCACCACCGCTCGATGATTGAGTGGTCAGAGACGACGCTGGAACTGGCGGGGAAGTCCTGGGACAAGGTGTCTTCGTTTGTTGCCGAGGCGGCCGCACTGGTCGGAGACCCCGCCTCGATCTTCATGACCCCGGAAGAACTGCCGGCGCAGTTTACTGCCGCACTCAACGATGACCTCAACGTTGCGGCCGGTTTGGCCGTGGTTTACGAACACGTCAAGACGGGGCGTCGCGCGATGGCTGAGGGCGACCTGGAAGCGGTGGCGGTTGAGCTGAAGACGGTTCGTTCCATGCTGGATGTCCTGGGGGTTGACCCGGGTTCGCAGCAGTGGGCGCAGGTTGAAGCGGGACCCGGTGGAAAGGTTGAACTGCTGGAATCCGCCCTCGGAGTGATGATTGATGAGGTCTTGGCAGAGAGGGCGACTGCCCGGGCCGAAAAGAACTGGACCCGAGCCGATGAGTTACGTGATCGCCTGGCCGGCGCCGGAATCCTTGTGGAGGACGGTCCGGGTGGCGCCACCTGGCAGGTGGCACCTAAGAACCAGTAGCGACTATTCTGTCGTATCGAAATCAGCGCCCAGGCGCTACTAACAGCGAGGAGGCGCGCATGGCCAAGGGAAATCAGTCCAGGCGCGGGGCGGTGTCGAAAGACTCTCGAAGGAACGCACCCCCGAAGTTGGGTTCAGGCGGCAAGCACCGCCGTGCCCTTTCAGGTAAGGGGCCGACACCGAAGGCAGAGGACCGTACCTGGCATCCCGCCTACAAGGCGAAGGTAGCCAAGGAAAAAGAGGCTGAGAAGGCCGCTCTGCGGGAGAAGTCTCTGACCCGCAGTGCCGTGCGGGTGCGCCCGGGCAGCGAGCTGATTGTTGGCCGCAACCCCGTGGTTGAGGCCGTCAACGCCGGGACCAAGGTGTCGCGCATCTTCATCGCTTCGGATCCCAGCCAGGGCAAGATGCGTGAGGTGTTTGAGCTGCTGGCACAGACCAATGCGCCCTTCGTTGAGGTCACGAAGCGTGATCTGGACCGCGTCAGTGATGGGGCGGCTCACCAGGGGATCGCGGTTGAGGTCGATGAGTACGAGTACGTCGATCTGGAAGACCTGATCATTGACGCCAAGCAGCAGTACCGACCCGGTCTGCTGATTGCACTTGACCACGTCACCGATCCGCACAACGTCGGGGCCATCCTGCGCTCCGGGGCCGCATTTGGTGCCAACGGAATGATCCTGCCGGAACGTCGCAGCGCCGGTGTTGGCGTCACGGCCTGGAAGGTCTCTGCTGGGGCCGCGGCCCGGGTTCCCACCGCGCGGGTGACGAACCTTGTCCAGGCTTTGCGAAAGTTGAAGGAAGAGGGCTTCTTCGTGGTCGGCCTGGCCGGGGACGGGGACGGCGAGCTCCGCAACATGGGTCTGGCGGACCGCGACCTGGTGTTGGTGGCGGGTGCCGAGGGTTCGGGGCTGTCACGCCTGGTACGTGATACGTGCGACATGATTGTTTCCATTCCCATGACGTCAAACGTTGAGTCATTGAATGCTTCCGTTGCGACGTCTGTGGCGCTCTACGAAATCGCTGCCACGCGGGCTGAAGCACGCTAGTTCCTAAGACCCTGTGCCGCACTTAGGGCCGGAGTATCCTGGGGGAAACCAACCTGGGGACCCGGTTCAAAGCGGCGCACAGTGCTGTGTCCGGCGGTCCCCACCATCGACAAAGGGGCGCAAGAAATGGCAGCTGGGCAGCAGTTTGGTGATATTGAGCGGGCGGCAGAGCTCGCGGTCCATACCGCGGATCGCTGGACCCAGTTGGCCACCGAGTACCCCACTGCCAGTGCTGCGAAGCTGCTCTCGGACGTCCTGGATGACCCCTCGGGCCTGGGCTTTACGGTTGAGTTCGTCGACGGGGTAATCCGGCCGGAGGACCCGAAGGTGGCGGCTCGCAACCTCAGCTCCCTCATGAAAAAGTCCCCCGACTTCCTGCCCACCTGGCTGCGCCTGCCCGCCCGCATCGGCGGTAAGGCCGCGCTGGCTGCTCCAGAGCTGGTGGTAGCCGCGGCTCGGCGCGTGTTCTGGGAACTGGTTTCCGGTCTGGTTCTCGACGCCCGTGACGAAAAGCTGGGGGCGGCCATCGCAAAGTTGCGTGAGAACGGTTCGCGCCTCAACCTCAACCTGCTGGGCGAGGCCGTCCTCGGTGAGGCCGAGGCAACGAAGCGCCTCTCCGAGACGTTCCGCCTGCTGCAGCGGGATGATGTCGACTACGTGTCGCTCAAGGTGTCCTCGGTGATTGGTCCACACAGTCCCTGGGATCATGAAAAGGCCGTGGAGGTCGCGGTGGCCAAGCTGCTGCCGCTGTACCAGTACGCTGCCGCGCAACCCACCGATAAGTTCATCAACCTGGACATGGAAGAGTACCGCGACCTCGACCTCACCCTGGATGTTTTCGAGCGCCTGCTGGATCGTGAGGAACTGCTGGGTCTTGAGGCCGGCATCGTCATTCAGGCCTACCTGCCCGATGGTCTGGCAGCCATGAAGCGCCTGCAGGAATGGGCGGCTGACCGCCGGGCTCGAGGTGGGGCGCCGATCAAGGTGCGCCTGGTAAAGGGGGCGAACCTGGCCATGGAGCAGGTTGATGCCGAACAGCACGGCTGGCCGCTGACGACCTGGGAGTCCAAGAAAGCCACCGATGCCAACTACCTGCGCATCCTTGACTGGTCCCTGACCCCGGAGCGGGTAGAGAACATTAAGGTCGGCGTTGCCGGACACAACCTCTTCAGCCTGGCCACGGCCTGGGAGTTGGCGGGCATCCGCGGCGTACGCGAGGGCATGGACATTGAGATGCTGGTTGGTATGGCCGACTCTCAGGCCGGTGCTATCCGCGCTGAGGTCGGGGATGTGCTGCTCTATGTTCCCGTGGTGCAGCCCAGTGAGTTTGATGTGGCTATTGCCTACCTGGTGCGACGCCTTGAAGAGGGCGCTTCGGAGCAGAACTTCATGGCCTCAATCTTTGATCTGGCGACTGATCAACGCGCCTTCGATAAGGAGAAGGCTCGCTTCGATGCCGCGATGAAGATGGTGGTCAGTGAGGGTGAAAAGCGCTGCCACCCCTCGCGCACCCAGAACCGAGCCAAGGAAACCACGCGCCAACTTGAGGCCACCATGAGGGCGCCGGGTGGCGGCTGGCGCTTCCACAACACCCCTGACACGGATCCTGCTCTGCCTGCGAACCGGCAGTGGATCGAGCAGATTGCAGCCCGTATCCCCACCTCTGACCTGGGGGTCGCCACCGTCAAGGCCAGTACCGTGGTTTCCGTGGCTGAGCTTGAGAAGGTTCTGGCTAAGGCCGCCAAGGCCCAGAAGAAATGGGAGAAGAAGACGGCGGCTGAACGGGCAGATATCCTGCACCGAGCCGGAGTCGAACTGGCTCACCGCCGCGGTGACCTGATCGAAGTGGCCGGGGCCGAGGTTGGGAAGGCCGTCGGTGAATCCGATGTTGAGGTCTCGGAGGCCGTCGACTTTGCGCACTACTACGCGCAGCAGGGTCTGGCCCTGGAGCAGATTCACGGCGCCACTTTCAAGCCGGTTGGCGTTACCGCTGTCATTCCGCCGTGGAACTTCCCGGTGGCCATCCCCCTCGGCGGGGTTGCTGCCTCGCTGTCCGCGGGTTCTGCAGCCGTCCTCAAGCCCGCTTCAGTGTCTGCTCGCTGCGGCGCCGTCCTCATGGAATGCCTGTGGAAGGCCGGGGTCCCGAAGGACCTGGCACCGCTGGTCATCCCGGGCAACCGAGAGGTGGCACGTGCCCTTGTTGAGGCCGATGGGGTGGAGCGGGTCGTCCTCACCGGATCCTCACAGACCGCCCAGATGTTCCTGGACTGGAAGCCCAGCATGGGTCTAATGGGAGAAACCTCGGGGAAAAACTCCATCATCATCACCCCCTCAGCCGACTACGACCTCGCTATCCGCGATGTCATTAAGTCGGCGTTCGGGCATGCCGGCCAGAAGTGTTCGGCGGCCTCACTGCTAATCCTGGTCGGCTCGGCCGGAATGTCGCGCCGCATCCACGACCAGCTGGTCGATGCCACCTCGTCACTGGTGGTGGACTGGCCCACGAACCTCTCGACAGAGATGGACACGTTGACCACGGTTCCGGGAGAGAAGCTGCGCCGCGGCCTCACCACCCTAGAGAGCGGCCAGTCCTGGGTTCTGAAACCCTACCCGCTCGATGACACCGACCGCCTCTGGGCCCCGGGGATCCGCGCCGGTGTCAAGCCGGGCAGTGAGTTTCACCAGGTTGAGTACTTCGGTCCCCTGCTCGGGGTGATCCGAGTCAAGACCCTAGAGGAGGCTATTGAGGTGCAAAATGGCACCGAGTATGGCCTGACCGCCGGCCTGCACTCTCTAAGCAGCAGCGAGATTCGCTTCTGGCTGGACCGGGTTCAGGCGGGTAACGCCTACGTCAACCGTGGTATCACCGGGGCGATTGTGCAGCGCCAGCCCTTTGGGGGCTGGAAGCAGTCCAGTGTCGGCGCCACCTGCAAGGCCGGTGGCCCCAACTACCTCTACGGTTTCGGCTCCCTGGTTCCCGAGGAGATCTCGGTTGAGGCCGTGGCCCCCCTGGCGGGGAACCGGGCTGATATCGACCCGCACATCACCAAGCCCCAGTTGCTCGCCCTGGTTGATGCGGCCAAGCAGACCCTGCCGGAAGAGGACCTGGTCCGGGTGATTCGAGCTGCCTACAACGCAGAGCAGCATCTTGACCGACTCAGCGACCCCAGCGCGCTGGTTTCTGAACGCAACGTTCTGCGCTACCTGCCCGCCCCCTCAACCCTGAGGGTCGAGGACGGAGTCAGCCTGGGTGACATCCTCACCGTGGCGGCAGCGGCGGTTGCGGTGGGATCCTTCGAGTTCGATAACAGGGCGGGCCGCCTAGTCCGCGTTGCCCCGGGTCAGTCTCCCGAGTACGCGGTGAACACCCCGCTGGTCACCCTCTCCTCAACCCGGGTGCTACCCGCCGAGGTTGCCGAGTGGGCTGAAACCTACGGGTTCACTCTTCGCACCGAATCACACGAGGAGTTCCTCACCCGCATCGCCCTCGACGAAGGCAGGCCGGAAGACGCGGAAATCAGGATCCGCGCCCTTGGCACCACCCGCGCTGAAATTCAGGAGCAACTAGGCGCTGACCTGCGGGTAGCTGTCTGGGACGGCCCGGCAACAGTTGCCGCCAGAGTCGAGGCTCTGCCCTTCCTACACGAGCAGGCAGTGTCGATTTCCAACCACAGATACGGCAATCCGACCTCGATTACCGAGGGCGTTCTCGCTGAAAGCTAATCCCTGGGGCGCCCTTACTGGTCGGTGAGGGCGTCCTTCCCCGGGGACCGCGTACACTCTGGTGGTAAGCCGTCCCTAGCAAAAGGACTAGCAGTCATGCCAGGAATTATCGTTGTCGGCACCCAGTGGGGTGACGAAGGCAAAGGCAAAGCAACTGATCAGCTCGGCGGAGACGTCGACATGGTGGTCAAGTTCAACGGCGGAAACAACGCGGGTCACACCGTGGTTGTCGATGGTGAGTCATACGCACTGCACCTTCTTCCCGCGGGAATCCTCTCTGAAAAAGCCACCCCCATCATTGGGGCCGGCGTCGTGGTTGATCCCGACGCCCTCTTCTCGGAAATCGAAGCCATGGAGGCGCGCGGAGTGGATTGCTCGCGCCTGGTGATTTCCGCCAACGCGCACGTCATTCCCCCCTACAACCGCTCCCTCGACAAACTGAACGAGGTCGCGCTGGGTAAGTCCCTGATTGGGACCACCGGGCGAGGAATCGGCCCCACCTATGCGGACAAGATGAACCGCACGGGTCTGCGCATCCAGGACCTGCTGGACCCCGAACTGGTCCGATCCCAGGTCACCCTCAACGTTGAAGCGAAGCTGCGAGGTTTCCCTGAGGAGCAGATTCCCGAGGACTTCAAGAAAGACTTCGAGATTGACTCCATCGTTGAGACGCTGGTGGAGTACGGCAGGCGCATCGAACCTCGCATCGTCGACACCTCACTGCTGGTCAACAATGCCCTCGAGGCCGGAGAGACCGTGCTGTTTGAGGCCGGTCAGGCAGCCATGCTGGACATCGACCACGGCACCTACCCGTACGTCACCTCCTCGACCGCGATTGCGGCGGGGGCGCTGGCGGGAGTCGGGGTGGGTCCCACCCTGATCGACCGCGTCATCGGGGTGGCGAAGGCCTACACCACGCGGGTGGGTTCGGGTCCGTTCCCGACCGAAATGCACGGCGAGGACGGCGAACACCTGCGCGACCTCGGCGGAGAGTTTGGCGTCACCACCGGGCGGGCCCGCCGGGTCGGCTGGCTCGACCTCGTCATCCTGCGCTACGCGCGCCGGGTCAACGGTCTCACCGACATCGCCCTCACCAAGCTCGACGTCCTCGACACCTACGACACCATCCAGGTGGCGGTGGGGTATGAGGTCGACGGGATCTTCATGGCGGAAATGCCCGTCCTGCAGCGCGACTTTGCGAGGGCTGTTCCCGTCTATCGTGAAATGCCGGGGTGGAAGGAAGACATCTCCGGGGTGCGCCGATTTGAGGACCTTCCTACTGAGGCCCGCGACTACGTCACCTTTATTGAGGAGCAGGTGGGGTGCCGCATCTCCACCATCGGGGTGGGACAGGCGCGAGACGCAGCAATCGTTCGGTAGACCAGTTGGGAAGGACCGCAATGACACACGCCGAAGAAAACTGTGGTTGTGGTGGTGACGGTGAATGGGCGTTGTGGCTGGATCGGTCCACCATGGCCTTCCCATTCACCAAGACGCGGGTGGGGGCGACCTACCGCCTGCAGAACCACCCGGAGGTGAAGATCCGGTCCGGACCGCTTGCGGAGTCTGTGCGGGACCTGGACCTGCGGACCCACCACGCCGACTACCTGGCCCTTTATCTTGAGGGACCGGGAGGGGAGCCGCTGAGCCGTGGGGAGGCAGCTGAGATCCTGCGTGGGCCGCTGCGGCTGGAACTGGTCCGGCACGGCCGGGTCCTTGCCCGCAGTGGCATCCAGATCGCAAGGGTCCTCGACGACCTCTACCCCGGAGCATCTGCGGAGACCCTCGGGGTGGGGTGGGACTCGGGACGTCCCATCCTGAAACTGTGGGCGCCGACGGCACAGAACGTTCAGCTGCGGCTTGGCTCAGGCCCTGAAGCCGCCCTGGTCCCCGCGGTCCGCGATGACAACGGGGTGTGGTTGGTTGAGGGCGAGGCCGACTGGGAGGACCGCCCCTACCTGTGGGAGGTGCGGGTTTACGTGCCCGCCCTGGGCTCCCTGGTGACGAACCGGGTCACCGACCCGTACTCGGTGGGACTCAGTCCGGATTCGACCAAGTCCGTCATCCTCAACCGAAGCCGGGAGCGATGGACCCCGAAGGGTTGGGGCAGTGCCCGCGCGGCAAAGCTGCGCCATCCGGCTGCCCAGTCCATCTACGAACTGCACGTGCGCGACTTCTCCATTTGGGACAGCAGTGTTCCCGAACAGGTTCGTGGTACCTACCGCGCATTCCTTGAGCGTGACAGTGCAGGGATCCGCGCCCTGCGGAACCTGGTCGCAGCGGGGATCACCACCTTGCACCTGCTGCCCACCTACGACATCGCCACCGGATCGATTCCAGAGATTCGTTCTGAGCAGCGGGTCCCCGAGGTGGAGGGGATTGCTCTGCTACCTGAAAACGAGGAGCAGCTGGAGAAGGTCTCTGGTTGGTCGCGATCCTCACGGTTGCAGCAGGGCGCGGTGAGTGAGGTGGCGAACCAGGACGGCTTCAACTGGGGTTACGACCCGGCGCACTGGATGACGCCGGAGGGGTCTTACGCCACGGAAGATAACCAGTACGGCGGGGGGCGCACCCTGGAGTACCGCGAGATGATCGAGGCCCTGCACGGTCTGGGACTGTGCGTGGTGCAAGACGTGGTTTTCAACCACACCTTTGGGGGCGGGCAGTGCCGCGACTCCGTCCTCGACAAGATTGTCCCCGGCTACTATCACCGTCTCAGTCCTGCGGGAGAGGTCGAAACTTCCACCTGCTGCCCCAATGTTGCCACCGAGCACCTCATGGCGCAGAAGCTGATGGTTGATGCCATTCTTGACGCGGCCGTGCACTACCGCATTGATGGTTTCCGCTTTGACCTGATGGGACACCATTCGCTGCAGAACATGCTGGCGGTTCGGGCCGCCCTCGACGCTCTGACAGTTGAGGAGGACGGGGTGGACGGCCGCTCGGTTTACCTCTACGGCGAGGGGTGGAACTTCGGTGAGGTCGCCGATGATGTCCTGTTCATTCAGGCGACCCAGAGAAACATTGGCGGCAGTGGGATCGGTGTCTTCAATGACCGACTGAGGGATGCGGTTCGCGGGGGAAACCCGATGGATCAGAATCACAGTGAACGCCAAGGCTTCGCCACCGGTCTCCTGGTTGACCCCAACGAAGCGCAAAATCTAGGGGATAAGGCCGCTCGGCAGACAGCTCAGGCAGAGCTGTACCGCCTCATGGACCTGGTCAAGATCAGTCTGATCGGGGCGATCCGGGACTACCCCCTGCCCCTGTCAGATGGCTCCGGAACGGTGCTGTCCCAGGACATTAACTATGCGGGGCAGGATGCGGCTTTTGCCGAGGAACCCTCGGAATGCGTTAACTACGTTGAAGCCCATGATGATGAGTCGCTCTATGACTCTTCGATCTGGAAGCTGCCACTCACGACCTCGATGGAGGACCGAGTGCGAGCTCAGGTTCTGGCCAATGCCACCGTCGCCCTCGGTCAGGGGGTGGCCTTCTGGGCTTCCGGCACGGAACTGATGCGATCGAAGTCCCTGGACCGCGACTCCTACAACTCGGGGGACTGGTTCAACGCCATCGACTGGACGGGTCAGCGCAGCCAGTTTGGCCGCGGTCTTCCCAGCGCGGGCCGCAATGCTGAGTACTGGTCGCACATGGCGCCGCTACTTGAAATGGAGCAGCTGCGTCCCGATGCTGCGGCGATGGCGATGTGCCGTGAGCAGTCCCTGGAGTTGCTAAGGACGAGGGCGAATGAGCCCCTGCTAACCCTGGGTTCCGCAGACGAGATTCGTGCGCGACTGCGTTTCCTGCCCACCGGTGAAGCTGGGGCGGATCGGCCCGGAGTGATTGCCATGCACATCGACGGTGAGGGCTACGAGGACGGAACGGCTGGTCGCGGTGTCCTGGTAATCTTCAACGCCACCACGGAAACCTGGCGGGCAGAACTGCAGGTGAGGGAGGGAGTGCTCCTGAGTGTCGAGGCCGCGCCGAGAGCTGCAACCTTGATTAGGGAAGAGGATTAATGACGCCGGGCCCATGCGCCTGTCGGCGACAGGGCCGCTCGAAGCGGCTGAAATTGGAGCCCGGGGCAACGGACCCGACGTCACTAGCCATTGTAGTGCACGCCCGGAACTAACGGGTAGAAACCAGGGTGTGTTGCAGCTTGCGCACGGCCGGAACATCCGCTGGCGCCCACGGCAGGACATCGAGGGTTTCCGGCGTCATCCAGCGGATTTCTGAGTGTTCGGTGAGGCGCGGTTCGCCCTCGACAAGCCTGCAGAAAAATGTCGTGAGGGTGATTGTTGCGAAGTCGTAGCGGTGTGTCGTCGACTCCAGCTGCTCCCCGACCTCGGCGACGCAGCGCAGCTCTTCAACCAGTTCGCGGCGCAGTGCCTCCCGGGGACTTTCACCGGCTTCGACCTTGCCCCCGGGGAACTCCCACAGACCCGAGTGATCCATTTGAGCGGACCGCTGGGCGCAGAGAATCTTGCCATCACGGATGATGACAGCTCCGACCACTTGGACGGCTTCCCGGGTCCCCTTATCAGTGGCCACTACTTCTCGATGGGGCCCAGCAGCATGTTGGCCCAGGCGCCGTGCAGGGACTCTTGATCAGAGGGCTGGAAGAGGCCGGCCAGGACATCGCGGTAGAGGCGGGACAGTTCGTTCTTGTCGTAGTAGGAGGAGCCACCGCAGGCGCGGATGCACTGTTCGACGGAACGGAGTGAAGCCTCAGAGGCGGCGTTTTTCACCGCGGAGAAGCGGGGCAGCCAGGCCAGGCTGGGCTTCTCATCCGACTCGACCAGGGTCGCAAGCTCACGGATCTGCGGGCCGACCGCGTCCATCAGCAGGGCGGCCTCGGCCAGGCGCCAGCGAATCGCGGGGTCGTTGGCGTAAACCGTCTGGTTCATCAGCGAGCGGCGCTTCTTGACGTGCTCCACCGCCACCTCGATAGCGCGCAGGCCGACCCCGGTGTAGGTGGCTGCCAGCAGGATCTCAAAGTGGGCAAAGATCCCCAGGATGACGGGGTCGAGGCTGGGCCCCGGGGTGATGCGACCGAGAACCTGTGAGGCCCCTGCGGGTGCCGCATTCAGAACCGTGGTGTTGGACTGGGTGGCTCTCATGCCAAGGACGTGCCAATCGTCCTTGATATCGACCCCGCCGCGGTCCCGGTGCAGGATGGCGAAGACTGACTTGGGGGCGTCCTCGCTGGTTGTGTCAGAACCAAAGGTCAGCAGGCGCGTCCAGGCGGGAGAGAGCGAAGTGAAGACCTTGGTGCCGTAGAAGGTGTAGCCGCCTTCGCCATCGGGGCGAGCCTCCGTGATGGAACCGAAGAGCACCAGGTCGTTGCCGGGTTCGGAAATGCCGAAGCCAAAGAGGTGACCGTCAGCGGCGTCACGAAGGATCTGCTCGCCCTGAGCCAGGCCGGCGCGGACCAGGTAGCGGCCCAGCCCCACGATGATCTGGTGCATGTTGATGCCGAGGGCGGTGCCCGGGGCGGCCTTGGCAAGGCGGGTCTGCTCGGCCGCGATTTCGTTCAGGCTGAGGCCGGCACCCCCGTACTGCTTCGGAACAAAGGCGGCGAGGTAGCCTGCGTCGCGAAGCTCGTCGTAATCCTCCTGGGGGAAGACATTCTCTGCGTCGTACTGCGCGGCCCGAGAGTGGATCTGGGCTAGGAGTTCATCGGATAGGAAAGACATGGTGCCTCCGGCAAACGTTCGTGGGAGTTGTCAGGACTAATCGTAGCCAACTGCCTTTTCGGGAGGCCGCGCGCTTAAGCCCGCAGAAAGCCCCGGTGACCCGGCTCGGCGAAGTCGCTACGATTGAAGAATGTTTGAAATTCCTTCGGATCTTCCGCTGAAACTAAGTTCTCTGGCCTGGCTTTTGGGCCGCTGGCAAGGCTGGGGAACGGTCGCCGTTCCGGCCGAATCCACTTCTGACTCACCTACTACTGGGGAAGAGGCAGACTTTAACTTTGAGGCCATCCTTCAAGACATCGAAGCGGTCATAGTGGGGGAGCAGATGCGAATGAGTATCCGCACCTACATGGGCGTGCTTGAAGGTGATTTTGACCCGATGTGGACTGCCGCCCAAGGCCTAGACCAGATCCGTCCCGGGGAGCTGCTGGGGGAAGAGACAACCTACTGGTCGGTTGACACCCCGCTGGCAGTTGTTCCCGCCGGAGAGGACGAGCCCCGTGAGTTGCGTGTCGTCGGCTCTGACACCAGGGGCTTTTCGGTGCTCTGGGCCGGTGTGGCCATGGGACCGCGGATCCAGTTGGCTTCGGATGCGCTGGTGCGCGCCCCGAGAACCATCGAGATCGACCACTTTTCCCGCATGTACGGCCTGGTGGGCGGAGAGCTGATGTGGGCGAATGAATCGATGCCCACGAACGGTGAGTTTGTCACCGAGATGACCGGCCGCCTGCAGCGCACGGCCTCCGCGAACGATGTTGCCGATGAATGAGATGACAGGTTTGCCGGACGCCCTTGTCACCGGCAAGACCGTGGTGGCCGAGGACGGAAACTGGCTGGGACTGCCCCTGCACTACGGCTGGCCGGCTGATGAGCAGGAGCGGTTTGAGGCCGGGCGGGGGTTCACCTACCTTGGCTCCATCGGCCTCATCACCGTTTCGGGACCCGATCGGCTGACCTGGTTGACGACGCTTACCTCGCAGGTGCTGACGGATCTGCAACCCGGTGACTCCGCGGAGGGACTGCTGCTGGACCCGCAGGGTCACATCGAGTTCCAGTTTGCCGCCACCGATGACGGTGAGACCCTGTGGCTACTGACCGAACCCCAGTTTGCGGCCGACTTGGCAGGGTTCCTCAAGTCGATGCAGTTCATGCTGCGGGTTGAGGTGACGGACCGCAGCCGGTCGTTCACCACCGTCCTTACCAGCAATCAGACCGAGGCGGGCGCCGAGGTCGTCTCGCAGAAGGTCTCGGCGCTGGGGGGAAGAACCTGGACGGACCCCTGGCCCGAGGTTACGGTGGGCGGTGCCCGCTACTTCACGGGGGTTCACCCGGGACGAAACGCCCGGTTCCGCCTGTTCACGGTCCCGGTAGTAGAGGTCGATGAACTGCTTGAGCTGCTGCTCAGCGGCGGGGTGACAGAGGGGGGAGCAGTTCTGCCCCCGATGCAACCCGTGGGGATGTTTGCGGCGCAAGCGACCAGGGTTGCCGCGTGGCGTCCCCTGCGGGGTAGCGAGGTCGATGACCGTGCCCTGCCTGCCGAGCTGGACTGGATGCGCACCGCCATTCACCTTGAAAAGGGCTGTTACCGGGGTCAGGAGTCGGTGGCGCGGATCATCAACCTGGGGCGTCCGCCGCGCAGACTGGTTTTCCTGCAGCTGGACGGATCGGCGGAGTCACTGCCCGCTCCGGGGACCGCGGTGGAACTGAACGGTCGTCAGGTCGGTGTGCTCACCTCCGTGGCGCGACACTGGGAGATGGGACCGATTGCCCTCGCCCTCGTTAAGAGGACGTTGGATCCAGCGCTGCAGGTCAAGGTCGGCGGGGTGGATGCTGCCCAGGAGCTGATTGTGCCGGTAGAGGGACGTTCGGATCACTCTCCGAAGGAACGGCCGGGTGCGGGGCTCAAGAGACTGGACCCTGGGAAGCGGGATATTCGCACCACCGGGCCGGGGGCGGCGCGTTAGGCGGTAACGGTTCGGCCGTCGTTTCGTTACCGAGCAGAGATTCAATGGTAAAGAAACGTGCAAGACTTCATAAAGAGGAGTAGGCTTTTGGTTATGACTACAGTACTTCTCATCGAAGATGACCCTGCTATTGCAGAACCTCTCGCCCGCGCGTTTGGGCGTGAGGGCTATGACGTGCGTTCTCACGGCACCGCCTCGGGTGGCTTGTCTGAGGTAGAGGAAGCTGACCTGGTTGTTCTTGACCTGGGACTGCCCGACATGGACGGTTTGGATGTGGCTCGTGAGATCCGTCGCCGCGGACTTGAAACTCCGATTCTCATCCTCACGGCCCGCACGGATGAAGCCGATATGGTGATCGGCCTCGACGCGGGTGCTGATGACTACGTCACGAAGCCCTTCCGTTTGGCTGAGCTGCTGGCGCGTGTTCGGGCCCTGCTGCGCAGGGGCGGCGCCGAAAGCGCTGATGGTGAACTGGTGGCCCAGGATGTCCGCGTCGATATTCCAGCCCACCGCGCCTACGTTGGGGACCGTGAACTGTCACTGACGGCCCGTGAGTTTGAGCTGCTGCGCGTCCTCGTCAAAGAGGCCGGCAACATGGTGTCACGTGATGACCTGATGAAAGAGGTCTGGGCACAGGATCCCCTGGGCTCAACCAAGACCTTGGACATGCACATTTCGTGGCTGCGTCGAAAGCTGGGGGACAACGTTAATGACCCCCACTACATCACGACGGTGCGGGGCCTGGGCTTCCGTTTCGAAGAGTAGAGTTCGGCCTGGAACAGCTAACTAACTGAGGCAGATCGACTATGCGCCGCAGGGCCACCCGGATGATTATGACGGCGGTGCTAGCCGTCGTCTTCGTCCTCGGTGTCCCCGCTGCCATCATGGCCGGGGTGCTGGTGTGGAACACCAACGAACTGGCGGTTGAGGTTCGTACCCAGATCGTTGCCCGCGCTGTTGACCGGCGACTCAATGACAACGACTTCGTCACGCAGGCGGTAGTTTCTGCCTGGGCCAGTGCCGGAGAGGGGCAGGCGGATGCCTACGTTGTCGTCACCCTGCCGGGGCGCTACACAGTCGTCTCTGGTGTGCCGCACAGCGGACCCGTCATCAAGGCGACCTATACCTCCTCCCAGGGTGTTCGGGTTGAAACTGAGATCAGTGCCAACAAGGCGCTGCGTCAACTGATCGTGGTTGAGGCGCTGATCCTGGTGGGGGTCCTGCTGTCGGTCCTGCTGGCCTGGTACCTCGCAAATGTCATGGCCCGGCGCCTGTCCGCGCCACTCATCTATCTGGCCGCTCAGGCGGAGCAGATTGGGTCGGGACAGGTTCGCGCCCAGGTCAAACCCTCGGGAATCGAAGAGATCGACCTCGTTCAGGAAGAACTGGTGCGCACGGGAGAGAAGATGGCGCGCCGTCTGGCGGCCGAGCGGCAGCGTTCTGCGGATGCCTCCCACCAGTTGCGAACCCCCCTCACGGCGCTGTCGATGAGGTTGGAAGAGATCCAGATGATCTCTACCGAAACGGAAATTCAGGAAGAGGCCGAAGCCGCGCTCGGCCAGGTTGAGCGCCTCACCACCGTGGTCAACGACCTGCTGGACAGTAGCCGTCGTTCGTCCTCGAACACCGAGGTAGTTCAGGTCCTGGAGGTTTTCAACACGGAGCGGGAAGAGTGGGAGCCGCAGTTCACCCAGGCGGGACGCTCACTGCTCTTTATTGATGAAGCGGCGCAGCTGGTTCTGGCTGAAGAGGGGAAGCTGGCGCAGATCCTGGCGATTCTTCTCGAGAACTCCCTGCGTTACGGCCGGGGAACGACGGTGGTGAAGACCCGCAAGGCAGGTTCTTCGCGCGCGGTTCTGGTGGATGTTTCAGATGAGGGCAACGGGATTGACCCAGAGATTGCCGCGGAGATCTTTGACATGGGCTTCTCCAGCCACGGCTCCTCTGGCATCGGCCTGGCACTGGCCAAGGATCTGGCCAAGTCAATGGGGGCGCGCCTTGAGCTGTCCTCCCTGAACCCCACCGTTTTCACCGTGTCCCTGCCGGCCATCCCGGCCAACTTTGACCCCAACCTTGTTTTGCCCCGGGCCCCGATCGTCTCGGTAAGCCGTAAGACCCGCAGATTTTAAGGACCCTTAGGTCCCCCGAGAGAAGAAAGAAAAAGAATCATGAGCATTTTGGTTACAGGGGGCGCCGGCTACATCGGCGCTCACGTTGTCCGCCTGCTGCAGGAACGCGGCGAGGAGGTCATTGTTGTTGATGACCTGTCGACCGGTTCGGCATCTCGCATTGGTGATGCGCAGCTGGTTGAGATTGATCTGGCTAGTGACGCGGCCTACCGCGTCCTCACCGACCTCATGATTGACAAGGATGTCGACTCTGTCATTCATTTCGCTGCCAAGAAGCAGGTCGGAGAGTCGGTGGAGCGCCCGGCGACCTACTACCACCAGAACATCGGCGGCCTCGCCAATCTGCTGCGCGCGATGTTCGACGCGGGCGTCCACGAAATGATCTTCTCTTCATCTGCCGCGGTCTACGGACTGCCTGATGTGGATATGGTGACCGAGGACGTGGTGAAGAAACCAATCAACCCCTACGGCGAAACCAAGCTGATCGGTGAGTGGATGCTGGCTGACTGCGCAACAGCCTGGGGTTTGAAGAGCATCGCCCTGCGCTACTTCAATGCGGCTGGGACGGGTTGGGCTGACTTGGAGGATCCGGCGGCTCTGAACCTGGTGCCGATCATCCTCAATCGGCTGCGTGCCGGTAGGGATCCGGTCGTTTTCGGGGATGACTACGACACCGCCGATGGCACTTGCGTGCGCGATTACATCCACGTCATGGACCTGGCCAACGCGCACCTACTTGCCCTCGACGCCCTGCGGGACGGCCGGGCGCAGCACTCGGCCTACAACGTGGGGACGGGGACCGGCTCTTCGGTGTTTGAGGTGGTGCAGGGGATCCGTGATATCTCGGGCTGGGACTTCCCGGTTGAGGTGGCGGGGCGCCGCGCGGGTGATCCGGCCTACCTGGTTGCCGACTCCTCACGCATTGAAACGGACATGGGCTTCCAGGCCCAGTTTGGTCTGGAAGATATTCTGCAGTCTGCCTGGGATGCGAATCAGGCTGGCAAGAAGCCCGTTAAGGTTCCCACCGAGTAGCTGGGTCCTAGTTGCCGATCTGGTTCATTTCGGCCTGGGTCAGAGTGCCGTTCGCCATGTTCTCAAAGAACTGGGGGACGGCACTTTCGTCCCAGAGTATGACCGAACCGGCCTCATTGGAGGCATTCACCGAGGCGATGGGAGGTACGCCCACCAGTCCGTCGGCGGTGGCCTTGCGCATCGCCAACATCAGCTGCGCGACATTGAAGATGTTGGTGTGGTTGCCGACGGTGAGGGCATTGGCAGCAGCTTCTGAGAGTCGGTACTGCTTGACCGGGTTGATAAACACCGACGGGCTCAGTGCCTCGGAGACAACCGCGTTCATGACCTGGCGCTGGCGCTGCTGTCGTCCCACGTCACCCGTGGGGTCGGAGTAGCGCATGCGGCTGAATGCCAGGGCTTCCACGCCACCGACGCGGTGGCAGCCCGCGGTCCACTCCATACCTGAGAACTCGTCGGAAACATCGGCGTCCCAGCACAGTTCCACGCTGCCGAGGGCATCGATTGTTTCGGTCACCCCGGCCATGCCGATCTGGACGTAGTGGTCGACGTGTAGTCCGGTGGCTTCCTCGACGGTTTCGATCAGCAGCTGGGGGCCGCCGTAGGCGAATGCCGCGTTCAGCTTTGACATCCCGTAGCCGGGAATGTTGACGTAGGAGTCACGGGGGAGCGAGACCATGGAGGCCTGCCCGTTGGGAGCCTTGTGGACCAGGATGGTTGAATCCGAGCGCTGCCCCTCGGTGGGGTCATCAGGGTTCCATCCCTCACGGGAGTCTGATCCCGCGAACAGGTAGGTGGTCCCCCGGGTATCTACCGAAGTTGAGGTCGCCTCAACCCGCTCCATTCCAGAGTTGGTGTTCCACACCAGGAAGCTGGGCCACGCGATCAGGATGATGAGGACGATCGCCAGGGTGGTGAGGACCCTGCGCCTGGTCGAGCCGGGCCTGCTCGGCCGTGGTGATGAGACCCCGGGTTGACCGGGCGGGCGGGGACCCGGGGGGCGGGTGCCGGATCCCGAGCCGGCGTACCGCGAGGTGGGTGACTGAGCCGGGGTAGAGGGAGACGGCTGGACCTTACGAGTGGGCGCATAGGCCGCGGGCATAGGGGAGGCAATCAGGGTGGGCTCAACAGCTGGCTGCTGGGGTTGAACACGCACCGGAGCCACCGCGGGTGGCGGCGCCGAATTTGCCGGGGTGAAAGAGGGGGGAGTCGGCTGCTGGTCAGGGGCCAGGATGGACTGCCGTACGGGCTTCTGGGGCTGTTGGCGGACCGGGGGGACCGGGTTCGGCTTGGGGCTGGCAGGAGGAATAGAGGGCGGCGGGACCACCGGAGGAATCACGCGGGGAGCCTGCTCGGCCTCGGGGGTCGGATTGGAATCCCTCACGGGACGCTGCCGTCCGCCCTGGGGGCTGAACGAAGGGGGAACACTCGGCGGCTTGCTCATCTGGTCGGGGGGTTGACCTAGTATCCGTCACCGTAGGAGAGGGAGCCGATCTCGTCATCGGTGCGGGGGTTGCCGCCCTCGATGATCTCTCCGCCCTCACCAACGGTGAAGTAGTTGCCGTTGAGGTCGGAGTAGACCGTTCCCACCGGAAGCTGAGTTCCGTTAGCAATGGCCTGCCAGAACTCGGTGTTCTGAGGCTCCTTGGGTAGCAGTCGATTGGCGTCAAAGTCTGCGGTCACTACCGGCATAGCCAGGAAGCGGAAGTTTTCCGGCGGAGTGTGGCTCATCGAAGAGGCGAGGCCCGCATCAGTGCGCAGGTTCGACAGGGAGGGGGAAAGCTTCAGGGCATCAAGTGCGGTGCTGACGAAGGCGTAGAGCTTCGGGGTGTCGGTAAGGATGTTTTGTCCCATAGCCTCTTGAACCATGGCGCCGAGCAGCAGGTGTTGACGCTGGATGCGCCCCATATCGGAACCATCGCCGGTGTAGCGAACGCGCGCCAGCTGGGTGGCGGTGGTGGGGTCAAGGTGCTGGCAGCCCGCGGGAAGGACTAGATCCAGGTACATCGGATCGTTCACCTCTTCGTGCAGGCAGATCTCAACGCCTCCCAGGGCTTCGATCATTCTGCTGAATCCGGTGAAGTCAATGACCGCAAACCCATCGGGGACAATCCCGGTCAGATCTTCTGTGAGTGCCTGGGTGCAGTTCACGCCCGCCGCTAGGTCATCGCCGAGTGATCCGTAGGAGAAGGCCCAGTTGAACTGGCCCCACTGCTCATATGACACCGAACCGTCCGTGCGGTAGCACTCGGGAATCATGACCCACATATCGCGGGGGATGGAAATAATGTTGACGTACTGGCGATCGGCACTGATGTTGAGCATCAGCGTCGTGTCAGAACGAATCGTCTCGTCGTCGTCATCGGGGTTGATGATGTCCCCGCTCTGATTCTGTCTGGAGTCGATACCCATGAGCAGAATATTGACGTCGCGGCCCGCAAAGCCATCCTTCGGCTTCTCTTCTTCAACCGTGTCGCCCGATTGACTGTCGGGGCGCAGGTGAGAGGTGTCGAGGACGGAGCTGCTGGCCTGGTTGCTCAGACTCTTGTAGAGAATGGCACCGGCGGTTCCCACGAACAGCCCCACGCCAAGAACGGAAGCAAGCAGGACTGACAGCCACATCCAGGAACGCCGCACTGTTGCAGAGTGGGCCGGAGGAATGTGGCGAGGGGAGACTTCTTCTGTGCTCATCAAAATCGAGTCTAGACCTTGGAACGATGCGGATTATTAACTAGTGGTGAAAATCGCCGGGCTAGGATTGGTGCGGATCAGCGGAACCATCCTAGCCAGATTGTTCATCATCCCGTCTGGCTAGGGCCACCTCCCGAGCCAGTGTCGTCAGCTTCTCATTGAGTTGGGCATCGCGTCTATAAGAGGTTGCCATCTGGGCAAACAGGGCGATGACCAGGAGGTAGACCAGCAGGTTGGTGCCGTTGGTGACACCGATGGTGCGGGCGAAGCTGTTGAAGATACCGGGGAAAAGGATGGCGAACACGGCTCCGGCAAGGATCAGGAAGATGCCGATGCGTCTAATCGCCAGGGAGTTGGCGCTGCGAGAAGGACGAACCAGGATGTAGGTGATGATGATGAGGCTGAGGATCAGCAGGGCTTTGATGAGCCAGTAACTAGACATCTTCTACCTCATCACCAAGTCGACCAGAATATTGACGGAGTTGAGCAGGGACTGCCCCTTGGACTTGGAGTAGTCCGTGTACTCGATGTGAACCGGCATCTCCGCCCAGGGCAACCTTGACTCAGCCAGCTGATTGACGATCTCAGAGGCGTGGGCCATCCCGTCCTGGCGGATATTGACGACCCTCATTGCATCGCGACGAAGTAGGCGCAATCCGTTATGGGCATCGGTGAGGTCGAGTCCGGTCTTGTGTTTGGTGACCTTGGCTGCTGTCTTGAGCACCAGTTTCTTCGACCAGCCCACCTTCGTCTTGTCATCAAGGAACCGGGAACCAAAAATGATGGCGAGGTCTTCATTTCGAGCACGATCAACCATCGCGGTTGCGTCCTCGACTGAATGCTGCCCGTCGGCATCGAAGGTGACCAGGTAGCGTCCGTGTGTGTTGCGGCGGACATACTCGATCCCGGTCTGCAGTGCGGCGCCCTGTCCCAGGTTGAAGGGGTGCTGAATCACAACCGCGCCGTGGGCGCGAGCAATGGCCGCCGAACCGTCGGAGGATCCGTCATCAATGCAGACAATGTGGGGAAACGTCCTCAGCGCCTCATCAAGAACCTGTCCGATCACGGGGGCTTCGTTGTAGAGGGGAATGACAAGCCAGGTGTCGTCATAGTGGGGGCTGAGTTCATGCATAGCCCTATTGTGTCACCTCCTTACATATTGTCAGTGCGCTAGGATTGCCACTGGTCCAAGTGCTTCGAAGAACGCGGTCCCGGACCGAAGGGAGAGCCATGGTTCGCATCGTTTCGACGGCAGATGTATCCCCGGAGGCAACGATAGGTGAGGGGTCCAGTGTCTGGCACCTCGCTCAAGTCCGCGAAGACGCGGTACTCGGAGAGAACTGCGTGGTTGGGCGCGGCGCCTACATCGGCACCGGTGTCCACCTCGGTGATAACTGCAAGGTGCAAAACTACGCTCTCGTCTATGAACCGGCCCATCTGGGCCACGGTGTTTTCGTCGGTCCCGCGGTTGTCCTCACCAACGATCACAACCCCCGTGCAATCAACCCGGACGGGTCCATAAAGGACGCATCTGACTGGCGCCCTGTAGGAGTCACTATCGAGGACGGTGCTGCCATTGGAGCGCGGGCCGTTTGTGTCGCTCCGGTCACCATTGGGCGCTGGGCTACTGTGGCAGCCGGCGCGGTAGTGACTAAGGACGTCCTCCCCTATGCACTAGTAATGGGTGTTCCGGCTCGTCAAACCGGCTGGGTGGGACGCTCCGGTGAGGTCCTCGAGGCCGTTGAAGGTGAAGGTGGTCGTTTCCGCTGCCCGAAGACCGGGGAGCTCTACCAGGTCGGTAACGACGGTCGCCTGGCAGAACTATTCTGATAGTCGAGCAGTTTCTTCTCAGAAGTCGCTGCAGCCAAACCGGCTGCGAAGAAAGGTCCCATTGTGAGTAACGAACCGAGTGTTGTGGAGTTCATTCCGCCGGCTAAGCCAGTCGTTGGTGAGGAAGAGATCGAGGCGGTTAGCGCAGTGATCCGCTCAGGAATGATGGCACAGGGCCCTCAGGTCGCAGCATTCGAAGAAGAGTTCTCCGAGGAGCTGGTTGATGGAGCGTTTGCTATCGCGGTGAACTCAGGGACCTCTGCCTTGCACCTGGCACTGCTGGCAGCAGGCGTCGGTCCGGGGGACGAAATCATCGTCCCCTCATTCACTTTTGCAGCCACCGCCAACTCGGTTGCCATCACGGGGGCCACTCCGGTCTTCGCTGATATTGAGGCCGACTACTTCTGCCTCGATCCCAAGGCCGCTGAGGCCGCAATTACAGAGCGCACCAAGGGCATCATGCCGGTCCATCTTTACGGGCACCCGGCTGCCATGGGAGAGTTCGAGGCGCTGGCTGACAAGTACGGCATCGCCCTCTTCGAGGATGCCGCACAGGCTCACGGCGCATCGCTAGATGGCCGCAAGACCGGTACCTTCGGCCTTGGCGCAGGCTTCTCGCTCTACCCCACTAAGAACATGACCTCCGGCGAGGGGGGCATGATCACCACCGGTAGTGAAGAGGTCGCGCGTCGTGCACGTATCCTCCGCAACCAGGGCATGGCACGCCAGTACGCCAACGAACTGGTCGGCCTCAACAACCGCATGACGGACATTCATGCTGCCATCGGGCGCGTCCAGCTGCGTAAGTTGGCCAAGTGGACCGAGCAGCGTCGGGCCAACGCCAAGTTCCTGAACGAAAACCTGCAGGGTGTCGTCGTACCTCCCGTTGCTGACGGCGCAGTGCACGTTTACCACCAGTACACGGTTCGTGTTCCCGAGGGCGAGCGCGACGCCTTTGTTGAGACGTTGCGAAGCGAGTACAACGTTGGCTCCGGCGTTTACTACCCGATCCCGAACCACCGGTTGGTCTCTTTGGCCAAGTACGCCCCGGGCCTTGAGTTGCCAGTCACTGAAGAGGCGGCCGCCCAGGTTATCTCCCTGCCGGTTCACCCCTCGCTGACCCAGGGCGACCTGGAGCGCATCGTCGCAGCTGTTAATGCCACAGCAAAGGCCGGTGCGTAAGGATGGCGAAAGGTAATCTCCGGGTTGGCGTCCTCGGCATTGGTTCGATGGGTCGCCACCATGTACGAAACGCTCGCGCTCTAGAGGGCTTTGACCTGGTCGCAGTCGCCGACCCGTCCGGGGACAACTTCGGTGTAGCAGGCAACCTTGAGGTCCTGTCTGACGTCGACGCTCTGATAGATGCAGGCATTGATGCCGCTATCGTTGCCGTTCCCACGGTCTATCACGAGGAAGCGGCGCTGAAGTTGGCTGCAGCTGGGGTTCACACCATGATCGAAAAACCCCTCTCGGACTCAGTCGAGTCAGGTGAGCGCATCGCGCGTGCCTTTGAAGAGGCCGACCTGGTCGGTGCCGTTGGCTATGTTGAACGCTGTAACCCGGCCCTGTTGGAAATGCGTAAGCGCATCACCGAAGGGCAGTTGGGACAGGTCTATCAGGTCGTCACCCGCCGTCAATCCCCCTATCCCGCACGGATTAGTGACGTCGGCGTGGTCAAGGACCTGGCGACTCACGACGTTGACCTAGCGGCCTGGGTGGCCGGTTCTCCCTATGAGGTCGTTTTCGCGCAGACCGCGCACCGCAGTGGTCGTGAGCACGAGGACATGGTGACCGTGTCTGGTCGCTTCGAAAATGACGTCCTAGTTTCCAATCTGGTCAACTGGCTTAGCCCCTTCAAGGAACGTCTCACCGTTGTCACCGGTGAACACGGTGCCCTTGTCGCTGATACGGCAATGAGTGACTTGACCTTCTTCGAGAATGGTTCATTCCCGGTGCAGTGGGACCAGATTGCTGCCTTCCGGGGTGTCTCTGAGGGGCAGGTAACCCGCTACGCCCTAAAGAAGCGCGAGCCCCTTGCGGTTGAGCAGGCTAACTTCCGCGATGCTATCAATGGGGTGGCAGAGAACCACGTCACCATGGAACAGGCTCTTGCAGCACTTAGGGTCACAGAGGCGATCCTTGAGTCCGCAGCCACTGGGAACAGCGTTCGCCTCAGTTCCTAGTCCTCTCGGAAGCAATCCTCCCTACCAATTAGGGGCCGGTCAATCTTTGACCGGCCCCTAATTGCGTACAGGTCGTATGCATCCTGAAGCTTGTCACGTTGGAGACAGCTGTTACGATTGTTGCTAATGTGACCAATGAGGTTAACAGTCCACCTGCTGTCTGTTCTTGAGGACGTGCAAACATGTCGCAGCTGCGCACTCGGTTTGATCGAGTAACCCCGAGGCTCTTGGGGCTTGGGGCCTGCTCAGCCCTGGTTCTAGCCGGATTGACCTTTACTTCCTCAGAGCAAGCCTTCGCAGACTCTCCCGAGTCGGCAAGCCTGGAACCCACTGAGAGTAGCGTAGAGTTCACGCCTGCCGCAGTTTCCGAGGACTACACGACTGGCGGGCCAGTGGAAGAAGGGGTTGGCAACGAGCAACAGCTGTCGGCTGTCGCAAGTGTCGCTGTGGAGCAGGAAGTGCCGGAGGGCCTCCTCGACGTCAACCTGGTCCGCGCCAACCTGGAGACCGATAACGCCCTCATTGCTGTCACGTGGGACGCAGACGCCCCAGACCCCGAAGCTATTACGCTCCGTTACCTACTTGAAGGCGACTGGTCTGAATGGATTGAGCTGGGCATCGAAACCGAAGTTGGCGGTGCGGAAACTGATAGGCCAGCCCTCGGTGCGACGCAGCCCTTCACTCTCTTCTACGCAGATGCGGTTGAGGTTCTAGCACGGAGTAGCGACGGGATCCCAGTCCCCGGTCTGACATTGACCGTCATCGACGCCGAAACCACGGGAGAGATCGAGAATGCCCTCGTCGCTCCCGTGACAGATAACTCCGTGGAGGTTGTCGAAGAAGACACCCCAGCTCTTGAGGAACACGCGGTAGAAGAGAGCAGAGGACCCGAGGTGGCCGGGGATGAGCTGCTCGACCTCGACGGAGCGGCAACCAGTGAGGGGGTCGCACTTCAGGCCGGGTTGCTGCCCACGGTGCTCAACTCGACTGCCACAGTTTTTGATGCAGAGTACGCGGGCTTGCAGATCAACACCCGCAAGGGCTGGGGCGCCGATGAGTCGCTGATGACTTGGCCGCCAAAGCCCAACACGATCCAGGGTGTGGTCGTGCACCATACCGAAAGCTCTGGCAACTACACCAAGGATCAGGTTGCCCAGCAGATTCGCAACATTTACTACTATCACGCGGTAACACTGGGTTGGGGCGACATCGGCTATAACCTCATTGTCGACCGCTTCGGCGGGGTCTGGGAAGGCAGGGCGGGTGGCCTCAGCAACCAGGTGCATGCTGCCCACGCAGGAAATGCCAACGGGCAAACTGTTGGCATTACAGTGCTTGGCAACTTCATGACGGTGACCGCCGACAAGGTAGTCGAGGACTCCCTCGCCAAGACGATTGCCTGGAAACTGCAGCTGCATGGCATTAACTCGGTAGAGGGGACAACTTCGGTCAAGCACGAAGACGGGACTCTTAAGAACGTCCCCGTCGTGTCCGGGCACCGTGACGTCGGATGGACTGACTGCCCAGGGGACGCCCTTTACGCACGGATACCCGCCCTTCGCACCGCCGTGACGGCTTATATGGGTGCCAATACTGTGGTTCCGCCCGGCACCAGCCTTCCAGGTCTTCCAGCAACCTTTAGTGCTGGAAACGTCATCAGCGACGAGCTGTTTTACAACTCTGGTGTAATGAACACGTCGGAGATCAAGACCTTCATCGAGACGACAGGGAAAGACTGTAAACCTGGCGCTGGAACCACCTGTCTGAAGGACACCACCTTCTCGACCGTCAACCTGACAACTCTGCGCGGTGGTTGCAAGCCGCTCAGCCTGAGTGGCACGCAGACTCCGTGGACGATTATTTCCGAAGCGGCCAAGGCATGCGGGCTGAACCCACAGGTCATCTTGACGACGCTGCAGAAGGAGCAGTCGGGTCTGACCCAGCCAAAGAGCGCCGCTGTTTGGGCCAAGGCGATGGGAAGCGGATGCCCTGACGGGAGCGGCTGCGATCCGGCGCAGGGTGGCTTCGAAAAGCAGGTCTACTACGGGGCAGACAAGTTGGTCTCCTACCGCCTGCAGTCCCAGGCCGGCCACGTTGACGCCTTCAAGGCGGGACGTGCCATGACCGTCCTTCATAATCCCAGCACTGCATGTGGATCAGAATCAGTGAAGTTCGCCAACGTGGCTACCGCCTCGTTGTATGAGTACACCCCTTACATCGGTAACTCCTCGGTAGCTGGCTGTTCCGCAGTGGGTGCGAAGAGCTTCTATGACATCTACAAGAGGTACTTCCCGGACGCGGTCATCACCACCCCTCCGCCGACCTTCCCCTTAGACCAGGTCGTGCGCCTTTCGGGGGCAGACCGCATCGCAACCAACGTCGCAGTAAACCAGGAGACCATGAAGTCGGGCCGCCCGCTCTTTATTGCTACATCGAGTGACTATGCTGACGCGCTGTCAGCAGGGCCTGCTGCAGCAGTAACCGGTGGGGCATTGATGCTCTCCAGTTCCGGAGGGCTGAATGCCGCCAGTCTGGACCTAATCAAGGTGCGCCGTCCCTCGGAGGTTTTCCTCGTCGGTGGCAGTTCAGTTGTTCCAGATAAGGTGGCAACGCAACTCCAGAAAGTAGCGCCGGGAACTGCTGTGACACGCATTTCCGGTCGAGACCGCTACGGGACCTCCGCTGCTCTGATGGAGAAATTCTTCAAGGGCCGCGCAGTTGCCTCGGTGTTCATTGCAACAGGGCGCGACTATCCTGATGCCCTGACCGCTTCTTCTGTGGCTGGGGCGTTGGCATCACCGGTACTCCTAGTTAATGGTGTCCAGACCGAGAGGCTCGGGCAGCAGGCTGCAGATTTCCTGGCTGCAAAGAAGCCGAGCAGGGTCATTATCGTAGGCGGTGAGGGAGCAGTTAACGGCACGCTCGAAGGGAACCTAAGGCGCACCTATCCGGGAACCCAACGTGTTAGCGGCCGGGACCGCTATGCCACCAACCTGGCGCTCAACGACTACCTAGGTAGCAACGGTGGAGTGGCACCGAGCAAGGTTTGGATTGCCACCGGAAAGGACTTCCCAGATGCGCTCTCTGCGGCAGTTCCCGCGGGCCTAGCGGGCCAGCGCCTCGTCCTCAGCAACGGAAAGTGCATCCCGAAACCTGTGGTCTCCCAGTGGCTTAACTCTGCAACCTCCAAGGTCAAGAGCGTCCGGATTGTCGGCGGATCCGGAGTCTTGGCACCGTCAGTTGCCAGTCTGACAGAGTGCCCCTGAGTTGGGGAACCTCGACTAGTTGAAGCGGACCCAGAAGGACTGGAGGCGGTGGAACAGCTCGGTCTGAGTCGTGGCGAGCGGATAGGTGCTTCCGTGCAACCAGCCGTAGTGGCGTTCGTGAGCGCCAAAGCGGGTCCCGTCTTCACCAAGGGTGAAGGAGGCCGCTGAGCTGGAGTCTGAAACCAGGGCGCTCATTTGCTGGGACTTACTGATGTAGCAGGTGGCTCCTAGTTGAGGTCCCGAGTGGAAGTTGGTGTCCCAGAGCGCACTGCGGATGGCCGCGTGGTCGGGGTGCGGGTAGGAGTAGCAGCGGGTCCCAGTGTTTGAGAAGGCCCCAACCAGGGAGGCCATCGGCAGTTCGGGGGCCAGTCCCCACTCAGCGCGGCTGCTGAGAAGGATCTCTACCGCGAAGGTGACTTCCTCGGGAGTGAGGTCGCCGTCGCCCAGGTTGAAGAACACGACGGCTCCGCGGTTGGCACTATCCAGCCAGACCCGAACCTCGCGGGGACCCTCTCCGCAGTCCTCAACGCCATCATCGACGCGGCAGAGCTCGACCTCATCGCTTTCAGGAAGCTCGAACAGATCGGGCTCACCGAAGTTGCCAGGGATGCTGGTGTCGGTCTCGGACATCTGTGCCAAGTAGCCGAGGAGAGAGGCGATGCGGGACTCCTCGCAGGAGGAAGTCCAGCGGCCCTCGGGAACTTCGAGAGCAGGAACCTCACCGAGGTCCTCCTGGAGGTTGGCAGCGTAGGTCTCGGGGATGCAGAAACCAGTCTCTTCGCCGCGAGTCATGAAGGCGAAGATCTTGTACTCTTCCGGCCGGTTCTCTACCAGAGACCACATTTGAAACTCGTCGTCCGGGTGCGGAGAGATGAAGAGGTTGGCGGTGGCGTGATGTGGAGCACGTTGCTGTGCCACGGCGAGGACGCCCAGGCTAGTCCCAACGACAACGACCAGGATGAGGGCCCAGCCCAGGGCTTTCTTCCAGCCGAAGGGCTTCGAGGTTGCCGGGGCCGGGGATGGGGACTGAAGGTTGCTCATGGTCGAAGGTAGATCTTTCGGTTGTTAAAGAAGACGGCCAGACTAATCCACAGCGCCAGCAGGAACCCCGTCCACACCACCTGTGCCAGGACTTGCGAAGGGAACAGTCCGGCAAACCATGCACCTACAGAGACGTCTGAGAAGAGGGGCCGGTTCAAGAGGCTCATGAGGACGTGGGATCCGAAGTAGACAAAGAGAGAGTTTCGACCCAACGAGACCAGAGGGTAGGACAGGGACCTCAACGGCGCCGAAACCGTCTTGCGATCAAGCAGAAGGTGTCCGAGGAGCAGGAGCAGTGTGGTACCGGCGCCGATAAGCAGGGCAAACGGTGCGGTCCACAGTTTCTTCATGACCGGGAGGTCCGCCCCAAAGAGGATCGGGTAGACAAACTTGAGGAACCCGGCGAGTACCAGGAAGTAGGCGGTGGCAAGCAGCAGAGGGCGAACCGCAACCTCGGGTCCCTGCCCTGTGGCGTGAGCACGCCTGGAGTAGGCCTGGAGAAGGTGACCAACCGTGGCGCCAACTGCCGCGGACACTAGGGCACCGGTAATGACGACCATCCCCTCGGGGTCATAGCCCTGCGTTCCCAGCGCGTACATGTGGTTCGTGCCAAGGATAAGTGAGTCCAGGGGTCCGCTGGGGTTACAGCTCTTTGTGAGGACGCCGGAGGGACATCCTGCGCCATAGGAGAGCAAGACGGTGGAATGGGCGATGGCGAGGATAAAGGTAAGCAGTGCCCAGCCGCGCCAGCTCTTCGTGACAATATGAAGAAGGCTGATCAGGGCCACCAAAACGGCGTAAAGCTGTAGGACTCCCGAGATGCGCCAGGTGAAGACGTCCAGGTTCCAGGCCATGACCGCGTTGTAGACCAGACCAACCAGCATGAGGACGACGAACCGCTTGATCAGCGGGCCAGGTTTTACGACGCGCCCGAGGGCAAAGGCCAGGCCGCAGCCCGATAGGGTCACAAACATCGGGAAAATGACGTCAAGGGGATGTACTCCCTGCCACGGGGCGTGATCGAACCAGGCCGGTGTCATGAGGAGCGAGTTTACGGTTACGCTAGCAATCAGCATCCAGCCGCGCGCCCAGTCCAGCGAGGTGATCCGGCGCTTCTTAAGTGGCGTGGTCACAGTACTTGGCTTGGCTTCTGGCACGGTCGTAATAGGTTTAGTCATCGCAGACATAGTAGCGGTACGGGTCAAGGGAAACGGACGTGACCCTAGTGGTCTGGCTCCCGCTCGAGTGGAAAGGTGCGAGCAGTGTCCTCAAGAGTTCTCAAGGCAGCGCGATGGGGTCTCCTTTCTGCCACGCCCTACCTTCCACAACCAGTGCGAGACCGGTTGGTTCCAGCAGAGAATCAGTGGAGTAGAGCCGATGACAGCGCAGTCCCCCAAGTCGGGCCCGCAGATCGAACCCTCCTCATCGGTCCGCTCAACACCGCGGGACAAGCGAAGCGGTGGGCTGACGCGGCAGCCCTGCTCCCTGAAGTCGCTTCTGCCAGTCTCGGCGTTACCCGTGGAAATGGTCCGATTCGCTTTCCCGCTGATGCCATAACCTCACTTAACGCCCTGAGGCATTCCCCGACTTGGTCAAAGCGTCAGCTTCGAGCGCTCCGGTCTAACTTCTCCCATGTCTTGATCGAGTCAGCGTCGCCGCTTCTGGGGACGCGGCTTGGTCGAGACCTAGAGCGTGAAGTTGAGGTTCTGCAGGAGGCCGGACTTGAAGTCGGTCTTGTCTGGCATGGTTCTGATATTCGCCGTCCATCTGCACACTGGGCGACTCACAACAGTTCGCCTTTTGCCGCGGACCTAGGAGGGCTGACGGATCAGCTGGAGGGGAGCACCCGGAAGAATGCTGAGCTGGCCGACCGACTGCGGCTGACCGAGTTTGCCTCAACCCCAGACCTGCTTGACTATCGCCCCAACGCGGTGTGGCTGCCCACCCTGCACGATGCTGAGCTGTGGCAGCCTGACAAACCAGGCGCCGAAGCCACAAGGAGTCACCTGCCTGGAAGGCTCCCCATCGTGGTCCATGTGCCCTCACGGGTGGCCCTCAAGGGGACCGCGTCGATTCGCGAAGCGATGCGTCATCTGGACGGAGTTGTTGAGTACCGGGAACTTCAGGGCCTGACGCCAGCCCAGGTCGTTGAGGCCATTCGAGAAGCGGATATCGTCCTCGATCAGGTCGGCATGGGTTTGTACGGAGTGGCGGCTCTCGAAGGACTGTCGCTAGGTAAGCCGGTGATTGCCGAGGTCGGAGATTCAGTTCGGCAGAGGATTTTAGACCGAATGGGCTTCACAGTGCCACTAGTCGAAGCACAGGCTGAGACGCTTGCGGCGGTGGTGGCTGACCTGGCGGCGAACAGTGAGCAGCGCGAGCAGATTGGGAGGGCTGGACGACGTTACCTGTCCGAGGTTCACAATCCCAACAAAGTGGCCCAGATTCTGGATGAAAACTTCCTTAGGCGTGACGGAGCTCCCCGAAAGAAGTCGGCAATTCAGCGTTAGGCTTGCCAAATGACGAAACGGAACTCTGCCCCAAAGCGAGCGGGGGTTCGAGAGCTGCTTGGAACTCTCTCTGAGCTCTTCGAGGTGCTTCCTCGTGGCGCCAAACCCTTCTACATTTGGTACGCCATAATCTCCGGCACCCTCGGCCTCGTTGAGACCGTTGCGCTTGGGCTGATGCTTCTTGTCATCACTCCACTGGTCACCGGGACCCAGATGACTCTGCCAATCTTTGGCCCTATTCCTGAGAGCTGGACCCTGGGGCTCGTCCTCGTCATGTGTTTGCTGTTCATCCTTAAGGGTGTCGTTGCCGTGATGATGCACTGGTTCGCAACGCGGAGGTTCGCCCGCTATGAGCTGGAGGTTGGCAACGACCTCTTCCGGGCCTACACCCGCTCGACTTGGGAACAGCGCTCACAACTGAGTACGGCAGAAGTGACTCGCATCGTTGACAGTTCGATGGCAAATACCAACCTGGGCTTTATCCTTCCCCTCTCGCAGGTTCCGGGGAACGTCGTCACGTTTGTCTCAATCCTCCTCGTCCTCGTCGTTGCCGAGCCGTGGATCGCTTTGATCGCCCTGGTCTACCTCGGCATCGTTGCCCTCTTGATCATGGTGGTGCTGAACCGCCGCATGCGTCTTGCCGGCCTGCACAACCGCCAGTTTGCCTACAGGGTGGCGACCATCATGACGGAGATGGTTGATGCCCTCAAGGAAGTTACCTTGCGAGGGAAGCTGGATGAGGTTGGCGAAGTGCTTCAGCAGAACCGTCGGCGCGCGACCAGAGCGCGAGCCAACATCTCCTTTTTAGGGGTTGTCCCCAAGTATGCGATGGAGTCCGCACTAATCGGGGGCTTCCTTCTGGTCGGCGGCGTGGCCTATGCGACTGGTGGACTGAACCAAGCGCTGTTCGCGGTGGCCCTGTTCGGTGTAACGGGTTTCCGGATGATCCCGGCCCTCAACTCCATTCAGGCCACGTTGGCACAGGCCTCTGCGAACCAGGTTTACGCGAAGGATGTTATTCGCGAGCTAAAGAAGGTCGAGGTTGACGAGGTCGAGCGGCTAGCGAAGGACACGGAAGTCCTCCCGGAGAACCCCCGGCAGCTGGAGTTGGCTGGAGTTGGCTTCCGCTACCCGAAGGCCGACAAGGACGTCCTCGATGACATCTCCCTGACCGTACCCTTTGGTTCGACCCTTGCCATTGTGGGGCCTTCAGGAGCCGGTAAATCCACCCTGGTCGACGTCATTCTCGGCCTCAGCGAAGCGAGTCGCGGCACGATGACAATCGACGGTTTGCCACTGAAGACCGTGATGGGGCAGTGGCGGGCTCGAGTCGGTTATGTACCGCAGCGCGTCGCCCTCTTCGATGCTTCCATCGCCCAGAACGTTGCCCTGACTTGGAGTTCTGAGTACGACCGCGATCGCGTGATTTCCTCCCTGGAACGCGCTGACCTCCATGAACTGGCGCAGCGGGGCGACGGCATTGCCGAGAAGGTAGGGGAGCGCGGCGCATCGATCTCCGGAGGGCAGCAGCAGAGGCTGGGCATAGCCCGCGCCCTTTACTCTGATCCCCTCATCATGGTGATGGATGAGGCCACGAGCGCCCTCGATACTGCGACTGAACGTCGAGTCACTGAGTCTTTAGAGAAACTCCAGGGTGACGTCACTTTCATCACCGTGGCGCATCGCCTGGCGACTATCCGTGACTACGACCAGATCTGCTACCTAGATCAGGGTCGCATCCTCGGCTCGGGAACATTCATGGAAGTAGTTACCCAAGTGCCGGAGTTTGCGCAGCAGGCTGCGCTAGCCGGGCTTCTTGACGAGAACTAGAGCTTTCTACCTTCCAGCTGCCACCGCGGCGCCGTAGACCGTTCGGTACCGATCGACAAATGCTTTCGAGCCAAACCTGCGAACACTCCGCTCGCGGCGGTTCAGACGGTCCGAGGTGGACTCGGGTTCGTCTTTCACGTGAAACATGGCTTCAGTAAGTCCATCGACATCATCGATGTCCACCAGCAAGCCGTCGCCCTCTTCGATGACAGTCTCGCCGCCCCATGTCCTTGTGCTGATGACAGGGACACCCGCTGCTAATGCCTCAACTTGGACCACGCCCATCGGTTCAGTGGCGGAGGGGAGGACGAAACAGTCGATTGATCGGTAGAAATCGGCCACCGTCGAACGGTCTACAAGCCCCAGGAACGTGACGACCTCGCTAATACCAAGCGACTCAGCAAGGTCGAGAAGGCCTGCCTGCTCAGGGTTGGGACCGCCAATGACAAGGCGCACGTTCGGATCCTTCTCATGGACCCTGGCAAACGCTTCGAGCAGCATATCGGCGCGCTTCCAGGCCACGAGCATGGACATGTGCCCAAAGGTGTAGTGGGAGGCTGCCTCCCCTTCGGACCAAGTCAGCTCCTGTTCGACTTCGGAACTGGGCGGAAGCAGGTTGGGGGTGTACTCCCAGTCTGGAGTCTCAAACCTCTCCGCTAGGTGCTTGGCGTGCCCCTTCGATACTGCATGACGGCTATGCGCCGCTCGGACGATCTCTTGGGCGACTCTCTTGCTTAGTCGTGATCGGGTTAGCAGATGGCCCAGAGTCCGGTGTTCCGTGTAGATGAAGGGGACCCCATACTTCTTGGAGAGTACGTCGGCGAAGTATGAGCCTGGGAACAGGCTGTGAGCATGGATCACATCTGGCCTGCCGAAGTTGGCCACGTACGTTTCCCAAGCGTGATACAGGCGTCGCTTCGAGAGCTGAACATCGAGCCAGCGCTGCAGGGGAAGCAGAAATGTGATGGAGCCCCGAACAACACCGAGCCCGTTTTCCTTGCTGACCTGAAGTGGCCGCTGCGGCTTGTGCCCTTTCGCGTAGATGGGGTCGGGCGTCAACGCGAGCACGCCTGCTAGAACCCCGCCTCTTGAGAGGGCCTCGGCCTGCTCACGAAAGAAGGAGCCCGCAATATCACCGGCATTTTTCGGGTACCACGAGGGAACGAACAAGACATGCATTTTGCCTCCAGTACCGCTGGGGAGCCGACTAAGACCGGGCCAAGTTGTGGCTTCATCGGACACGTTAGCAAGTATTTCGGTGAAGAGGCCGATATCCGCAACTCCCCAGCCCAGCAGCGGAGCTGTCTTCAGAGCAGGGCAATTGCAATACGCTGGGGGAGTGCTGTCCGTCGACCGAGCCCGGAGTGGTGATGAGTAAACCTAGGCTGATGATTTTGTCATTCTCCAACCTGGCGAGTGATGCGCGGATCCTGCGTCAGGTGCAGACCTTTCGGGATGACTACGCAGTCACCACCTGTGGATTCGGGGGCCCGGTTGCCGAAGATATCCCCCACATTGAGATTGAACGAACCATCACGGCCAACGAGGAAAAGATTCGCGCCGCCTTCTGGCATGCCAAGGCCTACGAACTGGCTTACTGGTCCGATGGGGCAGTCCGACAAGCACGTACAGCACTGAAGCAAGCACGTTTCGATATCCTTCTTGCCAACGACCTCGACTCCGTGGGAGTGGCGCTCGCGGTTACCGACCCGAACAGAATCCATCTTGATCTGCATGAGTACTGGGTGGGGTTGCGCGACAACGAGCCGGCGTGGAATCGTCTACGGCGCCCCTATTTCGAGTGGATGCTGAAGCACTGGGCCAGCCGGATCCACTCGGTCACCACGATCAACCACGCTTTGGCAGAACACTACTCCAAAGAGTTTGGTTTGAAGTGCGGCGTGGTTCCCAATGCCTCCTACTTCGTCGAAAGTTCTCCGACACCCGTCCATGAGCCTCTGAGACTGGTTCACTCCGGCGCCAGCAACGTCAACCGCCGTCTTGAGACGCTAATTGAGGCTGTCAGTCTTGCATCGGCTGATGTTCGGCTCGATCTTCTCCTCATGGGTGAGGGGACCGATTACCACAAGAGCCTGGTTTCACTCGCAGAAAGCACCGGTGGCCGGGTTCGGGTCCTTCCCCCGGTGCCCCACCGGCAGCTGATCTCGACGCTGAACCAGTACGACATCGGGTTGCCCTTCTTCCCGCCCACGACTTCGAACCTACGGATGACGCTGCCGAACAAGTTATTTGACTACGTCCAGGCTCGGCTCGGAGTCATTTCCGGCCCCACTGTGCCCATCGAAGTGATCGTCGAAGAGAACGATCTTGGGCTGATAACCAAGGATTTTACGGCTGCAAGCCTCGCGGAGGCCATTGATGCGCTCGACCCAGAGTCGGTAGCCAGGTTCAAGGCCAATGCCGACAAGGCTGCCTGGCCTCTTTCGGCCGAGCAGCACGTCGGGGACTGGACGAGGGCGATCGCGGCGCTCGCCGACCGGTTCGGGCCCGACGCGAAGCCGAGTATGATCTTCCACGTTCCCTTTAAGCTCGACCCAAACTCCAAGAGTGCGAGCGGCATTCGCCCTGTGAAGATGCGCAAGGCGTTTGAAGAAGCTGGCTACAGGGTCTTTGAAGTTTCGGGAAACCATGACACTCGACGTCGGCAGATGAAGGCACTGCGAGCCGCGATTGCCGCCGGCCTGCGACCACAGTTCCTTTACTCGGAATCAAAGACAACCCCCACGGGTCTGGGTGAACCCGTGACGCGTCACACCAGTCTTAGTCGCGACTTGAAGTTCATCGAGTTTTGCCGCAGTCACGGAATCCCGACCGGGTTGTTCTACAGGGACATCTACTGGAACTTCACTGAGCATGCGCCCAAGGGAGCCCTGGGAAGGTTCCTCGTGTGGCGCTACCGGGCTGACTTGCGGGCTTACAGGCATGCACTTTCCGTGCTGTTCGTCCCGTCACGAAAGTTTGCCGACTACATTCCTGGCCGGAGTCGCTTTCCCCGAGTGGAGCCCCTGCCCCCGGGTTTGGATTTGGACTTCTCCAGCGAGCCGACCCCCTCTGGGGGTAGCCAGCCACACGTGTTCTACGTGGGTGGAATCGGTGCAGCGTACGACCTCCACAAGGTTGTTGAAGCGGTTGGAACGGCCCCTAACGGGACGCTTCTACTTTGCGTTCGACCCGATGAGTGGGCCTCCAGGAAGTCCCTCTATCCGAGCGTCGCGCAGGCTGAGGACGGTGTCACCACCGACGGTGCCCACGTTGTGCATGCCTCTGGAAGCGGTCTTGATGCTCTCTACTCCTGGGCTGAGGTGGGGTGCCTGTTCTTGAAGCCCGATGAGTACCGAAGTATGGCTGCACCTATGAAGCTGTACGAGTACCTGGGCAGAGGCAAACCGATTGTCACTTCAGCAGGAACGAATGCCGCCGAGTTAATCGAGCAGAATGGACTGGGCTGGGTGCTTCCGTACTCCGTGGAAAGTTTCCGTAACTGGCTGATCGAGGTCGGCTCGGATCCTCAAGAGATTGAGATCCGCTCAGAACGGGTCCGCAAGTACAGTTCCGAACAGACCTGGCGTCATCGGGCCCTGGAAGTGGCGCAGTTCCTCAGCCAAACGAGTTAGGCGTTGTCGGGCGCGCCGTCCCGCACTGCACGTAGGAAGGTCTTTCCCTCAGCTTCTGCGTTAACTTCCTGAGCGACAGTGTTCGAGGCCAGTTTCATCCGCTGGACTTCCTCAACAGTCAGGTCACGTAGAGCATCGGCAAGCTGTGTCCCACTGTGTCCTGGCACGACCACCCCGTTACCCCATTCGCGCACTAGTGGCGCCATGATGAAGTCGTCTCGCACGGCAAGTGCAAGGCGCCCCTGCAGCGCCTCATAGAACTTGTTGGGGGAGGCGTAGGTCAGATTCATGTTCGATGGGGGTAAATAGATAATTTCCATGTCGTAGCGGTTAATCGACTTGGCGATCTCAGTCATGGGAGCGGGCGGGACAATCTCGATGCGCCCTCGCGCTGGACTTGCCTCAATCATCTCCTTCAGCCACAGGTGCTGGTCGGGGCTCGGCATGAGCATGAAAGTCGCCTCGAAGCGGTCAGGCAACGTGCCCATGGCTTCGACAATTTCCTGAATCCCGCGCAGCTTCCCTCCCATGCCGTGAAAGAGCAGCTTGATCTTTCCGTCACCCCGATCAACTGGGGTGAGGTCTTCAAACGGCGGGATGTTGCGAATGGGCGTCAGGTCAGGAATGCCAAGTTCTTCGGCGTAAAGGGCGCCGATGGGCTGATTGACGACTGTGCGTGAGTGAATCCTCGGGTTCGCCAATTGTCGGTAGCGCCACCGGTAGTACGGTGCGGCCAGTCGCGCTCCAACGGTGTCACGTCGGAAACGAGGGTTCCTCTTCTCATGCATGTCGACGTGAAACTGCGTCACGTCGAGGGCACTGCCAAGAGCGCGATCATCCGTGAGCCAGGGGAGAAACTCCTGATCATTTAGAACAATGAGGTCGTAGAACCCAGCCTTAACCCGTTGTATTACAGCCGTGGGAACACGATCAAGCAGCTGACGGCGGAAGGAGACCTTTCGGGGCAGGACTGCGCCGGCTATGAGGTAGCCCAGTCTTGAGGTCACCCACCGACGTGGAGGCTCAAGGAAGTAGCTGTGGGCTGCACCTGGGACCTTCTGATTGCCCAGTCCTAAGGTGTCGACGGTCCATCCGTCCTCGACCAGCCAGTTGACCTCACGCCTGACTCGAGGATCACGGTCGATATCGGTGTAGGAGACGAGGAGGGCTTTCCCACCCGGTTTGCCAACTTCACCCACGGTTTGCTTCCCCTCTTCCGCTGCTGTGCGGTAGGCCGCGGTACGCTCTAGTCTAGCGGGGCGGCATTGCTTTTTCGATTGACTCGACGTAGACCGCCAGATGTAAGGGCAAGGGAGGGGGGCTGGCATGAGGGGTCCTGGGACAGGTTCAGCGGGACCGGCACCAAGGCGAATGGTCTTTCATACGCCGTTCCCGGTTAGCGCAGGCGCCAACACTGCTTCCGCGATTCGTCCCTGGAAAATGTTGCAGGCTTTCAAAGCGCTGGGCTTTGAGGTCTTTCAGATCACGGGTTACGCAGCGGAACGGCGTCGACGATTTGCCTCTCTGCGACGCGGCGTGGCAGCGGGCTGGAAGCCTGACTTCGTCTACTCCGAGGCGGCAACGATCCCCTCATCGTTCACAGAACCGCGCCACTTCCCGCTGATCCTCAACTTGGACCGAAAGATCTTCCGATTTCTGCACGAGCACGGGACCCCCATCGGCGTCTTCTACAGGGATGTCTACTGGGCTTTCGATGACTATGTGCAAGGCGTCGGCGTTCCCACCGCAACCGTCATGAAGTTGCTCTACTCCCGCGAGATCAAGACTTTTAATCGCTACGCGGACGTGGTCTTCCTGCCCTCCGTCGAGATGGGGCGCTACGTTCCCGGCCTCAACGGACCCCTGCAGGTTGCACTGCCACCGGGAGCGGACCCCCAGACTGGGTCGGGTCAAAGCCATGACACGGACGGCTCACTTCGGCTTTTCTATGTGGGCGCCGTTGGGGGCGAGCACTATGACGTCAGCGCGCTGATCGAAGGTGTTGAGAGGAGCCGGGACGTAGAACTCACCATCTGTACCCGCGAGGAGAACAGAAGGGCCGCGGAGGCGGAGTACGCGGAGACCTTGGGTGAGGCGACATCATTCGTGATGGGATCAGGCGACGCTCTGGATCCTCTCTACGATCAGGCGGACATCGCGCTCCTCTTCATGCGCCCTCAGGAGTACCGCTCCTTTGCAGCCCCTGTGAAGCTCTACGAGTACTTGGGGCGTGGAAAGCCAATCATTGCCTCGCGAGACACTGCGGCAGCTAAAGTCGTTGAAGAAGCCGATGCCGGTTGGGTAGCGGACTTCGATGCGGCTTCGCTTGCGGATCTGCTCAAGCGACTCAAAGCCGCTCCAGCAGAGGTCGCGGCAAAAGCCGCAAATGCGGCAAAGGCCGGGCAGAGCAACACTTGGGAAGCGCGCGCAGCCTACGCGGCAGGCGTTCTGAAGGAGGTAGGAGCGTGAGTCACTCTAGGGGAAGGCTTTCTGTAATCGTCGCCAGCCGCATTTTTCTGCCGGAACCAGCAGCGGCTTCGTTCCGGCTCGGGGCAGTCTGCAAGGCGCTTGAGGACGAGGGGGCGCTGGTCAGGGTTCTCACCACAACGCCGGCTCCATCCGCACGTAGTCTTCCAGCTACCTTCACCTACTCGGTCAGTCGCTGGCCCGCCCTGCGCGATGCGACAGGCTACATTCGCGGCTATCTGCCCTACATGTCGTTTGATCTCCCGCTCTTCTTCAGACTCCTCGCTGCGCGCCGTCCCGACGTCGTCCTCGTGGAACCGCCACCCACTACCGGAGCAGTAACCCGGGTTGCCGCGACGCTGCGCCGCTTCCCCTACGTCTGGTACGCGGCGGACATTTGGTCAGATGCTAGTGAGATTGCGGGCGCACCCAAGCTAGTTGTCAGTGTGCTGCGGTTGGTGGAGAAGTTCGCGATTCGTGGGGCCGCAGGGGTAATTGCAGTCTCGGAGGGGGTGGCCGAGCGCGTCCGCGAACTGGGGGCTCCCAACATAGCGGTCATTCCCAACGGGATCGACACCGAGGTCTATCGCCTCGATACGGCCCCTCTTGCCGAGGACGAACGTAAAGCGCTTGGCATTACAGGCCCCTACGCTATCTACGCGGGAACGGCTTCCGAATGGCAGGGAGCCTCCGTATTTGCGCGCGCCTTCGATGTGGTCGCCCTCTTCAGCACGACTGCGCAGCTGGTGTTTGTCGGTCAGGGCAGTGAATGGGACACCATTGCTGCCATTGCCGAGGACGTAAATGCGCGCCACGGGCGCGATGTCATCGTGCAGTTACCACATTCCTCGCCCGAGGAAGTTGCTCGACTCTTGAGCGGGGCCCGGTGCTCACTGGTTTCAATCGTCCCCGATCTGGGTTA
Source organism: Actinomyces minihominis (assembly GCF_900187855.1). GTDB lineage: Bacteria > Actinomycetota > Actinomycetes > Actinomycetales > Actinomycetaceae > Scrofimicrobium > Scrofimicrobium minihominis. The sequence continues at coordinate 355,863 of NZ_FYEG01000001.1, read as the reverse complement.
TGACTTTGCCTATCCAACCAAGGTTCTGGCGGCTCCTTCAGCTGGAGTTCCTGTTGTTTACGCGGGCAAAGGTCCGGCAGCAAGCGATATTGCCGAGCATCATCTGGGGGTCGTCACTGCTCACGATCCCGACGAGATCGCGATCGCGGTGCTGAGTTATCTTGACGCGGCTGCTCCCGGTGGGGATCCGGCTCGACTGCGGCGCTGGGTGGTTGAGAACCGTTCGATCAGGGCCACGGCAAAGAAGGCAGTGTCCTTCCTGTCGACCGTGGCGGAGGGGAAGCGCCGCTCGGAGCATGCCCCGGAGCCCCGGGTAGCTGTCGTGACCCCGTGGTATCCGACGGCGACGAACGAGGTTTCCGGCCTCTTCGTCGCGCGTGAGGTTGAAGCACTTGCGCAGGCAGGTGCGGACGTCAGTGTTATCCATCTTGATCGCGAGGTTCCCGACGGGCAACTGAAACGAGAAGTGCGAGGGGGCGTGCGCGTCCTCCACATTGGGATGAACCCGGCCCGGCCTGCTTCCGTCGCCTGTGCGACCCGCACTCTTCGGTCTGCACTGCGCAACTTCGACCTCGTCAACTCCCACGCGATTTCCGTGTTGCCCGCGGTTGCAGCTGCCCGGGGCCGATTGCCCTGGGTTCACACGGAACACTGGTCTGCGCTTAGTGCTCCGGCCTCAGCTTCGCGTCTTCTGCGTCTGGTGCGCCCAGCGTTTGCCGCCCTCTTGCGGCTGCCCGACGTGGTCGTGGCCGAGAGTGAACGGCTGGCCGCGCCAATCAGGCAGTTTCGAGGAGCAAAAACGGTCGAGCTGATCCCCTGTATCGTGCCTGTCCCAACGCAGGTCGTTCCCCTAGACGCCACGGACGAGACGCTGCGGCTCTCGTCGACGGGGGGAGTAATCGAACGTAAGAACCCATTGCTGGCGGTGAGGACGCTCTTCGCCCTCAATAAGCGTGGAGTGAAGGCATCGCTGCGCTGGACGGGGGAGGGCGACCAAAGAGAAGAGGCGGCCCAACTAGCGGAAGAGCTAGGGGTGGACACGGTGTTCCTTGGCCCCGGCAGTCCGGCGCAGGTCGAGAAGGAGATTGCTGACTCCCACATCTTCTTTGCCCCTACCAAGGGCGACAACTTCTTCGTGGCGGCTGCGGAAGCACTGGTTAGTGGTCGGCCTCTCTGCGCGAGCGACCAGGGAGGCCACGTTGAGTATGCGGATGAGCGTTTCTCGGAAATCGTCGCGGAGGAAGACCCCGAGGCTTACGCAGATGCCCTGTTGCGGCTCCGCGATAAGACGAGGGGTGTAAGTGCTGACGAGATATCCAAGTCGGTCCGCGACCGCTTCAGTCCACGTGCAGTTGCGAATGCCTACCGGACCATCTATGACGGCCTCGTGGGAGGCGCCAACTCGTAGGTGTTTGCGCCTCGACTAGTGACTAGGTCAGCTCGTCTGCCAATGCCACCAGCCACTCGGTGGCACCACCGTCGATGCGAACTTCTACCGAAGGTCGTCCATCAATGGCGGTCCTGCCTCGGTTGATGATCCCGATCGGAACCCCGCGCTGCTGAGCTCGGTTGACGATGCGAATCGGTGTGTTCACAGCTAGAGAGGAACCCGCCACCAGCGGAGAGTTGGCTTCACCAAGAAGTTGCTCCGCGAGGGCGAACGTCGTTGGTGAGGTGTGTTCGCCGAAGTAGACGACGTCGGGGCGAAGCATCGAGCCGCAGGCCGGGCAGATCGGAACCACAACATCCTCAACCTCGGTCACGTCGGCGTCACCGTCTGGGTTCAGTTGGGCATTCTTGTTGAGGTCGATGAAACCGGGGTTCGCCACGTCAAACCACTGCAAGACTTCGCTTCGTCCCCAGCGGTGACCATGGTCAACGGAACGAAAGACGGTGCCATTGCCGTGTAGTTCCGCGACGAATTTGACTCCGCCGCGTTGGTGCAGGCCATCGGTGTTCTGGGTTATGACACCGGTGAGGAGCCCGGCAGCCTCAAGTTGAGCGGCCGCGAAGTGTCCAGCGTTGGGTTCAATGGTGCGGAAGTGGTGCTCACCTACGCGAGCTTCAGCCCAGAACCGCTGGCGGTAGTGATGATCGCTGTGGAACTGGTGCACGCTCATCGGTGTGCGGGGCGGAGTGCCCTCGCCACGGTAGTCGGGGATCCCAGAGTCAGTGCTTATTCCGGCACCGGTCAGCAGGACCGCAGGGCCGTCCTCGAAGAGTGCTTTGAGGACGTCGAACTCCAACGATTGCGCCAACTCTTCTGCCGGATCTTGCAAGGCCACCTCCGGGCTCGTGTCTTCCAACCAACCTAACGGAGCGGCAGCAAGGCTGCCAGAGATCGGTGAGAACACTCACTGCCTTGCTCGCTAGGGGAGGAAGGCAGTCGGTTCTAAGGTGCAAACTGGCTCTTCACAGTTGAGGCTGTAGTTGGTGTTTGAATCCGCGGCTGTGCAGGAGGCTGCGGGTGATGTAGTTGCCAAGATTCGTGAAGCCTAGGGCGATGCCGCGTAAGTGTTCTAGGCGGCCATTTATCGCTTCGGTTGGCCCGTTACTGGAGTAGGGGTGGGTGAAATGAGCGAGGATGTCATTTCGTCTGCGTCTCAGGGTTCGTGCTAGGGCCCGTAGTTCGGGTTGACCTCGGGTGACTTTTGGGGTGAGGGCATCAATGATGGCACCAAGCCTGCTGCGGGCTTTTTGTTTGTTGGGGTTTTCAAAGGCCTGGATGAAGGATTGGTAGACCTGCCACAAGCGAGCCAGTGCCGTGTAGTCGGGGTTTTCTAACGCTTCCATGACCTTGGCCCAGTTGGTTTCACTCAAGTAGGCAGGACGGGACAGCAGTGGCCTACGGATCCGGTATAAGGGGTCCCCACTCCTGCCGCGACGCCCCAGCGTTTCTTGCTGTAATCGTTGCCGGCATTGAGTCAGTTTTTGGTCAGCGAGCTGGACCACGTGGAAAGGATCCATCACTGTCACTACGCGGGGTAGCACTTCCCCTACCGCAGTTTTATAGCCGGTGAAACCATCCATCGCCGCAACTTTGATGTTCCGCCGCAAAACTGCTGGTTTGGGCCTCAAGCCAGGCCTTGAGCGCTTGTTTAGACCGTCCTGGCACCATATCTAACAGTCTTGCTGGCTTCCCCTCTTTCCTGGGTGTTAGATCAATGATCACCGTGACATACCTGTCGCCGCGCACTGTGTGAGACCAGCAGTGTTCATCCACCCCAATCGTGGTGACCCCCGTCAATCTGCTGGGGTCAGTGATCAGGTAGTCCCACCCCGCGTTCAGCACTGCCTCATTTACTGTGTTTCACGCGGCCCCCAAGTTCAGTGCTACCCGCCGGATTGACATGGAGTCCATTACCACCGCCGCTAAAGCCCACGTCACCGCGTGCGGGGAGAGCTTACTTGCGCGGTGGGACGCCAGGGATTTGCTCAGACCAGTAAGACCCACAAGCGTCACAAGTGAACTGACGAAGACGCACCAACAAACGAACCGGTCTTGTCCCACAAGGAGCATGAATAAGCCAGCGCCGCCGACTGCCACGAGCCCTACCCTGGCACCCACACCCCTGGCACCACCCCAGCCGCTGCGCTAAGCGGCACTCCAGAACTAGTTCCTTACGTCCCCGCCATTCCTGCCAAGCCTGACCAGTGATAACTAAACCGAACTCATCAACCCGAAACACCGATTCCATCCGCGGCGCGGTAAACTTCAACACAGGCCCTCCCGGCGGCTTGATATTGATTCGACACCAACACCATCCCCCGGAAGGGCCACCAACTACAGCCTCAACTGTGAAGAGCCTGCAAACTGCTGGGCGGTAAGGTTCGAGGGGAATCGATCGAACCGTCGACTGGGAGATGAGGTTGGAGTGGGCGCTGTGAAGGCGAAGTCGCGTTACGTGGGTGTCGTTCTCGTCTTTGCCGGGGGAGCGGTCGGGGCATTGCTGCGCTACCTGATTGATTTGTTGGCGGGGTCCGAGAGTGTCTTCGACTGGGACATCTTCCTCATCAACCTGAGCGGCGCGTTCCTCTTGGCCCTGCTGGTTGGCTGGGTTACAGGGGCGGGTTCTCCGACGATTGGTCAGCAGCGACTCCGGCTCTTACTGGGGACCGGCATGATGGGTGGGTTCACCACCTACTCGACGCTCGCCCTCGACACTGCCACTAACCTGCAGCAGGGTCTGTCGGGGAGTGCAGTGGTCTACTCCTTGGGCACTGTAGTCGTCGGAGCGGGCTTGAGCCTCGTAGGACTTCTCGTTGGCAGGCGCTTAGCCCGCACGGGTTCAGCAGCGGGTAAGGTGGCACCGTGAACGGTCTGGTCCTCGCCCTCCTCGTCGCACTGGGAGGTGGGCTCGGTGCCTCGGTACGCTTCCTGATTGATGCGTCGATTCTTGCGCGAGCGCGGGCCCAGTTCCCCTGGGGAACCTGGCTCATCAACCTCAGCGGTTCCTTCGTTCTTGGCCTGATCGTAGGCCCTTTGAGCGGCATGGTCTGGGGGCCGGCCCTCACGGTTGGGCTACTTGGTGGCTACACCACCTTCTCCTCCGCCAGCCTCGAAGGCGTGACACTGGCGGAGGACGGAAAGTGGGGTCGAGCCTTGTTCTACGGTTTCGGAACGCTAGTTCTCGCTGTCCTTGCTGCTCTTGCTGGACTGGCGCTGACCGGGTCAGGTTCCTAGGCTTCGAGTCTCTCGTTCTTACGTCGCATGAAGAGTGCCGTAAGCGGGTCGGCGAAGCGCGTCAGGATCGGCCCCGCGATAGCCATCACCATGACGTAGGCAGCCGCAAGCGGCCCGACTCCGGCGATCCCGGCAGAGGTGGCAAGCCCTGCGATAACGATGTTGAACTCGCCTCGCGGGATCATGAGCGTTCCGGCACGGACCTGGCCGGGAAGGCCGATCCCTGCCTTCTGCGCGGCGACCACGCCGACGATCATCTTGGTCACCATCGTTACGAGGCCCAGCAGGAGTGCTGCTCCAAGGACCGGGGGGATTTCGTGAGCATTAGTCTGCATCCCAAAGAAGACGAAGAAGACCGCGGCAAAAAGGTCGCGCAACGGAGTGATAACTGCTCGCACACTTTCCGCGACTTGCCCGGAAAGGGCGATTCCAACCAGAAAGGCACCCACCGCTGTCGAGACGTGCATTTCTTCCGCGAAGCCAGCCACAACGAGGACGAGTCCGAGAGCACCTAGGAGGAGCAACTCATCGTTGGTCGAGAAGACCGCTTTGTTGATTTGCTTCCCGAAGCGCAGAGTTATGAACATGACTACGGCGACCGCAGTCAGCGCGCCGACCACAGAGACCAGTCCGCCGATGACGCCGACCCCAGCAAGAAGTGCCGTCAGGATCGGCAGGTAGAGGGCCATAAGCAGGTCCTCGAAGACGAGGATCGACAGCACGATGGGTGTCTCACGGTTACCGAGACGCCCCAGTTCCCCCAGCAGTTTGGCTGCGATGCCCGAGGACGTTGCATAGGTGACGCCAGCCATCGCCATGATTCCGGCCGGGGGTCAGCCCATCATGATGCCAACGACAGCTCCGGGGGTCGCATTGAGGACGAAGTCGAACAGACCTGAGACGTAGTGCGTTTTCAGGTTAGTTACCAGTTCCTCGGCCGAGTACTCGAGGCCGAGTAAGAAGAGCAGCAGAATGACGCCGATTTCCGCGCCGATCTCAATGAACTCGTCCTCAGCGCGGTGAGCGGAATGACGCCGCCGGAACCGAAGAGTAGCCCTCCGAGCAGGTAGAAGGGAATGGGTGAAAGTCCAATCAAACTGGCGAAACGTCCGAGGATCCCCAACCCCAGAATAATTCCACCAAGCTCCAGTAACGTCTGGGCCAAATCCACTACTAAACTCCGTTGATAATCTCGCGTGCTGCTGCAATCGATGCTTCACTACCGACCAAAACCAGTATGTCGCCGGGCCGAATAACATAGTCGGGCATGGGTGAGGTCGTGACTTCTTTGTTGTGCCAGACGGCCACGATCGAGGCTCCCGTGTCGGTACGGATGGTTCCTTCGCCAAGGGTTTTGTTAGCCATGTAGTCGCCCGCGTTGACTTTGACTTTGACTGCCTCAAGATCATCAATCGCATCGGTGAGGCGCGAGAGGCGCTGCACGACGCGACGGGTGCCGAGGTACTCGGCGAGCGTGTCCGCTTCGCCTTCTGTAAGGGAGATGGTCTCGGAAACCGAGTCCGGGTCACCCTTCTTGTAAACGAGGAGGTCGCGGTGACCGTCGCGGTGGGTAATGACGCCAACACGAAGTCCCTTGGAGGTTAGGAAGTCGTCGCGTAAGCCGATCCCTGGCAGCTCACTCTCCTCAATATAGATTCCATCGTTGTGCGGCATTCTTCCCCCTTGACGAAGCTTTGGGGGCGCAGTCATAACTTGAACCAGTGCTGCGTCCCCAGACTTTCCCATTGTCCACTTGGGCGTGAGGTCCCGCTGAGTAATGGAAAAGTAACGAGTCGGTCTTACGTGCCGGGTTGGAGAGCAGCAAAACCGTGTTCTAAGAACGCTTCCGCTATTCCTAAGTTATACGTGAGCACCGAGTTTGCTTCATCCGCGACTTACAGGGCTGTGGCGAGATGCACGGCATCTAGGTAGCGGAGGGTGCTGGGAGCAAGGACAGCTGCAGTACGCAAGACCGTCGACGAGACGGGCAGACGCGTCACGGCGGAGAGAAGTGAATGGGCCACTGCAAGTCGGTGCGGAACACAACGGAGGCAGACTCTGAGGAGCTCCGTCGTTGTGAGGTCGGAGGTGACCAGACGTTGCTTCTCTGTTCGCAGCCAGGAGAGTAGGGCAGCGGACTCGTCCTCTTCCTTCAAAAGTTTCACGAAGGCGGAGGTGTCGATATAGGTCAGTGAGGTCAATAGCGCTCTCCCTCACGCTCTTGAAGAAGAGTCTCGCTGAGGCTCTGTTCACCCTGCATACGGCGTGAGGGCTCTAGCGGCAGCTCCCACAGTTCGACGGTCGGCTCTTCAACTAGGCCCTGCTCGACCATTCGTCCCAAGCTGGTCTGCTCTAGGCCGGTTAGAACAGCGACCGGGCGACCCCGATGGCTTATCGTCACGACCTCCCCTTCGATCGCGCGCGCCACAATGGCAGACGCGTTCTGCTTTAGGTCTCTAATTCCAACTACTCCCATGTTCTACATTGTAGAACTGCCGTGATGGCGCAACAAGAAGTAGCAATGTGGAGAACCCTAGAGGGGAAGGATTGTGAATCTAGCTGTGCGCCAGCAGGGCCGCCACGACCGCCTGGGCGGCATGCCCATCGCCGTACGGCTCCGCGTCAGTAGCCGCTGGATGAGGGCGCGAGGCCGCTTCGGTTAGTGCTTTCCCCGGTTCGACGAGGATGTTCCAGCCCAACTCAACCGTTTCCACCCACTCGGTCTCGGGACGAACCGTTGTGCATGGGACTCGAAGCAGGAACGCTTCCTTTTGCAGGCCGCCCGAGTCAGTAATGACGCCGCGGGAATGCAGGACAGCGGAAACCAGTTCCGGGTAGGACACGGAGGCATGCGCCTGGAGGTTGCCTTGGTTCAAGGAGATCCCGAAGTCTTCTGCCTTGGCAAGAAGCCGCGGGTGAGCCAAGACAACAACCGGATGATCGACGCGGCCCAGCGACTCAATGATCTCGCTCAGACGCTCTGGATCATCCGTGTTCTCAGCGCGGTGGATCGTGGCTACCGAGTAGGACCCATCCGCCAGACCAAGACTGTCCTTGAAAGGTGACGGTGCACCCGCCACCATGTCGCGGGTCTCGTAGAGGACGTCAGTCATTACGTCACCGGTGATCACCACGCCCTCGGTAATACCCTCATTCGCAAGGTGTTGCGCACCAACGGTGGTGGGGGTGAAGAGCATGTCGGAGGCGTGGTCCGTGAGGACACGGTTGTGCTCTTCAGGCATACGACGGTTGAAAGAGCGTAGGCCCGCTTCAAGGTGAGCGAGGGGTATGTGCATTTTTGCGGCGCAGATGGCGGCCGCCAGAGTTGAGTTGGTATCGCCATAAACCAGTACCAAATCAGGCTGGTGCTTGGCGTAAACACCGTCGAGGGCACCCATCATCGCCCCGGTCTGCTTACCGTGTGAGCCTGAACCAATCCCAAGATGCTCCGCGGGTGCAGAAATGCCGAGGTCCCGGAAGAAGACGTCGGAAAGCATCGGGTCGTAGTGCTGCCCGGTGTGCACGATGACGTGCTCGATTCCGGCTCGGCGCAAGGCCTTGTCGATTGGCGCCAACTTGACGAACTGGGGCCGGGCCCCCACAACAGATAAAACGCGCATGTGGTTAGTCTAACCAGGTGGTCAAAGCATGCTCAGTTAGACTTACTTCGGAGATTTTTGTCAACTGGTAGCAGCCCTTGGAGGGAAACGTGCGAATCGCTGTGGTGGCACTCGGAAAAATCGGACTTCCCCTGGCGGTGCAGTTTGCCGACGCGGGTCACGAAGTGGTTGGCGTCGACGTCAGTCAGGCGACGGTCGACCTCGTCAATCAGGGCCAGGAGCCCTTCCCAGGCGAGGCTCACCTGCAGGACAAGCTCACCGAACTGGTCCCCGCGGGTCGACTGCGCGCAACCACCGATTATGCCGAGGCGATTCCTGACGCCGATGCCGTTGTGCTGGTGGTTCCACTCTTCGTCAACGACGAGACCTGGGAGCCTGACTTCGCGTGGATGGATGCGGCGACCGAGTCGCTTGCGGCTCACCTCACCCCAGGCACCCTGGTCTCCTACGAGACCACCCTGCCGGTCGGGACGACCCGCAACCGCTGGAAGCCAATGCTGGAACGAATTTCTGGTCTAACCGAGGGCGAAGACTTCGATCTCGTCTTTTCTCCAGAGCGGGTCCTTACCGGACGGGTCTTCGCGGACCTTCGCAAGTACCCCAAGCTGGTTGGCGGACTCAGCGACGCCGGGACCGCGAAGGGAATCGACTTCTACGAGCAGGTTCTTACCTTTGATGAGCGCCCCGACCTGAATCGACCCAACGGAGTGTGGGATATGGGTTCGGCCGAAGCTGCCGAAATGGCGAAGTTGGCAGAGACCACCTACCGTGACGTCAACATTGGCCTTGCCAACCAGTTTGCTGTGTATGCGGATAAGGAAGGCATCGACGTCAACCGCGTGATTGATGCCTGCAACTCGCAGCCTTACAGTCATATTCACCGGCCTGGTATTGCGGTGGGCGGTCACTGCATTCCGGTTTACCCGCGTCTGTACCTCTCGACTGACCCCGAGGCTTCAATTGTGCGCACCGCACGCCAGTTCAACGCCGCCATGCCGGACTACGTGGTGGGTCAGGTCAAGAATCTGCTTGGCTCACTTAAGGGCGTCAAGGTGGCCGTGCTGGGTGCTTCTTACCGTGGTGGTGTGAAGGAGACGGCTTTCAGCGGCATCTTCGAAACCGTGCGTTCGCTACGTAGCGAGGGCGCACTGGTTTCGGTTGAGGATCCGATGTACGAGGATGCGGAACTGGAAGCGTTCGGCTGGAAGCCGTATCACCTGGGAGAAAAAGTCGACGCCGTCATCATTCAGGCCGACCACAAGTCTTACGCGGATCTTTCTCCCGCGGATTTCCCCGGTATCAAGCTGCTCTTCGATGGGCGTCGCGTCACGAAGGCGGAGAACTGGGCAGGAACGCCGAGGCTGGTGATAGGAGAGTGACCCTGACTCGAAATTACGGCGCTTCCTTGCAGGTCTTATTTGGTCTGGGACGAGCCTAGACCGGACGAATGATCCAAGAATGAGCTGGTGGATATTCGCGGGCCTGGTCGTCTTACAGACACTTGTATTAACGGCTCCAGGATATTTGGTCGCGCGTACTACTTTGTTGTCGCGCGGATGGGCAGTTCTGGCATCTCCTGCGCTTGGTCTTGGAGTTTTGGGCCTAACTTCAACCGGGCTGGGTCTCCTGGGAGTTCAGTGGGGCTGGGCTAGCTACTTGGCGATGCTTACGGTCTTGGTGATTGCTTGGTGCGTAGCATCGCGGCGTAGAGGTCGCACCACAAGGGACGTGGTCCAGTCTGGCATTAGCAATCAGGCCTTGATGTTTGGGTTAGTCGGAGTTGCAGTCACGGTGATAGCAGGCTCATTTGCGTTTGGTCACTCGCTGGTTACCCCTGACGCACTGCCGATGACTGGCGACTCCACTTTCCATCTCTACGGGACCAATGTCGTCGCGGAGAGTGGCAATGCAAACCCAATTAACGCGCTGGCGTTCATGTACGATAAGTCGCCCGGGACGACGGCGTATTACCCGCTGCTATGGCATGCGTTCACAGCTCTAATAGCCCCACTGGCTGGGGTCGTCGTCGCCACCAATGTGACCGTATTCGTAGTTGCGTTTGTCGTCTGGCCACTATCTCTGGCGCTACTTTCAATCGTTCTCTTTCCGAAGGCTCCGGCGGCGCCCTTATTCTCCAGCCTGTTTGCGGTGGGGTGCGTGATTTTTCCTGCCGCTGTTCTTATAGGGTTCGCCATCTACCCGTTCAGTCTTGGGATTGCCGTTTTCCCCGCTGTCATCGGAGTGGGGCTCCTAGCCCTAGCCTCCAGGGATGCGAAGCTATGGATTCTCCTACTGATTGGCGTCTCAGGAACGTTGTTTGCGCAACCTTCCGTTGCGCTACTGCTCATCGTGCCGATTTCCGCAGTGCTGTTCGTTGGGGCCTCCTACGCTTCAGTCCGAGCATGGCGCCGTGCGCATAGATGGCGCGTCATAAGTGCATGGCTGGCGGGGGGCGGCGTTCTAACCCTGTTGATCGTGGTGCTGCTGAACTCGTCATATGTGCAGGCCCTGGGTAGGTTTAGTCGTCCATCGTTTACTTACACAGAGGCTCTCAAAACGTTGGTAAATGGAGAGTTCATTCTTACAACTTCGCGTTACGAATGGCTCCTAGTGCTCGTCCTCACAGCTTGTGGTGTGTGGCTCGTTCACCGCACCTTCAATGGAAAGGTCGTAGTACTTTCCGGTGTCTTCTTTGTTCTGCTTTACATTGCCTCTGCCGGGCCTGACAACTGGGTTCGTATTCTGACTGGGCCTTGGTACAAGGACTACCAAAGGCTTTCGGTGCCGGTCCTGATAGTGGTCATGATTCTTGCCGGTGGCGCAGTCGCGGAGGGGATCGGGTGGATCGCCAGGCGCAGCGCAGTCGATGACCGCATTGTCTTCGGTTTTGCCGGAGTGATCCTTCTGGTCTCTGTTCTCGCCCTTAATGCCTGGATGGGCAATGTGATTCCACGAATGAAGGCCGCATACATGTCGATGGCGTACTCGCCCTCGGCTGCTCGGATCGAGCAATCGCCAGAGGACGTTGAGGAACTTCGTAAGTTAGAGGGCGAGGTCCCATCCGATGCCCTCGTCCTTTCATTGCCCACCTCAACCATGGACTACTTGTTCTTGGAGGAAGGGATCAACCCCTACTTCAGAATCTCGCCACCGGTCACGGCGGATCAACGATATCTTGCAGGACACTTCAGCAACTTCAGAGCTGATCCGCGAGTCTGCGAAATCATCAGAGAGTCTGATGCTTACTACTATCTTGATTACGGAACGAAAGCGCGCGAGATACCTGTGCAAAGTGACTTTTCAGGGTTTGCGGATGTTGACATCCAAGAAGGTTTCACTCTCATCTCACAGACGAACAACTGGAAACTTCTTAGGATCACGGCTTGTGACTAGTAATGTAAGGTGTCACGGGCTGTCAGCACGAGGCCTGAAAAGATTGGAGAGTTTCGTTTGAGTACTCTAAGTGGGAGCCCGCTTCTGCGACAGTGGAACTTGATCCACAACTTTGGGCAGCGTGACCTGAAGACGAAGTTCAAAGGGTCTGCCCTGGGTTGGCTTTGGTCACTGGCGGTACCGCTTGCGACTCTCGGTATTTACTCGGTCGTCTTCTCCATCATTTTTCGTGCGCAGCCACCGGAGATGGGAAATGGTTCACAGGGCGTCTTTGTCATTTGGCTCTTCTGCGGCCTGACGGCCTGGACCTTCTTCTCATCAACAATCAACGCTGGCATGAGCGGGCTACTGGGGACCGGTGCGCTTCTCCAAAAGGTGTACTTTCCTGCGTATGCCCCAGTACTCGGTGCGGCCTTGGCCTCCGGAGTTCAGTGGGGAATCGAGGTGGGGATTCTCGCTGTTGTCCTCTTAATCTTGTTGAACGTGGGCTGGAGCTGGCTGCTAATTCCCTTGTGGGCCATAATTTTCATAATCTTCACAAGTTCACTTGCAGTCACGGTCTCCATCCTCAATATTTACTTCCGAGATCTGGCTCATCTAGTAGCCATTGCACTCCAACTGCTGTTCTATATGACTCCGATCATCTATCCGATGTCGATTGTGCCTACGGATTGGCGGGGAAGCATCAATCTGCAGGCAATCTTAGAGATCAACCCTCTAACACAGTTCGTTGAGCTGTTCCGCTCATTGATCTACGGACTTGATGTCGGAAGTTGGACGCAGTGGGTGTCCATACTTATTTGGTCTGCAGCATCCTTGATGCTTGCCCGCTGGGTGACCAATGCGAAGGGTCGAGATCTGGGGGAGCACGTATGAGCCACGGTGGAATTGTTGTCGACTCTGTCACCAAAGAGTTCAGGATGCACCGCGAGACTAGAGATAGCCTCAAGGAACGATTCGTCCGAGGAAAGGCCAAGGGCCTCAATACTTTTAGAGCTCTCGATGATGTGTCATTCTCAGTTCCAAAAGGGTCAACTTTTGGACTCATCGGTCATAACGGTTCCGGCAAGTCAACGATGCTCAAACTTTTGGCCGGTGTGTATCGACCGACTTCGGGAGAAATTCGTGTCGACGGGCGAGTCTCAGCACTGTTGGAGTTGGGCGCCGGCTTCCATGGCGAGCTGACCGGCCGTGAGAACATTCGTTTGAACGGCGCAATTTTGGGCTTCAGTAAACGCGAAATTGAGCGGTCCATGGACCAGATCATTGAGTTTGCGGACATCGGTGACTTTATCGACGTGCCGGTCAAGGTCTACAGCTCCGGCATGTACGTGCGCCTTGGGTTTGCTGTTGCTGTGACCATGGATCCGGAAATCCTCATTGTCGATGAGATCATCGCTGTAGGTGATGAGGAATTCCAACGTAAGTGTTTTGACTATCTGTTCAAGCTAAGAAGGCGCGGCGTGACGATCGCGTTGGTCACGCACTCAATGGGGCTTGCGCGAGAACTTTGTGATGATGCGATCTGGCTGGAGCACGGGCACAAGCGTGCGCTTGGACCCGTCGATGGAGTCGTCAGCCAGTACATTGCAGAGGTCAACCGCGATGAGGCAGCAAACAGGGGAGAAATCGCTGCCGAAGAAGAAGACATCGCTTCAGCCAGCCGTCGAGGGAGCGGGGAAGCGCGCATCCGTGACATCAAGATCTTGGATGCCAACGGTGAGGCAGTTCCATTTGTCTCGCCGGGCCAAGATGTGATGATGGAGTTCGCGATTGACTCTTCTGAATCAATTTCAGATGCCGTTGTTGGTATGGGCATAGTCACCGAGAACGGTCTCTTCATTTCGGGATCAAACTCAGCAGAGATTAAGCGACTCTACGACATCCCTAGAGGGCACTCAACACTTCGGTTTGAGCTGCCTTCGATGCCACTGCAACCAGGCACATACTTCGTTGCGGCATCAATAGGCAAGAAGGGGCATACCTTTGATTACTCCGAGGACGCAGGACAGTTGGTCGTCCGGACCTCGGCAGGACAAGTCGAACCCGGTTACTTCCGTTTACAAGGCGACTGGGGGCCATTGTATGAAGGTGCTACTAGGTAGGTTCAAGCGCAAATGAGTGAAGACAAAGACCATGTCCCATCAAATGGAGGCAAAGCGCTCGAGCTTGAGCTCGCTGAGGCACTCGACGAAAATCGCAGACTCCGGGCGTTAATTCGTGAGTTCAAGGCGGAGTCAAACCTGGCACTCAGGGAGGCAGATCACGCTCTTGCCGTCCGAGATCAAGCGGCAGTAAGCGCACAAGAGGCATGGATTCAGCTCGGCTTGATCCGTGGTTCGCAGTCGTGGAAACTAACGGCCCCGCTCCGGGTCAGCAAACAGTTCTTGCGATTCTGAGTCGTGGGATAACGGTTATGTTTAGACGCCTTCAGTTGGCCCTGCATTCGTTAGTAGTTCCGCCTGTTGTCAGTGGGCTCGGAGCCTATCTTCAGTTGGAAAGTGGAACTCTTTCCTCGCTCGACAACGCCAGACGAGTCGCCGTGATCGCTTCATGGGACGCCGGTAATGTCATGTCGTTATCCTTGTCTCGGTACGTTGAGAGCCTCGCCAAGGCTGGTTACACAAGCTTGGTTGTGTTCACGGGAAAGACACAACTCCCACTAGTTTGGCCTCACGGCCTCGCCGAGTCAGCAGTGGTCGTAAGACGACGGAACATTGGGTACGACTTCGGGTCTTGGGCTGCAGCACTTAATGCAGTCCCAGCCATCAGAAGCGCGGACCATGTCTTGCTAACGAATGATTCGATGGTCGGTCCGTTCGAGTCGGTGGAGCCGATCCTAAGGCGCATTGAATCAAGCGCGGCTTCCGTCACTACGTTGACTGATTCGTTCCAGATTGGGCACTCACTGCAGTCATACTTCATGCACTTCAAGGATGGCATTCTCGACGATCTAGCGTGGCGACACTTCTTCGACGGAGTTCGCTCGCAGAAGTCCAAGATGGATGTGGTGTACAAGTATGAGCGGGCAGTTGCGAGAGAGTGCGTAGCTGGAGCATATGGCTGGCAGGCACTGTATCCCGCGACCGCTCTGCAGGTTACGCATGAGAACTCGGCCATCGTAGCGTGGCAGGACCTGCTTGACCTAGGCTTTCCATTCGTTAAGCGCACCCTTTGGAATGAGCCCTCGTTGGCAGCGGAGGCTCAAAAGGCGGAGTTGTACTTGAAAGAAACGCGCGGAGTGAACGTGCAAGACTGGCTGCCACTGCCGGTAGCGGAAACGGTTCAGAAATGATTTCTCGACTTCAGCAAGCGGCTTCTCGACGCGCATTAACCGCATTTGGACGCGCGCAGTCATTGCTAAGTACCGTAATACTCGAAGGGAGTCGCCCAGGTCGCCCCGCCCATCCCGCCTCACTGAAGGCATGGTCAAGGCGTAAAGCTGGACGCCCTGCCGATGGGTTCCCCGCCGAATGGAGGCTGATAGAGGACTTGCCTGTCCCCGAACCTTCTCGCGTGGCTGTGGTCATTCATGTCTACTACCTGGAACGCCTCGCTGAAATACAGGACAGGCTCTCTTCGATTCCAGTTCCATTTGACCTATTTGTCACCAACTCATCAGGACAGCAACTTGATGAAGCAAAGTTTCACGTCGGCGAAGCACGGAACGTAGCCGTTCTCGAGGTCGAAAACCGTGGTCGAGACATCTTCCCACTGATTCAGCTTGTCAACGCCGGATTCCTTGATGCCTACCAGCTGGTCCTTAAGGTGCACACCAAAGAAAGTGCCTGGCGTGAGGGCCATCAGGATCTCGCGGGGTCCGGCGAGGAGTGGAAGTCGCAGTTCCTAGATCAAATGCTTGGTTCACGGGACGTCGTTGAGGGAATCTTGGCTTCCTTCGCGAACGATACCTCCATCGGAAGTGTTACCGCTGATGGAAATGTTCTGGGAGAGAAATTCTGGGGATCCGATGAGACTCTGACGAAGGAACTCGCCATGCGGTTGGAGTTTGAGCTGGAGGCGGCCTCCCTTGAGTTCTCCGCAGGATCAATGTACTGGATCCGCGGCTTTCTCCTACAGGGGTTGCGAGCCCTTCAACTGTCCGCAGTGGATTTTGAGGACGAAGCCGGACAGATTGATGGGACGACTGCGCACGCTATTGAGCGTCTACTCGGCGTGCTTACCGTTCAAGCAGGGCTGAGGCTGACGGAGAGCTCCCAGTTGGATGACGAACTGAAGGACGAGGCATGGCAGCGATGGCTACCCGATGCCGTTCAACATGCGAGCGCGCGTTTCGTGCCCTTTTACCTGCCCCAGTTCCACCCCTCGAAAGAGAACGACAGATGGTGGGGCGAAGGGTTCACCGAGTGGACTAACCTAACGAACTCTCAGCCCGTTTTCAGAGGACACGAGCAGCCTTTGCTCCCAGGACGATTTGGCTTCTACGACCTGCGCTTGGACGAAGTCCGCGAGGCTCAATACGAGCTCTCTTCGTGGGCTGGTGTTGAAGGTTTCATGTACTACTACTACTGGTTCGCGGGAAAGAGAATCCTCAATCTCCCGATTGAGAAGTTGGCTGCGCAAGAAGGCCTGAACCAGCCGTTCTGCATCATGTGGGCAAACGAGAACTGGACACGGGCGTGGGATGGGCGCGAGTCCAATGTCCTCATTGGACAGCGCTACGACGAAGTTCCTGCAACAGATTTTATTGATGACGTCATGGAGTTCCTGACGGACCCGCGCTACCTGAAGGTGGACGGTAAACCTGTCCTGGCGGTGTATCGCCCCGCTCAGATGGAAGACTTTAAGGATGTCGTTGCACACTGGAGGGAGCGTGCTGAAGAGGCCGGTCTGCCGGGCCTGTTCCTTCTTGCCGTAGAGGTAGCGGAGAGCTTTGGTGGTCTTAAGGGCTCCCCAGAAGAGTGGGGTCTCGACGGCAGTATGGGGTTCCCGCCACACGCCTTGCCCTGGAAAGCCGCACCTGCTCACAGAGTTTCTTTGGACCCTCGGTTTAGAGGAAACTTCGTCTCATACAAGGCAACCGCCGAGGCAGGAGCTAAACGAGCGCGTCAGTCGTCAGCCGATCACTATCCGGGCGTCATGGTGTCGTTCGACAATACAGCTCGCCGACAGTGGCGTCCTGACATTTGGTGGGGCTCGAACCCATACGTGTTCCACCGCTGGCTTCGCGAGGCCATGAAAGCAGTATCGGACCGCCATCCGCAGCACCGTTTAGTGTTCATCAATGCTTGGAATGAGTGGGCCGAGTCAGCAGTTCTTGAGCCCACCCAACGTTTCGGCATAACCTATTTGCTGGCGGTGCGAAACGTTGCATTCTCCTAGAGCATCGAAGGCAGGCGGAACCGTAGCTGAGCCGAAAACTGACTGGCGGCGAAGCGTTGGAGTTCGGTGGGCTCTGGGTGTAGTCGGCACCTTGGGACTCCTGTGGGGTTTCGTTGCTTGGGCAATGGTCTCACCGGTCGGAGGATCCCCCGACGATGACTACCACTTAGGGAGCACTTGGTGTCCCAACCCAACCGAGGGAGGGTCCTGCGCAGTAGAGACTGCCGGTGGCGAAGTAACCGCAGTGGTTGTCCCCGAAACTATTGCGAAGGGTATGAGATGCTATGTCTTCGATCAGACGATCTCAGCGGCTTGCGCGGACGGGTTCTCCGACGCCAATCTCGTTCCTTCCGAGCGGTTTGATGAGGGCGCCTATCCGCCTGGCTTCTACGCATTCCAACACCTATTTGTTGGCCCAGATGTTCATTCGTCCGTGGTGAACATGAGAATCGCCAATATAGCCCTTGGACTAGGCGGAGTTCTCCTAGTCGGATTCTTGGCTCCACCCCGACGGCGTAATAGCATCCTTGTTGCTTCGGCGGTTGCTTGGGTACCGATGGGGGTCTACTTCATAGCGTCGAATAACCCAAGTGGCTGGGCAATCAGCGGGCTGATGATCTTTGCTTCTGCAGTCCTGAGTGCCGCTGAGTCGCACGGATGGCGCCGATGGGTGCTGTTGGTGCTTGGGGTGCTAGGTGCTGGCATGGCGATGATGGCTCGAGCTGATTCGGCCTTCTTCGTTTTCGTAGTGGCACTTGCTATTTGGTTCCTGTTGCCCTTTGGCAGACGACTAAGGCCTGAACTCATTCTTTCTGCGGTTTTGGGCTTCTGTGGTATCGCGGTGCTTTTGTCCACGACTCAAACTGGAAACTTGACGAGCGACGGCGGATGGCCGACTCACCCAGACGATTCCATGATCCATATATTCACCAACAATCTGATGACGCTCCCAGAGTACATCGGAGCATTCTGGGGAGTGGAATGGGGACCCGGTTGGTTTGATGTTCCTTTGCGGTCCGCCTCAACCCTGACGATGATTGTGCTTTTCGGTGCGCTTCTGTTCATTGGCGCGAGAGAACTGAACTGGCGCAAGGGCTTGGCATCTCTCGTGCTTTTTGGTGCGTTGGTTGGGGTCCCTGTTGTCTCGATGACGATGCGTCAGGTTTTTCCCGTCTTCTATTACCAGGGACGCTACATGCTCCCCCTACTGGGTGTTTTCTTGCTGGTCTGGGTACAAACGGTTAAGCGCGGCAAGCCGATCCTTGACGCGCCGCTCCAGCAGGTTCTGTTCTGGCTCATCATCTCGGTCTCCAATGGATTTACCCTCAGAAACACTTTTCTCAGGTACGCTTCAGGGCTTTATAACGCCTACACTCCCATGGGAGATGCAGCTTGGTGGCCGTGGTCGATTCCAGCGAAACTGGTATGGGGTGGAGGGGCACTTGCCTTCGCAGTCGGGTCGGGTGCACTCCTTATCTTGACGTTGCTCCCACATGCGTCGCAGGAACGTCCTGCGGTGCTGAGTAAGGTTGGGACCAGCGGAACTCAGCTCGAACTATCGCAACTCAAAGGATTGGATAACCATGAAGGGAATCATTCTGGCAGGGGGGTCAGGCACACGCCTACACCCGTTGACTCTCGGAACCTCGAAGCAACTCATGCCGGTCTACGACAAGCCGATGATCTACTACCCACTGACGACCCTGATGTTGGCGGGAATCGACGAGATCATGGTGATCACAACCCCGCATGATGCCCCCGGATTTGAGCGTCTCCTTGGAGACGGCTCCCAGTTCGGAATTTCCATTACTTACGCGCAGCAGGAGGTCCCGAACGGGCTTGCACAGGCCTTTGTGATTGGTGCTGACTTCATCGGTGACGACAAGGTTGCTCTTGTACTTGGTGACAACCTCTTCTATGGTCCCGGCATGGGAACCCGACTCTCGAACCTCACGGACCTTGAGGGCGGCGCTGTCTTTGCCTACCGTGTCTCAAACCCCTCGGCCTACGGCGTCGTTGAGTTTGATGATGACAATCGGGCAGTTTCCCTAGAGGAGAAGCCTGAGCACCCGCGGTCCCACTATGCGGTTCCCGGTCTCTACTTCTACGACAACTCGGTCGTGCAGATCGCCAAAGAGTTGAAGCCCTCAGCGCGCGGAGAGTACGAGATCACGGACGTCAATAAGGAGTACTTGCAGCGCGGCGAGCTGACGGTACAGGTCCTACCACGTGGCACGGCCTGGCTGGACACCGGAACGTTCGACGACCTTTCAGATGCCGCGATCTTCATCCGCACCGTCCAGGATCGCCAGGGTATGAAGATTGGCTCGCCGGAAGAGGTCGGTTGGCGCAAGGGTTTCCTCAGCGACGAAGAGCTTCTCAAGGTCGCTGAACCCCTCATCAAGTCAGGCTACGGTCAGTACCTAGTCGACCTCGTTGAGCAGGAACAGGATTAGGAACCCCATCCCGAGATGAAAACTGAAGGTGGGCAAGCGAGCAACAAGAGTGGTTCGCATGGCAAGTACCCAAGATTGCTGGTGATCATTCCTGCTTGGAATGAGGCTGAAACCATCGGGGCAGTCCTTGATGAGCTTCGCACTGAAGTCCCAGAAGCTGACGTTCTTGTCGTCTCTGATGGTTCCACCGATCAGACAGTTGCAGTCGCCGAATCCCGAGGTGTCGCGGTACTTGAGTTACCGCTCAACCTTGGGGTCGGTGCTGCGATGAGAACAGGTTACCTTTACGCCCACCGCAATGATTATGACTGGGCCGTCCAACTGGATGCGGATGGCCAGCACGATCCGAAGGACATTCCTCTTCTGCTTCAAGAAGCCCAAGACGAAGACGCCGACCTAGTCATTGGAGCGCGTTTCGCTGGAAAAGGCGACTATGCCGCGAAGGGTCCACGTAAGTGGGCAATGAGCGTCATGTCCAAGGTGCTCTCACCGGTCGTCCGGACCAAACTGACCGACACCACTTCGGGCTTTAAGCTGAACTCCCGTAAGGCGATTGCTCTCTTCTCAAGGGACTACCCCGCCGAGTACCTCGGGGACACAGTTGGAGCACTGACTATTGGAGCACGGCAGGGCCTGCGGATCCGTCAGGTGCCCGTAGAGATGCGTCAGCGTGCCGGAGGAGATCCGTCGCACGGTGCATTGAAGTCAACCCGCTTCCTCCTGCGGGCCTGGTTCGCACTGGCTATTGCACTCACCGAGAGTCCCCATCGCGAAAAGGGAGGTCACCACAGTGAGTCCGACTAGCTACATCTTTGGGATAGTCTTCGCCCTAATTGTCTTTGCCGCGATCTTCTACAACCTGCGTTCAGGTCGCATGAAAGAGCGCTACGCAACGTGGTGGATCCTGATCGGCGTTATCGTCGTGATTATCTCGATCTTCCCCGGTGTCCTTAAGTTCCTCTCCGTTCACCTCGGGGTCGAGGTTCCACTCAATCTAGGCCTATTTGTGGGCGGGATCGTCCTCCTGCTGATGACTCTGCAGTTTAGTGTGGATCTTTCCAAGTCAGCAGATACTGAACGCAGGCTTGCTGAAGAGGTTGCACTTCTTTCACTGCGTGTTAAGCGGTTGGAAGGAAAACAGCAGTCGGCTGACATCCATCAGGACTCTGACTGAGAACTGCGGGCCGGAGACCAAACTGGGGTTTCCTATCAGTTAACTTCACCTGCAACATCTAACGAATCTTTAGGAGCCATATTGTTTAAGGATTACGACGATACCCTCTTGCTCAGGCGTATTCAGGAACTGCTAACGAAATGCTTGTCTGAGTTTGACCGAGTGTGCACAGACCTTGATATCCCTTACACCCTCTATGGCGGCACAGCGATCGGCGCTGTTCGCCACGAGGGGTTCATTCCTTGGGACGATGACGTTGACGTCTGCATGTTGAGATCCGACTACGAGCGCTTTCTTCAAGAAGCCCCTGCTCTCCTAAAGTCCGAGTATGTGATTGAGAATTCGAGGGTGAATGCAGATTTTCCCAACATGTTCTCGATCTTGGGGCTACGGAACACGGTGTTCGTCTCCGAGTTCATCAAGCACAGCCCCTACCGCATGCCTTTGGCCATTGACATCTTTCCTTTTGACGCCGTTCCAGCGGATCCTAAGGAATATCGCAGGCAGATCAAGGAGGCTTGGTTTTGGGGGCGTCTCATGTACTTGCAGGGTACCCCGAAGCCCTACCTAGGGTTCGATTCTGCATTGAGCAGGGTCATTCATGCCGCCACGGCCGTCGTATATTATGCAATGAAAGTCCTGCGAGTTACTCCACGAGCTCTGCAAGAGAGGTGGGAGCGCGCAGCGCGCCGGTCCGAGAATGCTCGGACCGGAATGTTTACAGACTTTACGGACCGTACTCCCGAAGCGTGGCAAGTTTCTTCCGAGGAGCTCTATCCCTCGGTTGACGCGCCGTTTGAGGGAATGACATTTCCATTGCCTCATGAAGCCGACGTCATCTTGACGCGGGGCTACGGGGCCTACATGGAGCTACCTCCCGTGGAGAGGCGAAAGAATCACCAGCCCTACTTTGTTGACCTTGGACCCTATGCGGAAGTGGATCCGGTGTAGTGTCCTCTCGGACAAAGTCGCAGCTGGGACAGGACTATATCTGGAACACAGCCAGCAGCTTGCTGGGATCCATTTCAATGGTCCTGATGCTTCTAGTGGTGACCCGAGTAGGTGGGGTCGCAATGGGAGGCATCTACTCGCTAGCGACGGCTATTGGGCAGCAGTTTCAAACCGTTGGTACCTACGAGGTGAGGCCCTTCCAGGCGACAGATGTCAACAAGCGTCACTCGTTCGGCACCTACTACGCCACCCGCATTATTACGGTGATCCTTATGGCGGTCGCCATCGTTGTTTACACCCTGTTCATTGGGCGGGTGACCGACGGTGTGGTCGTAGTGCTTTTAGTTGCGTCGCTACGGATATTTGATGCCTTCGAGGATGTTTTCTACGGTGAGTTCCAGCGCCTCGGCCGATTGGATATTGCGGGTCGAGCCAACTTCTTCCGCGTTCTAGTCACCATGTCCGTGTTCACGGTGACACTGTGGATCACAACGGACCTACTATTTGCGACAAGTTTGACCATTCTTGCGTCAACAGTGGCCCTCGTGGTTCTGATCGTGCCCCCAGCCCGCCAGATGTTTAACCTTCGGCCTTCCTTTGCATTCGGCCCGATGCGTTCTTTACTGGTGGCTTGCTTCCCGCTTTTCGCGGGAGGCTTCCTCGCCATGTACTTGGCGAACGCGCCTCGGTTTGCTATTGAGAAGTTCATGGACGCTGACTACCAGGGGTATTACGCGATCCTGTTCATGCCAGCGCTGGCTATCAACATCCTGGCGATGTTTATTTTCCGCCCGCTCCTGACCCGCATGGCGACGAGATGGGCAACGTCGGACGTGGAGGGTTTTTCGAAGCTAATCGTTAGAGGTCTTCAAGGGGTACTGGGAGCGTTCGTCCTCACCGGGGCGGTGGTCTACTTTGTTGGCATCCCGATCCTCAACCTCCTCTACGCGGTAGACCTGCACGGTTTCAGAGGCGAACTGCTTGTCCTAGTCGCCGGGGGTGCCTTCAACTCTGTCGCGATCATCCTGTACTACGGTCTGACCACCATGCGTAAGCAGCACGCACTACTAGTTGGCTACGTCATCGCTGCACTGTTGGTTTGGTGCCTTTCCGAAGTTCTGGTACCTCGTCTTGGTATCATGGGGGCTTCGCTCGCCTACGGGGCGTCGATGTTCGTCCTCGCCCTGTTCTTCGGCGTAATCCTTTATACCCACTTGGTACGGCAGAAGAGAGTCCTTAGCGGAGGGAAATGAAATGAAAGTTGCGATGATTGTCAACAGCTTCCCCCCACGAGTGGGTGGCCTGGAACGACACGTCGACCACCTCACGCAAGGCCTCGCCAAGTTAGGGCATGAGGTTACGGTAGTGACACTCGACAGTTCTTCCGGACGACGCAAGCGTGGCTCGGTGCGTGTATACACGGGTAAAGCACACTTTCCCATCGCCGACATCATCAGTTTTCCGGCCTGGGGAACTACTAAACGCCTCGCGAAGTTCCTCAAACAGAACCACATCGACGTTGTTGCCACGCACACGCGATTCTTCCCGATGAGCTATGTAGGGATGCGCGCAGCTCGCCGAGCAGGGATACCCATCATTCACACCGAGCATGGCAGTGACTTTGTTGCAAGCGGTTCCTTCGCGATGAGGCTTGCCAGCAGAATGGTCGACTACACCCTTGGCCGAGCTGTCATGCGCGGAGCGAGCCACGTGCTCGGGGTCTCTGAAGAGGTCATACAGTTCGTGAAACGACTCAGCGGACGTAATGCAGGCGTCTTTTACAACGCCATCGTGGCCCCAGAATCTGAAAGCACCGCAGTTCATCAGGCGAGCCACCTAGTGTTCGTCGGACGTGTAGTCGAAGGCAAAGGGTGGGATGACTATCTTTCCGCCTTCGCTCAGCTTCGTGACGAGGGATATCCGGTCACCGGAGCGCTCTTGGGGGATGGTCCAGACCTGGACCAAGCGCGAGAGATGGCGCGAAAACTCGGCGTCGATCAGTTGGTCGATATACGTGGGCGTGCCGACTCGCAGGAAGTGCGCGAGGAACTTCGGGGTGCGACTTTGGTTAACCCCTCGGTGCTTTCAGAAGGCTTCCAAATCGTCATGTTGGAAGCAGTCGCGGAGGGAGGAAGAGTCGTTGCATATCCTGTCCCCGGGTCACGACGACTCGTGGCAGAGGGGTTTCCGGTTCTGGTTGCCACCGAAAAGTCAGTTCCAGCCCTTGTTTCCACACTACGCCAGATGCTGGAGAACCCTCTGAAGCCTTCAGGCGCAGAGGAGATCGCTAAATGGACGTGGGAGGCGCGCTCGGAGGAGTATGCCTCGACTCTAGAAGATGTGCTGAAAAACGCTAGACCGCGAGGCATGTTCGACAGTTAGTGAGTGTATCTTTAGTTCGAACAAACTGGAAGATTCCGGTTCTCGAACGAAGGTTGGCAGTGTCTCTTACACATAATCAGTTTGATGTACTTCTTGCACTTCTGGATTCCCCGGATGGACTAACTCAGCGGGATCTGGCAGACCGAACGGAGCTGGCACTCGGCACCGTTAACAGCGTAGTCCGGGAGCTGGTCGCTCTCGGTTACATTGCTGATCGCAAGATCACTAGCAGCGGCAAAGAGGAGCTTGAGCCCTATCGAGTGCGGAATGCGGTCATCATGGCAGCGGGGTTCTCCTCGCGCTTTGCACCTGTTTCATACGAGCGGCCCAAGGGAACTCTTGAGGTCCGGGGTGAGGTGCTTATCGAGAGACAGATACGGCAGCTTCAAGAAGTTGGTATTAGCGACATCACCGTGGTCGTCGGATACATGAAGGAGGCCTTCTTCTATCTTGAAGACAAGTTTGGGATCAAGACCGTTGTCAACGAAGACTATGCGGTCCGCAACAACCATTCCAGCCTTGCCCTAGTTGTCGAGAGCCTCGGAAACACCTACATTTGCTCTTCGGACAACTACTTCGTCACCAATCCCTTCGATGCCTATGTGTACCGCTCGTTTTACTCCGCAGAGTTCGTCGAAGGAGAGACCGATGAGTACTGCATTGTCGCGTCCCCGTCGGGACGGATTACGGATGTGACGGTAGGTGGTCGAGACTCGCTCGTCATGATTGGACATGCCTACTTCGACCGTGCCTTTGCGACGCGGTTCAAGGAGATCCTGAGCGACGTCTATGACGACCCAGAGACGAGCGGAAAGCTATGGGAAGACATCTATATCGACCATATGGATAGTCTGTCAATGGTGGTACGAGAGTACCCCTCTGGAGTTCTCTTCGAGTTCGACTCAGTCAGGGACCTAGCGGAGTTTGATCAGGACTTCATCGTCAACGTCGACTCTTCAATCTTTGACAACATCTGCGGAGTTCTCGGATGCGAACGAGCGCAGATCGGCGGAATCGTCCCCATCAAGGAAGGTCTCACGAACCTTTCCTTTCGGTTCGACGTCACTGGCGGAAACACTGAGAGAACCTACGTCTATAGGCACCCTGGCGCCGGCACCGATGAGATTATCAACCGGGCAGCCGAGGCTCGATCCCAAGAAATCGCCAAGGAACTTGGCATCGACACCACCTTTGTCTACGAGGACCCCAAAATCGGGTGGAAGATCTCAACGTACGTCGAGAACTGCATCCCTTTCGACTATCACAACGCCGACCACGTTGCCCGTGCCATGGAGCTAGCTCGACGACTACACGCCAGTGGTGCCAGCTCAGAATGGTCCTTCGATATTTTTGAAAAGGCATCTGAGATTGTTGGATTTCTGCGCTCAAGGCGCTATCCCGAGTTTCCTGACTTCGCCGAAATGAACCAGGTTGCTAGGAGTTTGGCTGAGCTCGTTGCGAGCGATGAGGTGGAGCCGGTGCTCTGCCACAACGACTTCTATGCGCCGAACTTCTTGGTAGCAGGTGACCGGATGGAATTGATCGACTGGGAGTACTCGGCGATGGCTGACTACGCCAGCGACTTGGGAACATTCATCTGCTGCTCGGATTACACCTTGGAGCAGGCCCAAGATGTCATCAACATGTACTTCGAGCGGGAAGCGTCGCCTGAGGAACTACGGCACTCCCTCGCTTTCGTTGGGTTGTCGTCGTACTACTGGTTCGTCTGGGCGCTATATAAGACTGCTACCGGGGATCCGGTGGGCGAGTGGCTCTACCTCTGGTACCGGGCCGCGAGAACTTATGGTGCGGCGGCGCTGAAACTCTATGGGCAGGCGGCTAACGATGGCTCGACTGACTCACTCCTGAACTCAACACAGAACGGCTAAGCGTATGGAACTTATCGGGACAATCATTGTCTATATCATCATGGTCTGTGCCATAGCAGGAGGTCTGGCGTCTGCATTTCGTCCGGACAGCGAGCTGGGTAAGCAGTTCGTCGCAGGTATCGACTCAATCGGCCCAATCTTCCTCCCCGTTGCGGGAATCATGGCAGCAGCCCCCTACCTGACTGCTTTCGTAGGAAATGTCTTCGGTTCGGCCTTCGGAGCGCTCGGAGCGGACCCTGCCATGGCAGCCACAACCTTCATCGCAGTCGACATGGGTGGATACCAGCTGGCGGATGCGTTAGCACAGACCAGAGAGGGGTGGATCATGGCGATGATGACCGGCTACATGGCTGGCGCAACCATCGTGTTCACCATCCCCGTTGCCCTCAAGATGCTGGTGAAGAAGGATAGAAAGTTCCTCGCACTGGGTGTTATGAGTGGTCTCCTAGCTATTCCGGTTGGCGTGTTGGTCTCCTCCTCCATCATTGCCTTCTCGAACCCGCTGATCCGCGAGGGAATCTCGACTAACGCAGATGCGCGCTACCAGTTGGCCCTCGGCTTTGGCGAAATTTTCTTGAACCTGGTGCCACTGCTGATCGTCTGTGTGGCGCTCGCACTGGGACTGAAGTTCGCCCCTGATGTAATGATCAAAGGCTTTATCGTCTTCGGTAAGGTGCTCGAAGCCGCGCTAAAGATCGTCTTTGTACTTGTTGTTGTCGAGTACTTCACCGGAGTGTTCTCCAAGATCTTCGGATCCTTTGGCTTCGACCCGATCATCGCAGACGATGTGGATCCGTTCCGGGCGTTGGAAGTGTCAGGAGCCATCGGCATGATGCTCTGCGGCGCGTTCCCAATGGTTTACCTGATGCAGAAGTATCTGGAAAAGCCCCTGGCCGGGGCCGGTCGAGTGGTTGGACTGAGCCCAGAAGCAACCACGGGTCTATTCGCGGCTTCCGCAAACGTCCTGGCAGCTTTGGCAATGGTGGAGAAGCTGCGGGCACGCGACAAGGTTATTGTCCTTGCATTCGCAGTTTGCGCGGCATTCCTCTTCGGTGACCATCTCTCGTTCACGGCGAACTTCCAGCCCACCCTGATTGTGCCCGTCATGGCAGGGAAACTGGTCGGCGGCGTGGTGGCGATCATCTTCGCAATCATGCTTGCAGTGACCAAGGCTGAGCAGCTTGAGGCAATGGATATGGAGAAAGTGGAAGCCGAGATCGAGGCAGCCCCGGCAGCCTCCTAAGATCCGCTAGTTCAACCCCTACTCTGAATTCTCTGGCAACATTAATAGTCCAAGGGATTCTGCGACGCGTTCGGAGAAGGCTGGTGCCATAGTGGAGGCGTACTCGCCCGTGATGTGGTTAAAGTCCATGTAGACCTGGATGTTGCCGATGATGGTTGGGCAGACACCGTCGGTGCAGTAGAGGTCGCGGTAGTCGACCATGTGGAAGCCTGGGATTTGCTGCAGTTCTAGGGTCGGGTCAACGTCGGGGAAGTAGACGGACTCTTTCAACAGGCATCCGCCGTAGGGCTTGTCTGCTGGGCGCTGGTCAGAGCATCCGCGCAGGTTGAAGTCGGCGCGGAGGTTGTCACGGATGCCGACGACGGTGACTCCACGGTCGGTTAGTTCCTTGATGAGTTCGGCTATGCCTGGAACCAGTTCCTCCTTGGTCGGCCCGGTATTGGTTGTGGTGACGACCATGAATGCATAGTCGATGTCTTGTTCATCAATCTGCTCGAGGACACCCCTGTTCATGTCATCGCAGGCCTTGGCCGCGGCGGGATCCTCTTCGCCACGGTCAATCCCCGGGATGGTCCATGGACACCAACCACGGAGTACTGCGTATCCAGACCAGTTGTTAGCGCTCATTAGCGGGGTAATCTGAGCCACTAGATCCTGCTCTGCGTGGCTGTTGCCTGCGACCATGACTCGGGCAGCGGAGGTGTCTTGGTCCCCAAACGAGAAGCAGTTATCCAGCTCGCCACCAATCTTTTCCTTAAACGCTTCAGTACAGTTGTCTGGCCAGGTGCTGTAATGATTGCCTTCTAAAGGACCTGGGATGGGGGCTTCGTAGAAGTTGGGTTCGCCTCGGTCTTCGGTGAGGATGCGTGAGCCTGGGAACTCTGCGGAACCTAGACCGGTCTCGGGGATGGCCTTGTAGTTCTCCAGTTGGAGGGCCAGCGCGGCGGCGCGTTCATCGGCGGCGGCTTGCTCGGCGCGGCCTGCGGCCGTGTTTATCCACCAGTAGACGGCTCCGACTGGAGCCAGGCCGATGGCGAGGCTGATGACGACGACGAGGTACTTGTTGCGTGTCGACTTGTTGGCCCAGGGGAGTTTGCGTAGTGGATCATCAACCAGTTTGGCGAGTCCCCACGCAACCAGAATCGAGATGGCAATCAAGAGGATGCCCTCGACAAAGCTCAGTCGCGCCTGGCCGGTGCTGGCTAGGTAGAGGACGAAGATAGGCCAGTGCACTAGGTACACCGAGTAGGAAATATCGCCCAGGGCGACCAGCGGTGCGAAGTTGAGAATCTTTGCCGTGCCATTGCCCTTGAGATTAGGAACGTAAAGCAGCAGAGCACTGGTGGCCGCCATGGGGAAGATTGCCATCGGGCCCGGGTAGGTGCCGATTGAGATCAAGCAGAAGACCAGCAGGACGATCAGTGCAATGGTGGTAACTATGTAAGAGGCCCGCTTCCCCAGCTTCAAACGTGGGGCGATGGCGGCGACCATGGAGCCGAAGGCGAACTCCCAGATGCGGGCGCGGGTGTCGAAGTAGACCGAACCATCTTGTGGGGCCCAAAGAATCAGCCAGAGCAGTGAGCCAACCATGAGGAGGCCGAAAGCAACGGCAACAGTCTTGCGGATGCTCACGCCCATCTTGCGAGCGAAGAGGACGCACAGACTCATCAGGACTGGCCAGAGCAGGAAGATTTGTCCCTGCATCGACATCGACCACAGATGCTGCAGTGGACTGGAAAGCCCATGATCGTTGGCGTAGTAGTCAGAGGCAACCTGAACTAGACGCCAGTTCTCCCAGTAGGTGAGGGAGGCAAAAGACTGCACGGTCGTCTCGTACCAGCGGGTAGCCGGCAGTATCAGGAAAGAGGCCCCGAGAGTTGCGAGGACCGTGACTACTAGGGGTGGCAGGAGCCGTTTGAAGGTGTTGCCCCAACGTTCAATGAAGAACGGCATGTGCCCGGCCTCAGAGCGCCTCACGAATGAGGAAGTCATCAGGTAGGCCGAGACCAAGATGAAGGCATCCACACCAATCGGGGAGCCGATAGTCCAAGCATGGAACAGGAGAACCTGAGCCATGAGAATCGCGCGCAAGCCCTGAATATCTCCCCGATGGGCCGAGCGCGCAGGCTTCTTCTTTGCCTGACTTGCTGGCGGATAGGACGGGGGCATTACAGCGGTGGGGAGCGTCAAAGCAGAGCATTTCGGTCTAGGCAGTAGAAGGCCCGATTACTCCGCACAGCGGATAAACGGGACATGTCATGATAGTTGCCCTTTTCCGGCTAACGAGGCCGTGATCAGCGTCTTTGTGGTCCAACTCTCCCCAGAAGGCCGTCACCCAGAGCCTGCAACAGCGAGGGAAGGCGATCCCCCACTGCAGCAGACTGGAAAAAGCTTCGCTCCACTCTTTCGAGTACGTGGGTTCCAGCAAACGCGGCAGGCTACTTCGTCCCATCTGCAGGTGCCGACGGCATCTGCAGTCCCAAAGTCTCCGCCACGCGTTCGGAGAAGGCTGGTGCCATAGTGATTGCGTACTCGCCCGTGATGTGGTTGGAGTCCATGTAGACGGCTACGTTGCCGATGATGGTTGGGCAGACACCGTCGGTGCAGTAGAGGTCGCGGTAGTCGACCATGTGGAAGCCTGGGATTTGCTGCAGTTCCAGGGTCGGGTCAACGTCGGGGAAGTAGACGCTTTCCTTCAGCAAGCAGCCGCCGTAGGACTTGTCTGCTGGGCGCTCATCTGAGCACTCCCTCAGGTCGAAGTCGGCGCGGAGGTTGTCCCGAATTCCGATGACGGTGACGCCACGGTCGGTGAGTTCCTTGATGAGGTCGGCTATGCCTGGAACCAGCTCCTCCTTGGTCGGCCCATTGTTGGTTGTGGTGACGACCATGAATGCATAGTCGATGTCTTGTTCATCAATCTGCTCGAGGACACCTTTGTTCAAGTCATTGCAGGCCTTGGCTTTGGCAGGATCCTCAATGTCGAGGTCAATCCCCGGAAGCGTCCAAGAGCAACCACCGAGAACCGCGGTGTACCCAGACCAGTTGTTGGCCTTCATTAGGGGAGTGATCTGAGCCACTAGATCCTGCTGTGCGTGGCTGCTGCCCGCGACCATGACTCGCGCCTCGGAAGTTTCTTGGTCTCCGAACACGTAGCAGTTTATTGCATTGCCGCCGACCGCCTCGTGGAAGGCGTCGGCGCATTTGCCTGGCCAACCGGAGAAGTGGAGGCCCTCTAGGGGGCCGGGGATCGGAGCTTCGTAGAAGTTGGGTTCGCCTCGGTCTTCGGTGAGGATGCGTGAGCCTGGGAACTCTGCGGAACCTAGACCGGTCTCGGGGATGGCCTTGTAGTACTCCAGTTGGAGGGCCAGCGCGGCGGCGCGTTCATCGGCGGCGGCTTGCTCGGCGCGGCCTGCGGCCGTGTTTATCCACCAGTAGACGGCTCCGACTGGAGCCAGGCCGATGGCGAGGCTGATGACGACGACGAGGTACTTGTTGCGTGTCGACTTGTTGGCCCAGGGGAGTTTGCGTAGTGGATCATCAACCAGTTTGGCGAGTCCCCACGCAACCAGAATCGAGATGGCAATCAAGAGGATGCCCTCGACAAAGCTCAGTCGCGCCTGGCCGGTGCTGGCCAGGTAGAGGACGAAGATGGGCCAGTGCACCAGGTAGACCGAGTAGGAGATATCGCCTAGGGCGACTAGCGGTGCGAAGTTGAGAATCTTCGCGGTCCCACCGCCCTTGAGGTTAGGGACGTAGAGCAGGAGAGCGCTGGTTGCAGCCATGGGGAAGATTGCCATGGGGCCCGGGTACGTGCCGATCGAAACCAGGCAGAAGAGCAATAGAACCGCGAGAGCGATCGCGGTGATTACGGCGGAGGCACGCTTGCCGAGCTTGAGCCGTGGAGCGAGGGCGGCCACCATCGAGCCGAAGGCGAACTCCCAGATGCGGGCGCGGGTATCGAAGTAGACCGAACCATCTTGTGGCGCCCAAAGCACAAGCCACACCAGTGAGCCGACCATTAGAAGACCGAAAGCCACGGCAACCGTCTTACGGATGCTCACGCCCATCTTGCGGGCGAACAGCACACAGAGGCTCATGAGCACGGGCCAGAGCAGGAAGATCTGTCCCTGCATCGACATCGACCACAGGTGCTGCAGTGGGCTGGAGAGGCCGTGATCGTTGGCGTAGTAGTCAGAGGCGACCTGGACTAAGCGCCAGTTTTCCCAGTAGGTGAGGGAGGCAAAAGACTGCACCGTGGTTTCGTACCAGCGGGTGGCTGGCAGCAGCAGGAAGGAGGCTCCAAGCGTGGCTAGGACCGTGACGACAAGGGGAGGTAGCAGTCTCTTGAAAGTGTTGCCCCAGCGTTCGATGAAGAACGGCATGTGACCGGCCTCAGAGCGTCTCACGAATGAGGACGTCATTAGGTAGGCCGAAACCAGGATGAAAGCATCCACCCCAATCGGGGAGCCGATAGTCCAGGCATGGAACAGGAGAACCTGCGCCATGAGGATCGCGCGCAGTCCCTGGATATCCCCTCTATGGGCCGAGCGGGCAGGCTTCTCCTCTTTGCCCTTGGAAACGGGCGGGAAGGATTGGGGCGTCACAGCGGTCGGCGTAGTCAACATAGAGTAGTTCGGTCTAGGCAACAGAAACTCTCGGTAGTACCCATGGCAAACTGCCGAGCCTTGCCAGGATAGGTAACCTTTTCACGCTAACGAGACCGCTTCCAGGTCTTTTGTGGGCCAACTCTCCCCATAATGCCATCGCGCACCCCCCGTGTTAGCAGGGGGACCCGCTGCCTCCGCCCGGGCGCCAGGATGTAGTAGCCCATATACTTCACCATCCACATCAGGTAGCGACGCTTCCAACGCGACGGCAAAAAGCTGGCCGACTGCAGAAGCAGCGTGTTGCGCATGATGTAGTAGTTGCGGACGGCGGAGTGAAGGTGAACCGGTTGCTTACGTCCGGGAACCTTCGCCACCTCATCACCCAGGGAGTGGTAGATGAGGGCGTCACCGGTGACCAGAATGCGGTAGCCGTCTTCGAGGGCACGCAGGCACCAGGCCAGGTCGACGTGATCGATGAAGAGGGAGCCGTTCATCGGACCCACCTCCCGCAGGGCCTCAACAGAGATGAGGCACCCGGAGGCGAGGACGAAGGGGACGGCCAAAGCCTGACCAGGGCCGGGGACCTGGCGCCGCATTGCGCCCCACTTGGTGAACGAGTAGACGAGGGCGTTTTCAACCTCACCACCGCGGTCATCAAGGGGCACGGGGCCCACTGCAGCCACAGGGCCGGTTAGAACGCTGCCCGGGAACTGCGCCAGCCCCTCTTCGTCCTCAACGGAAAGCAGTGTGAGCCCGGTGGGTTGATCCGGCAGCGGGGGGTTCTCAAAGCACTCTCGCAGCTTCTCAACCATGTCGGGGGCCGGAACTGAGTCCTGGTCGGAAAGCAGAACATAGTCGGTCCCACGCTTCATGGCCCAGGTAATCCCGCGGTTTTGCGCGGTGGCGATCCCCAGGTTTTCACCCAGGGGAAGAAACACCGCGTTGAGGTTGGAGGTGATCTCAGCGACCGCGCCCTCATTCTTCGAACCATTATCGACGACCACGGCGGTGGAAACCTGCGGCAGAAGTGCGCTGAGCAGCGCCGTCAGTTCGGATGCGTCAGGGTTGTAGGTCACCACCACGGCGGTGGTTCTCGTACCGTTGGACATCCGTCCTCCGTTTCTCTCCGTGGAAGCACGGCTAGACTGGCGTTGATCTAACTGAATCGTAACCGGCTCCAGTGCCAGGTCGGACCCGACCTCGCGAGGGGCCAAGAAGCGCCAGAAGAGGAGCACACATGCGTATCGTCGTAACTGGGGGAGCCGGGTTTATCGGGGCAAACTTCGTTCACACCCTTCTGAATGACCACCCTGAGGTCGATGTCAACGTCCTCGACTCCTTCACGTACGCGGCTAACGAAAGCTCGCTAACTGACATCACCCCGGAGCAGGCGAAGCGACTCACCATCACCCGCGGGGATGTGGCTGACATGGAGATTGTGGACGAGGTCGTCCGCGATGCCGATGCCGTGGTCCACTTTGCCGCAGAGTCCCACAATGACAACTCGATCACCGGTCCGGCACCGTTCATCCAGACCAACCTGATCGGTACCTTCACCCTGCTCGAGGCCGTGCGCAAGTACGGCACTCGCTTCCACCACGTCTCCACCGATGAGGTTTACGGTGACCTGGAACTGGATGATCCCGCCAAGTTCACGCCCACGACCCCCTACAACCCGTCCTCGCCCTACTCGGCTTCCAAGGCTGGTTCAGACATGCTGGTTCGGGCCTGGATGCGCACTTACGGCATCCCGGCCACCATCTCGAACTGCTCGAACAACTACGGTCCCTACCAGCACATTGAAAAGTTCATTCCCCGCATGATCACCAACCGCCTGGTGGGGATTCGTCCTCGCCTCTACGGTGAGGGTGCCAACGTGCGGGACTGGATCCACGTCCTCGACCACAACGAGGCGGTTTGGGAGATCCTGCAGAGGGGCACGATCGGTGATACCTACCTGATCGGCGCTGACGGAGAGGCCTCGAATAAAGAGGTCGTCCACATGCTCAACGAGATCATGGGTCACCCGCAGGATGATTACGACCACGTGGCGGACCGTGCCGGTCACGACCTGCGCTACGCCATCGACGCCACCAAGCTGCACGAAGAGCTGGGCTGGTACCCGTCATTCACCTCGTTCCGTGAGGGTCTTGAAGAGACGGTCCGCTGGTACACCGAGCACGAGGACTGGTGGAAGGGCGAGAAGGAACGCGTTGAGGCCAAGTACGCACAGAAGGGCCACTAGGACCGAGTGATGGATCGACCCGTCGTCAATATCGCCATGGCGACCTATAACGGGCAGCCGTGGATAGGTCGCCAGGTAGAGACCATCCTCGACCAGGAGGATGTCGAGGTACGCCTGGTCATTTCTGACGATGGGTCGACCGACAACACACGGGAGTGGGCCGAGGAACTGGCGTCCACCGACTCGCGCGTGCGGGTCCTTCCACAACGGGTGGGCGAGGCCGGGGTGGCGGCCAACTTCCTCTACGCACTGCGCCACCTCGACGTTCAGCCGGGGCAGTACGCCGCATTCACCGATCAGGACGACCTGTGGCAGCCGCGCAAACTCATCGAAGAGATTGAGTTTATGCACGAGGCCGGGGCGCGGGCAGTCTCCTCGAATGTCGCTGCCTTCACGGTCCTCCCGGACGGTGAGGTAACAAGGACGGTGATCCATAAGGATCAGCCTCAAACCGAGTGGGACTTTATCTTCGAGGCCCCCGGAGCCGGATCCACCTACGTGTTTGACTACGTGGCGTGGAAGATCCTGGTGGACTATCTGGAGCAGTGGGGGTCGGAAGACGTTGCGGTCCACGACTGGTTCGTCTACGCGGTCCTGCGCGGTGCGGGGGTGCCCTGGGCCATCGACCCGCGTCCCCACGTGGCCTACCGTCAGCACGAACGGAACGTGGCTGGGGCTCACCGGGGAGTCCGGGCGAAGGTTAACCGCTGGCACCTGCTGCGTTCCGGTCACTACCGCTCGCAGTTCCTGCTGATGACCGAGGTCGCCCTCAACGCGGCGGTTGATGCCGAACGCGATGAGCAGTTCCTTGAGGGGCTGATGAAATGGCACGAGATCCTCTGTGATACTTCCGCGCGGGGGCGACTTGAGGTGGCTCGGCGGGCACGCAGCATGAGGCGGCGACCCGTTGAACAGGTCGCCCTCGCAACTGCATGCCTACTCGGAGTGTGGTGACCCTTCTCCGATGGTCAGGGTGACCCGCTCTGAACTGCCGATGCGTTCGGCGTCATGTCCCCCGGGCACCCAGACGACACTGGCTCCGTGCAGCCATAGTTGCAGCAGCTGAACGGTGAACAGGGTGGGGTTGCCAGTGGTGACGAGGACGCGCTGTCCCGCCAGGTCATTGAGTGCCTCTTCATCAAGACCCAGGTAGTCGGTCGCCAGGATGCCTTTGAGAGTCAGGGGCGCAGCCCCTGCGGCCAGGTCTGCTGAAAACCATTCCACCCCCTCGGAAACCAGGAGTGTGTCCTGGTTAGCGGTGTGGGGCATCTCGACCTCGTCCGCGTAAGACATGACATCGGCGATTCCGTCGGTGATCCCAAAGGGAAGCTCGCCGGGCCAGGCAAAAGCAAGCGAGTCCGTGGTCTGTGCGATGAGGACGTCCGGGCCGATCTCTTCCTGAAGCGCGGTCAGGAAGCCCAGGCTGTCACTAACTGCCAGATCGAGCCCCCCGGTGGTTCCTCCGGCTCGCTTCTCCAGCCCCCTCATCCAGCACACCGCAATCCAGAACGGGGTGCGCCAGTGGGCTGGCAGTGAGGTGGTGAAACCGGTGGCCCCGAAGGGGAACTCTGAGGCCATGAAGTTATCGGTTTTGGCAATCCAGCGACGCGCAACGGGCCCGGAGAGCTCAATCCGGTCCCTGCCCTGCGCGGTGTCAACCGATCCATCTAGTTTTATGGCGGGACTCTCAAACCAGGTCAGCACGGGGCCGGGCCGGGGAGAGAGCAAAGAGGTGAGTACGGTCGCATCAAGTTGGTTCACACCGTCAGCCTAACCGGTAACTCGAGATGATAAACCCGCGTCATCGCGCTGACTTCGCGACACGCGGGGTAGATCCTTGATAGGCGCTCGAGTTTGTGGCTTCCGCTTGACAATCATCGAACAACACCAGTGTAATTAGGGGGCCGCGGGGTGCGGCACTAATCTTCCGGGGGCAGCATGTGGAACATCTTTGGTGAAGGCGCCATCACGTTCACCGTTGTGCAGGGCACCCAGGCTCAAGATGCCGCGGACGATGGACCCCTGGCCTGGCAGCAGGAGGCGCTGTGCGCCCAGACTGACCCGGAGGCGTTTTTCCCAGAGAAGGGCGGCTCAACCCGCGAGGCCAAGAGTGTGTGTGCCTCGTGTGAGGTACGGGCAGAATGCCTCGACTACGCGCTGATGAATGATGAGCGTTTCGGGATTTGGGGTGGTCTGTCAGAACGAGAGAGGCGTCGCCTCCGACGTGCGGTCTCCTAGCGCCTTCTCGGCTAGATGACTTTTAGTTCTGCGGCCGATAGTCCAGAGCCAACCCGACAGAGGGATGTCGCGGCCCTGGTGGTCCTTTCCCTCGTCCCCCGTGACTCCGATCCCGTGGGACGCTTGGATACGGTTCTTTCGGTCCTCCAGCAACAGGTTCCCCCGCGCCTCATCCTGATCGTTGAGGCGTGCGAGGGTGACGATGATCCGGTGGCGGAAGACATCACGGGCTCGACACTCCAGGAGCTCGGCCTACCTCAAGACGAAGGGAAGAACGGTCACGGCCCACGGGTTGTTCGGGTCAGCGCCCCCGGTGTCAAGAGATTTGGTGAGGCCATCGACCTGGCCTTAGAGGCCGTTCCCGAGGCGTTGGAATGCGACTGGCTCTGGTTACTCCACGACGACATGGTCGCCCACGATGATGCCCTCGAGGTCCTGGTCTCCACGGGTGAGCCCGGCGGCAATATTGGCGTGGTCGGCCCCAAGCAGGTCCACTTCGGGCGTCCCGACCTCCTCCTTGAGATCGGCATTGACGCCACCGCAAAAGCCCGACGTGTCTACATTGTCGAACCTGATGAGATTGACCAGGGGCAGCACGATCGTCGCGAGGACGTCCTCGCGGTAGGAACCGCCGGCATGCTGGTGCGCTCGACTGTCTGGGTGGAAAGCGGAGGCCTCGATCCGGCCCTCGGACCATTCGGTGACGGTCTTGAGTACGGTCGCAGACTCTGGCTCAGCGGCTACCGGGTGGTAGTTGCCCCGAGGGCGGTCATTGAGCACGCCCAGGTTTCCTACGGTCATGACAATCAGGGGCGTTCCTCGTTTGGGGCACGCCGGGCCAGCCAGATGTACAACTGGGGTCTGGCGCTGCCCCCCATGCAGCTTGTCCTGCTGATGGTCGCCGCCCCCTTCCTCACCCTGGGGCGGGCTCTCGCCCGGCTTTTCAGTCCGAACCCCACCCTGGCGTTCGGCGAGATTACTGCCTACTTCCGCCTTCTTCGCATGACTCCCGCGCTCCTGCGGGCGCGTCGCCGCCTGCGCGAGGTGACCAGGGTTCCGCGTGGGGTCCTAGTCCCCCTTGAGGCCAGCCCCATCCAAATCACCCGCTACCGCCGCAACCAGAGGAAGATTCTGGCCCGCGGAACCGATACGGAAGTCGTATTGGGGGAGGCCGAGGTCGGAGCACTTCGCCAGCACCGCAACCGTGAGCTTGGTGCCTTCTTGGCGCTCATTGCGCTGGCAACCCTGGTGTCCCTCTTTGCCTGGTACCCCTATGCCAGCGGTGTAGCCGGGGGCAGCTGGGGCTCTCTCCCCTCTAAGTGGACCGTCCTGGTGGCCCAGGCGTTCAGTGGTTGGCAGGTTTCAGGGGATGGTCTGGTCGGTCCGTCCTCACCACTTCTGATTCCACTCAGTGTGATTGCAGCACCGTTCGCCCTGCTGGGAGTTGAGCCCCTGGCTTTCGGGGACCTGCTGGTCTTTGCCTCCCTCCCGCTGGCTGCGGCTGCGGGCTGGCTGCTCGCCTCCTCCTTCACGCGGTCCACCGTGGTTCGCCTCGGCCTGGGGGCGCTGTGGGCAAGCTCGGGGACCCTGCTGTTCACGCTGATGCAGGGTGACCTTGCAGCCCTCTGCCTCTACCTCTCCCTGCCCCTCGTCCTCACCGGCCTGGTTCGCGGCCTGCACGCGCCGGTGGCCCTGGTGGCCCGCGGGGTTGAAGAGGTTGCGGCTATCCCGTCGCACAACCCTGTGGCATGGCTCGGTTTGGCCGGCCTCACCTCAACGGTCGTGGTTGCGGCGCAACCCCAAGCACTGCTGGTCCTTCCTTTCATTGCGGTGGTGGCTGGCGTACAGGCGGGGGCTAGACGGACTGCAACCGCGCCCGGGGGCCAACTGGCCCCGGTGAGTCCGAGGATGAAGGCGGCAGCTCTCATTGCGGTGACAGTTCCCGGTCTCGTCACCGTCCTGCCGTCACTAATCGCCCAGGTGGTTCGCGGTGATTTCTCAGGGTTCCTCACCTGGCTGACGGGCTCAACACCGGGATCCATAGACTTCGGTGTTCTCGCTGGTCTCCCGGCGGCGCTTCCCCTGGCCGAGGCCACGCTCACTCTGGAGCAGGCTGCCAGAGCCCATCAGATTCCCCTCGTTCTCGTTATTGGCGGGGCAGCATCCGGGACAGTCCTGGCGCTCTGGGCCCTGCTGACGGCCCTGGTTACCACCTCGAAGAGCAGCGAGAGTCGGCGTCAGGTGAGCGGGTGGTGGCTCCTCGGTGTCGTCCTGATCCTCCTCTCTGTGGCCGAAGTCTGGGCTGTGGGTTCGTCCCAGGCTTCACCCCTCCTTCTCGCGGGCGCCGGAATGGCGTTTGTGGCAGCTGTTGCCTCCGGTTACTCGGGCTATGCCCTCACCGTGGCGCAGCTGGTGCCGACGCTCGATCATGCCCGGCGCTGGGCACGGGGACTACCCGCAACGCTTGGGATGCTCGCCTCTGTTGTAGCGGTGGTCAGCCTGCTCGTCCTCGGCCCCACCGGGGCCCTGGCCCAGGAACCCAAGCTGCCCGCGGCAGGGGATCAACTCGAGCTGTCCGACCCTCTCCTCAAGGTCCCAAGTGGGGTAGAGGGAGAAGTGGACTCTGACGAAGATGGCCCTGGAGATGAGACGGAGAGCAAGGTGGGGCAGTTTATCGCTCCCGCCTCCGTTCCCCGCATTCCCAAGATTGCCCAGGAGGCTCAAAATGGACCCCGCGCTGCGCGGCTGCTGACCATCAGTATGTCCTCGGGTGTCGTGCGTGCCAACCTGCTTCGGGGGGTGGGGATCCAGGAGGCCGACCTTTCGGCATCACCGGCCCCGGCCTCGTCCTCATCACAGTCGGTGGGCGCTGCCCGCGACCACCTGCTGGCCACCATCGCCACCTTGACGGCTCAGCCTGGCAGCGCGACCGCTGCGGCTCTCGCGGATCACGCCGTGGAGATTATCCTTCTTTCCGCAACCTCGGAGAGCTTTGATGCCCTTCAGGAGATTATGGATGCCACCCCCGGCCTCGAACGTATCGGCAACATCGAGGGGTCAACCCTGTGGCGGGTGCGTCCGGGAGGACAGCTTCCGGCCCGAGCCAGAATCCTGCCGGAGGGGGTTGAGGGCGAGGAGGCAGTTGCCGTTCCTGTGACCTCGCACGCCGTTCGTGTCGAGGCCAAGATCTCGCCGGACCTTTACGGCACCCTGGTTCTGGCGGAAACCGCTGATCCGGGTTGGCGCGCCACGCTCGACGGCAAGCCCCTCATTCCCGTGGCGGATCCGGGGACGGGTGGCTGGAGGCAGGCATTTGAACTGCCCGGTGGAGGCGGCGAACTAAAGGTCACATACCGGGCCCCCTACCTTTACTGGTGGTGGGCAGCCCTGGGTGTCACACTGCTGCTGCTTCTCACCCTGTCTGTTCCGCGCAAAGTTAAGGGTCGCCGGCTGGTGGCTGTTCGCAGCTACGAGTCAGAGGTGCGGGAAGTGGAAGTTCCCGAGGATGACTCGCAGCTTGAAAAGGGGGAGGAAGGCGATGTCTAACCCCGCCAAACCGTCGCGCTGGTTGCCGTTCCTGGGGGGCGCCGGCCTCCTGGGCCTCGCACTGACAGGTGCGGTCCTGCTTCCGCAGACCACGGAAGAGCCTGCGACGACCTCGCCGGAAACAATTCGGGTCGAGATGGGTGAGGTTCCGCTGGTGTGCCCGCCGGGCATAATCGACCCCACCCGGGTTGAGGTGGTTCTCAGTGAAAACTTTGACCAGGGGAGGGCGCGCTTTTCCGCTACCGAGTCCTGGGCTTTGGGCGAGGGCATCGACCTGACCGGGGGCGGTGAAGTCCGCGTTCTCGATAGCGCCTCCGAGGCCGGTGACCTTACCGGCATGGCACTCTCCGGAGTATCCGCCGGTGACCTGCTCTCATTCACGGCCACGGGCTGCTCGATTCCCAGTCGTGAGCAGGCCTTTGCCTCGGGTGCTACCACCCTCGGTGAGAACTCCATCCTGATGGTGTCGAACCCCACCGAGAAGGCGGTCGACGTCACGGCCTCGCTCTATGGCGACAGTGGTTCACTTCTGGAAACTCCCGTTCAGTTCACGGTTCCCGCTGCCACCACCGTCAGTGTGCTGCCCGCAGCCTGGGCCGATGACACCGAAAACCCGATGATCGTCCTGCGTTCCGATGGTTCCCGAGTGGCGGCCTGGTTACAGACCTCGGGCCTCGACGGTGAGGTTCCCCTGGGACTTAGTCGCAGTCCGGGAACCGCCCCTGAGGAAACCGTTGTCATCCCGGGGGTGCGCTCAATCAGTGACTCGGTCCTTCGCATTGGCAACACCGGTGCGGAAAGAACCGAGGTGCAGGTGTCGCTTCTGAGTGCGCGGGGTGAGGAACCCCTACCGGGTGCCGAAGGTCTCTCGGTAGGCTCCGGAGCGACCAGCTCAGTTGATCTTTCCGCCCTTCCCAGTGGGGCGTACGCCCTCGTTATCCGTGGTGATCAACCCCTGGTGGCGGCGGTGACCGAAACTGCGGTCGGAGCTGAACACCCCGAAGTGCGCGATAGTCACTACCGATCACGAACGGTGGTGGGACCGGCGCGTGCCATTACCGGGGCCCAGATGCCGACGGTGACACAGATTGAAGAGGTTGCTGGGGAACTGGGCTTCACGGGGGTCAGCGTTGCGGTGGTGGTTGCTAACACCGGTGATGAGGAAGTCCAGGTTGAGGTGCAGGGCGCCACCAAGACCATCGGGTCTCAAGAGTCTGTCCTGTTCCCTCTCCTCAGGTCTCAGACCGAGGCCGAACTGGTGGCTACTGCCCCGATCTACGCCGCCTACATCGTCACAGTTGAAACCCCGGCCGGGGAGATCCGTTCCGTTGCGGGGCTCGGAACCGAAGGGGTCCTGGCTCAGGCCAGGCTGGTCGAACTGTTCCCGGACCGGAGCTGATGCTAACCCAGCAGGTCTTCGGGGTGAATGGCAAGGACGTCGCAGATACGTTCGGCCAGGATGACGCGAAGGGCTAGGGCAACTTCGCTTTCTTTCGTCCTCGACATGATGGGGAGGCGGTAGAGGACGATTCGGTCGCCAAGGCCGCGCCTACGGTCCCGCGGGAAGGTGCGTGCGAGGACGACGTCGTGCGACTCCCATTCGGCGGGGTCGGAAGGGGGAACGTCCTGGATGCCAAACTCGATCTCAGAGATGGCGGGTTCGCGGGCTGACAGATCAGAAACCGCCAGCACGACCTCCTCGTAAAAGCGTTCCTTTCGGGTGGCCCATACCGGCAGCGCGGGATGGAAACGTGGTCCGCGAGCTCCGCGTCCGTGGCGGTCCCTGCGGCGCACGGGGGCAACCGGGGCGCTGGGACGGGGTATCCCGGATGTCAACGCGGTAAGGCGAAGTCGGTCGGGGCTGCGGTAGGTGTGCTCGGACATGGGTCAAGGCTAGTCCGATCTGACTCGGGTGGGCGGTAGCATAGTT
Organism: Actinomyces minihominis; assembly: GCF_900187855.1. Taxonomy (GTDB): domain Bacteria; phylum Actinomycetota; class Actinomycetes; order Actinomycetales; family Actinomycetaceae; genus Scrofimicrobium; species Scrofimicrobium minihominis. The sequence continues at coordinate 314,162 of NZ_FYEG01000001.1, read as the reverse complement.
GGGCGTGGCAGCTCAGTTTGATTGGGGCTGCCGATTCTCTAGAGGAGACCAAGTGAGACTTTGCTCGAAGCCCGGCTGCACGCGGGGGTCTGTCGCCACACTGACGTATGACTACCAGGATTCAACCGCGGTTCTCGGTCCTCTAGCCACCCAGGTGGAACCTCATACCTACGACCTGTGTGATGTTCACGCCGAATCACTCACCGTTCCCCGAGGCTGGCAGGTGGTGCGCCTGCAGACTCGTTTCGATCCGGCGCCCCCATCCCCCGACGACCTGCTAGCCCTCGTTGAAGCCATTCGTGATGTGGCTGGTCAGCCGGAGGTCGATGAGGTCCCCGAAATGATGAACGAGCCGGTGCGAATGCGCGGCGAGGACCGCGAAGATAAGTATGCACCCCTGCGCCGTAGGGACCGGTTCACGGTCATCACGGGGCAGGGGTTGGAAGAGTAGTCGCCTAGGCTGTTGCCCCGGAGGCGCGCTGGGCGTCCAGGGCGGCCTGGAGGCTGGCTCCCAGGTCCTCTTTGCGCATCCGTTCGTCGACGTACATTAGCGAGGTGTAGGAGGCGACGAATGGCATCGCCAGGCCCGTGACCAGGCTGGTGAGCAAGGTCAGCAGAAAGACCGAGATAGACCAGGGGATCACGGAGCCTCCCAGAACCACCAGCATCGACAGTGTGCCGCTGAGCAGTCCAACCACGATCGACTGGATGATGCCCATCAGGAGTACGCGCCCAAACATGCGCCAGAAAGCTGCGTGGCTCAGTTTCCACGACCTCGAGATTGCCACCGTTGGAGAGGCACCCTCGACAACCGTTGCTACGGGGGCAAAGTAGAGGCGGATGTTGATCCACACGATGAGGACGATCCCGACGAGGATGAGCAGGGCCATCACCAGGGTGATCATGCCGAAGTTCTCGGTGCCGGAGGCGATTCCCACCACGAGGATTGTGACGGGTAGAGCGATCGTCAGTGCAACCAGGGCCAGAATGATCAGCCACACCAGCAGGGCGGTTCCGATCAGGCGCCAGATGTGAGGCTTCACAGCCTCCCAGGTGGCTCTGAGATCAAGGTTGACCCCCACCACCGCGTTGGTGACTGATAAGACAAGCATGCCGGTGACGAGGACGATGGCAGCGGCACTGATGATCCCGGCTATCCCCTGGACGGACATCCCCGCGAAGACGGGGACCATGGTGTCGAAACCAGCCTCGTACTCATAGGTGACGCCGTCACCGATGGTCAGGTCCTGGACGGGCAGGACTGCGGCGATGAGACCCGAGATGAGACCGAGAACCCCCGAGACACCAAGGGCGACAGTGAACATCACCTTGGGGTTGGAACGGATCGCTGCGAAAGTGCCGTCGAAGAGGTTGCCCAGGGTCAGGGGGTGGAAGGGAATGACCGGGGGCGGTGGGGTTTGCGGGCCACCCCAGCCCTGATTCTGTGGGTCGAAGGGCCAGGGGGCAGTCGGATATGAACTCATTTCCCTATTGTGCCGGACTGTACAGGTGACAGGGGGCCTTGATCATGGGACGATCTGCATATGGCTTCACGGATTCTTGTTGTCGATGACGACGCATCACTCGCAGAGATGATTGGGATTGTTCTGCGCTCTGAGGGATTTGAGGTTTTTGAGTGCTTTGATGGCAGTGGTGCTCAGGCTGCATTTGAAGCCTGTGATCCCCATCTGGTCCTGCTGGATGTCATGCTTCCCGGCCGCAACGGGATTCAGATCTGTGAGGATATCCGGGCGGTCTCAAACGTTCCCATCATCATGCTTACGGCTCGTTCAGATACGGCCGATGTTGTCGCCGGTCTTGAGGCTGGTGCCGATGACTACGTTCCCAAGCCCTTCAAGCCCAAAGAACTGGTGGCGCGGGTGAGGGCGCGTCTGCGCAGCCAGAATGAGGCCGATGAGGAGCAGCTGACGCTCGGCGACCTCACCATCGATGTCTCCAGGCACGAGGTGCGTCGGGGTGAAGAGAGTGTGGCCCTGACACCCCTTGAGTTTGACCTGCTGGTCGCCCTGGCTCGAGCCCCGTGGCGAGTCTTCACTCGCGAAGAGCTACTGGAGCAGGTGTGGGGTTACCGCCACGCGGCCGACACCCGCCTGGTCAACGTGCACGTGCAACGTTTGCGCTCGAAGATTGAGAGGGACGCGGAGAGTCCCTCACTGGTTATTACGGTTCGCGGGGTGGGTTACCGCGCTGGAACAGGGTCTTGAGCGGAACCTCAACTCCGAGGGACACAGGGAGCCAGAACGGTGTGGAGCGGGTGCCCTGGCGTCGTAGATTGCCCCGGTTCCTAAGCGGATCACTTTCGCTCAGAATCTCCGTCACCCTGGCCCTGGTACTAACGATCATCCTGGTGGTCTTCATCTTTGTGGCCACCAACATGCTGCGCGCAGACCTCTTTGGGACGCGCCGGGAGACGATCCTGGCGGATGCTTCAGTCCGGTTTTCTCAAGCACAGAACGCCCTCGACCAGTCGACTGCTGTGACGACCAACCAGGTGCAGGATGCAGTCACCCAGGTTCTGACCACCATCCGCGAGTCAGCCGCAGGTGCGGGTGCCGTCGATGTCCTGCTGATGCGCTCACCCCAGTCGTCCGAGGTCTTCCGCATCAATGAGTACCGCAACCCCGACTATGCCGATGCGATCAACAGTGAGATGCGCACCGGCCTCGCCCACGACATGGGGCTGTGGCAGTCGGTGGCACTGCCAACTGAGACGGGGGTCGTTCCTGGCATCGTGGTGGGGGCACTGATCGACATCCCCACGGCTGGCCCGTACGAGATGTACGTGATCTACTCCCTAGCCCAGGAACAGTCGACACTGGAATCGATCATCAAGGTGCTCACCATCGGGTCGGTCCCCGTCCTCATACTGATGGGAATGGTGTCGTTCATTTTGGTCTACCGCCTGCTGGCCCCGGTGCGAGATGCGGCAGTGGCTGCCCGCGCACTCGCCGCGGGTGACCTGACCAGCCGCGTGCGTGTCGCAGGGCGTGATGAGATGGCGCAGCTGGGAGCCACATTCAACGACATGGCCGAGTCGCTGCAGTCCAAGATCACCGACTACGACACCCTGTCGAAGTTCCAGCAGGGTTTCGTTTCGGACGTCTCCCATGAGCTGCGCACCCCCATGACGACGATTCGCATGGCTGATGAGATCATTTTTGATGACCGAGATGCGCTTCCCCCGGCATCAAAACGTTCCGCCGAGCTCCTCCACGTTGAGGTAAGTCGCTTTGAACAGATGCTCGCCGACCTGCTGGAGATCTCCCGCTACGACGCCCAGTCGGCTAACTTCGATGCGGAAATGACCGACCTGTACTCCCTGGTTGAAAAGGTGGTCAATGCCAACTCTGAGTTGGCCGATCACCTTGGGGTCAAGCTGGTGTTGGGCCCTCGGCCGGAGCGCTGTTCGGTTCCCCTCGACCCGATCCGCATGGAGCGCGTGGTGCGCAACCTGTTGGTCAATGCCTGCGAGTACGCCGATGGCAACCCTGTGGAACTGACCGTGGCCTCGGGAGAAACCTCGGTGGCCTTCCGGGTTCGCGACCGCGGGGTGGGGATGAGCCCCGATACTGTAAAGCGTGTCTTTGACCGCTTCTACCGGGCGAACCCGGCGCGAACACGCACAACCGGGGGGACCGGACTCGGATTGGCTATTTCCCGGGAGGACGTGATTCTGCACAACGGGGTCATCAATGCCTGGGGAGAGCTGGGGAAGGGAAGCTCCTTCGTTGTCACCTTGCCGCGTGTGGCAGGAAGTGCGGTGACGGAGTTTCCCCTGATGGTTTGGGAGGACGAGTGAGAAGAGTTCCCCGCGTGTTCCTGGCGCTTCTGGCCGCCTGTGCCGTGATGCTTCCGGCTGCCTGTTCCGCCATCCCCACCTCGGGAGCCCTGCATGAGTTTGATATCGAGGCCCCGCAGCGCGACCCCATCCACCAGTTTGGTTCCGCTCCACAGCAGGGTTCAACCCCAAGGATTCTGGTCGAGGACTTTCTCCGTGCCTGCGCAGCCGGAATATACGACGACTTCGCTACCGCACGGCTCTACCTGACTCCGGAGGTCGCTTCGACCTGGCAGCCCAACCAGCAGGTCGCAGTCTTCCCTTCTGACTTCACGCCGCGCCCCGAACTGAAGACCGAGGACGATGAGACCGAAGTCGTCCTCGCCCTCACCACCATGGGCACTATTAATGCCAGCGGTGTTCTCAGTGCGACGGCGGGACACGGATCCAGCCAGGCTGAGTTCACCCTGGTGCAGAACGAAGAGGGGGAATGGAGGATCGCAGCTCTTGAGGACGGGCTGATTCTCTCTGAGTCGGCGTTCAACAGTGCCTACCAGTCGGTCAACCTACTCTTTCCCTCCGAGGACCTCTCGGCTCTCTCGCCAGATCCCCGCTGGTATCCGCGCACGAGAATCAGCTCCTACCTGATGCAGGGGCTTCTGGACGGACCAAGCGAAGCGCTGGCGCCGGCGGTCGTCGGGGACCTGGGGGCCGAACTAAAGCTGCCGACAGCCGGGGTTGAGGTTCACGACAGGGTCGCCCAGGTTAACCTCGAGGGGACCCCGCCGAACTCGGAACTGGAACGAAACGCTCTGATCTGGGAAATCCTGTCCACCCTCACACAGATTCCCTCGGTCCAGGACGTTGAAATTCGTATCAACGGGGTGGTGCAGGACGAGTCGAACCTGCCCCGTGGTCCCCGCTACCGTCTGGACCGCCTGGTTGGGGTGGAGGACGGAGCCGTCGTCATGGGTTCCACCGCAACCTCCGGGGTCTACATTCCGGCGGAGACTGCGGGGAAGGACGCGCAGAACCCCACCATCGGACCGGTTGAGAGCAGCTCGGTAGCCTGGGTCAGTCCGGAAACGAACACGCTGTCGATCATGGCCGTGAATGCCTCGGAGCCCCGGAGGTTTGAAATCAAGGGGCCGACAGCCCCCTCGGTTGATCGCTTCGGTACGGTGTGGGTGGCCAGTCCCGAACTGGAGGGTGCTGTGTGGGCTGTCCCTTCCGGGGGTGAGCCCATCCAGGTGCCCATTCCCTTTGACGGCGAAGCCGTGAAGATACGTGTCTCGCCGGACGGGTCGAGGGCACTGCTTCTCACCCGTGGTGCCGGGGGAGCCCAGGTGACGATTGCGACTGTGCATCGCGGGGCTGCTGGGACCGGGCAGGTCACACTTCAAAGCCCGAACACAATTAGCCTCTTCTCACCCGAGGTGGTGGATCTGACCTGGGTGGGGGAGACGACGATTGCAGCGTTGATCCCCGGGTCCCAGGAGGGCTCTGCCCTGCAGCTCTACGGGGTGGGGGGATGGATGCAGGTGATTGCGGCACCACCTGAGATATCGCGGGTAACAGGTGCAGGAATGCTCGGTTCACTGCTGGTGCAGCGCGAGGACGGAACCACCTTTCAGCGGGCCGGTGCGGCTTGGATCGAACTGACGGGGGACGTCCTTCAGGTGTCTTTCGCCGGCTAGTACTCCCCAGGGTGGGGTGGTTGGCACTGTCCACAGCCCTGCCATTTTTACTGGTCCGCCCGGTTTGAGGCGCCAAAAATTGGTGTATGAGTACGATTGGACTGATGCTGAGCAGCATCAAGAACATTCTCTTTCCGGTTCAGTGCCCCGGTTGCGGGCTGTGGGATGTCGAGATCTGCCCGCAGTGTTGGGAGATTGCCAGGGCGGTACCGGTGTCCAGGTTTCATGAGGACGCCGAAGGTCTGCCTGAAACCGAGCTCCTGTGCCTAGGTTCCTATGAGGGCGCACTGCGTTCTCTGATTCTCACAGCCAAACATGATGTCAATCGAGACCTGGGGGACTTCCTCTATGCGGCTGGGGAGACGCTCGGAACCGCGGTTGGAGAGCGGCTCAAGAATGCGCTTGCGGCTCACCCGCGGAACGCGATCTGGGTTGTGCCGGCCCCCTCTTCTCACGCTCGAAGAAGGAGGAGGGCGGAGATTGTCCCCCTGATTGCATCCGGGGTAGCCAATGGACTGGAGCGAAGCATCGGAAGTCCGGTTGATTCCGTACCGGCCGTCGAGCTGCGTCGAGGAATCTCAGGTCAGAGTGGGCGGTCCGCAGGAGCTCGTAGTTCAGGCCGATCCGGTGCGATGCGCCTGGTGTACCAGCCTCCGCATGGGGCCATGATGGTGGTGGTTGATGACGTCGTCACCACGGGGGCCACGATGCGAGCGGTGATGGGGGCACTCGGTCCCGGGGTGGTCCTTACGTCGGCCCTGGCGGCCGCGTGATGGTCTCGGCGGGCAGTCTCTTGGTTTCGCAGATGGTGAACGATTACCAAATTCGGGATTTTCAAAGTGAAAAAGGTCTCAGTGGCCTAGAATGGGGAAACCCTACTCATCCACTCGGTGGATGAAGGGAACCCCGGCTCGTTTGCTTGAAGGAGGGTTGTTCTACTCGAAGCAGGCGTGGAACGCCTGCGGTGCTTATTCATTCCAAAGGCTCCTGGAGGATCCCCATGGACATCGTTGTCACCGGCCGTAACGCCGAAATTCACCCCAGCTTCCGTGACTTTGTTGAGGGCAAACTCGACAAGATCACCCAGTTCTACCCCCGAGCACAGAGAGTGGACGTGGTTGTGACGCATGAGCGCAACCCGCGTCAGGCTGACACCTCGGAGCGAATTGAACTGACGGTGTACGGAAAAGGACCTGTGATTAGGGGTGAGGCCGAATCGGCAGACCGATACTCAGCAGTCGATCTGGCTAGCGCCAAGCTCTTTGAGCGGCTTCGTCGCCTTCGTGATCGCGCGAAGGACCACCGTCGTTTCCAGTTTGACGGTGTGCCAGACATCGATCAGGACGAAACTTTGACCGAGGGCGTGGATGCAGACATGAGGAATGCTGAGGACTGGGTCCTGCGTTCAGCACACGATATGCAACCCGGTGAGGTCCGAGAGGAACAGCTGGGCGACTCCCCGGTCATCGTGCGTCAGAAGGTTCACGAGGCCCCACCGATGAGTGTGGATGAGGCGTTGCACCAGATGGAACTGGTGGGACACCCCTTCTTCCTCTTCGTGGACAAGGACACGATGCAGCCCTGCGTTGCCTACCACCGCAAGGGGTGGACGTACGGCATTCTTCGCCTTAACACCCGCCTCTCCCAGGTGGAGAATGCTTAGGTGTCGCGGCGCTTTGGCGTAGCTTGTGTGGTGGGTCCCATGGCCGCAGGTCTTGGGGCCCACCCCTATGTGCGCGTATGTTACGTAAACTGAAAGGTACGCCGTAGTCCAAGACTTGGAACTGCAGGCCCAACCAAGGAGTCCCCGTGTCGATTATTGACAAGATCCTCAGGGCTGGCGAAGGACGCCAGCTCAAGCGCCTTGACCGCATTGCTGATCAGGTTGATGCCCTGGAAGAGGATTTCAAGAAGCTCTCGGACGAAGAGCTTCAGGGAAAGACCGCTGAATTCAAGCAGCGTCTTGCTGAAGGGGAGACCCTGGACGACCTCCTGGTTGAGGCCTTTGCGACGGTGCGTGAAGCAGCATGGAGGGTTCTGCACCTTCGTCCCTTCCACGTTCAGGTCATGGGGGGCGCTGCCCTTCACGGAGGCAACATCGCAGAGATGAAGACCGGTGAGGGAAAGACGCTGGTGGCCACGATGCCGGCCTACCTGCGTGCCCTCGACGGTAAGGGCGTCCACGTCGTCACGGTGAATGACTACCTGGCTGAGTATCAGTCAGAGATGATGGGACGCGTCTACCGCTTCCTCGGGATGAGTGTCGGTTGTGTCCTGGCGGGCCAGACCCCTGAGGAGCGTCGCAAGGTTTACGACGCGGACATCACCTACGGCACCAACAATGAGTTTGGTTTTGACTACCTGCGCGACAACATGGCCCAGCGCCCCGAAGACATGGTTCAGCGCGGCCACAACTTTGTGATTGTTGATGAGGTCGACTCGATCCTGATTGATGAGGCGCGAACCCCTCTGATCATCTCGGGTCCCGCTGCCGGCGACCTCAACCACTGGTATGTAGAGTTCGCTCGCATTGCCAAGATGCTGCAGCGCGACGTCGACTACGAGGTCGACGAGAAGAAGCGCAATGTCGGTATCCTCGAGGCCGGCATTGAGAAGGTTGAGGACCAGTTGGGGGTGGACAATCTCTATGAGGCCGCGAACACGCCACTGATCGGTTTCCTCAACAACTCCATCAAGGCTAAAGAGCTCTATCACCGCGACGATTCCTACATCGTCAAAGACGGTGAGGTCATGATTGTTGACGAGCACACGGGCCGTGTCCTTTCCGGGCGTCGCTACAACGACGGCATGCACCAGGCCATTGAGGCCAAGGAGCGCGTTGAGATTAAAGCGGAGAATCAGACGCTCGCAACGGTGACCCTGCAGAACTACTTCCGCCTCTATCCCGAGGGGTCCCGAGCCGGCATGACCGGTACCGCAGAGACCGAGGCCGCTGAGTTCGCGTCCACCTACAAGATCGGGGTCATTCCCATCCCGACGAACCGGCCCATGCTTCGCATTGACCAGCCCGACCTCGTCTATCCCACGATGCAGGGCAAGATGAACGCCATCGTCGAGGATATTGTCGGGCGACACAAGAAGGGGCAACCGGTCCTGGTTGGTACCACCTCCGTTGAAAAGTCGGAGTTGGTGGCAGCCCTGCTGAAACAGAGGGGGATTCCGATTGAGGTCCTCAATGCCAAGGAGCATGAGCGTGAGGCTCAGGTTGTTGCCATGGCGGGCCGCAAGGGCGCCGTTACGGTCGCCACGAACATGGCCGGTCGAGGCACGGACATCATGCTCGGTGGCAACGCCGAGTTCATCGCACAGGCCAACCTGAAGAGTCGAGGTCTGGACCCTGAGACCTATCCCGAAGAGTACCGCGAGGCGTGGGCGGAAGCGCTTGAAAGCGCCCGCCGCTCCGTCGCTGAAGAGCATGATGAGGTCGCCGAAGCAGGCGGTCTCTACGTCCTTGGAACCGAACGACATGAGTCGCGCCGTATTGACAACCAGCTGCGTGGTCGTTCCGGACGTCAGGGTGACCCGGGTGAGTCCCGCTTCTACCTGTCGATGGAAGACGACCTGATGCGTCTCTTCAACTCCGGAATGGCTCAGAGGATCATGACCTCCGGCGCCTACCCGGAGGATGCACCGCTTGAGTCCAAGCTGGTCTCGCGTTCAATTGCTTCGGCACAGTCGCAGGTTGAAGCACGTAACTTTGAGATTCGTAAGAACGTCCTCAAGTACGACGATGTCATGACCGGTCAGCGTGAACTGATCTATGAAGAGCGCGCTCGCGTCATGAAGGGTGAGGATCTCACCGAACAGATCGAGCACTTCCAGGGACAGCTGATTGCCGGCATGGTTGCCCAGTACACGGCTGCGGATGACCCGAATGAGTGGGAGCTGGAGTCGCTGTGGACCGAGCTGCGGGGCTACTACCCGGTTGCCGTTTCGATTGAGGATGTTGAGTCTGAGTACGGCGGGAGGGGAAACCTGACCCGTGAGAACATCCAGTTCGAGCTTCGCGGAGATATCAGGGCGGCCCATGAGGCAGCAGTCGAGGCGCTTGATGTGAACCCGGTTGCGATGGCCCAGTTGGGCGAGACTCCGCACGCGGAGCTTGAGCGCCGCGTTGTACTTTCAACCGTCGACAGGCTGTGGAGAGAGCACCTCTACGAGGTTGACTACCTCAAGGAAGGTATTGGGCTTCGCGCCATGGGTCAGCGCGACCCCCTGGTTGAGTACAAGGATGAGGCCTCGAAGATGTTCCAGGCCATGATGGAACGGATTCAGGAAGAGTCGGTTCAGCAGCTGTTTGCCTACCACTACCAGTTCCAGAAGGCGAACGAACAGCGTGAAGAGCTGATTGCCAAGGGGGCTGCCGTTGAGGACGGTTCAGCACCTGAAACTCCTGCGGCTCAGGCTCCGGCAGCTGAGGCTCCCAAGGCCCCAGCTTCTTCTAAGCCTAAGAAATCGCAGCGCGTTGCACAGCGGCCCCTGGCCGCCTCCCCGAAGTCAGTCATGGGCGATGTTGGCCGCCAGGCAGCTTCGAGGCGCCTGACGATGCAGGGACCTAGCGAACAGGGTGGAACAGAAGCAACCACAGCCAGAGGAGCTACGGCCCCGGCAGGTGGAGGTCAGAACCTCAACCGCGCGCAGCGTCGCGCCCAGGCAAAAAAGAAGCGCTAGGGGGAACTCACTGTGTTTCGAACTCGTTGAGTTGCCAGCGGGTTCGAACCATCTTCAGGCGCCCCGCCACGGCTCGGGCGCGGTCCTGATCCCAGATGGTCACCGCGAACTCGACGGAGTCCGGGGCCACGGAGCAGGCCCGGGCCGTCATCGCCAACGCCGGCATGGACCCTCCCTGCCACCTGGTTCGTTGCGACACGGCCCTGATCTGGTTGTAGACCTCGGGGGTCATCCAGCGCTGAATGCTTCGAGCTTCTCTACGTCCGCCCATGACATCGACGATGGCCACGGACAGGTGTTTCGCCCAGTCGGCTGGGTCGGGCATCCCCCGGGGAACAGGGTGCAGGTCCGTGGTGGAACTGCGCTTCACCGAGGGGGAGGCGCCTCCCGAGACGCTGGGGCCAAGACGGGGCCGGCGCCCCGCCGGGGTGGGACCATGCGGACGCCGGATCCCAACCACTCTCTGCTCGGTCTGCTTCATTGCATCCAAGGCTTTCTCCTAACTTAGTTTTGCTTGAAGTCGGCTAGTTCCAGCCTCATTCCGGGTTCTATGTGGTCGGGATCTTCTCCCACAACCTCGCGGTTCACGCGATATATCTCGCGCCACTGCGCGTCAACTGCAAAGTCGTCGGCGTGCGGGCCAAGGAGGTCTGCGGCAATCACCCACAGCGACTCACCTGCGACAACTGTGTGCACATCAGACGAGACTGCCCGATGGGGTTCATCGCGCACTTCCTCAACCCGATCCGGGATGGTCAGGCCCCGGCTTCGAAGGGAGTTCGCCGCAGCCGGAGTGTCTGGGAGCGCCCGCGGCAACTCAACCACCGGGGCCACGACACTGACCTTCTCCTGTGTCTGTCCCTTTACTTCGTCCCCCTCACGGGAGGGTTCGGTCGGTGCAACCTCCACGTCCGCGGGGACGGGAACAGGTGCTGGGGCGAGGGGGAGGGCGACCTCGAGAGGGTGAACCTGCACTATGGGTTGGGTATCGGCCTCCCAGAGGAAGTCCTCCGTAGAGAGTTCGTCCGCGGGGGCGGCCACTGCAACTCCGGAGAAGATTCCCCCGGTGATTACGGTGGCAGCCGCAAGCCCGGCGGCAGTCTGGCGGGCCGATTTGGTACCCCACATGGATACGGCACCGCTGAGAACGACAGCGAGACCACGAGGGAGCACCGAACTGGCAGACAGGAGCGCGAGGGAGGTCCACACCAGTCGCCAGAGGACCACGGCCTCACCCGCCATTCCAACCAGTGCAAGCGGCAGGGCCGAAGGGCCGAGCGCCGTGGCTGCGGGCCCCACCACCACGGAGACAAGAAGGAAAAGTATGACGGCACCGACCAGCTCCCAAAGCCAGTTCAACCAGGCTCTGCGGGTGGCATCATGCCTGCGCCGACTACCTTCCCTGCCTTGCCCGGGTCCCAGCCGAACTGTCTGATGTGTCATCTTGCCCATGGTGACTGCCTCTCCGTTTGTGTCTGTGACGCTCCCTTTCTTACGCGTCTCACCACCGGTGGCGCCGAGGCTACCGAAGCTCCTGTTGACACCTGCCACTTATATAATTTGTGGATAACAAAGTTTCGCGACCATGGGGACGGGCCCATTTTTGTGCATGGCGTCAGTCGGCGTGACCGTGGCACACTTGGAGCTATGCAGCACTACCTAGCACTCACTGCGGCCGAGCTTCTGGCCCAGACTCCTCCCGGCCGTCCGCCCCTCTACGTGCAGAGCGCAGATGTCCCTGATGGGTCCTCATGGGACGAGACATCGGAAGACTGCCGGGACGATGCTGCCGTTCTCTCCCTTGAAATGAGCCGCGAGGAAGGTATGCCTGCCACCCGCCTGGTTATTAGCGGATCACTAGCTTCTGCGGACTCCGTTTTTACCACCTGGGATCAGGTAGACGAGATCTATGCGGATGACAACCCGGGACGTGAACTGTGTGCAAAGCTCTTCGCAACTGCGACCCAGGAGGACGCGGATGCGGTCATGGAGCAACTGTTCGATGAGGAGCTGATGTGGTTCGACATCAGTGAGAGGGTGGAGCTAGGCCACGCCCTCCTGGGTACCGAAGCGGTCGACGAAGTTTGACAGGATCAGGTGGGCGGGGCTGACATCTACCCCCGTCACCCTCTCTTCGACCAGTGCTCTCTCTTTCTTCGGATAGTAGCCGTGGTCAGCAAAAACTTCGATGCGGACCATGATGCCGTCATAATCCAGCTCCGGATGAAACTGGGTCAGGTAGATGTTCTTGCCAATCCGCGCCATCTGTAGCGGGGCCACCTTCCCCGTCACCAGCGGAACCATCCCGGCGGCCGGCTCAATCACAGACTCGTGATGCCCCACATAGGCGCGAAACTCCCGCGGTACTCCCCGCAGCAGGGGATCGCGTCGCCCCTCGGTTGTCAGTGTCAGCTCCGGCGCCCCAATCTCCTCTGAGATCTCGGTGCCCACGGTTCCCCCCAACATCTGGGTCATCACGCCCAGGCCGTAGCAGATCCCCAAAATCGGAAAGTCTCGTTCCATGGCCTCCGCTGTTAGCCGCCGAAGGTTTCGTTCCACATCGAGTTGACGCAGGCTCTTGCTTGACTCGGGTGCCGAGGTGTCGAAGTGTGAACCGCAGAGGATAATGCCATCCCACTGACCCAGGTCAAGATCGGGGAAAGGCTCGCGTTCCAAACGCACATTGATCAGCTCATCTTCACGAAGTCCTGATAGCTTCAGCAGGGCCTCTCGTTCGGAAACCGCCACCTTCTCATAAATCCGTGTGGTCATCATTAGGAAACGTCGTGCCATATCCGCAGTCTAACGGGAGGGGTCCCAGGGGGTGCCAAAGTGGGTTGAGTCGGCATCGGAAGCGATAGTCTCTAACCATGTCACAATCGCGCCGCTACATCGATGACCTCCGCCTCGCCCACGTTCTCGCGGATCAGGCCGACCACCAGAGTCTCGCTCACTTCCACTCCGACGACCTCGTCGTTGAAGAGAAGCCAGACTTTACCCTGGTCTCCGATGCGGATAGGGCCGTCGAAGACCAGATTCGTCTCCAGCTCAGCACCTCTCGCTCAAGGGACTCCGTCCTCGGTGAGGAACGCGGCACAACAGGTTCGTCAAGTCGGCAGTGGATCATCGATCCCATCGATGGCACCAGTAACTTTGTCCGCGGCGTCCCGGTGTGGGCCACCCTGATTGGTTTGGTGGAGGACGGTGAGGTCGTGGTGGGACTGGTCTCAGCTCCCGCGCTGAAGCGACGCTGGTGGGCCGCCAAGGACATGGGGGCCTTCGCGGGAACCTCGCTGATGAGGGCGAAACAGCTTCAAGTTTCCAAGGTTTCCCAGGTTGAAGACGCCTTCTTCTCCTACTCGTCTCTTGAAGGCTGGCTGGCTGCCGGGAGAGGACGCAGCTTTCTGGATTTTCAGCAGCAGTGCTGGCGCACCCGCGCGTTCGGCGACTTCTGGAGCTACATGATGGTCGCCGAGGGCACGGTTGATGTCGCTGCCGAACCAGAACTGGCGCTCTACGACATGGCGGCTCTGGTTCCGATTGTTCAGGAGGCCGGTGGGCGCTTCACCTCCCTGGATGGCGAGGACGGCCCCTGGGGTAGCAACGCGGTGGCGACCAACGGCCTGCTTCATGCGGCGGCGATCAGCGGCCTCGAACCCCGCTAGAAATCGTGGTCAAAAGGACTTGACTCTGTCGTAACGTCAACTGGCAGGCTGAGTGTCATGAGTGAATGGCCAATCAGGGAAGTCGCGAGTTCCACTGGAGTCACCAGTCGAACCTTGCGTCACTACGAGCAGATCGGGATCCTGCACCCCTCGCGTGTCGCCGCCAACGGCTACCGCTTCTACGGGGATGCGGAAGTGGCCCGGCTGTACCGCATCCTCTCCCTCCGGGAGTTGGATCTTCCCCTGGCCACCATTCGTAAAATTCTTGATAACGAAGCCACGCTTACCGAAGCTATTGAGGAGCGCCTAGTGCTGCTTCAGGGGCAGCGTGAACTGACCAACCGCCGGATTGAGGCCGCCCAAGCCGCACTCCGCGCCGTGAAAAGGGGACAGACAATGACTGTTGATGAGATTTTTGCCGGGTTTGACGAAGCCAAGTACGAGGACGAAGTCCGCGAACGGTGGGGTGATAACGCGTGGGAGGGCAGTGTAAAGCGCCGCCAGCAAATGACGAAGGAGGAGCTCCAGGCGGACAACCAGGCCAGCCTGGATATCAACCCGGCTTTGTGCCGAGCCGCAGATTCCGGCCTGGACCCTGCAGGGGAAGAGTTCCAAGGCCTGGTCTCAAAGCACCACGCCTGGGTCATGAAAATGTGGGGTGGTAGGGTTCCCGGCAGCGGTGCCTACCGGGGCCTGGCGGACATGTATGTGGCTGACCAGCGGTTTGCCGCCACCTATGGGGGCCAGAAAAATGCCGAGGTGATCCGGGAGGCAATCGAGATCTGGACCGTCGCCAACCTCGATTAGCTTCCCGCTACCAACCGGTCTGCTGCAGGCCGTTGATGAGCGCCCGGGCTCTGCCGACCAACTCGGACCGGCGCCCGGCCGCAACAGTCATCTCCGGTGCTTCTCCACCCTCAGCGAATGGCCCCTGCTGCGACGCCCACTCATCAAGCGCGCACGAAACCTCCGTGTCAACGTGGGTGCAGTTCGGAAGGCAAAACTCAGTGACCACCGCGAGGTCGGGGAAAACCGCCAGTACATCTTCCACCTCGGTGTGGGCGAGGCCGAATGAGCGAACCCCGGGGGTATCAACCAGCCAGCCGCCCTCGGGAAGCTCGAGGGCTACCGAACTTGTCGAGGTGTGGCGTCCCTTCCCCGTGGCTAGGTTCAGTTCACCAACCGCCCGGTTGATGCCGGGGATGAGGGCGTTGATCAGGGTGGACTTTCCAACCCCCGAGTGGCCGATTAGGACGGAGAACAGGCCCGTGAGGCGCTCTGCCACGGCCTCAACACCATCACCTGTCACCGAGTCAACGGTGACTGTTTCGAGGTCGAAGCCGTTGAACTGAGCGATAAAATCAGCCGGGTCGGCAAGATCGGTTTTGGTCATGCACAGAAGTGCCGGAATGCCGGCTTCCTGTGCGGCCACCAGGGTACGTTCCACCATTCCAGCCCGGGGGGTCGGGTTTGAGGAGGCCGTCACGATGACCATGAGGTCGATGTTGGCGACGATGACCTTTTCTGCGCGGCCATCATCGGCTTCTTCAAGGCTGCGGCGCAACACGTTGGTGCGTTCCTCAACCTGAACGACCCGGGCCAGGGTGTCCTCGCGTCCGGTGAGATCGCCCGTGAGGCGAACCAGGTCGCCGATGACGACCGCACCCCGAGGGATCTCGCGGGCCTTTACCGCGTAGACGCGGGTCCCGTCCTCAAGCGCAACGGTGAAACGACCTCGATCAATGGCGACGATTCGACCCAGGGGGCGACCCGAGTAGTCGGGACGACGTTTTGTCCGGGGACGTGAACCTTTCGTTGCTCGAACCCGCACTCGGGCATCATCGGTTCCCGTGTCGAATCGAGACATCTAGTCAGATCCTTCTATGAGGTTGGGGTCCTTGAAGATCTCCTCCATGGTAAGGGGAAGAGGGGACTTGGTGCCATCAAGCATGGCCTGCCACCTGGTGGTGAACTGGGGGAGAGTCTTGGCGGTGGTACCGATGTTCTCTACCAGACACCCGGGAACGCGCAGGCCCACGATCGCGGCAAACGTGGCCATGCGGTGATCCTCGTAGGTCGCCAGCTGGGCAGCCCGAAGGGGGGCCGGAATGATGTGGATGCCATCGTGAAGGACCCGTGCCTCAGCGCCCAGGCGACGGATTTCAGTGGCCATTGCCGCAAGGCGATCAGTTTCATGACCGCGCAGGTGGGCGATGCCGCGAAGGGTGGAGGGGGACGTGGCAAAAACACACAGTGCGGCCACCGTCGGGGCAAGTTCCCCGTAGGGCCCCAGGTCGAGGTCGACGCCGCTCCAGGTGAGACCGGGAGGTGCGGTCACTGTGAGGCCCTCGGCCGTCATAGCCACGCTCGCACCGAATTTGGGCAGAATCTCTACCCAGTAGCGCCCGACCTGATCGGTCCTGGTCGGCCAGTCACGAACGGTGAGAGAACCCCCTGCCAGCACCGCGGCAGCAAGGAAGGGTCCGGCATTGGCGAGGTCTGGTTCAACCTGGATGGGGTTACCGACAGGCCGCGTGGGGTTGGTGCGCCAGCTCCACGAAGAGGTCTGCTGGATGTTAACGCCCTGGGCCTGCAGCATCTCCAGGCTCATCGCAACGTACGGCCAAGAGGGTAAGCGCCCTTCGGCTCGCAGAACCGTGGGGGTTTCGATCAGCGGGGAGGTTAGTAGCAGTGCGGAGAGGAACTGCGAGGAGCTCGAGGTATCGATGAGAACCTGCCACTCGTCGTCCTCACTGCGCTGGGGTTTTCTCTTTCGAGCGGGAATGCCGGTAATCGACACCGGAAGGTACCCCTTACGCTTTCCATAGCGCACTTTGGCCCCGAGGGCGGAGAGTGAGTCCATCAGTGGGCCGATGGGGCGGGCCTCAGCTGTGGGATCACAGATCAGCTTGGTCTTACCATCGGCGAAGGCCGCCAGGGCAGAACCGAAACGCATCACCGTCCCGGCCTGTCCACAGTCAATTGTGGCGCCGCCTTGGAGGGTCTGGGGAGGCTCAATGACGAGGTCGCCCTCGTCCTCAAACACCAGGGTGGCACCGAGATCAACCATGGCCCGAGCCGCCAGATAGGTGTCCCTCGAGGCGAGACCGCCGCTGATGCGAGTCGGGTTCTGGGCAATGGTGCCGATGACGAAAGCCCGGGAGGTTTGGGACTTGGAACCCGGTAGCACAACGGTTGCGCTGATGGGCCGGGTGGCGGTAGGGGCCGCCCAGAGCCCGGCGGTTCGGCTGTTGGTGGGGGACACAGGACCTCCGCGGTTAGTGAAATGTAGGTCGGGACCCTTACGGGAACCAACTGTGCTTGATTAGCATTGTGGTCAAGGGCGCCGACTTTTGCCACAGCGGCCGCCATTTTGGGCGGCTCAACGTCAGGATTTGGAATGGACAGCGAAGCGCAGGACCCCCTCCGGGAGGGGGTCGAGGACGTGGAGCACAGCTTTGAGAGCGAAGTTCTTCCCCTGCTGGACCAAATGTACGGCTCCGCCCTCGCCCTCACGAGAAACCCCGCCGATGCCGAGGACCTCACGCAGGAGGTTTTCCTGAAGGCGTACTCTGCGTTCGCATCTTTTGAGCAGGGCACGAACGTGCGGGCGTGGCTCTATCGCATCCTTTCAAATACCTTCATCTCCAACTACCGCAAGTCCTCCCGCGACCTGCAGCACATCGGCCAGCCCCTGCCTGAGGACTGGCAGATCGGGGGAGATGCGACGGCCGATTCATCGGGAGCTGACCATGACGGGGGGGCTCTGGGGCGCGCGTTCTCGCCCTCGGCAGAGTCTGAAGCGATGGATCGTCTGGCGCGAGATGAGGCCTACGAGGTTTTGGGGATGCTTCCGGAGGCCCAGCGCACTTCGGTCTACCTTTCCGATGTCATGGGCCTGACCACCAGGGAGATCGCAGACATCATGGAGGTTCCCCAGAACACCGTGCTCAGTCGAGTGCACAGGGGGCGCCGCAGGTTACGAGAGATCGTGACACGACCCGGAGGGCAAATGATCCGGAGTAAAGCGAGTTTGGGAGTGGGTGAGAAGCGTGGCTGAACCGGGCAGGTACGGTTGGGATGGGTTAGACGACGACGAGCGTCTGTTCGTGGTTCCCCTCGGGTTCATCCGGCTCAATGTGGGGGACTGCGCCGCAGAAGCATTCCGCAGTACCCATTTAGATGTGGACGACAACCTGGATCTCAGTACGGACGAGATTGTCAAGGCGCTGCGGGACTGCCTGTGTGTGACACCCCCTCCGAGTCTGCGGGCACGGATTATCTTCACAATCAAACGGCAGCAGATGGGCCCCCACGGGGACTAAGTGGACGCTCAGACTTGCGTTTTTCCTCACAGCGGGGCTTTTCCGTGACTGAAAACTCTGCCAACGACTTATGCAGAGGGCCCCTTGTATGCGATTATTAGCACTGTTGTGCGCCATACGGCACAGACGGAAGGATTAGGACATGAGCAAGCGAGGACGGAAGCGTCGCGATCGCCGCAAGAAGGCAGCGAACCACGGCAAGCGCCCCAACAGCTGAACCTTCGATCTCTTTGAGGTCGATACGGCCCACGGTAACCCGTGGGCCGTTCGCATATCCAAACCGTTCTGCTGCCTGCAAAAGAATGTCGGGAGACCCCGGTGGGCCTCCCGACATCGCACTACTTGAAGTTCTCCTAGACGAAGGCTTCCGCCAGGATTGAGGACCGCTCCTCGTCGTGACGCCAGGACAGTCCGGTCGAGGGCGAGGCACCCTCAACCCGAGATACCACTGACACCGAGGGAATGCCGCTGGCCAGTCCCGCAAAGTTGGGAAGAAGACCCAGGCTGGGGAACAGGTTCACCGAGAGGAACGGCCAGGCTCCCTGGTTGGCGGGCTCATCCTGAACCCACACCACCTGCGCGTCCCCATACGGGGCCAGGGCTGCCTCCATCTCTTCGGTGGCCAGCGGGTAGAACTGCTCGAGGCGGATGATTGCCACGTCGAGGGCGCCGCGCTTCTGCCGTTCCTTAACGAGGTCGTAGTAGATGCGGCCCGAGCAGACCAGCACCTTACGAACCTGCGCGGGGTTGACCGCGGGCTCGACCTCACCGATTACGGGCTGGAACGAACCGGAAATGAACTCTTCAACCTGCGAGGTCGCAGCCGTAAGGCGCAAAAGCTGCTTTGGTGTGAACTCGATCAGGGGGGTACGAGGGCGCCGGTAGGCCTGCTGGCGGGTGAGGTGGAAGTGGTTGGCCGGCGTTGAGGGCTGACACACCCACATGTTGTCCTCTGCGGCAAGCGCCAGGTAACGCTCTATCCGAGCCGAGGAGTGGTCTGGTCCCTGCCCCTCATAACCGTGGGGAAGCAGCATGGTCAGCGATGATGCCTGACCCCACTTCTGCTCCGCTGAAGAAATGAACTCATCAATCACGGTCTGGGCCCCGTTGGTAAAGTCACCGAACTGCGCCTCCCAGGCCACGAAGACCTCGGGACGCTCCACCGAGTAGCCGTACTCAAATGCCAGCGGGGCGTACTCGGACAGGGGTGAGTCGTAGATTGACAGGGGGGCCTGGTCTTCCGTGAGGAAGTCGAGGGGGGTGAACTCTCGGCCGTCGTTCTGGTCGTGAAGAACCGCGTGGCGCTGCACGAATGTGGCGCGTCGAGCGTCCTGACCAGAAATGCGGACGGGAGTGCCATCCATGAGCATGGTGCCCCAGGCCAACAGTTCCGCGAAGCCCCAGTCGATCGGGGTTTCGCCCCGGGCCATAGACATGCGACGCTCACTGAGCTGCAGCAGTTTCTTGTGTGGGGTGAACCCCTCGGGAAACGAGTTGTAAGCCTGGCCCACCCGCTCCAGTTCCGCGCGCGTTACTGCGCTGTCCCAGCCGATCATCAGACCGGCGCCGGGCTGCTGAGATTCCGGAACTTCCAGGCCGTAGCGCTCGTCGACGCGCTCCTTGATTCCGGTCTGCGTGCGCTCCTCAGGATCGGGCATCCCTCCACGAGAACGCGTCTCATCAAGGATGTGGTTCAGCTCAGACTCAAACTGTTCACTGACCTCATTCGCCTCGGCCTCGGTGATATCGCCGCGACCAACCAGGTTGCGGGTGTAAACCTCTAGCGTCGGGGGAAGGGAGTCGATCAGCCCGTACATAACCGGCTGGGTCATCGATGGATCATCGCCCTCGTTATGGCCGCGCCTGCGGTAGCAAACCAGGTCGATGAGGACGTCCTTGTTGAACTCTTCGCGGTACTTGAACGCCAGCGCCGCCACGCGGACCACGGCCTCCGGGTCATCCCCGTTGACGTGGAAGATGGGGATCTGCAGCCCCTTGGCGAGGTCGGTGGGGTAGCGCGTCGAGCGACCCGAGGTGGGCCCGGTGGTGAAACCGATCTGGTTGTTGACGATGACGTGCATGGTTCCACCGGTCTTGAAGCCCTCAAGCTGGCTCATATTGAGCCCCTCGTAGACCACACCCTGACCGATGAAGGCTGCATCACCGTGGATCAAAATTGGCATGACGGGGAAACCCGGTTCACCGAGGCGGTCATCCATGGCCCGGCTGATGCCGAGGACGACTCCGTTCACGGCTTCCAGGTGTGAGGGGTTGGCCGCCAGGTAGACCCTGGTTGCCACCCCGTCACCCGCGGTGAAGACCCCCTCTGTTCCGAGGTGGTACTTGACGTCCCCCGAAGCTTCCGTTCCCCGCAGGTGGGGGCTGCCCTCAAACTCAGAGAAAATCTGAGAGTAGGACTTGCCCGCCAGGTTGGCGAGGACGTTGAGGCGCCCCCGGTGAGCCATGCCGATGGTGACCTCGTAGAGGCCGGCCGTTGCGGCTTCGGTGAGGACCTCGTTAAGCAGGGGGATTAGAGACTCTCCACCCTCGAGTGAGAAGCGCTTCTGACCCGTGTACTTGGTCTGCAGGAACGCCTCAAAAGCCTCTGCCTTGACCAGGGTGGAGAGGATCTCCCTCTGCTTCGCGGGGGAGGGCTTCTCGTAGGGCGCTTCGACCTCGGCCTGCACCCAAAGGCGCTGGGTCGGGTCCTGAATGTGCATGTACTCGATGCCCACCGAGCGGGTGTAGGTGTCGCGCAGACGACGCAGTAGGTCACGCAGGAGCATGCGGGGCACACCGCCGAACCCACCGGTGGGGAACTCTCGGTCAAGATCCCACACGGTGAGGCCGTAGCGCCCCAGTTCGAGGTCGGGATGGCGGCGCACCCGATAGGCCAGGGGATCGGTATCTGCTGCCAGGTGACCGCGTGAACGGTAGGCGTGGATCAGCTCAACGATTCGGGTGTGCTTGCTCTTCTCAGCATCAGGATCGTAGACGAGGTCGCGTTCCCAATGGTAGGGAGGGTAGGGGACCTGAAGTGCGTTGAAAATACGGTCGTAGAACCCGTCCTTGCCGCTGAGCTTCTCAGAGAGAATCTTCAGGAACTGGCCTGATCCGGCCCCCTGGATGACGCGGTGGTCGTAGGTGGAGGTCGTGTACATGACCTTGCCGACACCCAGATCAGCCAGGCGCTGGCCCGGTAGACCCGCCCATTCCGCCGGGTAGTCGGTGGCACCGATGCCGATGATGGCACCCTGGCCGGCCATGAGGCGCGGAACTGACAGCGTGGTACCGATGGTTCCCGGGTTGGTAAGTGAAACCGACGCGCCTTGGAAGTCGTCTGCTACCAGCTTGTTGTCGCGAGCACGGACGATGAGGTCGTTCATGGCCCGAACGAACTCGGGGAAGGTCAGCGTGTCGGCTTTCTGGACCACCGGGACCAGAAGGGAACGCGAACCGTCCTTACGGGGAACATCAATGGCGATGCCGAGACCGACATGGGCCAGGTGTTCGATCTGGGCCTTACCGTCCTCATTCCTGTAGCGGACATTCATCGAGGGCATCTCAACCAGGCTCTCGACGAGGGCGTAGGCAATGAGGTGGGTGAAGGAGACCTTGCCGCCGACTGTGCGATCAAGGTGAACATTGATCACCGAGCGGTTCTCGATCAGTAACTTGGCAGGAATCTCCCGGGCCGAAGTTGCGGTCGGAACCGAAAGTGAAGACTCCATGTTCTTCACGATGGAGCGTCCGGCCCCTCGGATGGGTTCCAGACTGTCCTCAATCAGCGAACCGTCCCCCAGGTTCGAGGCAGCCCCAATGACCTTGGCGCGAGTGTAGGGGGAGGTGGCCTCATCGGCGCGTGTTGGGGGTGCCGGGGGTAGGTCAGACCTGGTGACGTTAACCGGGTTGGTCTGACCCGCCGGCGCCGTGACAGGTTCGGGAACCTGACCCGGGTTGGCATCCTCGGCCGAGAATGACCCCTCGGTGGCAGGCCTGATCTGGTCGGTCACGACAGGTGCCCCGACCCCGGTTCCCGCGGAGGCGGCCGAAGCGCGCGCGCCCAGGTCAGGGTATGCCTCAAAATAGGCCCGCCACTGTTCGTCGACCGAGTTGGGATCATCTACAAACTGGTCATACATCATTCCGATATACCAGTCGTTGGGACCGAGATCGTCGTCCGCAATGCTCGCCACAAAAGCTCCTTTGACTTGAGGTGGTGCACTCAACATCCAAGTGTAGAGAGGTCCCGGACTTAAGTCTCGACTCGTCCGCAACTCGCCCGTGTTGAAAACAGCGCATATTTTGGTGGGGCAGACCCCTATATAGTGTTGCCTACTATGCCTCCGCTTGTTGTTGACTCGCTCTTCGTTCTCTTCGGTATTTTCCTCACTCTCGGAACCGCAATCTTTGTGGCAGCAGAGTTCTCACTCGTCGCTCTCGACCCAGCCTCAGTTGAACGCAAGCTTGACGGCGGAGACCGGCGCCTCACCAGGGTGATGCGCGCGCTCAAGTCCCTGTCAACACAGCTCTCCGGAGCTCAGGTCGGTATCACACTGACGACGATTCTCCTCGGTTACACCACCCAGGTCGCCCTCGTCCGACTGTTCAGCTCCGGTCTGGGACACCTCGGCCTCTCCCTGACGCTCGCAGCGGCGATCGGTGCGATTCTCTCGGTCGTCCTCGTCAACGCCTTTTCCATGCTGTTCGGCGAGCTGGTGCCGAAGAACATGGCGCTTGCGGAACCCATGAGGACTGCGCGCCTCACGGCGCCGGCTCAGCTTGGGTTCACCTGGATCTTCACCCCCATCATCAAGGTTCTGAACGGGACTGCCAACGCGGTTCTTCGTCTTTTTGGAGTGGAGCCTGTCGAGGAGCTGTCCAGTGCCCGCTCCGCCTCGGAACTTGCCGCGCTGGTCCAGCATTCTGCGGAGGAGGGGACACTGAACGAAGAGACCGCGGAGCTGTTCACCAGGTCGGTTTCAATGGAGTCCCTCACGGCTATTGATGTCATGACTGACAGGGGCCGCGTGAGGGCCATTCCCGCGAACGCCTCTGCGGCAGACCTCGTAAACCTGGCCCGCGAGACCGGTCACTCCAGGTTCCCCATCATCGGTGACGACGGGGATGACTACGTGGCTGTGGCGCTGCTGCGCCGCGCCATCGCGATTCCCCACGAACGTCGCGGGGAGGTGCCGGTGTCATCCAGATCCATCTCAGTTCCGGCCTTCCAGGTCCCCGAAACGGTCGGCCTAGTTCCCCTGCTGGTTGAACTACGCGGCGGGGTACAGATGGTGGTCGTGGTTGACGAGTACGGTTCCTCCAGCGGCATTGTCACTCTCGAAGATGTCGTTGAAGAGGTCGTTGGTGAAGTCAGTGACGAACACGACCGGCGTCGTCGCGGCATCAAGACCTCCCCCCAGGGCGGTTACATGGTTCCCGGAACCCTGCGTCCCGATGAGCTTCTGGCCAAGACCGGGATCGTTGTGGACGAGGACGGCCCCTACGAAACTCTGGCGGGTTTCATCATGAATGAACTTGGGGAGATACCCGAGATTGGGGATGAGGTCACCGCCGGGGGCGTGACCCTCGAGGTGGTGGCGATGCAGGGGCGCCGCGTGACGCGCCTGCACGTCTTTCGTACAGTTGGTAAAGATTCGGATATCGAGGGTGAGGTGTCCGCATGAACACCGGTCTAGGTATCCTCCTCACCGTCCTCTTCCTCCTGGTGAACGCCTACTTTGTCGCAGCGGAGTTCGCAGTCACCTCGTCGAGACGCTCCCAGATCGAACCCCTGGCGCAGCAGGGGGTTCGCGGAGCCAAACAGGCGATGTACGCCCTCCAGCACGTCTCACTGATGCTAGCCATCTCCCAGCTGGGAATCACCGTTATGTCCACCTCGCTCGGTGCCATCGCGGAGCCAGCGATAGCCCACCTCATTTACGTACCGTTGCAGCACTTCGGCGTCGGAATGGATGTGGCTCACGCGATTGCCTTTGTGGTCGCGCTGATCCTGGTCCTCTTCCTACACGTGGTCTTTGGTGAGATGGTGCCGAAGAACCTCTCGATCGCCAAGTCAACCGGTACCCTGTTGATCCTGGCTCCCTCGCTGGTTGCCATCGGACGTTTCCTGCGGCCGGTCGTGGTGGTGATGGATAACACCGCCAACTGGTTCATCCGCCACTTCGGCTTTGAACCCAAGTCAGAGATCGCAGCCACCTTCACCGTTGAAGAGGTGGCGAACATCGTGGAAGTGTCCCGTGAAGAAGGGAAGCTGCGTGACGATTTGGGAATGCTGGCCGGCTCGCTTGAGTTTGCTGAGACGCTCACCGGGACCCTGATGGTCCCGCTTGCGGACCTGGCGACCATTCCCCTACCCGCTACGCCGGAGGACGTGGAAGCCATGGTTTCCAAGACTGGTTTCTCCCGCTTCCCCGTTACAGAAGGTGAGGGGACTGAGGTGCGAGTCGTCGGCTATGTCCACCTCAAGGACGTGCTTTATGCAGATACGGAGGAAGAGCGAACCTCCCCCATTCAACCCTGGCGAATCCGCGCCCCCCAGTACCTTTCTTCCTCGTTGCGCGCCGAGGACGCCCTGCGTCAAATGCAGGCGACCTCAAGCCACCTGGTGGGGGTCGTTGATGAGGAAAGCGGTGAGATGGTCGGAGCCCTCTTTATGGAGGACCTGTGGGAGGAACTGGTTGGTCAGGTGCGAGACTCCCTCCAGCGGGGGCAGGTCTGAAACCGCACCTGCCATTCGGTAGGGAAGGCGCCCAAACCGAGATACGATTGTGACCTTGGTCTACCAACGGCCAATGCCGTGACGCATTTACCAGGAAAAACAAGACCCATTGTGATGGACGCAACTGAACCCCCGGTGGTGAAGTCGTAGACTCAGGACCGTTGGTTTTTCGGAAATGTTCCGAACGAACTGTCAGCTAGAGATTTTGGAGAACGGATGTCGAGTGGGAGCCCGGTGGATTGCCCCTTACCGAAGCGCAGTTCAGTACATGAACGTCTTGGTGGGGAGCTCTCGCTAGAAGGCTACTCACGCCCTCGCAAACCTCAGGCTGGGCCGGCGCTGCGCAACCGAGCAGCTCTAACCTGGAGTGGCGTTGCAGCTACTACCGGCATGTTGGCCGCCGTCCTGGCCGCGCCCGCGGTTTCCGCCACTGAGGGATCCTCGACTGATGGTGAGCGAGTGGCGGGTCGATTCGGCGTCGAAGAGTCGTGGGCTTCGGTGAAGTCAAACGTCGAAGAGGGCTCTTCCGTTGAACTCCGACGTGATCCCGCAGCTGCTTCGCGTGCCCGCTACCGGGTTCCCCTTGAGGTTCGACCCTGTGTTGCAGAGGTCGATGTAGCGGCCAATGGGTCCAGGCAGATGAGTGCGCAGCAGATGGTCTACATGCCGCTGCGCGAGGGGACCTTCGCGGGCACCTCCTACTTCGGATACCGCATCCACCCCATCTACGGCTACTCCAAACTGCACGAGGGCGACGACTACACGGCGGCGTCAGGCACCCCCATCTACTCGGTGGCTGACGGTGTTGTCACCAAGGCTGAGTGGGATTCGGGCAGCGGCTACCACGTGGTCATTCGCCACACTATGAGTGACGGCTCAGTCTATGACTCCTGGTATATGCACCAGTATGAAAGTGGGGTCGTGGTTTCCGTTGGGCAAGAGGTCTCTGCGGGTCAACAGATTGGGGCCGTTGGATCCTCCGGTCTCTCGACCGGCCCCCACCTGCACCTTGAGATCCGTGACGCCAGTGGAAACGCACTTGCCCCATCGCAGTGGCTGCAGCAGTACGGTGCTGTTTACCTGGGTGAGGACTGCTAGTGATTCCCGTCGTCGCGGCCCCATTCCCCCTGGTTCTGGCCCACCGCGGTGGTGGCGAAGAGGCCGTTGAGAACACGGTGGCTGCCTTTGAGAGGCTCCGTGACCTTGGTTTTCGCTACATCGAAACCGACGTGCAGTGCACCGCGGATGGCGAGGTCGTCATCGCACATGATGAGACCCTGGAGAGGACTTACGGACAGGGTGGACGCTACGGCGACTACACATTTGCGGAGCTTCAGGAGTTCCGCAATGAAGCCGATGAGCCGCCGCACCGACTGGTTGACGTCCTCAGCATGTTCCCTGAGATGTACTTCAATATCGATGCCAAGTCGGATGAGGTTGTTGAACCCCTTTTGCTCGCCCTTTCCGAGGCCGAGGCCTCAGATCGGGTGATGGTGGCCTCGTTTTCTGAGAAGCGCCTTGAAAAAATCCGTGAGTTGGGCAGCCCGGAGCTGTCAACATCTCTCGGTGTCAGCGCCGTCGTTCGTCTTCTGCTGGCATCTGAGACGGTTTCGAATGCTGAGAGCTGGCACATTCCGGGTCCCCGCCACCAGGCACGAGCCGTGCAGGTTCCTGAGAAAACCCGTGGGGTGAGGGTAGTTTCCCCACGTTTTATTGCAACGGCGCACACCGCAGGCCTCGCCGTTCACGTTTGGACAGTCAACGAGCGCTCCCAAATGGAACGTCTCCTCGACTGGGGTGTCGATGGCATTGTCACTGACAGGCCCAGCCTCCTTAAAGAGGTTCTGATTGAACGCGGTCAGTGGCCCGATCAGGAAGTGTGAAACCCGGTACTTGACGGTGATTTTTTGGGGCATACGGTTTGACCCCTTCAATCAACTGGTAGAGTAGATCGGCGTTGGTCCAGCCGATGTTGCCCCGATAGCTCAGTGGATAGAGCGTCCGCCTCCGGAGCGGAAGGTCGCAGGTTCGAGTCCTGTTCGGGGCGCTTTGAGATGTGGCGAGACATAGTTTATTCTTTGTCTCGCCTTTTTCGTTGCTATCTGGCGGTGATGTTGCGGGTCATCGCTCACCTTGTGGTGGGCTTTTGGTTGGTAGCTCTTGCTTGACCGCTTCAGCGTTCACGCCTGAAGCGGTGGGAGTTTTACGCAAAAGGGTCTCACCCGGGCAATCTGCGACCTCTTCAACTACCCAAAATTCAGACTCAAACTACCCCATGACCAGAGTGAATAAAGAACCAGTACACCAATACAGCCCGGGTGGTCCAGGCCAGGTCTGGGTGCCGCCGCTCCATTGACTACATTTGGCCGTGTGGGCTAGCAGTCAGACGCGGAACTAGCACGGGGGTGTGTTTTTTGTATGCTTCGTAATCGTCCTTGCCGCCCCAACGCTTGTCTGCGCTTGCTTCGAGCATAGGGATTCCGCTGACTCGTGTAAGTAACAAGGTGACAAAAATCGGCGATAGTAGGGCAATCCACTGCCAGCCGTGAAGCACAGGAGCTGCCACCAGGAACACTCCAACCCAGAGGATAATCTCGCCAAAATAGTTCGGATGGCGAGAGCGCGACCAGAGACCTGTGCGAATGAAGGAACCCGCATTTTTGGGGTCTGCCTTGAATGCAGACTTCTGTAGGTCAGCGGTTAGTTCGAACGTCATTCCAATCACCCAAAGGGCGATTCCCGCAACTGAAATCCAACCGATCGGCTCTCGCAACGCGGCTTTGCTGCTCATTGCAATCCATGCTGCTGATGCGGTCAGACTCACCCAAAGGCCTTGCAGGATCCAGACCCGCAGGAAAACGAGCGGACTGCCTTTGATGTCATCAAATCGGTTGTCGGCACCGGCCTTACGGATTCGCAAGAACAGGAACGGGCCCAGGCGTACCGCCCACAGAATTACCATGGCCGCTAGTACCCAACTGCGAGTGTCCGGCGAAGGAGAGAGAATAAGCAGCACAATTGTAATGAGAGTGAATGTTCCTGCCCCCGTGAGATCAAAGAACTTCTCAGTCTTCAAAATCATTGCTGGGATGTAAGCAATGATCTGAATGGTGAAGGCGGCAGCAACAGCAAGGGTGAAGAGTGGGATTCCGTCGATTTCTGCGCTATCTTGCGCACCCGCAAGTGCGACGAGCGCACCTATCGCGAGCACGACGATGATCGTGAAGAGGGCGGATCGATTTGCACGTGACATGTTGGGTCTTTTCTTCCTCTCAGTCGCGGTGGTCATCGGTAGAGGTTGTCCACGACGTGAGCGCCACGTTCAAGAACGATGCGGCGTTTGATCTTCATTGTCGGTGTGGTGAGTGTGTTGTCGCCTGGCGTGGCAGCAACAGGTGCGAAGCGACGCACTTGTTCGCTCCGTGCCACAAGTGCGTTGGCAGTGTCGACGGCGCACTGTAGTTCTTCCAGCAGACGGGAGTCTTTAATTTCGTCGAAGCTCGTGGTGTCAAAGATTTGGCTTTTGACGCCTGCGGTTCCCGCCCACGCGGTGATCACTTCTGGGTCGAGCAGCAGAATAGCTGATAAGTACGGTCTTCCTTCACCGATCATCACTGCGTCAGAGATCAGTGGATGTGCTGCGACAGCATTCTCCCAAACCGTCGGAACTACAGTCTTTCCATTCGCAGTGACGATCACGTCTTTGAGCCGGCCATTCAGTGTGAGCCTCCCATCAGTATCAAGTACTCCAAGATCCCCTGTGCGAAAGTAGCCATCGACAAATGCGCCAATGTCATGTTTAGGATCTCGGTACCCTTCGAAGACGCCGATTCCCTTCGCAAGCACTTCTCCGTCGTCACTGATACGCACGGAAAGGCCGGGGAGCGGTGCGCCAACAGTTCCTGAACGAATAGATCCGGGCAAGTTACCCGTCAGCGGTGCCGTCGTTTCGGTGAGCCCGTAGCCTTCGATGACTGGTACTCCGATTCCGCGGAAGAACAATGACAGATCTGCGTCGAGGGTGGCCCCGCCGGAAAGAATGTAATCGACCCGGCCCCCCAGAACTGCACGAAGCTTACGAAAGAACAGTCGATCAAAAAAAGAATGGCGGATACGGAGCCCAAGTGATGGCAACTGTGCACTTCCAGAGTCAACCTCTTCGCGCTGTTTTCCCCACTCGATCGCAGTCAAGCATGCAGCCCGCCAGAGAGCAGACAGACCCATATCTGCCGCTTTCTGTGATGCGGCTTCCTGCACTTTTTGGAGAACTCGTGGCACGACGACCAGGAAAGTCGGTGTGAGGACTTTGAGCGTTGCCACCACCTTTGTCGGGTCTGCAAGGTGGGCGATGCGCATTCCGCTCGCGATGCAGATGAGCTGCAACCCACGGGCAAGTACGTGCGCGAGTGGCAGGAAGATAATCGTGTTTCCACCGGGGTGGACCACGTCGCCGTACGCTGCAGCGATGTTCAGTACCTGGCCGATGAAGTTTCGATGGGTCAGAACCGCGCCTTTGGGGTCTCCGGTTGTACCGGAGGTATAGACGATGGTTGCAGGTGAGTCGGGGCCTGCTGCCAAGCGACGCTGTTCGAGTTCGTCATCAGACACCTCAGTTGCACGTGCCGCAAGGTCCTTGATTGTTGGGTCGTTCAGACCCGTAGTACCAGCACTCATTGCCCAGACGCCGAGCACATCCATATCGGTTTCGCGAACCGCCTGGCGAAGAACGTCTATCTGGTCAGGGCTTCCTCCCACAGCGATTTGCACGTCTGCGTCTCGAATTATTGCGGCAACTTGGGCGGGTGAAGCCGTGTCGTAAATTGGCACCACGACGGCTCCGGCGAACCAGGCAGCCAAATCGACTACTGCCCATTCGTACCGAGTTTCCGACATGATTGCTACGGCATCCCCTACCTTCACGCCCGCCGCAATGAATCCCTTTGCTAACTCTGAGACTTCGGCAAGAAAGTCCTGTGTTGAAATGGGCTGCCACGGCGCAGAAAGATCTCCGGATTTTTCTGGGACTTCAAACGCAACATGCTGGGGGGCATCTTCTGCACGCCGCTTCAGCAGTTCAGTGACATTGCGGTACCCGTCGATATCAACCAGTAGCGGCGTCGAATGTTCCCTAAACATATGCGCTCCTGTCGGAATGAAAACACTCAGCCGAGCACCATCTTCGGTTTCCACAAAACCCAAGAGTTGCTAGCCAAGAGTCATTCTAACCAGAGAACTATTATCCGAGCAATAAGTATTTTGACTCAGGTTTCATGAGCCTGGACGTTTTACTCTTTGGTAGGCGGCGAGTGCGGCACGTCGCGATTCGTCGAGGGCAACAATTGGCTGTGGGTACCTTTGGGAACCCCACTCGGGGATATGTTGCCGAATGTAGGATTCCTGAGGATCAAACGTCTTCGCCTGCAACTCAGGGTTGAACACCCGGAAATACGGGGCTGCATCGACGCCGGAACCCGCCACCCATTGCCAGTTAAAGGGGTTACTGGCCTGATCTGCATCAACGAGTGTGTCCCAGAACCATCGCTCACCTACGCGCCAATCTATGAGCAGGTTCTTTGTTAGGAACGAAGCAGCGACCATTCGTACCCGGTTGTGCATGGTGCCGGTGTTCCAGAGTTCCCGCATCCCCGCATCGACCAGTGGGTATCCGGTTGTGCCACGCTGCCATGCTAAAAGCTCGTCCGGATGCGCTCTGCTCCAGGGGAACTCATTGAACTCGACTCTCCAGTTGGATTCAGAGAGGTTTGGGAAGTAAAAGAGTACGTGCCACGCAAACTCGCGCCACCCGATTTCGGTGAGAAACTTCGTTGCGCCCTCGGATGCTGCGGGTGACAGGTGAGTTCGGATTTGCTGCACCTCATGCCACACTTGGTGAGCACTCAGCTCACCCCAACGAAGGTGCGGCGAAAGGCCAGACGTTGCGTGCTCTGCAGGCACATCGCGGCCGACGGAGTATGTTTCGAGACCATCTTCAAGAAACTTATAAAGTCGCTCGTGCGCACGCGTTTCGCCAGGTGTCCAGGTCTGCCGTAATCCTTCGGCCCAGTCAGGATCCGTAGGTTGCAGCGCCCAGGTGGTGATATCTTCTGAGCCGAGTGCAGGTGCCAGAAGGTTACAGCGAGGCGGGGTGGGGAGTGGGAGCCGTAATGCATCGGCTTTGCTGCGACATGCGCGCCAGAACGGCGTGAACACGGAGTAGGGAGAGCTCTGGCCAGTCTTGATTGTCCAAGGCTCAAAGAGCAGCGACGCCTGGAAGCTCTCAATATGTACGCCTTCAGCGCGAAGCCTCTGCTTCAGTTCTGTGTCGACGGCGATCTCGCCAGGTCCGTAGCGTCGATTCCAGAAGAGCGAAGTTGCTCCAGAGTCTCTGACGACATCGGGAACCACCGATCCCGCAGCTCCTTTTCGTAGCACTAGCGAAATATTGAGCTCGGCAAGGGACTGTTCCAGCGAGAGCAAGCTCTCGTGCAGCCACCATTGTGAAGCCCTACCTAGTGGCCTGATCGCCGGAGACTCTTCGTCGAGAACGTACAGCGCCAACACCGATGAGCCTCGATTGAGCGCCGCGGTAAGTGCAGGATTATCAGAAGTACGCAGGTCGTCTCGAAACCAGACGACGCTCACATCGCTCAGGGCCGGACTCTCGTGACGTTCCATCCTTCGTGACCTTGCCTCATGCGGTCGGCGATTTCATTGAGAAACTTCGTTATGACTTCACGCTCCCTTGGATCGAGAGCCGCTGCGACAATAAATCTATTGGCATGTGTTCTTCCAACCGTGTCACGGGCTATAGCGTGAGTCTGTTCTGTGACTCTGATCGACAGTGCGCGCCGGTCCGTTGGGTGCGGACTTCGTACGATGTGCTCATCTCGCTCCAGGCGGTCAAGCAACTTTGTGGTTGAAGCACTGGTGATGCCGAGGTGCCGTGCGATCGCGCCCGGAGTCACGATCTGTTCTTGGTTCGCGGCCACAATCAAGAAATGAATTGCCTGCATCTCCTTCTCGCTGAGCTGCATGAACTTCTGGGACGCTTTCGAGAGTTCTTCCTCAGAACGCCTCAGGTTTGCCATCGAGTTCATAAGGCGGGTGATCTGTGCAACATCTTCAACGCTGAGCGCGGATCGGTCGACGAGGCGTCCCTGCGGGTCGCTGGCGTTGACGTCATAAAGCGAACTCTCCACAGACTGGGGCTCTTCGTCCTTTGGACGCAAAATCTGGGCAGTCCCTTGAGGGTATTCGGTCGTGTCGTTTGACATTGTTACATTCTATGAGGAATGTGGGTATTAAGCTAAAGATATTGTTAGCGAGGATAGATAGTAGATAACCGTAAGTATCTGCGCTCAGGGTACTAAGAAATGCGGTACAAAGGCGAGGGAAGCGTTTCTCAGTTTGCTACAGAGCAACTTCCTCAATCGACGCAGCTGGATCACCAGAAAAGAGCTATGGCTCGCAATCGTGATCTGGATCGCACGTGCCTATCACCGTCATCACCGACAAGCCAAACTGGGACATTCGACGCCGGTCGAGTACGAGACCACAGTGCAAGAGCAAGCCACACTTACTGTCTGACAAAGCCATCACCGAGATATGCAAAGGCCCCATGTCTAGCAATATCTGTGTGAAGTGAAAGTTGTGGGGGTGAGGGATGTAGTGCAACATCCACACTGTTTTGTGAATGATGTTCCGTGACATCAGTGAACTAAGTCCAGCAACTAGACACTGTTCGGGGCACTTTACATACCGGGCAAGGGTGCGCAGGTTAGAGGGGCCCATGCCTAGCTAGGGTAGGGCATCAGGTTGACGCAAGACCAAGTTGCTACGACACAGGGCGATAGCGGCGGTAGCATCCGACAAAACATAGGGCAGTTCTCCATAGTTTTGGCTGCGTTGATCATCGTCCTGCTGTTTTGGGAGAAGTCCTATCGCCGGGGTGGTGGTGCCGCACTCCTGGATCCGCGACTCTACAAGAATTCCTCGTTTGTTTTTGGTGTCACGGCGTCTTTCTTCTACTTTGCGGGTTTCACCGCCATCTTCTTGATCATGACCCTCTACCCGCAGCAGGGTCGTGGCTGGATTCCGCTCGCCTCGGGATTTGCGCTGGTGGCCAACCTGGTCGATGTAGTACGACGTAAGGACGTGGCTTCAAAGCACTAGGGCTCGGCCGGAGTGTCCTCGGTCGGGGGCCCGAGAAGGGCCTCCAGCGCCTCCAGGCGGGCCAGGAGCTCGTTGGTTTTCGCCTGCTCGCTTTCCAGGGACTGGCTGAGGGAGTCGATGTTTGCCTGAAGCTGGGCATTCTCATTCACCAGCTGCTCGAGTTTTGCGAGGGCGCCCTCAAGCTCAGGATTGACCTCCGGAGTAACGGAGGAGCTCTGCTGGCCATTCGCCTCAGCTTCGGCTTTGGCAATAGCCGCTGCCGCATCTAGCAGAGCCTGTTTATCTTCCTCGGACAGAGACTGAGTGATGCTGGTGTAGTAGTTGCTGTTGTATTCATCCCCACCCTGGGCGCGGGCTACCCCGTAGGAAACACCAACGGTAATCAGTGCGACCACCAGGAAAATCAGAGACATCTGCACAACCTGGTTGGAGAGCATGATGCGCCAAAAACCAGGCCTTTTCTCATCTGTTTCGGGAACTGTAACAGTTCCCTCGATGACGTCGGCCTCCGGAACAGGGAGCACCTTCGTCTGGTCTAAAGCCTCCCCGTCGGCGGCTTCCCCCTCATCTACTTTGCCGAGGACGGCTGTCGCATCCTCCGCCAGCGCAGGATCGACATGCCCCAGGATCGGAGCCACAACCTGCTTCGTCTTCTCAGCGC
Organism: Actinomyces minihominis; assembly: GCF_900187855.1. GTDB lineage: Bacteria > Actinomycetota > Actinomycetes > Actinomycetales > Actinomycetaceae > Scrofimicrobium > Scrofimicrobium minihominis. The sequence continues at coordinate 280,409 of NZ_FYEG01000001.1, read as the reverse complement.
TGGAGGTGATGACGATCCGATAGAACTCGCTGGACAGGGCGGAAACCACCGAGATGACGCCGACGATCAGGATTGAGGACGAAAACGAAGTCAGGCGCGACGACACGACCGCCATGGTGATGGCGGCCAACGCCGTTGCAATCACCTGCGGTGCCGATAGTCTAGAGCGCGATCGAATCGCTGCCCATGTTCGCTGTGCTCGCTTCAACACGCCCCCTCACTTGAACTTCCGCCTTGGCTTTCCACCTAATCAAAGAGGACCCACCACCGTTACGGTAGCGGGTCCTCTATCAGAGTAATGAGGAACTACGAGCGGTCGTCAAGGTCCTTCTGCGCCTCACGCTCATCAACAGCCCACTCACGGTTCGGGTTCTCACCCGGGGTGTCCTTGCCAGCGCCGGTCTGAATCTCATCCTTGGTGAACTCACCCAGGTTGGGGTCCGACTGCAGCTCGGTGTTGAGGTCGAGGTCGTCGACGTGTACGGCTTCTGCCTCTCCGCGGCGCTCCATGCGGTTGAGGTTTTCTTTGTGATCGCTGTGGTGGTGATCGCTCACGTGTGTTCCTTTCGTGTGGGGCGCCTGGGCCCGCGAGGCATTTACTGCCGTGAGTTTACCCCGAATCGACCAAAACCCGAACCGAAAACATGTGGTTTGCACGGTGGCCCTAGACTTGGCGCGACCCAGAGAAGCAGGGAAAGGTCGAAGCATGTCACGCGTTGTTGTCGCAAAATTTGGTGGATCATCCATGGCAGATGCCGAGCACTTTATGGCGGCGAAGCAAATTATTGCCCGGGATGAGGCGCGTCGTTACGTGGTGCCTTCCGCCCCCGGTAAGCGCCGCGGGGACGATCACAAGGTGACGGACCTGCTCTACATGTGCAACCAGCTGGCACAGCACAGTATCGACTTCGGTGAGGTCTTTGCCCTGGTCGCCCAGAGGTACCGCGAGATCTATGAGGGGCTGGGACTGAAGCAGGACCTTGAGGCCGCCCTCGAACAGGTCCGCAGTGAGATTGCAGGGGGCGCTTCCACCGAGCACGTCGCCAGTCGAGGCGAGTACCTGAACGGGCTGCTCCTCGCCGAGTACCTGGGCTTTGAGTTTGTTGATGCCGCGGATGTCATTGTCTTTTCGAGGGAGGGCGAGTACGACCCGGTGGGCACAGAAGCTCGACTTCAGGAGGTTCTTGCCGATGTTCCCCGCGCGGTGATCCCGGGATTCTACGGGGCAGACGAGGACGGAGAGGTGCATACTTTCTCCCGCGGTGGCTCGGATGTCTCCGGCGCAATCATCGCCAGCGCCGTGGATGCCGACATGTATGAGAACTGGACGGATGTCTCCGGGTTCCTGCAGGCTGACCCGCGGGTGGTGGACAACCCAGCCCCGATCGAAACCGTCTCCTACAAGGAGCTTCGTGAGCTGTCATACATGGGTGCCTCCGTCCTCCACGAAGAAGCCATCTTCCCGGTGCGTGAAAAGGGCATTCCGATCAATGTCCGCAACACTGAGCGTCCAGAGGACTCCGGAACACTCATCGTTTCCGATCAGGAACGGGTGGGGCAGAGCGGTATTACCGGCATCTCAGGCAAGCAGCAGTTCACGGTGATCACCCTTGAGAAGACACTGATGGACGAAGAGAAGGGCTTTATGCGGAAGCTGGTCTCTGTGTTTGAGACCAACGGGGTTTCGATCGCCCACATCCCCTCTGGCATCGATTCGGTTTCTGTGGTGGTACGTAGCGACGCCGTGCGCTTCAACCTCAGCAAGGTTGTCGAAGAGATTCGGATCTTCTGCCACCCGGACGCCGTCCATGTTGAGGACGGTATCTCCCTGATCGCGGTTGTGGGACGCGGCATGGTTTCAACCCCCGGAATCGCGGCGCGGGTCTTCACCAAGCTTGCTCGAGCCAAGATCAATATCCGCATTATCACGCAGGGCGCCTCGGAACTATCCATCCTCATCGGGGTCGAAGACCGCCAGTTTGATGATGCGGTTAGGGCGCTTTACTCAGCCATTTAGGAAGGGTTCCGCGGACCCTCACAGGGGTGGTCCACTGTAGGCTTTACGGGACTGCCATAACGATGTGAAAGGATCCGCCCAATGACTCCGCAGAACTTGCACGCCTCGCTTGAAGACATTGTCCCCATCGAGGTTCCGGATGACCAGTGGTGGCGTCAGGCGGTGGTCTACCAGGTTTATCCGAGGTCGTTCTACGATGCCGACGGCAATGGCCTTGGTGACATCCGCGGCGTCACGGTCAAGGTTCCCTACCTGAAGGAACTGGGGATTGACGCCGTGTGGCTCAGCCCGTTCTACCCCTCGGAGCTCGCAGACGGTGGCTACGACGTGGCGGATTACCGTGATGTTGCCCCGGAACTGGGTACCCTTGAGGACTTTGATGAGATGACGGCAGCGCTCCACGAGGCCGGTATCAAGGTTATCGTTGACATCGTCCCCAATCACACCTCTGACAAGCACGTCTGGTTCCAAGAGGCACTGAACTCCCCGAAGGGTTCTCCGGCGCGCGACCGCTACATTTTCCGTGACGGACCCCTTGATGAAGACGGCAACAGCGTTGCTCCCGCCGACTGGATTTGCATGTTTGGTGGCCCGCAGTGGGACCAGGTCGAAGATGGCCAATGGTACCTGCACACCTTCGCTCCTGAGCAGCCCGACCTCAACTGGGAGAATCCTGAGGTTCGCCAAGAGTTTGAGGACATTCTTGCCTTCTGGTCAGACCGCGGTGTCGACGGATTCCGGATTGACGTGGCACACTCCCTGACCAAGGACCAGGAGGTCGTATTTGGTCCGGATCCACTTCCATCCTGGGCAGAGATGGAGAAGATGCCCTGGGATGGTAGCCACCCCATCTGGGATCGCGATGAGGTCCACGATGTCTATCGCGGCTGGCGCAAAGTGTTCAACCGCTACGATCCGCCCCGCGTGGCGGTGGCGGAGGCCTGGGTTGACGACCCGGAGCGCCGGGCCCGGTACGCCAGCATTGAGGGGTTGGGTCAAACCTTCAACTTCGACCTGTTGCGCGCCGACTTCCACGCCCCCCAGTTCAAAGAAATTATCGATCACAATCTTGAGTTGGCTGAAAAGTCGAACTCCTCAACCACCTGGGTTCTCTCCAACCACGACGTGGTCCGTCACGCCACCCGCTACGGCCTGCCCGACCTCGATCGGTCCGTCGAGGACGTTGTCGGTCAGAGTTGGCTTCTGCGCGGTGGGAACCCGGATGAGGTGCACTTGGAGCGGGGGAACCGACGCGCTGATGCGGCAACCATGCTTTTGCTGGCGCTTCCGGGCGGCACCTACATCTACCAGGGCGAGGAACTCGGCCTCCACGAGGTGGGGGATATTGCGGATGAGGACCGCCAGGACCCCACTTTCTTCCGTAACACCGGAGTTGATGTGGGTCGCGATGGTGCCCGCGTGCCTCTGCCCTGGGTGGCCGACGAGGCCGGTTTTGGCTTCGGTACCGGGTCCCCCCACTTCCCCCAGCCGCACTGGTTCGCCCGCCACGCGGTTGATGTTGAGGACTCCGACCCGAACTCAACGCTTAACCTGTACCGCAGTGCCATGGCGCTGCGCAAGCGACTGCTGACGGAAGAAAAGCTTCAGTGGGAGGACACGGGCTCCAATGAGGTCCTGCAGTTCATCCGTCCCAACGGCTGGCGCGTCATCATGAACTTCTCGAATGAGCCTGTAGCTCTCCCACAGGGCACCCTCCTGCTCACCTCACGTCCACTGATCGACGGCAAGCTTCCCGGTGAAACCACCGCGTGGCTCCTCGCGAACTGACAGGCTGATCACCATGACCGTGACAACCATTCACCTTATGCGACACGGAGAGGTCGACAACCCCGAGGGGGTGCTCTACGGACGCCTGCAGGGTTTTGGTCTGACCCCACTGGGCAAAGAGATGGCCCAGGTCGTTGCTGACTACCTGGTAGCTGAGGGTGCTGACATCACCCATGTGATTGCCTCGCCCCTGAAGCGAGCCCAAGAGACGGCCCTGCCGACAGCTCGTGCCTACGGGCTCAGGGTCGAAGCTGATGCTCGGCTGGTTGAGGCGGGGTCCTACTTCGAGGGCATGCAGATCAACAAGAACCGCTGGGCCCTCGCCCACCCGAGAAACTGGAAGTATTACACGCGCCTTCATGAGCCGTCGTGGGGCGAACCGTACCGGGAGATCCTGCAGCGCATGAGTGGGGCCGTGGCTTCAGCGGTTCATGAGGCGCGGGGACATGAAGCCCTGCTGGTCTCTCACCAGCTGCCGGTGGTGACGGTCCAGAGGTTCCTGGACCGCAAGCCACTGTCCCACAACCCGCTTTGGCGGGAGTGTTCGCTGGCCTCGGTCACATCGTTGACGTTCGAGGGCGACCAGCTGGTGGGGTGGAAGTACGCAGAGCCAGCTGCCGAGCTGCTGCTGCGGGCCCACGATATGAGCCCGGGTTCCTCCCAGGCCCAGGTGGCCCGCTAGGCAGGGGGCGTCGAGGGTGGCGGCTGCGGATCTTCTCCGTTGCTGTCGCCCTCTTCCGTGTGAGGATCGGAAGTGCCCTTCTCTTCGGGGCGAGGACGGGTGCGTTTCTGACGCCGGGCGATTCGATCAGCCAGATCCGAGATGGCGTCTGGATCATCGTCAGGACGTGAGGGGCGTGGTTCCCCTTGCGGAGCTTCGCCGTAGATCGACTGTTCAGCCCTTGTTACCCAGCCCGTGATCATCCAGGACAGAGGCCCGATGATGGGAATGAGGACGATGATCGCAAGCCAGACCCAGCGGTTGACACGGCCGGGCGTCCACGTGCGGGAGCGCGCGATCCAATCGAAGATCGCGTAGATCGTTACCGCAATCGCGAGTACCAGAAGAATAATGCGTCCCATTGTTCCACTCTAGGCGTTTAGGCCGCCAGAGCCGAGGTGAGTGCCAGAAGGGTGCCTACTACCACCCCGTAGCCGAGGGCGGAGAGTCCCGTGTTGCGAAGTGCCCCGAGCAGTTCCCGGCCCGAAGCGCCCGTCATGACTGCACGTACACCGGGGAAAGCGAGGATGAGAAGCAGCAGCGTCGCGATCCACCAGAGTGAGCTTCCTGCTCCGAGCACCGTGATGGAGCCGAGGATGACACCGGCACCAGCCAGGGCAACATAGACCCCCCGTGACACCGAGTCACCCATGCGCACGGCGGCGGTGATTTTCCCGACCTTAATGTCGGTGGGAATGTCCCGAATGTTGTTGATCATCAGCAGTGCCACCGAGATGAGGCCGATCCCGGTCGCACCGGTCCACACCCACCAGGGCAGGTTCGTGGTCTGAACGTAGACGGTTCCGCCGGTTGCCACCAGGCCGAAGAAAACCAGGACGAACAGTTCGGACAGTCCCACCCCGGCGTAACCGTAGGGACGGCGTCCTCCGGTGTAAAACCACGCGGCACCAACGGAGGCGGCACCGACGGCCAGTAGCCACCAGTGTCCCGAGAGGACAATGAGGATGAGGCCGAGGAGGGCCGCCAGACCGAAGCATGCCAGCGCCCATGCGAGCACTCGACGGGGAGAAACCAATCCGCTAGCGGTCAGTCTGGTGGGTCCCACCCGAACCTCGTCTGTTCCCCGAATCCCGTCCGAGTAGTCGTTGGCAAGGTTGACTCCGATTTGCAGCGCAAGGGCCACGCCAAGGGCGAGGAGCGAGCGGACTGCGGAAAAGGATCCGAGGTGAATGGCAGCTCCGGCCCCGACGAGGACGGGTGCGGCCGCTGCGGGTAGGGTGCGCAGGCGCGCGCCTTCCAGCCAGTCTTTTGGTGTTGCCATGGGCCTATCTAACGCCGCCAGGCCCGACCTTGGCCAATCAGGGACTCCATCAACGTCCGGGCTGCGACGCGATCCACTTTGCCGAGGGCCGTGGAGGGGATCGCGGTGGTGATGCTCACCACCCTGGGGGCAGAGGCGGGGCCTAACGCATCCCGAACACCCTCCCGAACCGCCTGGGCGCGGCTCTCAATCTGCGCTGTTGAAATGGAATCAGCCCGGGGATCTTCCAGCAGCAGTGCCACGGTCTGGCCCCAGGTGGGATCGGTGAGGCTGAGGACGTGAGAACGCAGTCCCGAAACCTTCGCTGAGTGCTCTTCAATGTCGCGCAGGTTGACCTTGACCCCGCCGGTGTTGACGATGTCGTCCGTTCTTCCAGTGAGGCTTATGCGTCCGTCCCCACCAATGACACCCAGGTCAGAGGTGACGAACCAGGTCCGCCCGTTCTCTTCAAGAAGGGGGGAAGGTTGATCGAGGTAACCATTCATCACCATCGGTCCGGAAATAAGAAGGGTGCCGTTGTCAGATGCTTTCACCTCTGCTCCGCTCAGGGGGAAGCCGTTATAAACGCAGCCACCGGCGGTTTCGGTCATACCGTAGGTGGTGATGACATTGATGCCGGCGTGGCGGGCCCTCTCCAGCAGTGTGGGATCAATGAAACCGCCGCCGACAAGTATCGCGTCCAGCTGGCTCAGCACCTCTGGGTTGAGGTCGAGGCATGCGGCCAACTGCGGTGATACCAGGGAGGTGTAGAGCGGAACGCCCGAGTCGGTGGTGGCGCGGGCCCGGGCAACACTGGCTAGGAAGTCTGGCGCCGCGAAGTGTTCCCCCTCATGCAGGTAGGGTGCGTGGCCACTAAGCGCGGAGCGGAGGACGGTTTGCATCCCCGCAATGTGCTGCAGGGGGAGGGCGCTCAGCCAGCGTCCCGGACCACCGAGGAAGTCGTGGGTGGCATTGGCGCTGGCGATGAGGGCTTCCTTGCTCAGGCAAACCAGGTGGGGGGAACCCCCGGTGGAGCCGGAGGTTGCAACGATCAGCGAGTGTGACGGATCGCTGGAAAACCGGCGGTCCGAACCTTCGGCCTCGACGATACGCTGTACCGAGGAACGGTCATTATCTCCGAGGACTGCCAGGCCGGTGTGGCCGTGCAGGAGGTAGTTCGTTAGCTCGGCTGCGGCAGCTGAGCGGTCGGACGCCGCGACGAAGGTAATGCCCATGGTGATTCAGCCTAGTGCGATGAAGGCGAATCGATGACGAGGGGCATGAAGTGTCTTCGTCACCAAGCCGGTATCCCAGACAAAAGTGCGAAATCGTAGAATGTAAGAGATGAAGAAGCTGTTTGATTCCAAGCCCAAGGTCATTACTGCGAGCGTCCTCGGACTGCTCGCTATCGCGGTTGCGATCTTCGCCGGCGTCTCTACCTTCTACGGCAGCCACGGACTGCCTGAGACAAGGGTCGCGGGTGAGTCCATTTCCGGTCTGACTCGCGACCAGGTGGCAGAGAACCTGCGGCAGGTCTCGGATCAGCTGATCGTGGTCGAGGGCGATGTTGAACCGGTTGAGGTGACGCTTGCTGAGGCCGGGGTGACCGTCGATGTCGACAAGACCGTGGCGCAGGCATTTTCAGCCAACAGTGGTTTCTTTACCCGGATGACAGCCCTTTTCGAAAGTCGTGACATCACTCCTGTTGTCACGGTCGACGAGGCGAAGGTCGCGGAGTTTGCGGGGACAATCGAAGGTGATGGGCTCACGGATGCCACCAACGGTGCCGTTCAGTTTGACACTGAGAACCTGGTCTTCGTGGCACAGGATGCGAAGCCCGGCTACACCATAGACACGCAGGCCCTAGCACAGAGCCTTGGTGAGGCTGGAACCGTACTCAACTTTGAACCTGTCACAGTCGTCCTCGAAGAGGTGGTTCCGGACTTCGACTCCGAGGCGGCGCGTGCTTCCGCGGACCGGGCAAACCAGTGGCTCAACATAGAGGTCTCACTGTTGGATCGCCTTGGGGTCTCCCACACGGCCGATGTAGAGACTAAGGCAAAGTGGGTTGTTTTCAACGAGGACGTCGATCCGGTGGGGATGTCACTGGACCAGGGACTGGTGAGGGCCTGGGTAGAGGAGCACTCCGCAGAGACCAATGTTGAACCGGAACCCAAGGTGCAGAATGTGACTGCTGCGGGCCGTGTCCTCTCAGTTTCGCGTGAGGGAACCGATGGGTTTGCTGCGAACAACGCGGAGGCGTTGACCACGGCTATTTTGGCCACAGTTGAGGCTCCCGCCCCGTTTATCGGGGTGGTGGAGTACGAGACGGAAGAGCGTCCCGTCCAGGACCGCCTCATTGCAGATGGTGCAGAGAACCTCTCCTATGCCGCTGCTCCCGGTGAAAAGTGGATCGACATCAACCTCTCTAACTACACCGTGACCGCCTACGAGGGCGCCACGCCGGTGTTGCAGTCACCGATGGTGGCAGGTGCTCCCCTGACCCCGACGGTCACGGGCGAGTACAGCGTGTGGGCGAAGGTACCAACCCAGACAATGCGTGGTGACAATGTCGATGGAACCAAGTACGAGACGCCCAATGTTCCGTGGATCCTCTACTTCCACGGCGGCTATGCAACCCACGGTGCCTACTGGCGCTCCTCGTTCGGTTACGACGCAGGGGCCGCGGGATCACACGGTTGTGTCAACATGCCGGTGGACTCCGCTAAAAGCCTTTACGACTGGGCCTCGGTTGGCACCAAGGTACTCAGCCACTACTAGGTCGGACCTAGTAGTAGTAGGGGAACTCGGACCAGTTGGGATCGCGCCGCTCCAGGAAAGAGTCGCGGCCTTCACGAGCCTCATCGGTCATGTAGGCAAGGCGGGTGGCCTCACCAGCGAAGAGCTGCTGGCCAGCCAGACCATCGTCGGCCAGGTTGAAGGCAAACTTGAGCATGCGGATCGCCTGTGGTGATTTACCCGCAATAGAGCGGGCGTAAGAGATGGCAACCTCTTCGAGTTGATCATGGTCAACGGCTTCGTTGACGGCGCCCCACGCTTCCGCCTGCTCCGCGGTGTAGGTCCGGGCCAGGAAGAAGATTTCCCGGGCCCGCCGATCACCGACCTGGCGGGCCAGCAGGGCCGACCCGTAACCGGCGTCAAAAGAGCCGACATCTGCATCGGTCTGCTTGAATCTCGCATTTTGCCTGGAGGCCACCGAGAGGTCGCAGATGACGTTGAGCGAGTGTCCGCCGCCCGCCGCCCAGCCGTTAACAGCCGCGATGACAACCTTCGGCATGGTGCGGATCAGGCGCTGCACCTCAAGGATGTGCAGGCGTCCGGCAGCGGCTTTGGCCGAGGCAGAGGAGGTCTCACTGACCTGGCCTTCCTTCGGAACCTGGACGGTGTAACGATATCCATCACGGCCTCGGACACGCTGGTCTCCCCCCGAGGAGAAGGCGTAACCACCATCCTTTGCAGAGGGTCCGTTTCCGGTGAGAATGACCGCTGCGACCTCGGCGTTCGTGCGGGCGTCGTCGAGGGCGATGAGGAGTTCGTCAACCGTTTGGGGGCGGAAGGCATTGCGAACCTCAGGGCGGTCAAAAGCAACCCGAACCCAGGGGAGCAGGGTCCCGACGGGTGCTCCGTCCTCGTCACCCCGGGAGACGCCACGGTGGTAGGTGATGTCCGTGAAATCGAAGCCGGGAACCACTTTCCAGCGGGAGGGGTCAAACGTGTCTGAAACAAAATCTAAAGAGCTCACCTCGTAACGATAGCCCGTAGGATACCGACATGACCGACATCACCGCGTATCTCAAGCCCGGAAGCCACCTCCTCAAGGAACTGGATGAAACTCCGGAGGACTGGCTCGCCCTCATCGAACTCTCGGCGATTCTCAAGCAGCAGAAGAAGAGCGGAACCGAGCAGCAGTACCTCAGGGGGCGCAATATTGTCCTCATATTTGAGAAGACTTCGACGAGGACGAGGTGTGCGTTTGAGGTGGCGGCTGCCGACCAGGGGGCTGCGACCACCTACCTCGATCCGCAGAGTTCCCAGATGGGTCACAAAGAGTCGATCTCGGACACAGCGCACGTCCTCGGCCGCTTCTACGACGCCATCGAGTTTCGTGGTTCAGAGCAGAACAACGTTGAAATCCTGGCGCGGGACTCCGGGGTTCCGGTGTGGAACGGGCTGACGGCCGACTGGCACCCCACCCAGATGCTGGCCGACTCACTGACGATGCTGGAGCACTCCCCGGGACGCTCTTTCTCAGATATCACCTACTCATTCGTTGGCGATGCCCGCTACAACATGGGGCGGTCCCTTCTCATCAACGGCGCCATGCTGGGTTGCGACGTACGAATTGTGGCTCCGAAAGAGCTTTGGCCCGAGGACGAGGTGATTGAGGCCGCGAAAGCTGTTGCTGAGCAGACCGGGGCGAAGGTGACCGTCACGGACGACATCGAAGCCGTGGTCGGATCCGACTTTGTCCACGCCGACGTCTGGGTTTCGATGGGGGAGGCGAAGGAGGTGTGGGCGCAGCGCATCGAGGCGCTCATGCCCTACAGGGTTGATGAAAACCTGATGGAGCTGGCGGGCGGCAACGCCAAGTTCATGCACTGTCTGCCCGCCTTCCACGACCTCAACACCACCGTGGGACAGCAGATTTTTGAAGAGTATGGACTGGATGGGATCGAGGTCTCCGATGAGGTCTTCTCCGGCCCACGTTCCGTGGTTTTCGACCAGGCTGAGAACCGTCTGCACACCATCAAGGCGGCCATGGTCCGCTCTCTAGGCAGGATCTAGTCCCGTGGCTCGCCTCTTCGGAGAACCACACCCCTCCCCGGCACACGCCGGGTCCAGGGGGCGGTTCCGAAGAGGACGCTCGTCTTGGGCGCAACGTGGCCTGCTGGTTGGGACCGCCGCTGTGGCTGTCGCAGCCCTCCTCAGCGTCCCGGTAGTCCGGGGCACGAGCATGGAGCCTGAGCCCGATTATGTGGCGAGGGAGACGACTTCGGCGCAGGAGGCCCTACGCTCACAAAAGGCAGCAGCTCAGAAACGCTTTGAAGAGGATGTTGAGGCCTTCCTTGCCAGCCTGCCGGCACCGCGCAGGATCGCCCTCCTCGGCGAGAGTTCAGTCGACCCGGCTGATCTGACGGATGGGGAGCTGAACGAGCTGCTTGAAGCCGGGGCCGGGCCCACCTTTAGGGTGGAGAGCGACCGGCGCCTCGCAGCTTCGCTACCGGATCTCTCCGACCTCGAGAATGGGCGAATCCCCGACGAGATGCTCTGTCCGGTTCCGTGGCCCAACCGATACGAGTATCGCGTCCTCTGCGTCGCCCTGCCGAACCTGGTCCGACTCAATGAGGCCTTCAACGCAGAGTTCGGTAGGAACCTTCCGGTGCAGAGTGGCTATCGAAGCTTCGAGCAGCAGCAGTTGGTTCACCAGAACTCACCAACTATGACGACACTTCCGGGGGCTTCCAACCACAGTTGGGGCTTGGCTGTGGACTTCGATATCGACAACTACACCTCCTACGACCTTCCCGAGGTGAAGTGGCTGGTTGAAAATGCTCCCAGCTACGGCTGGCGCAACCCCACCCACGAGGCGTTTGCGACCTCCCGTGAAGAACCCTGGCACTTCGAGTTCGGCACCGTCTACCCGGAGCTGGAGGGGGAGGGGTTCAACGGGCCACAGCCCGAGGTGAAGTACCTTTTCAAGCTACCCGAGGGGTGGCGGACCAGGACGATCTACAGCGAAGGTTAGCGATCCCACCTGGGCTTGGCCCAGGTCGGTACCGGACCGGAACCCATGCCGAGACCGGCAAGGAAAATGCCCAACCCGAGGACCGCCAGGCAGGGGATTGCCAGCAGGATGCCGCCCACGGTTCCAAGTGCTCCGCCGATGCCCGGAATGACAATGCCGAGAAGGCCTGCGCCGAGGAGGAACAGGGAGATCCCCGGAAGAAGGAGCAGAACAAACCTCTCGTCGGCCACACCCTTTGAGTTACGTAGGGAACGTGCCCGCTGGGTATCACGGCGGAGGGCCCAGGAGGCAATGAGGCCAAGTACTCCACCAACCAGTGCAATCAGAACCATGGGCTCACTATATAGACTGCAGTGGTGACAAACGATGCCCGTCCCCGACTAACTGCCCTCAACCTCGACGCCCTCAACGATGACGTTCGCACGGTTCTTCGTGAGATTGATGAGGTCGTGGTCTACAGCCTTCCGATGAACATTCGTTTTCGGGGCATCACCAGACGGGACGGGCTGCTCCTGTGGGGGCGGAACGGCTGGGGCGAGGCGGCTCCTTTCTGGAACTATGACACGCAGGAGTCCTCCCGCTGGCTTCGCGGGGGAATCACCACTGCCGTGGAGAGCTTCCCACAGGCTGTTCGATCGAGTGTCCCCGTTAACGTCACCATTCCAGCCTGTGATGTCGACACCGCTCTGAAGAGAGTGCGGGCTCAAGCCGGCTGTCGCACCGCCAAGGTCAAGGTTGCTGAGGCTGGCCAGCTGGGGGCCGAGGACATTGACCGGGTGAGGGTGGTCGCGACCGAACTGGTACGCCTCCACGGCTCAAACGCGCGGGTCCGCATTGATGCCAATGCCGGTTGGAGCGTGGATGAGGCGCTGGTGATGCTGCGGGAGTTGAACCTGGCCGCGGCGCCTGCCGGGGGGCTCGAGTACGCCGAACAGCCCACCCTGAGTGTTGAGGAACTGGCCAGGTTGCGCCATCTTTCGCCCGTGCCTATTGCCGCGGACGAATCGGTTCGTCGGGCAGCTGATCCCCTGCGGGTGCGGCAGTTGCAGGCAGCCGATGTCGCTGTTCTGAAGGTGGCCCCACTCGGAGGCATTGGTGCGGCCTACCGCCTTACGGGTGAGCTCGGCCTTCCCCCGGTGGTCTCCTCCGCCCTCGACTCCTCGGTTGGTATTGCCGCCGGGGTGATCCTCGCGGCCGCCCTACCCAACCTGAACTACGCCTGCGGACTGAACACGGCCACCATGTTTACGGCGGACGTCCTCGCCGACCCATTTGTTGCCGAGGGCGGCGTGCTTAGTCTCGAACGAGCCCGCGCGACACTGAACTCTGAGCTAAACCCCCACAGCGACCGGGTCGACCCGGATCTCGTCGAAGCGTGGGGCTCCCGCCTGGAAAAGATGGCACTGGCAATCAGAAAGGCCGATGAAACACGATGACAGCCTCACTGCCCCCTAGTCTTCAGGCCGCCCACCGGGTCGTCGAAGCCCTGATCGGATCCGGGACCAGGGACTTCGCCTACTGTCCCGGCTCTCGCAACGCCCCGTTCGCCTATGTCCTTGCCCGGGCAGAGGCTGCGGGACGCGTCAGGGTCCACACGTTTGCGGAGGAGCGCGGGGCTGCGTTCTGGGCCCTGGGAGCTGCTCAGGCACTAGGGGGGAAGACCCCCGTCGCGGTCCTCACCACCTCGGGGACGGCCGTGGCAGAGCTTCATCCGGCCCTTGAGGAGGCCGCGCACCAGGGCCTTCCCGTTGTCGCCGTTACGGCTGATCGGCCATTTGAGATGTCGGCAGTGGGGGCTTCTCAGTCGACGCGTCAGCAGGGGCTGCTGGCCTCGGCTGTCATTGCCGAGGTCGACATCCCGGCGGACTCCTCCGGGTCCGCAATCCAGAACCGAGTTTTCCGGGTCTTGGCACGAACCCTGGGACTTGGTGGTCGCCCCGGCCCCGCCCACCTCAATGTGGCACTTCGAGACCCCCTCGTCCCCGAAGACATGGAGACCTACTTCGCCCCCGAAAGCCCCGAGGGTGACGCGGCTTCGGCGAAGAACCCAGCCCTTTTTGCCCTCACACGCGAGTGTGTACCGCAGTCGTTCCCGCTCTGGGACGAGGTCGTCAACCCGCAGCTTCGCACCGTTGTCGTGGCGGGAGCGGTGGAGCCTCGTGGCCAGGATATCGCCCGCTCCGTGGTCGAGCAGGCGGCGCTCCGCGGCCTACCGCTGCTTGCTGAGCCGTCATCGGGAGTGACTGACTCACCGAACTGGATTGCCCATCAACCGTGGCTCCTCGAGAGACTGGCGGATGAGGTCGAGCAGGTCATTGTGGTGGGAAAACCAACCCTGTCCCGTCCTGTCGCCCGATTGCTCAGCCGCGAAGACATGCGCATCGTTGTTATCGCCGACCACGAGCAGTGGCCCGGTTCCGGACATGGTGAAACCACTGTGGTTCCGGGGCTCAGAGCCTCAAAAGGTGAGGTGGATTCAACAGGTGGTTCCTGGCTGGCACGTTGGCAACTGGTTGCACGGGAGGCCGATGATGTCCTTGTCAGACATGACCTGGATGGAGAACTGGACTACCTGACCGCAGCCCGGGCCATCTGGTCCGCTGATCCGAAGGTTGACCTGTGGTTGGGCGCTTCCAACACGGTACGGGCCTTCGACCTGGGGGTATCGGCTCCGGGTAGAACAGGTGTTTTTACTAACCGCGGTTTGGCGGGTATCGATGGCAGCATCTCTTCAGCCTTGGGGGTGCAGGCCATGCGTGGACGCCCGCTGCGCGCCGTCATGGGGGACCTGACCTTCACATACGATCTACCCAGTCTTGCGGCCCGCCCCGGGACGCCCCCCGACCTGCAGCTGATCGTCTTTGATGACGGAGGGGGCTCAATCTTTGCCTCGCTGGAACACGGCCAGGCTCCCGAGCAGATCTACGAGAGGTACTTCGCGGTCCCACAGCAGCTCGATATCATCCAGGTTGCGCAGGCCTGTGGTTGGAATGCCCGTGATATCACCACTCTCAACCAGTTTGAGGCAGCGCTTGCGGACCCGGTCCAGGGCAGGTCACTTCTGCACCTCAAGGTTCCTCGACCCGCCGGGCTCTTCAAAAGGATCAACAGCCAGATTTGCCAGTAACAGTTTGCTCCCAGGTGACGTACCACTTCGCTATTACCTGAATTTTGGATCGGCCCTCGCGTCATCACGGCCTTGATCGCATACTTGCATCATCGCCTGTACGAAGGGAAGACAATGACTGAGCCACAGCGCCCGTTACGCATTCCGTTGGAGAACGACAACCGGTTTGCGCCCTCATCAACACCGCCTGCCCCCGAGGCCCCTCCGGTGGAGACTGTCGAGGTAGTCGAGACCGTTGCGGAGCAGCCAACGCTGCCAAACCTCCCTCCGGTCCAGTCTGTCTACGCGGCGGCTCCCCCCACGCGAGCCGAGGTTCGCCCCCAGGTGGTGGCGGTGCGGCGAGGCCCGGGCTGGGCCGCCCTCATCATTGGCATGTTCCTCACGCTCATCGCGGCACTGGCCGTCATGTTCGCAGTCTGGGGTGCCGACTCGCCGTTCTCAGCGGCTCCGAACATGACCGACGACTCGGTGTCCGAGGTCGAGGGTGAGGTGGTTGAACCGGTCATCACCCCGGGTGATGCTCCGGACTGGCAGGCCGTGGCCGCAAGCGTGCGTCCCGCCACCGTCTCAATCATTGTTGAGGGGAGTGACGGGAGCGCCTCGGGCTCGGGCGTTATCATTGACGGCCAGGGTCACATTGTCACCAATGACCACGTGGTCTCCGGGGCCACCGAGGGTGGCAGTATTACGGTCACCCTTCACGACGGGCGCCTCTATAACGCCACCATCGTTGGCACTGACGCAACCACAGACCTGGCGGTACTGCGCATGGAGAACCCGCCGACAGATCTGACTTCCGCTCTCCTCGGCAGCTCGTCCTCGCTGGCGGTCGGTCAGCCGGTCATGGCAATCGGCGCACCCCT
Organism: Actinomyces minihominis; assembly: GCF_900187855.1. Lineage (GTDB taxonomy): Bacteria > Actinomycetota > Actinomycetes > Actinomycetales > Actinomycetaceae > Scrofimicrobium > Scrofimicrobium minihominis. Next base: position 264,865 of record NZ_FYEG01000001.1, on the reverse strand, counting down.
CGGACTGGCGGACACGGTGACCACCGGTGTGATTTCCGCGCTTGACCGACCCGTTGCGGTCAGTGGCGGATCTTCAAGCTCGGGTCAGAGTGAGGTAGTAATCACCAATGCGATTCAAATCGACGCCTCGATCAACCCCGGTAACTCAGGTGGTCCGCTGTTTGATGACACCGGCGCGGTTATTGGTATTAACTCTTCGATTGCCTCAATAGGACAGTCCTCATCTGATGCGGGGTCGATTGGCCTTGGCTTCGCGATCCCAGTCGACCTGGTGAAGTCGATTGCCACCCAGATCATTGAGACGGGGACGGTTGAACACGCACTGCTTGGCGTCACGATTAGCACCACCGCGGTTCAGGTTGGCGAAGAGAGTCGACTTGGCGCCCTTGTCGCCTCGGTCAGTCCGGGTGGGTCTGCAGATGAGGCCGGTCTTCTTGAGGGTGATGTCATCGTTGGGATTGATGGAAACTCCGTCACCTCGGGGCCGTCGTTGACGGGATTCGTGCGCCGCTATGTGGCAGGAAGCGCCGTCGTCCTCGATGTGGTGAGGGACGGTCAGCTCCAGCAGGTTAAGGCGGTGCTTCAGGCCCGCTAGGGGCTGGGAATCACTCGATTCCCAGTGCCTCCAAAACGGGACGCATCTTGGCTCGGGTCTCGGCTAGCTCAAGGTCGGGGACCGAGTCAGGCATGATCCCCCCGCCCGCGAAAACGCGGATCTGGCGGTGGTCATCGGAAAGCTGGCCGCAGCGCAGGGCGATACCGAACTCTCCGTCTCCGCTGGCGTCAAGCCAGCCCACGGGGCCGGAGTAGCGTCCCCGCTGGGTCCCCTCCAGGTTCTCGAGGATGCTGAAGGCAAGGTTGGTGGGCGTCCCGCAGACGGCGGCTGTCGGATGAAGAGCTTCGACGATGTCGAGGACGTTGCCATCTCGCACAGTGGCTTCCACATCGGTCGAGAGGTGCGTGACATTGGGGAGTTCCAGTAGCGAGGGTTCGCTGGGAACCACCATGTTCTCTGCCAGTGGGGCCATTGCACGGGTTACCGATTCCACTGCCAGGTGGTGTTCGGTGCGGTTCTTGGCGGAGGTGAGTAGCCCTTCGCCCTCGCGCGGATCCGAGGTTCCCGCGAGGACCCGGGAGACAAACAGGTTGTCGCGCAGTGAGGCGAGCATTTCGGGGGTGGCTCCGATGAGTCCTTCGACCGCAAACACCCAGGTTGAGGGGTAGCGCTGGTGAAGGGCGCCAATCAGGTAGCGCTCGTCAATCGGTTGCGCGGCTGAAACGACGATGTCACGGGTGAGGACGACCTTGGAGGCGGCTCCGGACTGAAGCATTTTGGCAAGGCGCCGCACCGCGTCCTTCCACTTGTTCTGCGTCATTCGACCGGGTTCGGTCCACAGTCCCGACGGGTTGGAGACCTGGAGATCATTGCCGCTCAGTGCTTCCAGCGGGTTGGCGGGACGGGACCCGGAGGCGGCTGAGACGGCCCAGGCCCGGTCATCAACTCGGACGAGGGCGAACTTCGGAACCACCAGGTACCCGGTGGACTGGTCGGCAAATCCGAACGATCCCATCGCGATGGGCCACCGCAGGGGTGCTTCGCCACCATCGCCCTCAACAACGGCGTCCGCGACCAGCTTCTCCCAGGATCGCGCAGCCTGGCGCATGGCGTGGGGACCCATGAACTCAAGGCGCACTGCTTCGCCCCAGCCGACAAGGGAAACACCGGAACCAAGCCAGGCGGTGACACCGGCGGCATCGGGTACCAGCGCGAGCAACTGCTCGGGTGTGTCAACTAGTTCCCGGACCCGTACCTGCACCTGATGCAAGGATTTCTCAGACATTTTGAGCCCCCAAGTAGTCGGTTACCACGCATTAGCGTGAACTAACTCTATCGGGCACCTCGAATGGGCGTCGCTAGGCTTTGTCTGGGGATGGAACAATAGGTCCGGAAACAACCGGTCAATAAGTGGGGTAGACGTGGACGAAATGCTAGACGTGGCGAATGTTCGGGCGGATGAGAACAAGTTTCCAAACGAGGTCGCCGCGATGTTTGACGTGGTTGCTCCCAGCTACGACCTCGCCAATGATCTGCTTTCCCTGGGTCAGGTCTACCTGTGGCGCCGGGCGACACGAAATGCCATCGATCCCCAGCCAGGTGCATTGATCCTCGACGTTGCCGGCGGGACCGGAACGTCCGCTGCCATCCTCAGCCGAAGTGGTGCGGACGTTGTGGTCTGCGATATTTCGCGCGGAATGATTGAGGTCGGAGAGCAGAAGCATCCCGAGGTCGACTTCGTTCTTGGTAGTGCGACCGACCTCCCCTTTGACGACGATACGTTCGACGCGGTGACCATTTCTTTCGGAATCCGCAATGTAGAGGATGTCCCGAAGGCGCTGGAAGAGATGTACAGGGTGACCAAGCCTGGCGGTCGCATCGTCATCTGCGAGTTCTCGACACCCATCCCCCTGGTGCGTCCTCCCCATAACTTCTACCTGCGCCAGGTTGCCCCGCGGGTGGCCCGGCTTGCCTCGGCAGCAGGCGGTGCGTACGACTATCTCAGTGAGTCGATTCTTGAGTGGTATGACCAGGATGCCCTCGGCGCGATGATGGATGCCGCCGGATGGCAGGACATCTCCTATCGCAATCTCACCTACGGAACGGTGGCGCTCCACAGGGGTTTCAAACCGCTCGCCTAGAGAACCTGATATTAGATACCAGGGTGTTTCTAATTTCTGGGCCAAAAGGTCCTAGGCCGGGGGTATTTTCGTTGCCATCAAGCCACTTCCACGGTTCAAGTTGCCGATCTGTACTCTAGTTTGCGAACCGCATCCGCTTTTTCATGCCTAAGGAGACTCCGTTGTCTGACGAACTGCGCTTCGACGTCGAAGCTGATGTCGTCATCGTCGGGGCTGGACCGGGCGGGGCTTCAGCGGCATACCACCTGGCTTCGCTGGGATTTGATGTGGCTTTGCTGGACAGGTCAGAGTTCCCGCGCGACAAGATTTGCGGTGACGGATTAACCCCCGCGGCGGTCGTTGAGATCGCGCTGATGGGCGTCGACACCACGGGTTGGACTCGCAACAGGGGCCTGCGCGTGATCGGCGGCGGTAATGAGGTCTATTTCGACTGGCCGGGACAGGCGACACTTCCCGACTACGGCATGGCACGCTCCCGCATGGAGCTGGATGCAGACCTGGTCGCTCAGGCCCAGGCCGCAGGCGCACGTCTTTATGAGAACCACATGGTGACCGGGGCGCTGCGATCCACGACGGGACGTGTCAACGGGGTCGAAGCCCGGGTGGGGCGTGGCTCTGATTCCAAGCAGGTGCGTTTCAAGGCCCCCCTGGTGGTTGACGCCGGGGGAGTGTCAGCGCGCCTCTCAACCTCACTGGGGATAGAGAAGAAGGCGAACCGGCCCCTCGGAGTTGCGGCGCGGACCTACTTCCGGTCACCCCGCGCGGATGACCCCTACATGGAGTCACACCTTGAACTGTGGGACGGAGAGCCGGGGAACTCCCCGCTGCTCCCCGGTTACGGCTGGATCTTCCCCGTGGGCAACGGCCTGGTCAACGTGGGCCTCGGATCGGTTTCGTCCTCGGCCAAAGCCACTTCGATCCCCTACAAGCAGGTCTTTAACCAGTGGGTTAAGCACCTTCCATCCGACTGGGAGTTCACACCGGAGAATCAGGTGGGGCCCCTGCGCTCGGCGGCACTGCCCATGTCGTTTAACAGGAAGCCGCACTACACCAACGGCCTCGCCCTGGTGGGCGACGCTGGCGGAATGGTCTCTCCTTTCAACGGTGAGGGGATTGCGCCGGCAATGAAGGCGGGGCGCTACCTGGCGGATGCCGCAGCCCTGGCGTTCTCTCGGACAACAGAGGCTGGCTTTGACCTGGCCATGAGCTCCTACCCCGAGATGCTGACGGAAACCTACGGGGGCTACTACTCACTGGGCCGAATCTTTGTGGCGCTAATTGAGAACCCGAAGATCATGCGGATCTGCACCTACTATGGGCTGCCTCGAAAACGCCTCATGAAACTTGTCAATAAGCTGCTTTCAGACGGTTACGAACGCAGTGGCGGCGACATTGACGACCAACTGATAACCCTGCTCACCAAGGTGGTGGCAAAAGTATGAAAAAACTAGACGGAGCCACCGGGAGGAACAATGACTAATCCTTATGTGCCGCTTCTGATCATGGCAGCAGTCGCCCTCGCGGTCGCTGTCGGTGGTCTGGGGATGTCCGCAATTCTGGGACCCCAGCAGAAGAACCTTGTCATGGCAGAGAACTATGAGTGCGGGATTGATCCGGGACCTCAGCGTCTTGAGGACGGACGTTTCCCCGTGAAGTACTACCTGGTGGCCATGACCTTCATCATTTTTGATATCGAGGTCGTCTTCCTTTACCCGTGGGCCGTGACATTCAATGTGCTCGGCCTCTTCGGACTGTTCTCAATCCTGCTGTTCCTGGGGTTGATCACGGTGCCGTACATCTACGAGCTGCGCCGCAAGGGCCTGGACTGGACCTAAGGAGAAGTAATCATGGGTCTTGAAGAAAAGCTCCCCGCCGGGGTGGGACTGGCCAGCATGGAAACCGTGCTTGGCCTTGCCCGGAAACACTCACAGTTCCCGGTGACAATGGGGCTGGCCTGCTGCGCCATCGAAATGATGGCAGCCGGTACCCCCCGATTCGACATGTCTAGGTTCGGCCTGGAGGTGTTCCGAGCATCGCCGCGCCACGCTGACCTGATGATCGTCTCGGGTCGTGTCAGCCAAAAGATGGCCCCGATCGTACGCCGTGTCTACGACTCGATGCCCGAACCGAAGTGGGTTATTTCCATGGGGGCCTGCGCCTCCACCGGTGGCATGTTCAACAACTATGCCATCGTGCAGGGTTGTGACCACATCGTTCCTGTCGATGTCTACCTGCCGGGTTGCCCACCGCGCCCAGAGGCGCTGATCCACGCTGTCCTCACCCTGCGTGAGCAGATCGGCAAGGAACCCCTTGGCGAGCACCGACGCGAAATTGCCAAGAAGGCCGAGGCCGCAGCTCTTGCTGCAACCCCGACCAGCCAGATGAAGGGACTCCTCGCATGACAGAGTTGGACCGCGAGAACACCGGGCCTGACGCCAACGGTGAGTTGCAGCGCCCAGAGAACCGATTCGAACAGCCAGAGGTTATCTCGGTTCGCCACGGTTCCTTCGGTGTGATGGATGATGGTGACACAACTGGTTTTGGGGGGCTGGTAGAGACCTTTGAGCTGCCGGGTGCGAGCTCACGCCCCTACGGCGGCTGGTTTGACGAGGCCGTGGACGTCCTCGAAGAGCTGATCAAAGAGGCCGGATTTGAGGTTACCGAAGTAATCGAGAAGGTCGTGGTCAACCAGGGTGACGAGCTAATCATCCACGTCAACCGTGACTTCCTTCGTTTCGTGGCCCTGAACCTGCGAAACGACCAGGACCTGCGCTTCGAGATGTGCCTGGGCGTGTCGACCGTGAACTACCCGGAGAGCAAGGGAAGAGAGTTCCACGCCCTCTATCCGTTCCGTTCTTTCACGCATAATCGCAGCATTTTCCTCGAGGTTTCCGTTCCCGAGGACGATGCCCGTATTCCTTCGATCGTCGACATCTACCCGGGTAACGACTGGCACGAACGTGAGGGTTGGGACCTCATGGGGATCGTGTTTGAAGGACACCCGGCCCTGACCCGCATCGAGATGCCACAGGACTGGTACGGCCACCCGCAGCGCAAGGACTACCCGCTGGGCGGAATCCCGATTGAGTACCGCGGAGCAACCATTCCCCCGGTCGACACACGGAGGTCTTACAACTGATGAGCGAGCAGACTAAGTTCTATGCAACGCCCGGCGGTGACGACCCCCGCCTTGATGACTACCCCGAGGTTATTGCCACGGGTGGTGACTGGGAAGACGTCATTGAAGAGGTTCGTCGAATCTCTTCCGAGCGCATCGTCCTCAACATGGGCCCGGTTCACCCCTCCACTCACGGCGTGATCCGCCTGATCCTCGAGATGGATGGCGAGCAGGTCCGTGAGACACGGACGGACATCGGCTTCCTGCATACAGGTATCGAAAAGAACATGGAGTTCCGCACCTGGACCCAGGGTTCCACCTTCGTTACTCGCATGGATTACGTTGCGCCGTTCTTCCAGGAGGTTGCCTACTGCCTCGCCGTAGAGAAGCTTCTCGGCGTAACGGAGCAGATCCCAGAGCGCGCCACCCTGATTCGTGTCCTCCTGATGGAACTGAACCGCATTGCCTCACACATGGTGGCAATCGGTACCGGTGGTAATGAGCTGGGCGCGACAACAATGATGACCATCGGTTTCCGGGGACGCGAAGACATCCTGAGGATTTTCGAGCGCATCACGGGCCTGCGCATGAACCACGGTTTCGTGCGTCCCGGTGGTGTTCCGCTGGATATACCAGAGGGTACCGTCGAGTACGTTCGTTCACTTCTACCCAACGTCCGCAGGGATATCGGTGAACTGCAGGACCTGACGCTGCAGAACCCGATCTTCAAGAAGCGTTTCATCGGGACCGGCTACATGCCGATGGCCGGGATGATGGCGCTCGGCCTGACAGGGCCGTCCCTTCGTGCGGGTGGTCTTGCCACTGACCTTCGCAAGGATGCCCCGTACTGCGGCTACGAAAACTACGAGTTTGATGTACCGACCTACGACTACTCGGATGCCTACAACCGCACCCTGGTGCGCTTTGATGAGTGCTACCAGTCGTTCCGCATTGTCGACCAGGTCCTCAAGCGTCTCGAAGAGACAGAGGGTGCGCCGGTCATGATTGCCGATAAGTCGATCGCCTGGCCAGCCAACCTGACGGTCGGCCCCGACGGGCAGGGTAACAACCCGGCCTACATCGAAAAGATCATGGGCCAGTCCATGGAGGCACTGATCCACCACTTCAAGCTTGTGACCGAGGGATTTAAGGTTCCGGCCGGCCAGGTCTACCAGCAGGTGGAACACGCCAAGGGAATCCTCGGTGTCCACCTGGTTTCTGACGGTGGAACCCGCCCCTTCAGGGCGCACTTCCGGGATCCCTCCTTCTCGAACCTACAGTCCCTATCCATGGCGACCGAGGGCGGCCAGCTGGCCGACGTGGTCGTAACTTTGGCTTCGTTAGATCCAGTTGCAGGAGGAGTTGACCGATGACCTATTCTCCCGAAACGAAGGCGAAGCTTGTCGCCGATGCTCAGGAGATCATCGCTCGTTACCCCGAGGGCCACGCGCGATCAGCACTTCTGCCAATGCTGCACCTGGTGCAGTCCGAAGATGGCTTTGTCAGCGCCGATGGAATCTCGCTCTGCGCTGAGCTCCTCGGGATGACACAGCCGCAGGTCTCCGCGGTGGCGACGTTCTACACACAGTACAAACGTCACCCCAACGGCGACTACAACGTGGGTGTATGCACCAACGCACTATGTGGTGTCCTCGGCGGAGAGCAGATCTTTGATGAGCTCTCAGAGGCACTTGAGGTTGGCCACGACGAGACGACCCCGGATGGCAAGATCACCCTGGAGCGAATCGAATGCAACGCCGCCTGTGACTTTGCGCCGGTGATCATGGTCAACTGGGAGTTCTTCGACAACCAGACTCCCGAGTCGGCCCTGAAGCTGGTCGATGATCTGAAGGACGGTACGCCCGTTCACCCGACTCGCGGACCGAACGTGATGCGGACGTTCAAAGAGAACGAGCGTACCCTGGCGGGTTTCCGAGACGGCCTCGCAAACCAGGGCCCCAGCGCCGGGGTTCCCACGGTGCATGGCCTCGAGATTGCGAAAGAGCACGACTGGGTGGCTCCCCAACCCGAGGACCCTCAGACCTATGTCTGGCCCGACAACACCATTGAAGCGAAGGGAGACAAGTGATGCCCACCTTCACAAAGGCAGACACACTGACGCCCGCCCTCACCAAGCAGTGGGGGACCGAGCAGTCGTGGACCCTGGATGTGGCGTTGAAGAACGGCGCGTATGAGGGTCTGAAGCGAGCCAACACCATGGAGGCCGCGGACATCATTCAGGCCATCAAGGACTCGGGTGTTCGAGGACGTGGTGGTGCGGGGTTCCCCACCGGACTGAAGTGGTCATTCCTTCCTCCGGACGACGGTAAGCCCCGCTACATGGTGGTGAATGCCGACGAATCAGAGCCGGGAACCTGCAAGGACATCCCGATGATCATGGCTGACCCCCACACCCTCATCGAGGGGGTGGCGATCGCATCGCGGGCCATCAACTGTAAGCACGCTTTCATCTACCTGCGCGGGGAGGTCGTTCACGTCTACCGCCGCCTGATGGAAGCCATCTACGAGGCCGAGAATGCGGGCCTGCTGGGCGACCTCAAGATCACCGCTCACGCGGGGGCAGGCGCCTACATCTGTGGTGAAGAAACCGCGCTCCTCGATTCACTCGAGGGACGTCGTGGTCACCCGCGCCTTAAGCCTCCGTTCCCAGCCGTCGCCGGCCTCTACTCCCGCCCCTCGGTTGTCAACAATGTTGAGACGATCTCTGATGTGGCCCTGGTGTTCCGTCACTCTCCCGAGTGGTACTCCTCAATGGGTACCGAGCGCTCCAAGGGCTGCGGCATTTTCTCCGTCTCCGGGCACGTTGAGAAGCCCGGCCAGTATGAGGCGCCGTTCGGGATCACCATGCGGGAGCTACTTGAGTTCTCGGGTGGGGTCCGCGGCGGTCACAAGCTGAAGTTCTGGACCCCGGGTGGCTCTTCAACGCCTCTCTTCACTGAGAAGGACCTGGACGTTCCCCTGGATTACGAGGCCGTTGCGGCCGCCGGGTCCATGCTGGGAACCCGCGCGCTGCAGATCTTCGATGAGACGGTCTCGGTGGTGCGGACCATCCGGATGTGGACTGAGTTCTATCAGCACGAATCATGCGGTAAGTGCACCCCGTGTCGTGAGGGCACCTACTGGATGAAGGAAATCATGATCCGCCTTGAGCGCGGAGAGGGACGCCCCGGCGACCTCGAGCTGCTTGATGATGTGGCCGGAAATATCCTGGGTCGTTCGTTCTGCGCCCTCGGAGATGCAGCCGCAACCCCAGTGATCTCTGCCCTGAAGCTGTTCCGGGAAGAGTTTGAGGCCGGTCTAACCACGCCCGCATGGGAACTCTTCCCCTACGAGCGTTCAACCATCTTTCCTCAGGGAGGTGCTCAGTGACTGAGAACAACATGGTGACTCTTTCCATTGACGGTACCGACGTCGAGGCCCCGGCAGGCACGCTGATCATTCGCGCCGCCGAGCAGGTGGGGATTCGTATTCCCCGCTTCTGCGACCACCCGCTGCTGAAGCCGGTCGCTGCCTGCCGTCAGTGCCTCGTCGAGGTTGGCACCCCCGACCGTGAGGGCAACCTCCGCATGATGCCGAAGCCACAGCCTTCGTGCGCCATCGAGATTAGCCCGGGCATGGTGGTGAAGACCCAGCACACCTCGCCGGTAGCCAAGAAGGCCCAGGTTGGTGTGATGGAGTTCCTCCTCATCAACCACCCACTTGACTGCCCGATCTGCGACAAGGGCGGCGAGTGCCCCCTGCAGAACCAGGCGATGACCGAGGGGGAGGACGACACCCGGTTCAACGGTGCCAAGAGGGTCTACAAGAAGCCGCTCGGCCTCACCACCCAGATCCTGCTTGACCGTGACCGCTGCATCCTCTGCCAACGTTGCGTGCGTTTTGCCAAGGAGATCCCCGGTGACCCCTTCCTCGACTTGCAGGGTCGTGGCGGTGGCTCATCACCGGAGGATGACCACAAGTTCATGGGTGAACAGGTGGGTACTTTTGACGCAGAGGTCCTGGACTTCTACGTCAAGGGCACGGATGGCCCGAAGCGCTCAGATATCTCCGGCCCCTACGGCCAGGAGGGAATCATCTCTTCGGTCTACGCGGGACCCGAGAAGAAGTCGAGCAAGGATATGGCTGGCCGTACCTTTGCATCGTACTTCTCAGGCAACATCATCCAGATTTGCCCGGTCGGCGCGCTGACTTCAACCACCTACCGCTTCCGTTCCCGCCCCTTCGACCTCGTCTCCACCCCCTCGGTGGCAGAGCACGATGCATCGGGCAGTGCGGTACGCATTGATGTGCGCCGAGGTGAGGTCCTGAGGAAACTCTCCGGCAATGACCCCGAGGTCAACGAAGAGTGGATTACTGACAAGGACCGTTTCGCGTTCCCCTGGTATAAGCTGCAGGATCGCCTGACACTTCCCCTGGTTCGTGAGGACGGCAAGCTGGTTCCGACCTCCTGGTCCGATGCCATCGATCGTGCGGCAAAGGGACTCGCAGCAGCCGTCCAGGGAGGAGGCGTGGGCCTTCTTCCCGGAGGACGTACCTCATTCGAGGATGCCTGGGCATGGTCCAAGTTTGCTCGCGTCGTCCTTCGCACCAACAGCATTGACTCACGCTGGCGTCTCCAAAGTGATGAGGAGCTCGGGTTCATCGGATCCCGCGTTGCGGGCCGAGGACTCGGAGTTACCTACGAGGACGTCGAAAAGGCCGGTTCGGCGCTCCTCGTTGCACTTGAGGTTGAGGACGAGATCGGTTCGCTGTTCCTGCGCCTGCGCAAGGGGGTCACCGGCGGTACGGTCAGGGTCGCAACTGTGGCTCCCGTACTTTCCCGTGGCAGCGAGAAGCTGGACGCAACCTTGATCCCGGCCATTCCGGGTGAAGAGGTCGCAGCTCTAGATCAGATTGCCGAGGGATGCCAGTACGGGGCCCTCGCGGCCGACCTCGCCGAAGGCGGAGTCATCCTGGTGGGTGAGCGCGCAGCTCGGACGCCGGGTCTCTTCGCGGCGGTGGAACGCCTCGCTGCCCGCACCGGAGCCAAGGTCGCCTGGGTTCCGCGTCGAAGCGGAGACAGGGGAGCGGTCGATGCAGGCCTGCTACCCAACCTGCTTCCCTTCGGTCGCCCCGTTGAGGACGCCGATGCTCGTGAGTCCCTCGGCTGGGGAGAGATCCCCGCCGAAAATGGGCTCTCGGCAGCTGGAATGCTTGAGGCGGCTGCTTCAGGATCACTCGGCGCCCTCGTCCTCGGCGGAATCGACCTGCGTGACTGGGAGGATCCGGCCGCGGCCGCGGCAGCCATTAGGAAGGCACCTTTTGTTATAGCCCTTGAGGTCCGCCCCTCTGAGGCCACCGAGCTTGCCGACGTGGTCTTCCCCGTGGCACCTCCGGCTGAGAAGAACGGTACCTTTATCAACTGGGAGGGTCGCCTGCGCCCCTTCGGCCAGTCGATCGCTTCACGCACCATGCCCGACCGTGAGGTCTTCAACATGATTGCGCGAGAGTTCGGCATCGACCTGGGGATTGACGACCTGAACAGCCTTTATGAAGAGGTCAACCCGCTCATGATCTGGCGCGGCGCGAGGATCAAGAGTCCGGTTGGGGTCCAGGGGGTTGCACCCAAGGTTGATCCCGGTTCTCTGGTTCTTGCTTCGCACAAGGTTATGGTCGACCTCGGTCGCATGCTGGATGGTGCGGTTGATCTGCGTCTGTCGGCACGCAGTGCTGTCGCCCTCCTTTCTCGTTCTTCGTTCGACGCAATGGGTCTGAACGAGGACGATAACGTTCGGGTCACCGGTCCTCGCGGCTCAGTGATCCTGCCCGTTGAGGTTTCGGAAGTTGTCGACGGTGTCGTGTGGATCCCGGAATGCTCCGTTGGTAACGGTGTCAACCAGGACCTCGCCCCCGCCGGTTCTTCCGTGACCGTCACTCCTGCAAGAGAGGTGGCCCAGTAATGAGCGGGCTGACTATTTCAGCGCTACCGGCCCTTGGTGGGGAAGTCCTTCCCGCCTGGGGAGCCCCCGAGTACACGGTGGCTGACTTCTCAGACACAACCTGGTGGCTGGTCCTAATCAAGGCAGTCTTCATCGTTCTCTTCCTGATCCTTTCGGTCATCATGGCCCTGTGGGTTGAGCGTCGTGCACTCGGCCGCATGCAGACCCGCCTGGGTCCAAATGTTGCCGGTCCGCTCGGCCTGTTCCAGGCCCTCGCAGACGCCGGAAAGATGCTCTTCAAGGAAGACATTTGGACGAAACGAAGCGATAAGTTCCTCTACTTCCTGGCTCCGGCAATCATGGCATTCACTGCCTTCTCGGTCCTCGCGGTGATTCCCTTCGGTCCAAACGTTTCCATGTTTGGCCACTCGACCCCCCTGCAGGTCACCGATATGCCGGTCGCGACCCTGTACATCCTGGCGATCACTTCTCTGGGCCTTTACGGCGTCGTGCTCGGTGGCTGGTCAGCTCGTTCGACCCTGCCCCTCTACGGTGCGGTTCGATCATCAGCTCAGATCATCTCCTACGAACTCTCCATGGGAATGGCGCTGGTCTCTGTCTTCCTTATGGCTGGCTCCATGTCGACCTCGGAGATCGTCGCTTCCCAGGGAACCATCTGGTGGGCATTCGCCCTCGCACCCGCGTTCGTCGTTTACCTGATCTCGATGGTGGGTGAGGTCAACCGACTTCCCTTCGACCTTCCCGAAGCTGAAGGCGAACTGGTCGCCGGTCACATGACTGAGTACTCCTCTATGAAGTTTGGCTGGTACTACCTGGCTGAGTACATCAACATGCTCAATGTTTCGGCGGTTGCCACCACGATGTTCCTAGGTGGGTGGCACGCGCCGTGGCCCTTCAGCCACATCGCACCGCTCAACGATGGTTGGTGGGGCATGTTCTGGTTCATCTTCAAGGTCTGGGTCCTCATGTTTGCGATGATCTGGACCCGAGGCACCCTACTCCGCTTCCGTTACGACCAGTTTATGAACCTCGGATGGAAGGGCCTGATTCCGATCGCCCTCGTCTGGATCGTTCTGGTTTCCGTGATGCGCGGCGTCCAGACCTGGGTCTCCGGTTCCTGGCTCGTCCTCTTCGCGGTCATGCTCGCGGTGGTCATAGTCGTGGCAGTCATCGTCTACCTGGTTGCGCTGCCCTCCGATGAAGCAGATGACGAGGACGAGATCGATCCGGACGCACCGTTCGATGCCTTCCTCGGTGGGTACCCGACACCGCCGATTCTTGGACAGACTCTACCGCCATCACCACGTGCTGGACGGGCCAAGGTAGCCGTCGCGGCACCCGGTGACAGTGCAGATGAATCAGCTCCCCTGATTGAGGAGAACAGCAATGAGTGATGATCACAAGCAGATGCGCTATGAGAAGGATCCAAAGGGTCCCATCGGTGAGTTCTTTGCACCGGTAGCTGGCTACGGTGTTACCTTCTCGTCGATGTTCCGCCCCGTCGTCACGGAGCAGTACCCGTTCGAGGCGGCGCGTGTTCAGCCCCGTTTCCATGGTCGTCACCAGCTCAACATCTACCCCGATGGCCTGGAGAAGTGCATCGGGTGTGAGCTCTGCGCCTGGGCGTGCCCCGCGGATGCCATCCTGGTTGAGGCTGCCTCTAACACCCCTGAGGCGCAGTTCTCACCGGGTGAGCGGTTCGGCGCGGTTTACCAGATCAACTACCTGCGTTGCATCTTCTGTGGTTTCTGCATTGAGGCCTGCCCAACGCGCGCGTTGACAATGGGAAATGACTTCGAACTGGCTGAGTACGAACGTCTTTCTGATATCTACGACAAGGACATGCTGCTGGCGAAGCTTCCAAACGGAGCCGTTGCTGCACCGCATCCAATGGTTGAGGGATTCAGTGACACCGACTACTACCGTGGTGAAGTAACCGGACCGACACAGAAGCAGATCGATTGGGTTAAAAAGAATCGACCCGACGATCCCTCACTCGCAACTGCCAAGGCAGTCGCGGTTGAGACCAAGGCAAAGAAGGAGGCCCACTGATGGCTCTCTTGCCCATGGGGGAATGGCCCCAGATGAGCGGCGCGGGAGAGGCGGTTCTCTTTTGGATCGTCGCGGCCCTGATGGTTGCTGGGGCACTGGGTGTTCTCTTGTTCCGCAAGGCCGCCTATGCGGTGCTCTCAATGGTTGTCGTTATGGTCGGCCTCGCCGTCCTCTACTTCGCACTTGAGGCACCCTTCAATGGTTCGGTTCAGGTCATCGTCTACACGGGTGCCATCCTGATGCTCTTCCTCTTCGTCATCATGATGATTGGTCTTGGAGCAACCGATGGCTACCAGGAGCAGCGTCGAGGCTATATCGTCGCGGGTGCGCTGTTCGGCAGTGCCCTGGCGATCCTGCTGGTTGCCGCGATCATGGTCTCGACCGTGCCGGGTCCCGGACACATTCCAGCTGATCCGTACTCAAACGTGCCGGTTACTGCCCTGGCTGTGGACCTGTTCCAGGATCACTGGCTGACGGTTCAAGTGACCGCTGCTCTTCTGATTACCGCCGCCGTCGGTGCAGTGCTGCTGACCCACAGTGACAACCTGGGTCCGAAGCTAAGCCAGAAGACGGTAGCCAAGGCACGAATGATGCTCTACAAGAACAGGGGGCGCCACATCGGCCAGCTGCCCCCACCCGGTGTTTGGGCTAGCGGCAACGCCGTCGATAACCCTGCCATCGCAGGTGACACCCTTGAGATTGCTGAAGAGTCTGTTCCGCGTGTGCTTCGCATCAAGGGTATTGAGAAACCCATGGGTGAGGTTAGCCCCGAGGTTGCCTCGGCTATGCGACTGGTTCGCAGCGGAGATCACAGCGTGGCGCCCTGGGGTTCAAACAGGGGCGTCAAACAGTCCAAGGCCTGGGGTATGGCCGGTGAGAAGGCCCCGCGTGGTCTCCAGCAGATCCGCCAGGAAGATACCCAAACGCCAGACGTGGAGGAAACGAAGTGAGTCTCGCTTACTACATCGCCCTCGCAGCGATTCTCTTTTCGATTGGAGCGGTGACGGTCGTAGTCCGTAAGTCGGCCATCATCTCGCTTCTTGGAGTGGAGCTCATGCTCAACTCAGCAAGCCTCGTCTTCATTACGTTCGCCCGTCTTCTCGGCGACTACTCCGGTCAGGTCATGGCGTTTTTCGTCATGATCGTTGCGGCCGCAGAAGTCGTTGTTGGACTGTCGATCGTCGTGGCGATCTTCAAGAACCGGGCAACCACGGACCTCGACCAGTCCGTCGCGCTCAGGAAGTAGAGGAGAGATGACTTCCATGTTCGCGGCCACTGCCGCAGTTCTTCCCGCCTCAGAGGCCTGGACCGGCCCGGTTGCCACCCAGGCAGCCACCGGGGCAGCCTCGCTGGCCTACCTTCTGTTCCTGGTCCCACTGGTGGTTGCGGGTCTGCTTTTAATCGGGGGCAACCGCACCAACAAGTGGGGGCACTGGCTTGCCGTCGGAGCCTCCTGGTTCTCGTTCGTCCTCGGCCTGATTATTCTTATCCAGCTGCTCGGTATGCCAGCAGACCAGCGCCGCCTCAACCAGGAGCTCTTCTCCTGGATGCCGGCGGGTGACTTCCAGGTCAACTTTGGCATCCTGATCGACCCGCTGTCCGTCACCTTCGTGATGCTGGTGACCCTGGTGGGTTCTCTCATCCTGGTCTACTCGGTGGGCTACATGGCAGAGGACCGGGATCGTAGGCGTTTCTTCGCCTACCTCGCCCTGTTCATCGCCTCGATGCTGGTCCTGGTACTTGGCAACAACTACACCGTCATGTTCCTCGGCTGGGAAGGCGTCGGTCTTTCCTCCTACCTGCTGATTGGTTTCTGGAACCAGATCCCGTCGAACGCATCTGCAGCCAACAAGGCCTTCATCATGAACCGCATCGGCGATATGGGCTTCCTTATCGCCATGATGGCAATGGTTGCGGCATTCAACTCGACCAGCTTCGCCGACGTCAACGCGGGTATCTCGAGTGTCGATCAGGGCACCGCCACCGTCATCGCGCTGTTCCTGCTTCTGGCGGCCTGTGCCAAGTCGGCTCAGTTCCCCCTGCAGGCATGGCTCGGAGATGCAATGGCCGGTCCGACTCCGGTGTCAGCCCTGATCCACGCGGCAACGATGGTTACCGCTGGCGTCTACCTGATCGTGCGGTCGGGATCCGTCTTCATCCACGCCCCGGTAGCAATGGCGGTTGTGGTGGTAGTCGGTGTCATCACCCTGATCATGGGTGCGCTTATCGGTTCGTTCAAGGATGACATCAAGAAGGCCCTGGCAGCTTCGACCATGTCGCAGCTCGGCTACATGATGCTCGGCGCTGGACTCGGCCCGATTGGCTGGGCATTCGCGATCTTCCACCTGCTGACACACGGCTTCTTCAAGGCACTGCTGTTCCTTGGGGCGGGCTCGGTCATGCACGGTATGAACGATCAGGTCAACATGAGGCGCTTCGGTAACCTGCGTAAGTACATGGTCGTGACCTGGCTGGTCTTTATGGCCGGCTGGCTGGCAATCCTCGGTATCCCGCCGTTCTCTGGTTACTGGTCGAAGGACCACATCATTGAGGCCGCCTTCTCGGCGACCACTTTCGGTGGGGCTGACGCCCCGTGGGCCCCCTGGGTCTTCGGGTTTGTTGCGGTCCTTGGTGCAGGTCTGACGGCCTTCTACATGTCGCGCATGTTCTTCATGACTTTCTCGGGTAAGGCGCGCTGGACCGAGAATGAGGGAGCTCCTGTTCACCCACACGAGTCGAAGCCAATCATGACCATTCCGATGATCATCCTGGCTGTCTTCGCCGTTGGACTTGGTGGTGTCCTGTCGATCAACGACATGTTCACCACATGGCTGGATCCCGCTATCGGTCCGGTTCAGCACGTTGAGCCTGTCTTGCCGGTGGTGGTAATTCAGATCATCACGCTCACGCTGGTCGTCTTGGCCGCAATTGCTGCCTACATCAAGTTCGCAGTCAAGCCTGTTCCAGAAACCGTTCCCTACGGCACGGCCTTTGCTCGCGCTGCGCGGAACGACTTCTACCAGGATGAGGTCAACGAGGTCGTGGCAGTGGCTCCGGTCAGTGCCATTGTCGAGGGCGTCACCGTGGTTGATGAACGAGGCATTGACGGCGCAGTCAACGGCCTGGGACGCCTGAGCGTCCTCGGCGGCAAGGTCCTCTCGTGGACAGAAACCGGTTACCTACGTTCGTACGCGGGCTACATGCTCGGCGGCATCGTGGTTATTTTGGCGATCGTCCTAGGATTCAGGCTCTAGGGCCGGAGGAGAATCGTGGAAAGTTTGAATCTCATTCCAACGGCAACGGGCTTCGCGCCTTCAATTGCCATCCCTGGAACCGGACCCGCGCTTTCGCTGCTGGTGCTGTTCCCCGCGGTTATCGCGCTGGTCATCTGGCTTGTGCCGCAGGCAAGGGCCAGGGGACGCGAAATTGCCTTCCTGGCTTCAATCGTTGAGCTCGCGGGCTTCATCGGGGTGGCCATTGCGTTTGACTGGACCAACGCCGCGGCAACGCAGCTGGTTGAGTCCTACGCCTGGATCCCCCCGCTCGGTATCACCTGGTCGCTGGGCGTCAACGTCCTCGGCCTGGTCATGCTGCTGCTTACGGGTCTGCTGGTTCCGCTGGTTCTGATCGCAGCGAAGAACGAAGACACGGATAGCTCCAGGGCCGGTGGCTACGCCGCCTGGATCATGCTGCTGTTCTCGTTCATCGTGATGATCTTTGCGGCATACGACCTGGTGCTCTTCTACATCGCATTTGAAGCAATGCTGATTCCGGTGTTCTTCATGATTTCCCGCTACGGCAGGGGAGAGAACCGTGGCCGTGCGGCCATGAAGTTCCTGCTCTACTCGCTGGCTGGCGGTCTGATCATGCTGGGCGGTATCGTCGTCATCGCGGCTCTCGGTCTTGGAACCAGCGATGCGCTGTTCCGCTACGACACACTGCAGGCCACCCTGCCGATGCTGACGATCGGTTGGCAGCTGGCGATCTTCATCCCGCTGTTCATCGCATTCGCCATCAAGGCACCGATGGTGCCCGTCCACACCTGGCTGCCTGACGCAGCTGAGTCGGCACGGCCTGGCACATCCACCATTCTGGTTGGTGTCCTGGACAAGATCGGTACCTACGGCATGATCATCATGGCCGTCGCGTTCCTGCCTGCCGCAACGGAAGCGGCTCGCATGACGATCCTGATCCTGGCTGTCGTCTCGATCCTCTGGGGTGGTTTCGCGGCCAACGGACAGAAGAACCTGCTGCGTTTGGTTTCCTTCACATCAGTGTCTCACTTTGGTTTCATCGTCCTCGGTATCTTCATCGGTTCCGAACTGGCACTGACCGGTGCGATGGTTTACATGGTTGCGCATGGTTTCTCTATCGCAGCCCTGTTCCTCATCTCTGGCTTCCTGATCCAGCGCGGTGGTACCGACAAGATTTCTGACTACTCGGGCTTCCAGCGAGTCACTCCGCTGATCGCGGGTACCTGGCTGTTCGCAGGCTTGGCTTCGATTGCACTTCCGGGCCTGTCAGGGTTCGTTCCTGAGTTCATGGTCCTCATGGGGACCTACCGGGTCTCGATTCCGCTGGCACTCTTCGCCGTGTTCGGAGTCATCCTTGCTGCCATGTACATTCTGCTTCCGTACCAAAAGATGTTCACGGGCCGAGTCAACCCGGAGCAGGCGGGCCTACCTGACCTCGATGGCCGCGAAAAGACCGTTGTGACCCCGCTGGTTATCGGCATGGTTCTGCTTGGTATCTGGTCCGCTCCGCTGGTCGGTTCGCTGGCCCAGGTTTCTGAACACCTGGCCCCGAACATTGACTTCCCGGGTGAAACGGCCGGTGAGGTGACTGGTGCTCCAGCTGACTTCATTGCCGACTTTTCCAACACCGTCGACCTAACTGAAGGGAATGCACAGTGATTTCGCTGATTCCTCTGGCGCCCACATTCACTGCGCCCCAGATTGACTGGGTTCCGCTCCTTCCCGTCATCATCGTCCTCGGCGGCGCTGTGGTGGGCGTTCTGATCGAGGCATTTGCCCCGGTTCGAAACAGGCGGACCATCAACATCGTCTGGTCGCTCCTGGTTGTCGCCGCTGCCCTTGTCTTGGCAAGCGGCCAGTGGATTCGCACTTTCGCGGAAGCCACGGTGATCGGAGAGTACGTCAATGACACCTGGACGGTCGCACTCCAGATCATCACGGCCCTCCTCGGCCTTCTGGCACTGCTTGTCATTGCCGACCGCTCCGAGTTGAAGGACGGTGCGTTTGCCGCACAGCCTTCGGACCGACCCGGTTCGGGCGAAGAGTCGCTGAGTCTGGCCAAGGGATATCAGCGCAGTGAGTTCTTCCCGCTGGTTCTCTTCAGCATCGGTGGCATGATGCTCTTCCCGGCCACCGATTCCCTCCTGACCATGTTCGTGGCTCTTGAGGTTATGTCGCTGCCGCTTTACATCCTCGTGGCCTCATCGCGTAGGCGTCGCAACATCTCCCAGGAAGCTGGGATCAAGTACTTCATCCTGGGGTCGTTCTCCTCGGCATTCTTCCTCATGGGTTCCGCACTGCTCTACGGCTTTTCGGGTGGATCACTGCGCCTCGGTGCCATTGCGGCTGCGGTTCCCGCAGTGTCAGGTATGGACTGGATCCTGCTAGCGGGTGTCTTTATGGTGATGGTGGGTCTGCTGTTCAAGGTGGCTGCCTTCCCGTTCCACGAGTGGACACCGGACGTCTAC
Organism: Actinomyces minihominis; assembly: GCF_900187855.1. Taxonomy (GTDB): domain Bacteria; phylum Actinomycetota; class Actinomycetes; order Actinomycetales; family Actinomycetaceae; genus Scrofimicrobium; species Scrofimicrobium minihominis. The sequence continues at coordinate 245,316 of NZ_FYEG01000001.1, read as the reverse complement.
ACCGGTGCACCGACACCGATAACCGGCTTTATGGCGGCCGGTGTCAAGGTAGCGGCATTCGGCGCACTGCTCCGTTTCTACATTTCCGTTGCCGGACACCTGAAGTGGGACTTTGCTCTGATCTTCGCTCTGTTGGCCGCAGCCACGGTTATCTTCGGTACCCTCGGTGGCCTGGTCCAGGGCAATATCAAGCGTCTGCTGGCATACTCGTCGGTTGCTCACGCGGGCTTCCTCCTCATCGGAGTTCTCGCATTGGTTCCGACCTCTGCCGGATCGACAGCCTTCTACCTGCTCACCTACGGCATCGCCACAATCGGCGCCTTCGCCGTGGTTGGCCTGGTACGCGCGCAGTCACCGGAGGGTGCGATTGGCGGAGAGGCCAACGAGGTCTCGCAGTGGGCTGGCCTTGGCCGTCGCTCACCGGCACTTGCCTTTGCAATGCTGATCTTCCTGCTCTCGTTCGCGGGTATCCCGCTGACCGCAGGATTCGTCGGTAAGTTCGTCGTCTTCGCCGCTGGTATCCAGGGCGGACTGGGATGGCTTGTCGGCATCAGCCTCGGTGCATCTGTGATTACCGCAGCCGTTTACTTCCGCGTGGTTCAGGTGATGTTCTTCCGCGAGCCTGCCGAAGGAGTGACTGTTGTGCGCTCTGAGGGCACCGCAGGGGTGGCCATTGCCATCACGACGGCACTGACGATCCTGCTGGGTATCTTCCCCGCACCGGTGATCGACTTCCTCAACCAGATCACGGTACTGATCCCGTGATCACGGCAAACGAGTCAGCAGCTGAGCGTGAACTAGAGCTGCAGGTTCAGCAGGGTCTCCAGGATGTCGAGGCCCTGCTGGCCGACTCCGTGGCTGCAAGCAGGGACCTGGTCGACGATCTGACCCGCCACCTGGCAGTTGCCGGAGGGAAGCGTCTGCGTCCTGTCCTCTCCCTGATCTGCAGCCACCTTGGTGCACCGCACCGGGCTCAGTCCGACCCCGTGATCACAGCCGCGACCGGTGTGGAACTTACCCATCTGGCCTCGCTTTATCACGATGACGTCATGGACTCCGCCCCCTCACGTCGCGGCGTTGATTCAGCACAGATGATCTGGGGTAACAACCGGGCAATCCTGGCGGGAGACCTGCTTTTCGCCCGCGCCTCAACCCTGATGGCTACCCTTGGTAAAGAGTCAATCCTCTTCCACGTTAAGACTTTCGAGCGGCTCTGTATGGGACAGCTCAACGAGACATTCGGGCCCCCGGAGGGGGAGGACCCCGTTGATTTCTACCTTCAGGTTCTCGCAGACAAGACGGGTTCCCTCGTTGCCGCGGCAGCCTTCTTTGGCGCACTCCATGCCGGCGCCGGCCCTGAGATTGCCGAAGCCGTCCGTGAGTTTGGAGAGAACATCGGAGTGGCCTTCCAACTGGCCGATGACGTCCTCGACATCACCTCACCCGCAGAGGTAACAGGCAAGACACCGGGAACCGACCTCCTGGAGGGGGTCGACACGATGCCGCTGCTGCTGCTCCGTCAACAGTTGGCGGACGGCACCCTCGATTCTGAGGGGGCGCAGATCCTCGAGCTACTGGCGGGCGACCTCCAGAATGAAGAGAACCTGGCAGCCGTTGTTGAACTCCTGGGTAGGCACTCGGTGGTTGAACAGACGCGTGCGCTGGCTCGAGAGTGGGCGGAAGCTGCCATTGCGGCCCTAGATGCTCTGCCCGAGTCAGAGGCGAAAGAGGCATTGGTCGCGTTCGCAGTCCTTATGGTGGATAGGGCAGCCTAACCGCCACTAAGATTGGGAACTGTTTCATTGGTCTAGTAAAGAAGTGTTACGTGCCCCGTCCCCTGAAAGTGGCTGTTGTTGGCGCCGGTCCCGCTGGGATCTATGCTTCCGACATCCTCGCCAAGTCTGATCTTGACACCTCCATCGATCTGTTTGAACGGCTCCCAGCGCCCTATGGTCTGGTGAGGTACGGGGTCGCTCCGGACCACCCCCGCATCAAGCAGATCATCGTTGCCCTGTACCGCATTCTGCAGCGCGGGGACATTCGACTGTTTGCGAACGTTGAGGTCGGTCGGGATATCTCCATTGAAGAGATGCGTGAGCGTTACGACGCGATCATCATCTCTACCGGGGCAGACCGTGATGCCAAGCTGGACATCAAGGGGGTTGACCTTCCTCAGTCATACGGTGCAGCTGACTTTGTCGCCTGGTACGACGGTCACCCGGACTTCCCACGCACCTGGCCTCTAGAGGCCGAACGGGTTGCGGTCATCGGGGCCGGAAACGTCGCCCTCGACGTCGCCCGCGTCCTCGCCAAGCACATGCCTGAGATGATCGCGACGGATGTGCCTGCCAACGTCGCGGCCCAGCTGGCGAAGAATCCCGTCAAGGAGGTTCACCTCTTTGGGCGCAGGGGCCCGGCCCAGGTCAAGTTCACCCCCCTGGAACTTCGCGAACTAGGCCATGTCGCAGACGTGGACATCATCGTTTCCGAAGAGGACTTTGACTTTGATGAGGGATCGCAGCGTGCTCTCAAGTCTTCAAATCAGCAGCGACAGGTCGTCAAGACCCTGACCTCGTATGCTTCAGCAGACCCGGATGATCACAAGGCCAGCAGGCGGATCTACCTACACATGTTCGAAGCCCCGGAAGAGATCCTGGCTGACGAGGACGGAAATGTTCGCGCCCTCGTCACCGAGCGGACAGAACTGGTGGGGGACGGAAACGTCAAGGGCACCGGCAAGCTGACCGAGTGGCCGGTTGAAGCGGTCTACCGGGCAGTTGGCTACTTTTCCTCCCCGGTGCCGGGAGTACCGTTTGACGAAACTCGCGGGGTGGTCCCAAACGAGGGCGGTCGCGTAGTTGAAGATGCGAGTTCTGACCGGGTTGTGCCCGGCCTTTACGCCACAGGTTGGATCAAACGTGGTCCCGTCGGTCTGATTGGCTCCACCAAGTCCGATGCTCGTGAAACCATCACCCACCTGGTTGAGGATGCGGAGGCCGGGCGTCTCCCTGAACCAACTGAAGGGCCCGTAGAGGAACTCCTTAGAGCTCGCGGTGTCATCTTCACAGACTGGCAGGGTTGGGAACTACTCGATGCCTATGAGCAGGAACTCGGTGAGAACTGGGGTGAACTCCCCTCGGGTGGCACTCGCGAACGCATCAAGGTCTCCTCACGTGAGCAGATGATGGGAATCTCCCGCGGCGAGGTCACAGAGACTGCGCCGGTTGCCACGGGTGATGACTGGGAGGATGACATCCACGTCGGCACCCCGGGTGAGCTCGGAAGTCCTACGGCCCAGGAGCGCTTCAAGGACTACTCGGGACCACTGGAGTCGTAGACTCTGGGCCGCGCTAGGCTGGGTGCCATGAATCGTGCAGTTTCAAATACGGCAAAGACCTTCGGTCTGTTCGTTTTCATGTGGGCCATCCTGTTGGCGCTCGGGGCGCTCATCGCCGCGGGAACGAACAGTCCCACCTGGCTGTGGGTCTTTGCGGGTCTCGGGCTGGTATCGACGTTCTACACCTACTGGAACTCAGCCACGCTGGCTCTCAAGCAGATGCGGGCGTATCCGGTCACCCGGGAGCAGGCACCCGGCCTCTACATGATCGTTGAGGACCTGGCGACGCGGGCAGAGATGCCGATGCCAAGCATCTGGGTGGCCCCGGATCCCAACCCCAACGCGTTTGCGACGGGGAGGAACCCCCAGAACGCGGCGGTTTGCTGTACAGAGGGGATCCTGCAGATTCTCGACGAACGTGAACTGCGGGGCGTCCTCGGCCACGAGCTGATGCATGTCTACAACCGCGACATTCTTACCTCGTCAGTGGCCGCCGCGATGGCGGGTCTGATCACCAGCCTCGCCCAGTTCTTCCTGCTGTTTGGTGGCCGCAACCGTGACCAGGGTCCGGGCGCGGTCGGTGTGATCGGAGCGATCGCTGCGCCTCTCATCGCCTCTATTGTTCAACTCGGGATCTCCCGTTCCCGTGAGTATGATGCGGACGAGGACGGTGCGCTGCTGACGCATGACCCGGTGGGGCTCGCCCTCGCCCTCAACAAGATTCACGGGGTGGGCAAACAGGTCCCCATGGCACAGACCCCGGATCACGAAAGCGTTTCGGCGATGATGATCGCCAACCCGTTCCAAGGCAAGGACCTCAAGAATCTCTTCTCGACCCACCCGCCAATGGAGGACCGGATTGCCCGCCTCCACGCGATGCAGGCTGAGATAGACCAGAACTAAGGAGAGCTGATGGCTGACTCATCATTCGACGTTGTCTCAAAGATCGATGAACAGGAGGTTGACAACGCGGTCAACCAGGCGGTGAAGGAGGTTGGGACCCGCTACGACTTCCGCGGTGTTGATGCCTCATTGAAGCAGGTTGGCGACACCATGGTGATTGAGGCGAACACGGCTGAGCGCGTCATGGCGGTCGTGGATGTCCTGCAGTCCAAGCTGGTGCGCCGCGGAGTCTCACTGAAGGTGCTTGACCTCAAGGACCGTGAACCGCAGATCTCCGGAAAGATCTACCGTCTGGTGGTTCCCCTCAAGGAGGGGATCGACCAGGCCACTGCCAAGAAGATCACCAAGATGATCCGCGATGAGGGTCCGAAGGGTGTGAAGGCGCAGATCCAGGGAGATGAGGTCCGGGTTTCTTCGAAGTCACGTAATGACCTGCAAGATGTCATCGCCCTTCTGAAGAAGGCGGATATTGACGTTCCCCTACAGTTCGTCAACTACCGCTAGATGAAAATCAGCCCGTTCGCACCTGGGTGCGACAAGTCACGCTTGTGAGGACGGGCCAAAGTGGAAGATCGGGGTTGAACCCTGATAATCTTTCACGGCAGCCAGAAATGACTGCAAGGCGGATTGCCCGAGTGGCCAATGGGAGCTGACTGTAAATCAGCCGCGGTAACGCTACGGGGGTTCGAATCCCTCATCCGCCACTTTTGAAGTGGTGGGACACCGTAGATCGGTGTTCCACCATTTTTGTCTTTTAATCCGGTAACCAAACCTTCCGGGGCCGTATCAGGCTTATAGGCTTATAGGACAGATGGGGCCTCGGACTTTTGGTTGGTGTGGCGCGGGAAAGTTGGTTTAGCTGCTGGTTGGGGTCAACAGCTTGGGTGGACAGAATGTGTTGCTTTGAGCCGGGTTTTTTGGTGATTTAGCGCGGCAGTCCCGTACGATGGGAAGGACCCGCGGACAGGTACCCTGTCCTTCGACTCGTGACGGGACAAGATTTTGGGGCGCTTCTTTGATTCTGAGAGCCCATTTTGGCGCGGCGTGTCCCGAGTTGCCGACATTGTGATCCTCAACGTCTATTTCACTGTCACCGCGCTACCGCTCGTCACGATGGGCGCATCCTTCGCCGCCCTTTACGACGTAGCGGAGCGGATACACGATGACAGGGGAGGCGGGGTTACCCGCATGTTTTTCCGCTCTTTTCGCGACAACTTCTGGCGTGCAACAGCAACGTGGGCAATAGTGGGCCCGATTGGTTTCGCCCTGGTTTTCTCTTGGTTCTTCCTGCCCATCGCAGAGCTAACCGTTGTGAAGACGCTTTTCAGCCTGGTGTACCTTCTGGTGTTCCCGTTCTTCTTCTTCCTGCAAATCCGTTTTGAATCCGGCTTCGCGAACACTCTGAAGAACGCATTCCTCATTCCCCTGTCTCGGCTTCCCTGGGCTGCGGGCGCACTCGCAGTGACAATCGGTCTGCTTGCGCTGACTGTCGTTGTTGCCATCAGAGAGCCGTCTTGGCTGGCTCCTCTACTTCTTGGTGGTGTCGCCATGGTGGTGTACGCGACCATTCCCCTCTTGGATCGCACGGTGCAACCGTGGGTCGAGGGTGTTCCCGATGCCGGTTAAGCTAGTTCAACCGGTGGAGCCGAGGGCGCTTCCGGCGTTGACCCAGACAGCACATAGGACCGTCGTCCCAATTTTCCTTGTGTTGACGATTTTAGTTTGCTTGCCGCGAACTAACAGGCATATGCTGAACAATGCGGAATCGATTCCGAATCTGGCTCTAGTCTGTGATTTGACCTGGGTCTTACGGATCTCTCTGTTTTGCGTCCAACGAAGGAGAACACGCGCATGACACGAAACAACACGACAAGGGCACTCGCGGGGTTCGCTGCGGCTGCGGCACTTGTTGGTTCTATGGCAGCTTGCAGTAGCGGTAGCGGAAGCGACCAGTCCGGCTCTGCAGGCGGGGATTCGGGCGAAAAGGGCTCGGTCTACTTCCTTAATTTCAAGCCAGAACAGGCAGACGCCTGGGTGGCCCTAGCCGACGCTTACACCGAAGAGACAGGTGTTCCCGTCACCGTACAGACCGCTGCGTCAGGTACTTACGAGCAGACACTGCGTTCGGAGATGGCTAAGTCGGATGCCCCGACAATTTTCCAGGTTAACGGCCCTGTTGGCCTCGCGACTTGGAAGGATTACGCGGCAAACCTCAAGGACACCGCTATCTATGAGCACCTCAAGGACAAGGGCATGGCGCTAGCTAACGCTGATGACTCTGAGGTTTACGGTATTCCTTACGTCATTGAGACTTACGGCCTCATTTACAACAAGACTCTTCTTGACGAGTACATGGCGCTGCCGAACGCAGCGGTCACCTCGGTTGATGAGATCAACAACTTTGAAACCTTGAAGAAGGTCGCTGAAGGAATCCAGGCTGACAAGGATGAACTTGGCGTTAAGGGTGCATTCACCTCTGCAGGCTTCGATGCTTCGTCTGACTGGCGTTTCAAGACCCACCTGGCCAACATGCCTTTGTACTACGAACTTGTAGGCACTGACATTGCCGGTCAGCCGGAGGTCATTGAGGGAACCTACATGTCCAACTACAAGGACATTTTCGACCTCTACATTGATAACTCCACCACTGACCGCACCGCTCTTGCCGCAAAGACCATGGAGGACGCCACCGCTGAGTTCGCACTTGGTGAGGCCGTGTTCCTGCAGAACGGCACCTGGGCTTACGGTGATCTCTCCGCAGCGGGTATGACTGACGACCAGTTGGGTATGCTCCCGATCTACATCGGCGCTGAGGGTGAAGAGGACCAGGGTCTGACCACCGGCTCGGAAAACTACTGGGTTATCAACAACAAGGCTTCTGAAGCTGACCAGAAGGCTTCCGAAGCGTTCCTCGAATGGGTTATCACTTCCGACACCGGTCGCGATTCCCTCACCAATGAGATGGGCTTCGTTACCCCCTTCGATTCTTTCGAGGGCTACGAGTCCACCAACCCACTGGTTCTTGCTGATGGCGAATACTTCGCTGCCGGTAAGACCCCTGTTGCCTGGTACTTCACCCTGATGCCTTCTGAAGAGTGGAAGAACGGCGTTGGCCAGAGCCTTCTGGCTTACGCGCAGGGCACCGGCGAATGGAGTGACGTTGAAACTTCTTACGTTGATGGCTGGGCCAAAGAGGTTGTGCTTGTGAACGAGGGGAACGCTGACGAGTAAGTAGTCACGTGCCATTGAACACATCAAAAAGCATGAAAAATAACTAGCATCTCCGGGGCACGGCTAATGTCGTGCCCCGGAGGCATTTTCAAAGAAAGCATTCAATGAACAAGTCCCTGAAACGGTGGGGCTGGTTGTTCACCGGACCAACAGTCGTAGCCTTCATGATTGGCTTCGTCATTCCCTTTGTGCTCGGAGTCTACCTTTCCTTTACCAAGTTCGTAACTGTTGTTGACGCCAAGTGGGTTGGCTTCAGCAACTATCAAAGAGTGTGGGGGGATCCGATCTTCCTGCATTCCCTCTGGTACACGGCAGCTTTCGCGGTCGTTGTCACCATCGTGGTTAACGTGGTGGCCTTCTTTCTTGCCTACATGCTTGTCAAAGCGATCAAAGGCAAGAATATTTTTCGCTCTGTGTTCTTCATGCCGAACCTTATTGGTGGTATCGTCCTCGGCTATATCTGGCTTCTACTCCTCAACGGGGTCTTGGAGATTTGGGTGAAGAACGTTGTTTACAGCGCAACCTACGCCTTCTGGGGTCTGGTGATCGTCACTTGCTGGCAGCAAATTGGTTACATGATGGTTATTTACATTGCGGGGCTCCAGTCAATTCCAACCGATGTGCTTGAGGCCGCCAAAGTTGACGGCGCGAGCTCCACCCAGACGCTGAAGAGCGTGATCATTCCGCTGGTGATGCCGTCTATCACGGTGTGTACCTTCCTTACTTTGAGCAATGGCTTCAAGATGTTCGACCAAAACCTCGCATTGACGAATGGCGCGCCTGGACGCATGTCGGAAATGATGGCTTTGAACATTTACAACACGTTTTACGGTCGATCCGGCTTTGAAGGTGTCGGCCAAGCAAAAGCTGTTGTGTTCCTACTAATTGTCGCCACTGTTGTTCTGATACAGAACAAGTTGGTCCGCTCGAAGGAGGCCGTCGAATGACCGACGTGAAACGCCCAAAGATTTGGACGGCTGTCTTCGCAGTCCTTTCACTTGCTTACCTATACCCAATCTTCTTGGTTTTGGTGAACTCGTTCAAGGGTAAAGTTTTCATTGCCCGGTATCCATTCGACCTGCCTGACTCTCAGTCTTGGGTGGGTCTTGGAAACTATGAACTCGGGGTCTTCAGAACTAACTTCTTCGCAGCTTTCGGCTGGTCGATGGTGATAACCATTGGTGCTACTGCACTGATTATTCTCTGCACCTCGATGACTGCCTACTGGGTGGTCCGAGTCGACAATAGGTACGCAAAGGTCCTGTACCTTGCATTTCTGTTCTCGTTGGTGGTCCCCTTTCAGATGGTCATGTTTACCCTGTCGTGGTTCACGGATTTCCTCAATCTAGGGAACCCGATCGGACTGTGGATCATCTATCTGGGTTTTGGTGCCGGTTTAGCAGTATTCATTTTCACCGGCTTCGTTAAGAGTGTTCCGCGTGAGTTGGAAGAGGCCGCCCTCATCGACGGTTGCGGCCCTGTCCGCACCTATTTCCAGGTTGTGATGCCTGTTCTGAAGCCCGCAATCATGACTGTGACCATCCTTGAGGTGATGTGGCTGTGGAATGACTACCTGCTTCCGTACCTGACATTGGATTTGAAGAAGTACCAGACCATTCCGATTGCCGTGCAGAGCCTTCGCGGTGGTTACGGGGCAATTGATATGGGAGCAATGATGGGTGTCCTGGTTTTAGCGATGATCCCTGTTATAGTCTTCTATCTCTTCGGTCAGCGCCACATCATTCAGGGTGTGGTTGCTGGTGCTGTGAAGGGATAGGTAACCCACGACCGCTCGCTTGGCCGCCTCGGCGGCCAAGCGGAGGGCTGAATGCGAATGAGTGACGTTTCAATTAAGCAACTAGCGCAGGCATGCGGTGTTGCCGTTAGTACAGCCTCTCGGGCTATGAACAACCGGGTGGGTGTTTCACGTGCGACTCGGGAAATGATTCAGGCAAAGGCGGGGGAGATCGGTTATGTTCCAAATGCGTACGCACGCAGCCTGAAGATCCTTGGCGAGCAGACTGTTGCCGTCATCATCCAGGGTCACACCAGTGAACTGCTGATTCAGATTCTCAGTGACCTTCAGGAGCAGCTTTCACAGGCAGGGTTCAGTGCTTTCTTGCAACATGTTCCTGACCACCAGGCCAACTTTGACACTATTCACCGCATAACCCAGGAACGTAAACCCGGTGGCATCATTTTCCTGGGTCGTTTTGGGGACCCCCAACACACGTCCTCGGATGAAATCAACCGGAAGCTGTCCCAGCTTGAGATCCCCGTCGTCCACTGCACGACCGCAGACTTTTCAACCCCTCAGTCTCGCCATTCCTCTGTCTCAATAGATGATGTTGGCGGGTGCGCTGAAGTAACCCGGTACCTAATTGACCGCGGTCACACGAAAATTGCTTTTGCCACTGTCATTGATTCTAACCGTTTGACTGATGGTCATGCCTGGTCCTTGCGCCACAAGGGGTTTGTTACGGCGCTAGAGGATGCCAACATCGAGGTGGACCCTGATATTGTTATTCCTTCATTAGATCCCGTTGAGTTGTATTCCATGTCTAATGGTTATGAGTCTGTGAAGCGGTGGCTGTCTTCCAGTGACCGGGATTTCACAGCGTTGGTTGCCTCTTGCGACGCTATTGCCCTGGGTGCGATGCGCGCTTTGAACGAGGCCGGATTGCGTGTGCCTGACGATGTTGCTGTCACTGGTTTTGATGGTCTCGACTTCGGGCAGTACTGCATGCCTTCTTTGACGACCGTTGTGCAACCACAGAAGCAAATCGCTTACGCCACTGCCCGTGCGATGATTGAAGCGTTGACGAACTCCCGCCACGTCGCCCGCCAGGAATGGATCCGTGGTGAGATCCGCGTGGGTGAGTCCACGGGCCCGGATGTGAAACCAGCATTAGCGAATGTTGGCGCATCTTCACACTGATGTTTTCCCTTACCACCACAGCCCGGAACCGTTTGTGGGATAACGGGGTCAGCCACAGCTTGTCAAGTAGTCTCAAGTGGTTGAGATAAGATACGGAACTTTCTTGTAATAATCACTATATACCTAATTAATGACATAGTATTTGTTCGGTTCGTTGCGGGAGGACTATATCCTCGCGTCCATAGCACGTGGATCCAGGAAACGGTTTCGCAACTGTGGGAATGTCTGCATGTTCTCCACTTGAATGACGCTGACAAATGACTTGACGTTGACATAAATGAATGAATGCCCCTCAGAAGGAGTTCTGAATAAGATCACGAGTTAGAGGACTTAGCATCGGAGCTGTCCTTGCCAGCTCCGCACTTCTGACTTCTGCTTTGCTTGTTGCCCCGCAAGCCACTTTGGTTGCGGAAGCCGCAGTGGATGGTTCTGTATCTATGGACACCATCTCCACGGACGGGGATGTCAACTCTGTTGACGGTGATGACAGGGGGTCTTCATCTTCTTTGGGTGACGGCGGCTCTTCTGATGTTCCTCAGTCCACGGACTCCACTGATGGCACTGCATCCAACCCTGATGGTTCCAACGATGGCTCTGACGGCACCACTGACGATACGGCGACCTCACAAAGTGATGATGGCGAATCGGCTGCGGGGGCTGCCAGGTCAGCCCGAGGTGCGGCTCCGCGGTCCGGTGGAAGTGTGATCTATGTTGACAGCCCTTTCCAAACCGCCACTGGCAACATCAACGACGACGACTGGTTTGCCACCGGAACTTGGGGGCAAAGCCAAAATGTACGAGCAGGTCGCACTCGCTGCCTGACATAGTTGTCACCTACTCGTGCAGCAGCCCCAAAAGCTGCCTGACCAACCTGTCACCCAAACGCGCAGCAGTCCCATCTGGCCGTATACCCCACAGTGACAGATGTATGAACTAGGTCATAATAGAGTGTCGTTTGGGGGCGCATAGGGGTGTTCTCAACAACGCGAGAGGACAGCTCGAATGGTTGAGTCAACGGCGCAAGCCATCGTGAATGCGGTCGGTGGACCGGAAAACATTGACAGTCTGACGCACTGTGCAACCAGGCTTCGTTTCCAACTGGTGAACTCCGAGTTGGTGGATGGAGCCGCCCTCGACAGTACCGAGGGGGTGATGGGAGCTGTGCCGCAGGCGGGTAACCGCTACCAGGTCATCATCGGGGGAGCTGTCGCGGGTGTATTTCAGGACATCAACAACCTGCCCTCTATGAAGTCGCGCGCTGACAAGACGGCAGAAGAGATCAAGGCGGAAGCGCGTGCCAAAGGACCCCGTGGCAAGAACGTCTGGATGGACAGCTTCTTTGAGTACCTTGCAGATAGCTTCCGGCCCATACTCGGCGTCCTTCTGGGTGCTTCGCTGATCATTGCCTTTGCTGCGGTGATGGATGCTTTCGGCGTCCAGGACTTCCGAGCTGAGGTCAAGCCCGCGGGCTGGCAGTTCCTTGACACCATGTGGCGCTCGGTCTTCTACTTCCTGCCGATCATGGTCGCTTACAACGCGGCAAAGAAACTCAATGTTGACCCGTGGTTGGGGGCGGCGATCATGGGCTCCCTCATGACCCCGGAGTTCATCGGCCTGACTTCACGTGATGACATTGTCTGTACCACCAATGTCGCCCTCGGAACTGAGTCCTGTCAGGTGGATGTCTTTGGTGTTCCCCTGCTGCTATCTGACTATGGCGGTAACGTGTTCGTGCCGCTGATGATGGCTGCGTTGCTCGCCCTCGTCTACCACAACATCAAAAAGGTGGTTCCAGAGAGCTTGCAGCTGGTGTTTCTCCCGTTCCTGTCAATGGTGATCATGATTCCCATTACGGGGTTCATCCTCGGACCCCTTGGTGTCTGGCTCGGTGGACTGCTTGGAACCGGCTTGGCTTGGCTCAACACCACGGTGCCCTTGATATTCGCAATCCTGATTCCGATGATCTACCCGTTCCTCGTCCCACTCGGGCTGCACTGGCCGCTGAACGCCCTCATGCTGATGAACATTGACACCCTTGGCTACGACTTCATTCAGGGGCCCATGGGTGCGTGGAACTTTGCCTGTTTTGGGGCGACAGCCGGAGTGCTGGTCCTATCAATGCGTGAACGTGATACCCAGATGCGTCAGACTTCGACGGGCGCACTGGTAGCCGGCCTGTTCGGCGGTATTTCTGAGCCCTCGCTCTATGGCATCCACCTGCGATTCGCGCGAATTTATCCGCGGATGCTGGTCGGCTGTTTCGTAGGTGGCCTGACCATTGGACTCGGGTCCATGTTCCTCGGAACCGCAGGTGTCACAGCCAGCGCGTTCGCCTTCACCTCACTGCTGACCATTCCGCTGTTCTCGCCTATGTTCCTCTACGTCATCGCGATTGCGTTGGCCTTCTTCACGGCAATGGCACTGGTGGTAATCACCGACTACCGCACCCCGGAACAGAAGGCTGAGGCTCTTGCCCGTATCGCTAAGCAGGATGCCGAGGGCGGACCTCACGTCGATATCCTCGCCGAAGAAGAAGCGCAAGACGGCTTCCTCACCCCGGCTGAGCAAGAGGGGGTTACCGATGCCGAAGCGCGACCGTTCCTAGAGGAGGCGCAGATGGCCTCCGCGGTCAAGGTTCTGCCGAAAACTGACTCGGCGGCTCTCGCACCGGGAGCCACGGTCGTTCTTGACAGTCCGCTGGAAGGAACGGTCGTCCCGCTCGCTGACGTTCCTGACCCGGGCTTTGCCTCGGGAGCAGTTGGTGCGGGCGTGGCAATCGACCCGACGTCTGGAATTCTTGTCGCTCCCGGAAGTGCCCGGGTGCTGATGACGTTCCCGACCGGACATGCGGTGGGACTCAAGATGGACAGTGGTGTTGAGCTGCTGATCCATATTGGCATCGACACCGTCAACCTCAAGGGTGCCGGTTTCAAGGTCTTGGTCACGAAGGGGGACCTGGTCTCTAAGGGTGACCCTCTGGTTGAGTTTGATATCGCAGCCATCAAGGCCGCCGGCTACTCTGCCATAACGCCTGTACTTGTCACTAACCGCAAGCGTTTCGCCGCGGTTGAGGCGGTTGCTGAGGGTGTGGTTGCCACCGGGGATGCGCTGCTCAGCGTCACCGCGAAAGAGGCTCGCTAGGGAAGAACGCTGGGGGCTGCGGGAGAGAAAGTTTGCAATGCGCGCGTCTCCAGCAGCCCCCTTTCACGCATCTGAACGGCCGTCTCTAATGGCGCCGTCGTGATGTGGAGCATAAGTTGGCTTTGCGGTTTGCAAGGGCGCCATTCTCTGAAGTAATCTCTTCTCTGTTGCCCCGATAGCTCAGTCGGCAGAGCGTCTCCATGGTAAGGAGAAGGTCAAGGGTTCAATTCCCTTTCGGGGCTCTGACTGTCCCTAGATGATTCTAGGAATGGTTGGGGCGAGGTAGCTCAGCTGGTTAGAGCGTACGACTCATAATCGTAAGGTCGGGGGTTCGAGTCCCCCCCTCGCTACGAGATAGGTTCGGGTACCACTTCGGTGGGAACTCGAACTTTTTGCTTTCCCGGCCCAGACGGCGCCGCAATCACAGGTCCTGTCGCACTTCGTCCCCAGACGCGTCCTCGGCACCGGGACCCCAGCCCACAACCTCCTGTTCGCTCTGCCAGCACTCCACGTTGTGGAGGCCGGGGATGCGGTCGACAGTGAAGACGGGATCCTTACCCTCACGAAGCTGGGACTTGTAGTCCTTCCACAGTTTGAACGCGATGGGAGAAAGCAGTGCGATGGCGATCATGTTGATGAGCGCCATGATTCCCATGACCCCATCTGCCAGACTCCAGATCAGATCGACCTCTGCCAGGCAGCCCAGGAACACTGTGGCAATGACTAGGACCCGAAACCCGGTGAGGACTCGGGGGTTGTCTGAGATGAATCTGATGTTCGCTTCCCCGTAGTAGTAGTTCCCGAGAAGTGATGTGAAGACAAGCAGGGCGATGATGACGACCAGCAGCACTGAAGTCCAGGATCCCAGGGTGGTGGCGAGGGCGTGCTGGGTCAGGTAGATACCCCTCGGAGCGTTGGTTAGATCCGGGGAAGAGACGAGGACGATGAACGCCGTGATCGAACAGACCAGCCAGGTATCGAAGTAAACCCCCAGAGTCTGAACCAGTCCCTGCTTGACGGGATGGGTGACTGCTGCCGCTGCTGCCGCATTGGGCACGGAACCCAAACCGGCCTCGTTTGAGAACATGCCCCGACGAACACCCTGCACGATAACCGTCCCAATTGCAGCACCGCCAAACTGCCTGATGCCAAATGCCGACTCGAAGATGGCTGAGAAGGCCCAGGGGATTTGCTCGTAGTTCATGACTACCACCACGATGCCAAGGATCAGGTAGGCGATGGCAACCGCAGGCATGACTGTCTGGGAAATATTGGCGATGCGGTGCAGTCCCCCGAAGATTGAGAAACCGACCAGGGTGGCAAGAACAGCGCCAACAACGAAGGGCGCCCAGGTCAGTGCCGCCGGGTTCTTGGTTGCGAGCACCACGGCGTCAGTGAGGGTGTTGGCCTGCAGTGAGTTGAATGCAAAGGGGAAGGTCAGAACTAGCGCCACAGCAAATGCGATTGCGAAAGGCCTAGATCGCAACCCCTGCTGGATGTAGTAGGCGGGTCCGCCGCGGAATGAGCGGTCCGGATCCTTGATTTTGTAGAGCTGGGCCAGGGATGACTCAATCAGGCTGGAAGCCCCGACAAACAGGGCCATGATCCACATCCAGAAGACGGCGCCCGGGCCGCCGATTGCGATGGCAGTGCCCACTCCGGCAATGTTTCCCACCCCGACTCGGGAAGCAGCCGACAGGGTGAAGGCCTGGAAGGACGAGATTGACTGGGGCTTATCGTCAGCAGTTCGAGGCGCTGGCTGCGTAATGGTGCGAAACATCTGGGGAACCGATGTCAACTGACCGAACCCTGTCCGGAGGGTGAAGTACAGTGCTAGCGCAATGACAATGGGGGTGAGACCCCAGTTCCAGAGGTTGTCGCTGGCTGTGGCAACGCCGCTCGTAATGCTCGTCATTCCTCAAGTATTACCTGTTATGGCGTCGTTCTCGCTGATTTCTTCAATTTGGATGGTTCCGCTGCCAGAATGTGAGGGTGCCTTGAGTCGTGCGGAGGCAAACGTTTGCCGGTGGGGGTGAGTCCGTGTAATCCCTCACTGGTCCAGGCATCGATGGGAACGTAGTGTAAACTCTTCTCGGTGCGTCGGCACGACCGGCAAATAGAGACTCGTTAGGAACAACAGTGGCAAGCAAATCCTCAGATGTTCGTCCCAAGATCACTCTCGCATGCTCGGAGTGCAAGGAACGCAACTACATCACTAAGAAGAACCGTCGCAACACCCCGGACAGGCTTGAACTGAACAAGTTCTGCCCGCGTTGCAACAAGTCACAGGCACACCGCGAGACCCGCTAAGCCTGAGCTAAACTTCCTGACGCCCCGCCGTAATGCGGGGCGTTTGTGGTTGAAACAGCCGGTTGCGCTACAGAGCCGGTATGCTTCACGACGAACTGAACGCCCAGCCGCTCACAAACAGGCATCAAGGAGTAGCGATGGAAGGCCAACCGGTCCCTCTACGCCAACGAACGACCCTGCGCACGGGCGGTGTGCCCACCCTCTACGTTGAGGCCGGCACGGAGAACCACCTGATCGAGGTGGTTGCAGAGCACGATCGTGCAGCCGGATTGCTACGCTCTGACGGCACTCAGAAGATTGATAACCCCTCGGCCTGGCATTCCGTTCCAACGGCGTCAGAGAGCTCTGAGCAGGGCCTGCTAGTCCTTGGCGGGGGGTCCAACCTGGTGGTGGCAGATAAACCCTTTAGCGGGACGGTCGTCACTGATACTCGCAGTGACCTCCTGGTGCGCGGCCACGACCGTGACGGAAGGGTACTGGTAGAGGCCACCGCAGGAACCACCTGGGATGACCTGGTCTCTCACACGGTGATGCAGCGCTGGTCTGGCCTTGAGGCGCTCTCCGGGATCCCCGGAACTGTCGGGGCCGCCCCCATCCAAAACATCGGTGCCTACGGCCGGGAAATCGGGGACAACCTGGTTTCTGTCAGGGCCTATGACCGTCTCACAGGCGAGGTAGTTTCACTTTCGCGCCGGAACCTCGCCCTTGGCTACCGCGACTCTGTCCTCAAGCGGTCGCTACATGAACTGGAGCCCGGCGGTGGTCGGACCTGGAAGAACACTGGACGCTGGGTCGTCCTCAGTGTGACGCTGGAACTTGACGAGGACAGGCTGTCCGCACCTGTGCGCTACGGAGAACTCGCCCGGACGATCGGGGTTGAGGTCGGGGAGCGCGCACCGGGGGACGAAGTCCGCGCGGCTGTTCTCGAACTGCGTCGTTCCAAGGGAATGGTGCTTGACCCCTCTGATCACGACACCTGGTCGGCCGGGTCCTTCTTCACGAACCCGATCCTGTCAAAGCGTGATGCCGATGAGGTTCTTCCGTTTAAAGCTCCCCGTTTCCCCGTTCAGAACTCTGACCGGGATCCACTCGAGGGCAAGGTGAAGACCTCTGCGGCCTGGCTGATTTCCCAGACCGGGTTTGAGAAGGGCTTCGGCCTCACCCCCGGGGCTCAGGCGCGGCTCTCAACCAAGCACGTCCTCGCCATTACCAACCGGGGTGAGGCCACCAGCGATGACGTTGTCGCCCTGGCGCGTGCTGTTCGTGACGGGGTTGAAGAGCACTTCGGGGTCCGCCTGGAACCAGAACCGGTTCAGGTTGGTCTGACTATCTGACCCGCGGGAACATTTCAGCCCCACTCAAGTAAGCTGGCTCCTGGAAAATGATGCCGGGCACACAGGAGTGAAAATGGCAAAAATCAAGGTAGTCGGTCCCGTCGTTGACCTAGACGGCGACGAGATGACGAGGATCATCTGGCAGTTCATAAAGGATCGCTTGATCTTCCCGTACCTTGACCTAGACCTTCGGTACTACGACCTCTCGATCGAGAACCGCGATGCCACCGATGACCAGGTCACTGTTGACGCAGCCGAGGCAATTAAGAAGTACGGGGTGGGCATCAAGTGCGCCACGATTACCCCGGATGAGGCACGTGTCGAAGAGTTCGGCCTCAAGAAGATGTGGCGTTCCCCGAACGGAACGATCCGCAACATCCTCGGGGGCGTGATCTTCCGCGAACCGATCATCATCGACAACATTCCCCGCCTGGTTCCAACCTGGACCAAGCCGATCGTGGTGGGTCGTCACGCCTTTGGTGACCAGTACCGCGCCACGGACTTTAAGGCTCCCACCGGCGGAACCGTGACGCTGACGTTCACGCCCGACGATGAATCAGAACCCATGGAGTTCGAGGTCGTGCAGATTCCCGAAACCGGTGGGGTTGTCATGGGCATGTACAACTTCAACGAGTCGATCCGTGACTTCGCCCGGGCCTCTTTCGCCTACGGTCTGCAGCGTGGCTTCCCCGTCTACATGTCCACGAAGAACACCATCCTCAAGGCTTACGACGGCCAGTTCAAGGACATTTTCCAGGAGGTGTTTGACGCAGAGTACAAGGAGCAGTACGAGGCCGCGGGTCTGACCTACGAGCACCGTTTGATTGACGACATGGTCGCTTCCGCCCTGAAGTGGGAGGGCGGCTACGTCTGGGCATGTAAGAACTACGATGGCGATGTTCAGTCGGACATTGTTGCCCAGGGCTTCGGCTCACTCGGTCTGATGACCTCGGTCCTCATGACGCCGGACGGTAAGACAGTTGAGGCAGAGGCGGCGCACGGCACCGTGACGCGCCACTACCGCCAGCACCAGGCTGGCAACCCGACCTCGACCAACCCGATTGCCTCAATCTTTGCCTGGACCCGGGGCCTAGCCCACCGAGCCAAGCTGGATGAGACGCCGGAGCTTCGTGACTTCTCGGAGACACTCGAGGACGTTGTCATCAAGACGGTAGAGAGTGGAAAGATGACGAAGGACCTGGCGCTGCTGATCGGCCCGGAACAGCCCTGGCTGACCACCGAGCAGTTCCTCGAAGCGATCGATGAGAACCTTAGGGCCCGACTGGCCTAGGGTGTTGCTGGGGCAGGAATCCCGCAGCGAAGGGAAGCGTACATGTCAGTGAAGAGGCTCGTCGACTACCTACCAGATGAGGTAGTGAGCGGTACCAACCGACGAACCGGTGAGCCCTACCGTCTCGGAGTCCTCACTTCAGGCGGTGATGCCCAGGGCATGAACGCTGCTGTTCGCGCAGTCGTGCGCACAGCACTTGCTGCGGGCGCCCAGCCCTTTGCCATCCTTGAGGGATGGGACGGGGCGGTGCGCGGGGGCGAGTTCATCAAACAGATGGACTGGTCTTCGGTTTCCTCCATCCTGGGTAGGGGAGGCACTGCTATAGGAACGGCGCGCAGCGCCGAGTTCCGCAATTTTGAGGGACGCCAAAAGGCGGCCAAGCACCTGGTCGATAGGCGGATTGACGGGCTCATCGTGATTGGTGGCGATGGGTCCCTGACCGGCGCGGATGAGTTCCGCTCTGAGTGGGGGCGCCACCTCTCGGACCTTGTGGCAGCGGGGCAGATCTCCGAGGAGGTTGCCCGCAACTACCCGCAACTCACCCTGGTCGGACTGGTTGGGTCGATTGACAACGACCTGGTGGGTACCGATATGACCATCGGGGCGGACACCGCGCTCTCCCGCATCATTTCGGCCATGGACATGCTGGCATCCACGGCTGCCTCGCACCAGCGCACCTTTATCGTCGAGGTTATGGGGCGCCACTGTGGTTACCTGCCGCTCATGGCGGGGGTGGCTGGCGGAGCTGATTACGTCTTTACTCCCGAGCAGCCGCCCACCGGTAACTGGCGCGACGATATGTGCGAGAAGCTGCAGCTCGGACGTGATGCGGGACGTAGAGAGTCAATCATCCTGGTTGCCGAGGGCGCCCTCGACACAGATGGCAATGACCTGACAACCGAGGACGTAAAACAGGCGCTGCAGGATGGTCTGGGTGAGGACGCTCGCGTCACCATCCTCGGGCACATTCAACGCGGAGGTGCCCCAACCGCCTACGACAGGTGGATGTCGACCCTGCTCGGCTACGCGGCAGTTCAGGAACTCTTCGACCCGGAGGCTTACGGGAGGGGGGCAATCCTTGGTATCCGGCGCAACCGCGTCACCAGGCTGCCCCTGGAAGAGTCGATCAAGGACACCCGGGCCGTCGGCGGCCTCATCCAGCGTGGCGAGTACGTTGCGGCCCGAAAAGCCCGGGGTCAAAGCTACTACGAGATGGGCAGTATCTTCGCGACCCTGTCAGCACCGCCGCAACTTCTCAGCCAGCAGCCGAGGACGAAGCGGGTTGCCATCCTTCATGCCGGGGGTCTGGCCCCGGGGATGAACACCGCAGTCCGTGCGGCTGTTCGCCTTGGTATTGATAGCGGCTGGGAGATGCTGGGCATTGAGGGGTCCTGGCAGGGCCTGATTGACGAGCAGATTCGCCCCCTGGATTGGGAGGGCGTTGAAGGCTGGGCCTTTGACGGGGGAGCGGTGCTTGGCACCCGACGTCACGTTCCCAAGACCGAGCAGTACTACGCGATCGGACGGGCCATTGATCGCAACAACATTGACGCGCTCTTCATCATCGGGGGATACACCGCGTATGAGGCAGTCCAGAACCTAGACGCAGCCCGGGTTCACTTCCCAGCATTCAACATTCCGCTGGTTCTAATTCCGGCTTCCATCGACAATAACCTGCCGGGAAACGACCTGAGTATCGGGGCGGATTCCGCGATCAACAATGCCGTCTGGTCGCTTGATCGGATCAAGGAGTCTGCCGCCGCCTCGAAACGTACCTTCGTTGCCGAGGCGATGGGACGCAAATGCGGCTACCTCGCCCTCATGTCTGGTATCGCCTCGGGGGCCGAGTACATCTACCTCAACGAGGAAGAACTAACACTGGATGAGCTCTCACACGACCTCACCCTGATGCGTCGGTCGTTCGAGGAAGGACGGCGCGTCTTCATGGTCGTCATGAACGAAGAGACCTCATCACATTACGATCGGGAGTTCATCTCGAGGGCGATCGAAGCGGCCGGTGAGGGGCTGTTCGATGTACGTGACTCCGCCCTCGGCCATATTCAGCAGGGTGGAATGCCCTCTGCTTTCGACCGCATCCTCGCCACGCGACTCACGCACAGCGCTGTAACCCACCTGCGGTCTGCCTTCCTTGAGGAAAGCTTCGAGGCCGTCTACATCGGTATGGACCGCGACGGAGTCAGCGCGCACCCCATCGGGGAGATGGCGAAGCTGGTTGATGTTGAGCACCGTCGTCCGCGCCACCAGTGGTGGCTGCCCCTACGCCATATCGGAGAGACTGTTTCACTGGAGAACTCGGGTCTTCCGGTTCGTAAAATTGAGATTCCAGAGTCTCCGCCCACCACTTCAACCGAGCAGTTACTCATGAATGAAGTCGAGAAAGAAGCAAGTAGATGACCACCCAATCGACAATGGGAAAGCCAGTAGATCCTTCGGGCACCGCGCCTTGGGATGCACTGGAAGAGACGGCAGGGGACTTCGTTCCCGACCTTGCGGGGTGGTTCGCGGACAACCCGGATCGTGCGCGTGACTACACTTTCTCCGCAGCTGATCTACACGTCGATCTGTCGAAAAACCTGCTGACCGACGAGGTCGTTGAGAAGCTTCTTCAGCTGGCCGAAGCGACCGGAGTTGAGGGGCATCGTAACCGCATGTTCCGCGGTGACCGAATCAATGTCACCGAGGACCGGGCGGTTCTTCACACCGCGCTGCGCAACCCTGAGGGGACGTCCGTCACCGTTGATGGCGAGGACGTCATGCCAGCGGTTCACGCCGAACTGAAGCGGGTTTACAGCTTCGCCGAAAAGGTTCGCGAGGGCTCTTGGACCGGCATTACAGGCAAGCCGATTGAAACAGTCGTCAACATCGGTATCGGTGGTTCCGACCTCGGACCAGTCATGGTTTACGAAGCGTTGAAACCCTTCGCGCAAGATGGTCTTGAGGCCCGGTTCATTTCCAACATTGACCCCACGGATGCGGCCGACACAGTCCGTGACCTGGACCCTGAAACGACCCTGGTGATTGTCACCTCCAAGACCTTCACCACCTTGGAAACAATCACCAACGCCCGGGTGGTGCGCAGCTGGCTACTTGAGAAACTGGCTGAGAAAGGTGTCATCGAAGGTCCTGGGTCCGAGTCAGCCAAAGAGGCTGTAGCCAAGCACTTCGTTGCGGTGTCAACCGCCCTCGACCGCGTGGCTGATTTTGGTATCAACCCAGACAATGCCTTCGGTTTCTGGGACTGGGTGGGAGGACGCTACTCGGTCTCCTCCGCCGTGGGCACGGTGCTCGCCATCGTTCTTGGCCCGACCGTGTTTGAAGAGTTCCTCTCCGGTCTTCATGCCATGGATCAGCACTTCATCACCGCCCCAGCCGAGAAGAACGTCCCCCTGCTGATGGGGTTGCTCAACGTCTGGTACGTCAACTTCCTCGGTTCGTCCTCGCACGCGGTGCTGCCCTACTCGCAGTACCTGCACCGTTTCCCCGCCTACCTGCAACAGATGACCATGGAGTCGAACGGCAAGGGGGTGCGCTGGGATGGCGCGCCCGTCTCATACGACACGGGCGAGGTGTTTTGGGGCGAGCCGGGAACGAATGGTCAGCACGCCTTCTACCAGCTTCTGCACCAGGGAACCCAGCTCATTCCGGCTGATTTCATTGCGTTTGCCAACCCGGCATGGCCGCTGGTTGACGGTGAAAAAGACATGCACGAGCTGTTCCTTTCTAACTTCTTCGCCCAGACCAAGGCGCTTGCCTTTGGAAAGTCTGAGGACGAGGTGCGGGCAGAGGGAACCGCCGAAGATTTGGTCCCGGCTCGGGTCTTTACCGGCAACCGACCCACCACTTCAATCATGGCTCCGGCCCTGACCCCGTCGGTTCTCGGTCAGCTGGTTGCCCTCTATGAGCACCTGACATTTGTTGAGGGCGCCGTCTGGGGGGTTGACTCGTTCGACCAGTGGGGGGTTGAGCTGGGTAAGGTTCTTGCCATGGGTCTGCTGCCTGCCATCGAGGGCAATCGGGAGGTTCTTGAGGCTCAGGATCCGTCCACCCGCGGGCTCATTGAGTACTACCTGAAGAACCGTAAGAGGTAGTGGAGCGCCTGGCGCCGGGACCTAAGGGCCCCGGCGGCCGGGATTTCCAAAACTAGGATTATACAGAAGTACAACTAGGATTTTCACGACTACAGAGGAGTTGTCATATGAAGGACCCGCGTATCATCACCGTCACCGGTGCGGCTGGAAACATCGGCTACGCACTGCTGTTCCGCCTCGCATCGGGCGCCGTCTTCGGCGATGACACCCCGGTGAAGCTGCACCTGCTTGAGATCCCCCAGGGCGTGCGCGCCGCAGAGGGCACAGCTATGGAGCTGCTGGATTCAGCGTTCCCGCTGCTTGATTCAGTTGAGGTCTTCGATGATGCCAACAGGGCATTCGAGGGTTCAAACATGGCATTCCTAGTTGGTGCTCGACCCCGGAGCGCAGGCATGGAGCGGGCCGACCTTCTCGAGGCCAACGCGGGTATCTTCGGCCCCCAGGGTAAAGCGATCAACGATCATGCAGCCGATGACATCCGTGTCCTTGTTGTTGGCAATCCGGCCAACACCAATGCGGTGATTGCCCAGAACGCGGCCCCGGATGTTCCAGCAGAACGCTTTACCTCCATGCTCCGCCTGGATCAGAACCGCGCCATCGCCCAGCTGGCAGAGAAGACGAATGCCGCCGTTCGTGACATCAAGAACGTCACTGTTTGGGGCAACCACTCTGCTGACCAGTACCCCGATGTCTCCTACGCCACCGTGAATGGTGTTCCGGCCGATGATCTGGTCAGCGAGGAATGGCTTGCTGAGTACTACCGTCCCACCGTTGCCAAGCGCGGCGCTGCCATCATCGCGGCCCGTGGTGCGTCCTCGGCTGCCTCGGCTGCCTCGGCAGCAATCGACCACATGCACGACTGGGTCAATGGCACTAAGGCCGGAGAGTTCGTGACAGTCGGGCACTACTCGGATGGCACCCACTATGGCGTTCCCAAGGGCCTGTCCTTCGGGTTCCCCTGTATTTCTGTGGATGGTGAGTACAGGATCGTTGATGACCTGGCAGTCAGTGAAGGCACCCGTGCGGGCATTGACTTTAACATCGCCGCCCTCCAGGAAGAGTACGATGCAGTAAAGGAAATGGGCTTCATTAAGTAGCTCATCCAAGTGTCAGTAAGGGGTCGAAGAGAGCTCTCTTCGACCCCTTACACAATGGTAGATAAGCAGCAGAAGTTCAATCTATGATGGTCATGCTGAGGGTTATTTTCATATTGAATGTATCTGGGGTTGAGAGTGTGCGTTACCGGAGTTGGGGGCAGTGGTAGAAGACTGGGAGACAGCACCTTTTAAGGACAGTCGGCTCGCCGGGACCCGTGAACGCGAGGTTCTGCGGGCGGCCCAACTCTACTTTCTGGATGGACTAACCCAGGCGGCGATTGCCGAAAGAATGGGCTGTACGCGCTGGACCGTGGGACGTTTCCTCAAAGAGGGCGTTGAGAGCGGAATGATCGAGACCCGGTTGCTCCACCCCAGGGCCCGCCAACCTCACCTAGAGTCCGCCCTCGAAGAGAAACTCGGGGTCAGTGATGCCGAGGTTGTTCCCACCCAGGAGAGCGAAGAAGCAACCCTGGCCCTGGTGGCCCAGACCGCGGCGGACTACCTCCTTGATCTTCGCCCCCGCCCAAAGCTAGTCGGGCTTGGCTGGGGACGGGCCACATCGGCTGTGGCCAAAGCTATCGAAGAAACCTGGGGGGTTACCGGGTCGCGCCTGAAGATGGCTTCAACTCCCCACGTCCTCAGCGATGTCACAAGTGCCGGGACGGTGAGGTTGTTGACGCCCCAGGAGGATGGATATGCAAGGGCCCGCGCGGGAAGTAACCCCCTGGCACCTGAAGTCTCAAAGCCAAAGCTCAAGGCAGACGAGCTCACCGCCTTTTCCATGGTCGAGAGTGCGGATGTGATGATCTTCAGTCCGGGCAGCATTCGGGAGTCCTCTAATCTGGTGCGCTCCGGCGTCCTCTCGGTCCACCAGCTCCGTGAGCTCTACCAGCGTGGGGCCAGGGCCAGCGTCCTCTGTAACTTTGTGACGGAGACAGGCGAGGTACTTCCCAAGGAGCTGACGATGCAACTCCCTGCGGTTTCCGAGGGGGCGCTACGCAAGTTCCGCTACTCCATCGCAATCGGGGCGGGTGAAGAGAGGATCCCGGCCCTGGCCGCAACCCTGCGCGCGGGGCTTGCTAACGTTGTCATCACGGACTCCGATACGGCAAAGGCACTGCTGGCGTAGACGTCTTCCACTTCAGAACGTGAAGCCACCGTCCGCGGGATAGCAGTACTCTGGTCAGGGGCGCCCGGAGAGGGCCGGTCTACTGCACTGAAGGGAAGTGACATTTTGTCTTCGAGCCTGTACCAGCCACTGTCAGAGGTTGATCCAGAAATCCACGCGGTGATCGAGGGGGAGCTGGGGCGCCAACGAGGAACCCTGGAGATGATTGCTTCCGAAAACTTTGTCCCCTACGGCGTACTGGAGGCCCAGGGCTCCGTCCTCACCAACAAGTACGCCGAAGGATACCCGGGACGCCGCTACTACGGCGGTTGCGAATGGGTTGATGTTGCTGAAGAACTTGCGATTCAGCGTGCCAAGGACCTCTTCGGTGCTGACCACGTGAACGTCCAACCCCACGCCGGTGCGCAGGCGAATGCCGCCGCTATTCAGGCGCTGGCGGCCCCGGGTGACCGAATCCTCGGCCTCGAACTGGCCCACGGGGGACACCTGACCCACGGGATGAAGATCAACTTCTCAGGCCGCTTCTACGAGTCCCACTCCTACGGCGTTGACCCTGAAACCTATCTGATCGACATGGATGTGGTACGGGATCGCGCCCTTGAAGTTCGTCCCACCGTCCTTATCGCAGGTTGGTCGGCCTACCCGCGCCAACTCGACTTTGAGGCCTTCCGTTCGATCGCCGATGAGGTCGGTGCCGCACTGATGGTTGACATGGCCCACTTCGCGGGTCTGGTAGCCGCAGGGCTGCACCCGAACCCGCTGCCCTACGCAGATCTGGTGACCACCACCGTGCATAAGACCCTGGGTGGCCCCCGCTCCGGCATGATTCTGACCTCGAAGGGAGAGCAGTGGGGAAGGAAGATTGACTCCGCGGTCTTCCCGGGCCAACAGGGAGGTCCCCTGATGCACGCTGTGGCCGCGAAGGCTGTGGCACTCAAGATCGCGGCCTCTGAAGAGTTCCGTGAGCGCCAGGTGCGCACCCTCGAAGGGGCATCAATCCTGGCTGAACGGCTCATGGCCGACGACACCCGCGCCGAGGGCATTTCCGTCCTCACCGGAGGAACCGATGTTCACTTCGCCCTCGTCGACCTGCAAAAGAGCACACTAAGCGGAGCTGACGGTGAAGATCTGCTGCACCGCATCGGTGTCACCATCAACCGCAATGCAGTTCCCTTTGACCCACGTCCCCCGCGAGTCACCTCGGGGCTGCGAATCGGCACCCCGGCCCTGGCCACCCGCGGCTTCCAGACGGAGGACTTCACCGAGGTTGCGGACATTGTCGCCACCGCGCTTCGTGACGGGGCGGCCGACACCCTGGACGAGGACGCACTGCGGAACCGCGTGGCAGCGCTTGCGGCCCGTCGCCCGCTCTACGAAGAAATTGACTCCCTCAGGGTCATGGCGTGAAGTTCCCCTGGCCCTCCGTCTCGTCTTTGGGTGAGCCCCAGGTTCTTGCCCGCCCCCTCGATGGGTCTGCACTCGCAGCGCGAAAGAAGTCGGAGCTCTGCGATCGCGTAGAAGCCCTGAAAGAAAGGGGAGTGGTTCCGGGACTGGGAACCATCCTGGTGGGGGCGGACCCTGCCTCAGAGATCTACGTGGCAGCGAAACACCGGGACTGTCGCGAGATTGGTCTGCACTCGTTGGACATCCGCCTACCTGCTGATGCAACGCAGGGTGAGGTCGAGGCCGCGGTAGCCGAGTTGAACTTGAACCCGCTCTGCACCGCATTTATTGTCCAGCTTCCGCTACCTGATCACCTTGATGAAGCAGCAGTGCTTCAGGCCATGGATCCCGAAAAGGATGCCGACGGCCTCCACCCCTACAACCTGGGCCTGCTCGTTGCTGATATCAACGGGGTTTCCGATGCCCCGCAGCCCTGTACGCCCAAGGGGATCATTGAACTGCTTCGTGATAGCGGGGTTGAGCTCAGGGGCGCCCGGGTCTGTGTGGTGGGTCGCGGATTGACTACGGGCCGTCCCCTAGGCCTCATGCTGGGGCAGAGGACGGTGGGGGCGACGGCCATCCTCTGTCACACGGGAACCAGGGCTCTCTCTGAGGAACTCCGGGCCGCCGATGTCATCATCGCCGCAGCCGGTGTCCCCAACCTGATTGGTGTCAAGGACGTACGGCCCGGCGCCGCGGTCGTTGACGTGGGGGTCTCGAGGTGCGGCGGCAAGATTGCCGGAGATGTTGCTCCGGGGGTAGAAACGGTTGCCGGTTGGCTCTCTCCCAATCCCGGAGGAGTCGGCCCGATGACCCGCGTTATGCTGCTTGAGAATGTGGTGCGACAGGCGGAGAAGATCCTCTAAGCCCTGCCCCTAGTGCGCCAGCTGTTCGTGTGAGGCGTGCTGGTCTGAGTCAATCTGCAGCGTGACATGGTTGATGTCAACGCCGAACTGGTCCTCCAGGGTCTCTTGAAGGTCGTGGAGAACCTTGACGGTCAATCCTGAAGCCACGCAGTCTTCAGTGACGATGACGTGTGCTGTCAGGGTGTTCAGTCCGGTCCCGATGGCAGAGACGTGAAGGTCATGGATGTCGAGGACGTGGGGGTTCTTCTTCAGGCAGTCCCTTACCTCTTGCAGCTCTATCCCGTCCGGGGTTTTCTCCATGAGGACAAAGACCGATTCTTTGAGGATTGAGACGGCTCGAACCGCGATCATCACCGCGATCAGTAGAGAAGCGACCGAGTCGGCGTAGGGCCAACCGGTCAGCATCAGGACCAGGGCCGCGATGATGACAGCGATGGAGCCGAGCGCGTCGGCGCTGACCTCAAGGAAGGCGGCCTTCATGTTCAGTGATGACTTGCGGCCACCAAACAGTATGCCCATCGCAAAGATGTTGGCGACCAGCCCTATGACACCCACCCACAGCATCGGTCCAGACTCAACCACGGTCGGGTTGCTCAGGCGTCCTACGGCCTCCCAGCCGATGAAGATGCAGAGCACAATCAGCAGGCCTGCCTGCAGGCCGGCCGCAAGGGTCTCTATGCGGGCGAAACCCCAGGTCCATTTGTCCGAGGGCGGACGGGTCATGAGGTGTGCGGCAAACAGGGCAATTGCCAGTCCGATTGAGTCCGTGGCCATGTGGCCGGCATCGGCCAGTAGGGCAAGCGAACCACTCCAGATTGCACCGACGACCTCGACAACCAGGATGATTGAGGTGACACCGAGGGCCCAGGCCAGCCTTGTCCGCGATGTCGCCGCACTGGCGTGACTGTGAGAGTGACCGTGTGGGTGCGAGGAGGAATCGGGGTTTTGCGATGAAGCTGCCATAGGACTGAAACTATCGCAACGGTGGTCAAACGCACCACCTAGACCCAGAGGGTAGGCCAGAGTTGACAGGTGCCTCTGAGATACTGGGCCCGTGTCTACCTCTACTTTTTCAGTTGCTTCAGTAAACGTTAACGGAATCCGTGCCGCCTACCGAAAGGGCATGGCCGAGTGGGTCGAGCAGGCGAATCCCGATGTCCTCCTGCTGCAGGAGGTGCGTGCGGAAGAACCCATTGCCGCGGCCCTGATTACCGACCGCTTCGACACCTTCGTGGCGCCCTCACAGATCAAGGGAAGGGCCGGGGTTGCCGTCGCAGTCCGTAAGGATTCTGCCGCGGTGGGCCTGGCTGCAGACCATTCCCACCTCATTGGACTGTCGGAAGTGGAGGAGCCGATCGACTCGGGACGGTGGATCGAGGTCGATCTGGAGACTGCCAGTGGCGATCCGGTGCGAGTGGTGTCGGCCTACTTCCACTCCGGCGTCATCAACGACCCGAAGCAGGATGCAAAGATGCGCCACCTGCAGGCAATCGATGGCCGGCTGAAGCGATTCTTGGCTGACCGCGCGGAAGGGGGCCCGGAGGTAATCCTCGCGGGGGACTTCAATGTGGTTCGCTCCCAGCTCGACATCAAGAACTGGAAGGGCAACTACAACAAGGCCTCCGGGGTACTTGACGAAGAAATGGTCTACCTCAACCGCTGGGTCTTCGAGGGCTGGGTGGATGTCGTGCGCGACCTTTACGGGGATACTCCAGGTCCGTACTCATGGTGGTCGCAGCGAGGCAAGGCCTTTGATAATGACACCGGGTGGCGCATCGACTACCAGTACGTCACCAAGACACTGGCCGAGCGGGCCCTGAGGCACCGGATCGACCGGGCGCCCTCATATGACACCCGCTGGTCAGATCACGCCCCTGTAACCGTTGAGTTCATGCTCTGATTTGAGTCATCTGTAGGCCCGGTGTCTTTTCTTCTCGGAGTGGGGCGCTGGGCCTCATCAATCTGCACCACAAGCTCTTCCTTAAGCTCATCTGAGAGTTCGGCCGGAAGCGCACTGATGGGGATGGCGGGAATGATGTCACCGGTAACCGGGTTGTGGGGCCACTTCAGGGTTTCCGGTGCGTGCAGGGTGACGAAGTTCGGGAAGGAACCGCCGTGGACGTACTCCTTCTTGACCCTGATAACCACGGCGGGAGCATCTGCCATCCAAGCCGAAACCATCAGGGCTGCCCGGGCGAGGAAGTTGACCCACAGCAGCAGGGCAGCAGCCGTGGCGATCGTGGCTATCACGGGGTTGTCAGAAGCCCGGATCAAGGCCTCTCCTGAAAAACGCAGGATCGTCGAGAGAATCGCGAATGCCAGTGAGCCGGTCAGCAGGGTGGCCCTGGGGACGCGGATGCGCGCCACGTAGCGAACAATCAGCCCGAACATGATGAAGTCGATCAGTGAGGGGAAAGCCGTCCTCAAGAAGTCGAATGTCCTGGTATCGAGGATGTGCGCCGAAGTGGGGAAGATAGAGGCAATCGCCTCTTCAAACCATCCCGAAGCAAGCGTGAGGAGGACCGTGCTCATCACACCGAGGAAGAGCAGGACAATCCCAAGGAGGTAACGAGCAAATGCCTTCAGGTTGGTCCCGGGATAGTTGAGGAGGCCGAACATGGAGCGGATGCCGTCAGAGATGTAGCGAATCACCTGGATTGACGACCATACGGCTGCCACAAACGCCGCGATACCCGCGATGATGGTTGTCTTGGTTTGGGAAATGGCGCCCGGGTCAATGATTCCCTTGACGCCGGTGGTCGGGTTGGTGACCAGGCCCGGGACAAACTGGTTCACGGTGGTGAGAACCAGGGACTGGAACTCCGGGTTGGCGGTAAAGAAGTGCGAGAAAAGAGTCCAGGCCACCGTCAGGGCCGCGCTGAGTGAGAACACCGCCATGTAGGAGATGGCTCCGGCAGCAAGGCGTCCCTTCTGCATGGAGTAGCGGGTGAGGCCGCGACCAATCCTGTGGTGCTGGTACACCCCAGCCACGGCTTTGATCTTGTTCTTGAAGCCGCTGGTCCGCAGCGCGGGTCCCAGGTCACGGAAACGTGACTTCCACTGGTCGGCATGGATCAGTGAGTAGGTCTGTTCAGCTGTTGCCGCGGGGCGCTTCTGCTGCATCGCAGGACCTCCGAATGCTCTAGGACGAGAAGTTGAAGAGCGCTACCGAAGCGTAGGAGCCAGTGGCTTCGACTCTGTCGAGGCGGAAACCGGGAACCATCCACGAGGCTTCAAAGTCGGCGCCCCATTCCATGGCCTTTTCAAGCATGCCCTGGTCCTCACCATAGGCCAGGGTGATGTGCGGGTGGTAGGGAAAGCGGGGATCATAATCAAGGGGTCCATTACGGATATCGTCAGCGAGATCTGCGCACTGACGTTCCCCCTCTTCAACCGAGAGGTAGACCACCGGGTTGACGGGAAGGAAAGTACCCGTGCCCTGCACCGTGATCCGAAATGGCCTGTGTTGCTTAGCAATGGCAGCGAGGTGCTCAAAGACCGCCTCCCGGTTGTCGGAAGAAACGGCGATGGGGGGCATGACTGTGATGTGCGCGGGAACCCTGGCCCCGGCCTCATCCCCCAGACCCAACCTGGCTTCGGTAAGAAGGGAGACCCACGGTTCCGGTACGGCTATGACAACGCCGAGCCACTCCTCTGACTCACTTCTGTCGGGTACGTACATCAGTCCTCAAAGGTAATCGCCTGGTTTGCCTGTCTTAACTTCGCTGAGTCTACCCCGCACATTGGTCGGGTGATCACATCTTTGCTGCGAAAAGAGACCTTGGGAAGTCAGGTGGGTATGCTTCGGGACGGAGCGAGTAACAAGGCCAACTGCCGAAGAATCGTGGGGGGGACACTTTGACTAAGCCACATCCCTGGCTGATCGTAGGTCTGGGCAACCCGGGTGCGACCTACCAGTTCACGCGCCATAACGTCGGTAAGGATGCGGTGGTAACGCTGGCGCAGGAACACCAGTCCAACTTCCGTCGGGACCGCAGTGGGCTGATGGTCGCCGACGCCTTTCTGGGGGATCGTCCCGGTGAAGGGCGAGCATACCTTGCCTACTCGACAACCTTCATGAACATTACGGGGCCCCCCGTCGCGGCATTTGCCAAGAAGTTCGGGATTCCTGTCGAGCAGATCATCGTTGCCCACGACGACCTCGACCTCGATCCACACCGACTGCGCCTTAAGCAAGGCGGAGGAGAGGGCGGACACAATGGCCTCCGGTCAATCTCCCAGGCAACAGGTAGCAAGAACTATCTGCGCTTGCGGATGGGAATCGGCAGGCCCCCGGGACGCCAGGACGCAGCTGATTACGTCCTCGCACAGATGCCTAAAGCCGCGCGCGAAGAGTGGTCGGTAACCGAGAGGCTCGCAGCGGGGGTTGCGGCAGACATCATCCGGGACGGGTTTATCCCCACCCAGATGGCTCTCCACTCAGCCAACTAACGCTCGCGCGCACCGTAACAACCGGAAGCTGAAAAGAACACAATTATGAGCAGCCACAAGCAAATGGAGCTCTCGGAACTCCTCGCCACGGTCGAACGTGATGTCGCGGTTGAAGCCACGGTCCCCACAATGGCGCGACCCGGACGCGGCACCCTGGTGGTCCCGGAGGGGCTTCGTCCCGCGGTGGTCGCGCTGGCTGCCCGAGAGCGGCGTGAGGCTGGGCTGCACTCGCCGGTCGTGGTTATTACATCTTCGGGTCGCCAGGCCGCCAAGTTTGCTCAGGCAGCTTCCGCCTGGACCGAGGGCGTAGCGGTCATGCCCTCCTGGGAGACCCTGCCTCACGAGCGCCTCTCACCGCAGGTGGACACCATGGCGCGCCGCGCCACGGTTCTGCGTCGCCTTGCCCACCCCGAGCCCTCGGTGGCCGGGGCCGGTCCGATCTCCATTCTCGTGGTTCCGGTGCGCACACTGATGCAACCGCTGATCAGGGGGACGGGAGAGATTGAGCCCGTGCGGGTTCGCGTGGGGGACTGGGTGGATCCGGGCACCCTGCAGGAGCGCCTGGTCGCCCTCGGCTATGAGGCGGTCGACATGGTGGAACGCCGCGGGCAGGTGGCGCTGCGCGGCTCGATTATCGACGTTTTTGTCCCCACCGGTGCCCACCCGATCCGTCTCGACCTTTTTGGGGATGAGGTCGAGGAGATTCGCTACTTCAACCTCTCTGATCAGCGAACCGTTGGTCTGGCCACCGACGGCCTGTGGGCGCCGCCGGCACGTGAACTGCTGCTGACACCGGAGGTACGTTCCCGTGCCCTCACCGCTCAGAAGGAGCTGCCGGGCGCAGCAGAGATCCTCGAACTGGCGGCGGAGGGGATTTACGCGCCCGGCCTCGAGGCGCTGGCTCCATCCCTGGTATCGGGGATGGAGATGCTCTCCGATCTGCTTCCAGATGACTCTCTCTTCGTCCTCGATGAACCCGAACGAACCGTGGCCAGGGGCGCTGACCTTCTGCGTACCGCCGAGGAGTTCCTTTCGGCTGCCTGGGGGAGCGCCGCTGCAGGTGGGGCGATTCCCGTCCTCGCCCGTTCTGCTTCCTTCGTCCCTTTCGATGAGATCTGGGGGCAGGGGGCTAAGCGTGCCTGGTGGGAGTACACCGACCTACCTCCACTTGAGCTTGCCGAGGTCGAACCCGGGGAGGTGGAGGGCCAATCGGATACCGCACAACCCTCGGGGGCTGCCGTCGAGGCCGTGGTCGTCAATGCCCGCCTTGCCAGGGTTGGGGCGCGATCGGTGGCCCCGTACCGGGGCGAGTTTGATCGAGCTACCCATGACCTGCGGGCCCTTGCCCGTGAGGGGTGGCGACTAATCGTCACGGTCCCCGCGGCTGGTGCCGGGCGCCGCATCGTTGAGGTGCTGCGCGAAAATGACGTGGTTGCGAAAATGGTCGACGAGGTTGTTGCCGATGATCCCTCCGGTGTGGTGTCGGTTCTTCCGGCCCCCGGTACCTCCGGATTCGTCATGCACAGCGAGTCTCTGGCCGTCATTACCGAGCAGGACCTGACAGGCCGGGCTGGCGCCAACACCCGTGAGATGCGCAGGCTTCCGGCGAAGCGACGCAAGGGGGTTGACCCCCTGACGTTGAAGATTGGTGACTTCGTCGTTCACTCTCAGCACGGTATCGGTAAGTTCCTCGGGATTGAGACGAGGACGACGGGTAAGGGCGATGAGAAGGTTCAGCGTGACTACCTGGTCATCGAATACCAGGCCTCCCGCAGGGGGCAACCGGGAGACAACCTCTATGTCCCCACCTCATCACTAGACCAGGTTTCGGCCTACTCCGGGTCCGAAGCCCCCAAGCTCTCCAAAATGGGCGGTGCGGACTGGTCCAAGACCAAGCAGAAGGCTCGCAAAGCCGTCATGGAGATCGCTGCCGAACTGGTGCGCCTCTATGCGGAACGGGCCAAGTCAGAAGGGCACGCCTTCGCGCCCGATACGCCCTGGCAGCGTGAACTAGAGGATGCTTTCGAGTACACGGAGACCCCGGACCAGCTGGCAACGGTTGACGAAATCAAGGCGGACATGGAGAAGAGTGTTCCCATGGACCGCCTGTTGACAGGCGATGTTGGCTACGGCAAAACCGAGGTGGCAGTCCGGGCGGCCTTCAAGGCCATTCAGGACAGTAAACAGGTGGCAATCCTCGTTCCGACCACACTCTTGGCCCAGCAGCACTACGACACCTTCGCTGAACGCTACGCGGGGTTCCCCATCCGGGTTGAGCAGCTGTCCCGCTTCACCACCGGGGCTCAGGCAGAGAAGGTCAAGGAGGGGCTGCGGGACGGGAGCGTCGACCTCGTCATCGGTACCCACACCCTGCTGACAGGTTCGGTCCAGTTCAAGGACCTCGGCCTCGTCATCGTCGATGAAGAGCAACGTTTTGGTGTTGAGCACAAGGAGACCCTGAAGGCTTTGCGCACCAACGTCGATGTCCTCTCAATGTCGGCGACCCCTATTCCCCGCACCCTGGAGATGGCGATCTCCGGGATCCGTGAGATGTCGGTCCTGCAGACTCCCCCCGAGGAGCGCCAACCTGTCCTCACATTTGTCGGCCCCTACTCGAACGCCCAGGTTGCGGCCGCTATCCGCCGCGAGTTGCTGCGTGAGGGACAGGTGTTCTTCGTTCACAACCGGGTCGATTCGATTAATAAGGTGGCTGCTGGACTTCAGGAACTGGTTCCTGAAGCACGCATCCGGGTTGCCCACGGCAAGCTGTCGGAAGCCGAACTGGAGAGGGTGATCGTCGACTTCTGGAACCATGAGTTCGATGTTTTGGTCTCCACCACCATCGTGGAAACCGGCCTCGATATCTCCAATGCCAACACGCTGATTGTCGATCGGGCGGACATCTTCGGCCTGTCGCAACTACACCAGTTGCGCGGTCGCGTGGGGCGAGGGCGGGAGAGGGCCTACGCCTATTTCCTCTACAACTCCAACAAGGCCCTCTCAGAGACAGCTCTGGAGCGCCTGCGCACCATCGCAGCCAACACCGACCTGGGAGCCGGCCTCGCAATCGCCCAGAAGGACCTCGAGATCCGCGGTGCCGGTAACCTGCTGGGCGGGGCCCAGTCGGGTCACATTGAGGGGGTGGGCTTCGACCTCTATGTTCGCATGGTGTCCGAAGCGGTGGCCGCATTCAAGGGTGAGGCCGTAGAGGACAACAGTGATGTCCGGGTCGAACTAGCCGTTGATGCTCACCTACCCGAGGACTACGTCCCCGGAGAACGGCTGCGGCTGGAAACTTACGGGCGCATTGCCGCCATCAACTCGGATGCAACCGAAAAGGAACTGCGCGAGGAGCTCACGGACCGCTTTGGCCCGATCCCACGCGAGGTCGACCTCATGATTGCGGTGGCGCGCCTTCGTGAGAAGCTACGGCAGGTGGGGATAACCGAGGCGATCACCCAGGGGCGCTACCTCAGGCTGGGGCCGGTGCAACTACCGGAGTCGAAGGCCCTGCGACTGCAGCGCCTCTACCCGGGAACCACCATCAAACCCGCGGTGCGTCAGGTTCTGGTGCCGATCTCGAAACCCAGCATGAGTTCAGAGGAGACCCCGACAGACGAAACGCTCATCGAATGGGTCGAGGGGCTCATAAGGGTCTTGACTGCGCCGATCGCAAAGGCTCAGCCCCGCTAGGATTCGGAGCCACGACAGGTATGTCACTTTCATCGCTAAGCGTGAACATTTGGGACCTAAGCGGCACGGGGGTGCCGGGAAGTTTGGCGTACACTGGGGAGCGGACTTTTCCGACAGGGGGGCGAAGTGGCTCGGGCCTACAGAATTCGAACTATTGGTAAAGCGGTCGCATCGATCGCCATCGCTTCGGGCGTTGCTCTGGGACTGACGGCGTGTGGCACGTCAGGTTCTCCCGGTACCGCGTTCATCGTCAACGGCGACAGTATCTCTGAAACCGCGTTGACCGACGCGATCACCCAGTGGGCGCAGCTCTCGGGAACTGAGATCCCACGCGACGAAATGGTTGGCTTCCTGGTTGAGACGAATCTGCGTCTGCAGGCAGCCGATGCGGTTGGTATCGAACTCCCAGATGAGGAGATTCAGGCGACCCTTGAGGGCGCGATCGCGCAGCTTGGTTCCGACCTCGACGTAGCTGATGTCGACCCAACGGTGCGGGACATGTTCAAGGACCTGCTGCTGGTCAACACCGTTCGCAGCGGTGCGATCAGCAATGAACAGATCGTTGAGCTTGATACCTTCATCATGGACTCGGACGTCACACTGAACCCCCGCTACGGCACCTTCACCGACGGCTCCATTGTGGGCCCCGGAGATCTTCCCGGCTCTGTAACCGGGAACCTGCTTGAAACCGGCACCGCCGGCTAACTGACTTCTATCCCTACTAGACCTGCTCGACAATCCACAGGAAATAAGGAGAAACACCGTGGCAATGATCGAAGACATTGAAGCACGCGAGATTCTGGACTCACGCGGCAACCCGACCATCGAAGTATCGGTGTACCTCGAAGACGGTGCACAGGGCACAGCCGGTGTCCCCTCGGGTGCATCCACCGGAGCATTTGAGGCTGTTGAGCGTCGCGATGGCGACGAGAACCGCTACCAGGGTAAGGGTGTTCAGGACGCAGTTGACGCTGTTGGCGAGATCCTGGCTCCCGAGATCATCGGACTGGATGCACGTGACCAGCGTGAGATCGACCGTGTAATGATGGAGATTGACGGCACCCCTAACAAGGGCAAGATCGGCGCCAACGCTATTCTTGGTGTTTCGCTGGCCGTGGCCCGTGCCGCTGCAGAGTCCGCAGAACTGCCCCTCTACGAGTACCTGGGTGGCCCGAACGCTCACGTCCTTCCCGTCCCGATGATGAACATCCTTAACGGTGGCTCACACGCTGACACCAACGTTGACATCCAGGAGTTCATGATTGCTCCGATCGGTGCTCCGACCTTCCGTGAGGCACTGCGCATGGGTGCAGAGGTTTACCACACCCTGAAGGCAGTCATCAAGGAACGTGGTCTTTCGACCGGTCTGGGTGACGAGGGCGGGTTTGCCCCCGATCTTCCCTCGAACAAGGCTGCTCTTGACCTGATCGTTGAGGCCATTGAACGAGCTGGTTACAAGCCGGGCGAAGATGTTGCTCTCGCCCTGGATGTTGCCGCCACTGAGTTCTTCAAGGACGGCGCCTACCAGTTCGAAGGCGAAGCGCGCACCACCGAGTACATGGTTGAGTACTACGAGAAGCTGATCTCCGACTACCCCTTGGTTTCCATTGAGGACCCGTTGTCTGAGGACGAGTGGGATGCTTGGAAGCAGCTCACCGATGCCATCGGTGATCGTGTTCAGATCGTTGGCGACGACCTCTTCGTCACCAACCCTGCCCGCCTCGCCCGCGGCATTGAGACCGGCACCGCTAACGCACTGCTGGTCAAGGTGAACCAGATCGGCACCCTGACCGAGACCCTTGAGGCTGTTGAGGATGCACACCGCAACGGCTACCGTTCGATGACCTCGCACCGCTCCGGGGAGACCGGCGACACCACCATTGCTGACCTTGCAGTTGCTACCAACTCGGGCCAGATCAAGACCGGTGCGCCCGCTCGTTCAGAGCGTGTTGAAAAGTACAACCGCCTGCTGCGCATTGAGCAGGAGCTGGGCCAGGATGCCGCCTACGCAGGTAAGTCGGCATTCCCCCGCGCCAAGTTCTAAGTATTTGGCTCGCGCCTAACACCTAGTGGCTGAAGACCCTCGGCATATATTGCCGGGGGTCTTTGGCGTGGTGGATTTGGCATCTGGATCAGATCGGACAAGATTGAACCCATGAGTTCGTCACCCCGCCCCCCGCAGCGCCCTCGCACGCGCAGCATGCTGGATGCTTCCACGAAGCAAACAGTGACGACTCCAAAAGAGGCGAAGGTTGCGCCGCAGGCCTCTGAAGTTCCCTCTTCAACGGGTCCAACTAGGGTGCGTCGTAGCACGGCGAATGGGTTTGGCTACAAACCAGGTACCTCTCGGCCCAGCGGCACAACCCGTCCGACGGGTGCGCGAGAGCAGCGCGCGAAACCAATGCCTCAGAAACCCAGTGAGGCCGGAAAGGCCACGCGGAAGCCCATCCGCATCCACTCAAAGCGTGAGCCGCTGAAGTGGTCGTTTGGTGGCCTGACGGTCTCTGTGAGGCTCCTGGTCGCCTTTGTCATAGTCGCAGTTCTGGTGGTCGTCCTCGTCCCCCTGGGCTTGCAGTGGCTGCGGCAAGAACAGTCATACCACGCTGTGGTAGCCGAGGTTGAGGCGGCTGAGGTCCGGGCGGGTGAGCTCCAGGATCAGCTGGCACGCTGGGAGGACGAGGACTACATCGCGGCCCAGGCACGTGAGCGGATAGGTTTTGTGCGTCCCGGGGAGACCCAGTTCGTAGTCACAGATGCACCGGAGCCTGAGGAATCAACCGATCTCGGACGTGAACATAACAATCTCTCGGGGCCTGAGAAGCCCTGGGCCTGGGTCGTCCTCGAATCCCTGAGAGAGGCGGACCAGCCCTCAACGACCGGCGAACTGGCAAAGGCAAATCAGAACGAAGAAAAGGTACAGAGCAATGAGTGAGCAGAACGCCGGGGATGTGAAGTGGACTGACGGACTGGTTTACAGTGACGCCGATCGTGAAGCCATCATCGCCGATCTAGGCCGTGAACCACGGGGGGTGTTCGGGGTTGGCTCACGCACCGTATCCGGGCACCCGCTCGTGCTGGTGACCGCCCCTCGCCTTCCCGACGGCACCCCGTTTCCGACGACCTTCTACCTGACAGACCCGGTGATTACGGTTGCCTGCTCCACCCTTGAGGCCGAGCACTACATGGTGGTGCTCACCGAAAAACTTGCCGAGGACGAGGAGTTCGCCGCAGCCCACCGAGCCGCTCACGAGGACTACATTTCCCGCCGCAACGATATCGCCGAACTCATGGGTACAGGTGAGGTCACGGAGATCGCCGGCATCAGCGCCGGTGGCCTACCCAACCGTGTCAAGTGCCTCCACGCCCTAGTCGGACACTCCCTGGTCGCGGGACCCGGTGTGAACCTGGCCGGTGACATCGCCCTGGAAGAGATGCGTGACAGGGGTCTGATCCCCAGCGGTTACACCACCCTTTTAGCCCTCGAACTGTCGAGGGACGCAGAGAATGATGCCTGAGTTTGTGAGGGCCGCAGCCATAGACTGCGGAACCAACTCCATTCGACTCCTGA
Organism: Actinomyces minihominis; assembly: GCF_900187855.1. Lineage (GTDB taxonomy): Bacteria > Actinomycetota > Actinomycetes > Actinomycetales > Actinomycetaceae > Scrofimicrobium > Scrofimicrobium minihominis. The sequence goes on along the minus strand of NZ_FYEG01000001.1, from coordinate 206,474 downwards.
TTGCCGATCGCCCTGTGGGAGAACTGGGGGCTCGAGACCTGGTTGATGTTGAGCGTGACATGGTGATCACCCGACTGGGTCAGGGCGTTGACCAAACGGGAGCTCTCAACCCGGATGCAATCGAGCGGACTCTGGCTGCAGCGCAGAGCTACCAAAGGCGGATTGAAGAGGCCGGAGCTTCGACCATTCGCATCGCCGCGACCTCTGCCAGCCGCGACGCGAGTAACCGCGAAATCTTCGTCCGGGGCATGCGGGAGATCTTTGGTATTGAACCCGAGGTCATCACGGGTAAGGAGGAGGCCGCACTGTCATTCAATGGTGCCATCTCTTCCCTTCCAACTGACCTGGAAGGCCCCTACCTGGTGGTTGACATTGGGGGAGGCTCGACGGAGTTCGTCCTCGGCAAAGAGGGGGTCGAGCAGTCGGTATCGATGAACATGGGCTCCGTTCGAGTTACTGAACGGTTCGGGCCGGAGCCCTGGACTGCTGACAAGCTCGGGATGGCCCGCAGCTGGATTGACGGTCTGATTGATGAGGCCGCTGTCGAGGTCGACATCCGCCAGGCCGCGACCCTCGTCGGGGTAGCTGGCACAGTCACCTCCATTGCCGCCCTCATCGGTGGGGTATCCGAGTACTCCCCAGAAATCACCCACGGCTTGGTTCCGACCGAGCAGCAGTGGAGTGATGCGATCTCGAGGATGATCAACGATCCGGTCGTGGAGAAGGCCCTGCAGCCCGCCATGCCACCGGGTCGCGCCGATGTCATCGGCGGTGGCGCACTGATCTGGGAGCGAATCCTGGTTCGTCTCGGCGTCATCGCGGATCCGGTGGGAAGCCCAGACATGTGCCCCGTAACGGGTGCTTCTCCAGTCGTGGTCGTTTCGGAACACGACATCCTCGACGGACTGGCTCTGAGCGCCACGCAGCCCGTGTCGTCGTAGTCCGTTTTCACGACTCTGACGGTTATGTCTTAGAGTTGTAGCGCCCGTTTCGGGCAGGCCCCCGTAGCCCAATGGCAGAGGCAGTCGACTTAAAATCGACAAAGTGTCGGTTCGAGTCCGACCGGGGGTACAAACACGCAGGTCAGAGGGGTTTGCTGTTCTCAACTAGCCCCGATGTTCTCAATTTGCTCTCAATTGCAGAGGACGGCGGCCTTATTTTGTACAAAGTAGCGGCCAGTTCATCATCCGCCAGGACATCGAAGTAGAAGCCGACGGTTCGGTTTACTTCACCAGTGACCGAGTAGCTATCAAGGCAACCTTGCAAATGACTACCGCTTACCCACACTAGAAGGCCCCTGCACCATTATCGGCCGCGGGGGCCTTCACCCCGCTAGTGTGGTGGGTATGGACCCGAACTATCCCAGCCCCGAAGACCTCACCTTTGGCGAAGGACCCCTCGGCGAGGTTGCACCAGCAATCGCGGTCGGACCCAAGCGCAAGTACCCACATCTAAAGTTTCAAGGCCCAGGGCTACGCACCAGGATCGAAGATCCCGCGGGGTACATTTCGCTGGTTTGGTCCACCGAGCAGGGCGCCTACGACACCTACTGGGTGGCGGAGGACTTCCCCCTCAACTGGGTCGAGCGACAGAGGGCCCAGAACAGCGCCATCATCGAGATTGGGCAAGCCCTACAGGACGGTGAGGCCGTACAGGAAGCCGTCGATGACTGGCTGAAAGACCGAGACCACACCCCGATCGAAGCCGTCGACCTCGAAGAGTACGGCGCCGAGAGAGAGCGCCTCGCCTTCAGCGCCCCGCCCGAGGCGCCCTTGTAGCCCCGGCAACTTCAAAGCCGAACCAGAGCCGGAGCCGGTAGTCTGAAGGCACCCAGGGGGTACAACCCCCCTAAGGCCGGGTTCCCACCCTACGCCCCAGATAGAGATATCCCCCCCGCGCCTACTACCCCAGCGCGCGCGTGAGAGGCAGGGTGTTTCTGCGTGTCCCGTAGGATTGCGGGATGACAACGTCAGCGGATAGGCCGCTTCCCAGCCGCTCTTCAGTCCATCACGCCCCAGCCAGCCCGGTTTGGTACCGGCGCTGGTCGTTCTGGGCGGGCTTGACGCTGCTGGTCATTGCCGCACTTGTCATTGCGACGGCGCTGGGAACACGTGACAACAGGGTTACCGAGCAGAGTGCACTTCAGTCGGAGGAGGCCATTGTGGTTCCCGAAGGGAACGAGGAAGAGACTCAGAGCGGCCCGGCGGTAGACGTGCAGGAAGATGATCAGCCCGGTGAGAGCACCGCTGGTGTTGACAGCTGTGAAACGGCCCTGATACCCGCTCGCTACTACGCTGCGGAACTGCGGGTCAGTGAGGCCATGGCGCGGATGTTGCTAATGGATGAGGGTGGTGATGCCTTCACCGAGGAGGCCGCGGCCTGCGCCCTCGACTCACTCAACTGGGACTGGGCTGAGAATGCCAAGGTGAAGGCAGTCGATTACAGCCAGGACCCCGACCTCACCGCCGAGGACATCTATGAACTGCTCAGCAGCAAGGACGGGGAAATGTTCACTCCGGAGCAGGCTCGGCAGGCGGTTGAAGCGCTTCGCTGAGTCGCATCTCTTTCTTCCAGCTCATGACTGTGGCATCGGGAAGCCTATCCCGCATCACCGCGATTGCCTCGGGGTTCTGGTCGATGAGGACGAAGCGGCGCCCCAGTTGCTGGGCGGCTGCGCCAGTGGTGCCTGAACCACCGAAAAAATCGAGGACTACGTCGCCCACTTGACTGGAAGCCTGGATGATCCGGCGCAGGATACCCAGTGGCTTCTGCGTGGCGTAGCCCGTTTTCTCCTTGCCGGTGGGGGAGACGATGGTGTGCCACCAGACATCGGTGGGAAGTTTCCCCTTGGCAACCTTTTCCGGGGTGACTAGGCCGGGAGCCATGTAGGGTTCCCGATCGACCTCTTCGGAGTTGAAGTAGTAGGCGCCCGGATCCTTGACGTAAACAAGGATGGTGTCGTGCTTAGAGGGCCACTTCTTCTTGGTGCGGGCGCCGTAGTCATAGGCCCAGATAATCTCGTTCAAGAAGCACTCGCGGCCAAACAGGGCATCAAGAAGCACCTTGGCATAGTGCACTTCCCGGTAGTCAAGGTGCAGGTAGAGGGTGCCGTCGGGGGTGAGTAGGCGCCAAGCCTCCTCGAGGCGCGGCTCCAGGAACTCCCAGTAGTCGGCGAAGCGGTCATCGTAGGAGGTGACCATCTCGACGACCTGCTCGTAGCGCGCGCCCTTGAAACCCACCCGGCCGGAACCGGTGACACGCTTGGAACTGCGAGTTAGACGTGACTGCGTGCGTCCCGTGTTGAAGGGGGGATCGAGGTAAATCAGGCGAAAGGTCTCATCCGGAAAGGAAGAGATGACCTGGAGATTATCGCCCTCGACTATGAGGTCACGACTGGAAGTGGTCTGCATAGACCCACCTTAACTGAAAGCCCCGGCCTGTCCGCCTTGAGCGTATTGCCGAGGGCGGAAGGCGTGGCATGAATGGGTCGAGATGTGGAAACCTTGGGGTAGTACCTCAAGACTTGGGAGCATTAATGTCGAATCCGGTTTTTAGTCGCATGGAAGACCAGTGGGCGGCTCAGTCTGCCGCGGCCACACAGACGGCGCAGACCACCCACCCACCGGTTTATGACCAGAAGGCATTTGAAGAAGCACGCCAGTCGTATCAGGGCAGGTCTGCGGATGCCGTCGATACGGGTCGCATGACCTATGACGATGTCATCGTTAAGACCTCGTTGAACCTGATCGTCCTCATCGCATTTGCGGCGGGATCATGGTTCATAACCGCTCAGAACCTGGCGCTCGCCACCCCGCTGATGATGGGTGGCATTCTGCTTGGTCTAGTTGCCGCGATGGTCAACATTTTCTCGAAGACAATTCGTCCGGGGCTGATCCTGACCTACTCGGCACTTGAGGGAGAGGGCCTGGGTGCGCTGAGCATGGTGACGGAGATGTGGGCGCCGGGTGTGGTCCTTCAAGCTGTGGTAGCCACCTTCGCTGTCTTCGGTGTGACACTGGCTCTGTTCGCTTCGGGTAAGGTCCGCAACTCCCCGAAGATGCAGCGGTTCGCCCTCATCTCGATTATCGGCCTCATCGTCTCCCGACTGCTGATCTTCGTCCTCGGCCTTCTCGGTGCGCCCATCGGGGGCATCGACGGTCCCAGCATTTTGGGTTTCCCCCTCAGCGTGGTTCTTTCGGTATTTGCCGTGTTCATCGGAGCCATCTGCCTGATCTCAGACTTTGACCAGGTCCGCATCGGCGTGCAGAGGGGCGTGCCGGCAAAGTACGCCTGGATGAGTGCGTTCGGAATGATGGTCACCATCGTGTGGCTCTACATCGAGATCCTCAATATTCTTTCGCGAATGCAGTCGCGTTAGCAACGAATCTGACCTGCTCAGAAACCCACACAAGGCGACCTGGTCGCGGAAGGAAAAGCATGGAAAACGTACAGGTAACCGGCGAGTTCGGCGACAAGCCGGTCATTACATTCTCAGCCCCCACGCCCCCGGAGGGACTCGTTGTTGAGGTCCTCGAAGAGGGTACCGGAGACATTGTCGAGGCCGGAGATACCATCGTCTGCAACTACCTGGGGCAGAGCTGGAACGGCAGCGTCTTTGACAACTCGTACGACCGCGGTGCTCCGCTCGACTTCGGAATCGGTGTCGGCATGGTCATCGCAGGTTGGGATGAAGGACTGGTCGGACAGCGCGTCGGTTCACGCGTCCTTCTCTCCATCCCCTCAGAGCTGGGCTACGGACCCCGCGGTGTACCTCAGGCAGGTATCGCAGGCGGTGCAACCCTGGTCTTCGTCACCGACATTCTCGAGACCATCAAGCGTTAGAAAACACCGCTAGGGCACTCCACTCCGTTGAATCCGTGGTTGCAGTAACCGTGGGGATTCTTGTGGAGGTAGCCCTGGTGGTACTCCTCTGCCAGGTAGAAAACCGGTGGGGGTGGGGAGTGGATCTCCGTTGCAATCGGTGGCATGCCGGCAGCGATGATCCGCTCCTCATAGGCTGACTTGAGCAGTTGAGCGACCTCGAACTGCTCAGCAGTGGTCGTCCAGATAGCGCTGCGATACTGGGTGCCTAGGTCGTTCCCCTGCCTGTTCACCTGGGTCGGGTCGTGGTTCTCAAAGAACACAGCCAGAAGCTCCTGGGTGGTGACACGCTTCGGGTCATAGATGACCCGAACGGTCTCAGCGTGCCCCGTGAATCCAGTACAGACCTGGACGTAGGTGGGGGCTGTTGACTTGCCTCCCATATAGCCCGTCGAGGTGAGGATGACGCCCGGCGTCTCCCACATAAATCTCTCAACACCCCAAAAACAGCCTCCGGCCAGGAAGATCTCAAGGTTGCCGTCCTCGGCCTGCATGTCCAAAGGCGTCCCTAGTACAACATGGGTACCCGATGTATCAGCCATAATGATCCTTAGGTTCTGACGGTTACGTTGGTTCTATCCTTGCATCTCCCTTGACTGGGATCGATAGTCCGCCAGCATTTACACCAAGCAGTGAGGGTCAAGATGAGTCAAGAGACAAGTTCCAAGCGCGAACACCTGGTTAGCGAAAAGAGCATTTCTGAACACGTCAGTCTGCCTCTTCGCGTCGCCGCGGCCTGGAGCTGGCGAATCCTGATCATGCTCGCTACCCTCGCCGTCCTCGTCTGGCTGATGCGTTACGTCAAGGACCTGGTGATTGCCTTCCTGGTGGCGCTGCTCCTCGCTCTGCTGCTGGCACCCCTAGTGAGTTTCCTGCGTCGCAAGGCGAAGATGGGGAAAGCCTCGTCGGCAGCCGTGGGGTTACTGTCGGGCCTGCTCATCGTCCTCGGCCTGATGACGCTTGCGGCCACACAGCTGGTGGTTCAGCTCCCTACGTTGACCAGCCAGGCACTCACAGGCATCAACTCCCTGTTGACAGCGATTCAGGACGGCGCTTTGGGGATAGACGTTTCGTTCCTCGACTCCTATCTTGAGGACTTCCAGTCCGACCTGATGCTGCTGGTCAAGAACTACGGGGGGCTTATCGCGACGGAAGCCTGGAGTGTCGCGTCATCAGCGGCTGGGTTCGCTGCTTCCTCCCTAATCATGCTGTTCACCTTGTTCTTCCTGCTCAAGGACGGGCGGGGCATGTGGGTGTGGTTCGTCCGCTGCCTCCCGAAGCAGTGGCGCCACCAGACGAATGAAGCCGGGATCCGCGGGTGGGTTACTCTCGGCTGGTACATCCGTACTCAGCTCAAGGTTGCAGGCATTGATGCCATAGGAATTGGCCTTGGCGCGTTGGCCCTTGGGGTGCCGGCCGCAGTTCCGATCATGGTGCTGGTGTTCTTCTTCTCCTTCATACCCATCATCGGAGCCTTCATATCGGGTGCTGTCGCGGTTCTGCTCGCGCTGGTCAACAATGGTCTCACCAGTGCGATTATCATGCTGGTGGTAGTTTTGGCGGTCCAGCAACTAGAGGGTAATGTTCTGCACCCCTGGCTCATGTCCAGTGCGGTTTCTCTACACCCGGTTGCCGTGGTCATGGCAGTGACTGCCGGGGGTACGGTCGCGGGCATTGTCGGTGCTGTATTTGCGGTTCCGCTTCTCGCCTTCATCAATGTGACGTCGATGTACCTGCACGGTCATGACATGTACCCCGACCTTGCTGTCGATGTAGACAGGCCCGGTGGCCCACCCGGCTCCCTTGACGAACAGATAGCGGCCTCGTACAAGGTGGCGCACGCAGTTAAGAAGTCCAGTCGGCTGCGCGGTAACGCCGATGACGGCAAAGTGGAGATTGACCCGGCGGTTCCGGCTGCTGCGGCTGAAGAGGCCTGAGGAAGTTAATAGGCATACGAGAGGGCCGGTCCGAGAACATTCTTCTCAGACCGGCCCTCTTCTCTGTCTTTGCTTAGCCCTTGTAGGGGGTTGCCGAAATGACCTCGACCTTAATCGACTTTCCCGCGGGGGTGTCATATGAGGTCGTCTGTCCCGCGGCTACACCAATCAGGGCCTTTCCGATGGGTGCGGTGGGGGAGTAGACCGACATGTTCAGGCCCTCTCCGGCGTCGCGGGCGCCAAGCAGGAATGTCTCTTCGACCCCGCCGATCTTGGCTACCACCACCATCCCTGGCTCAACCACACCGTTGTCTTCTGGGATGGCGCCGACTTCAGCGTTTCGCAGGAGTTCTTCGAGCTGGAGGATGCGGGTTTCATTCATCGACTGCTCTTCGCGCGCAGCCTGGTAGCCGCCGTTTTCGCTGAGGTCGCCCTCACGTCGTGCGGCCTCAATTAGCTGGGCAATCTCGGGGCGGCGCACATCGCGGCGCTGATCGAGTTCGCCTTTTAGTTTGTCGTACTGACCCTGAGTCAGCCAAGTTTTGTCTGCCATGGGTGCGATCTTACGCCCGTATTCGGGTCAGTGAGGCATTGGCGCGGTCCCATGGGGAACTGAGGGCCGTCCTCGGCAATCAGGTCAGGACTGCGATGTAAGCAGCGACGCAGTGGCAGGCCCAGGCGAGCACGGTGAAGACATGGAAGATCTCGTGGAAACCGAACCATTCAGGCCAGGGGTTGGGCTTGCGGAGGGCGTAGGCAACGGCGCCAATGGTGTAGAGGACGCCGCCGGCCGCGAGCAGAATAACCATTGCAGCACCGCCCTTCTGCCAGAGTTCAGGCAGGAACCAGATGGCGGTCCAACCCAGCAGCACGTAGATGAGGGTGGAGAGCCAACGTGGTGCCTTGGGCCAGAGCAGGTTGATGGCGATCCCTAGGAGGGCCCCGATCCAGACCAGCGTCAAAAGGGTGACGCGACTGCTGCCGTGAAGTGTCCCCACGGTAATTGGGGTGTAGGTGCCCGCAATAAGCAGGAAGATGTTGGAGTGATCGAGGCGTTTCAGAACCATCTCGAACTTCGGAGTCCAGTAGAACAGGTGGTACAGCGCTGAGATCCCGAAGAGGATAAACGAGGACGCCATGTACACGACCGATGCCCACTTCAACCCAGTGGTGGGGGCAAGGACGACGAGGACGATGGACGCGGCTAGTGACAGTGGCGCAGCTGCGAAATGAACCCATCCGCGCATACGTGGTTTTCTGGTCACGGGGTGTCCCGGTATCCAGGCGACGGGCTGTCTAGAAGCTACTGGCATGTGGATCCTCTCCGGTTCATTAGGCTACATCATTACCCAATGCTCCAGCTCCGCACGGGCACAGTTTCCCCGCCTTTCTCCCCCGAAGTGGTGACGTTGGGTGGGATTGCAATGTTCAATACCGGTGGTTGGGTACAGTTGTTCTGACCGACCTAAGGCAGGAATCATGCAGGGGAATTTTCTTTACGAAGTCTATGAGTTTCGCCTGCAACGATCACTCGACCGAGAGAGTCTTCCCCGCCATATTGGGGTCATTCTGGACGGTAATCGGCGGTGGGCCAAGGCTGGTGGTTCGCCGGCTTCTGAGGGACATCGTGCCGGGGCTGGAAAGGTCTTGGACTTTCTGAAGTGGGCCAACGAGGTTCATACCGAAGTCGTTACGCTGTGGTTACTGTCCACCGACAACCTTTCGCGCTCCTCAACAGAGATAACGGAACTGCTCGTCATTATTGAGCAGCTGGTAGCTCGCCTGGTTGAGACCGGAGAGTATCGGGTGAACATTGTCGGTGATATGACTCTGCTCTCCCCGGAGTTTGTCGAGGCAGTGAATGCCCACAGCGCGAAGACAGAGACCCTTGAGAATGCCATGCAGGTCAACATCGCGGTTGGCTACGGGGGACGCCAGGAACTTGTTGATGCCATGAGGGGTGTCCTTGAGGATGCGGCTCAGAAGGGGCTCACCATCGAGGACGTGGCGAAGTCGCTGAAGGTCGCGGATATTACCGAGCATCTTTACACACGGGGGCAGCCGGATCCCGACCTCATCATCAGGACCTCCGGTGAGCAGAGGCTTTCAGGATTTCTGCTCTGGCAGTCTGCACACTCCGAGTACTACTTCTGTGAGACCTTCTGGCCGGACTTCCGGAAGGTTGATTTTCTTCGAGCCCTGCGTTCGTTCTCCCAGAGGGAACGGCGGCACGGCAAATAGGGGTCTAGCGACCTAGTTCCACAGCCCATGGTGGGTTGGCTCCGCGGCGCTGAACGACAATCGAGGCCAGTTTGCTGGCGTCACTGAGTATCGACAGCAGCTGCTCATCGCTGAGGTCCCGAACTGCCTGGGCAGCTTCGCGTCCCACGAGGTCCCTGCGCCACAGCGCATCAATCAGGCCCCCCATGAAAGTGTCACCGGCACCAACCGTGTCAACCACCGACACTGATTCTGGCATCAGCTCAGCCTTGGCGCCCTGTGAGGTCCAAGCCACCGGTCCCTCACCGCCCCGGGTGACCACCAGGAGGGCTGGCGAGAAGCGCTCCATCCACTGCTTGGCAGAGTCGAGCGGATCCTGCTGCGGGAACAGCCACTCAAGATCCTCATCAGAAACCTTCACAACATCACTCTGAGTCACAAACGCCTCTATAGTGGCTCGAGCCTCTTCCCGTGAACCCATGAGGGAGGGCCGAGCATTCGGATCATATGTTGTCAGTGCCGTCTCACGTGCCCGCTTGAAGGCATCCAAAACTGCATTGCTGCCAGGCTGGATGACGGATGCAATCGAACCGGTATGTGCGACTAATGCAGTGTCGGGAACAGTTATGGGGACCCTGGGAGCCCAGTCAAGCTTGAAGGTGTATGTGGCCGCCCCCTGCTCATCCAGGTACGCCTCGGCTGTGGAGGTTCGAGCAGCACCCGAGCTGGCACTGTCGATTCGAACTTGAGAGTCCTCAAGGTGTTCGCGAATCTGCCTCCCGAACCTATCGGGACCAATCCAGGTCACCAGGTCGACACTGAGTCCAAGCCTGCCGAGGGCGAGTGCGACGTTGGCGGGTGAACCACCGGGAACTGCTTCGGCATCTTCGATGCTATGTCCCGAATGGATGACAAGATCCATCAGGGCTTCGCCAATCACAAGAACCGATGGGGTTACTTCACGGCCCACTGCCTACTCCACTTCGACTAGGTCTACTGCTGGTTGGTAACAGCCTCAATCTGAGCGGAGGCCGCGTCGAGGATAGCCTTGCAACGACCCGCAAGCGCCTCACCTCGCTGCCATAACTCTAGGGTATTTTCGAGGGGGATTGAGCCGGCCTCTAGGGCCTGGACAATCTGCTTGAGCTCGGCTTTTGCGGCTTCGTAGGGGAGGGTGGCGGGATCCGGGAGGGCTGCCACGGGGTTATCAGTTGTCATCTTCTTACTCCTGTGATTCGGCGTCGGTGGGCTGGGGTGTAATAAAGGATCCGGTGGGGTTTGAACCAACCACGTTGGCTACGAAGGTTCCCTGAGAGAGCATGCCCTCGATGAGGGTTCCGCTCTTGATTTCCTCGGCACTGCGAATGATCTTCTTAGATGAGGTACGCAGAATGGAGTAGCCGCGTTCCAGTGTTCCGGTGGGAGAGAGTGTCCTGAGCATTCCCGTCAGCTGTGCCAGTTCCGACTGGTTCTGCGACAGGGTTCTCTGTGCTGCGGCCCTCAGGCGAATCACAGCCTGCTCAAGTCCGGCGGCCTGCTGCTCAATCGTTGCTGTCGGCCTCTGCAGGACCGGGGACCTCATCAGGAGGTTTAGAATCTCCCACTCCCGAGTCACCATGCGTCCTACGGCCGCACTGCCCCTGACCCGGTAGTGGTGGACTTCCTTCAGTTCCTCGCGGTAATCAGGCACGATTCGCCGGGCTGCATCCGTTGGGGTAGAGGCCCGATAGTCGGCGACGAGGTCGAGCAGGGGCGCGTCGCCCTCATGCCCGATGGCCGAAACGATCGGGGTGGTGGCATTGGCAGCCGTTCGGACAATGCGCTCATCTGAAAATGGCAGCAGATCCTCAACTGACCCACCCCCGCGCGCCACAACGATCACGTCGATCTCAGGAATCGCATCGAGCTCTTCTATCGCACTGGAAACCTGGTGCACCGCGTACTGTCCCTGAACTGCGACCTCACGAATCTCAAACTGGGCCATGGGCCAGCGAACCCGAGCATTTTCTAGGACATCATCCTTCGCCTTGGCATCCCTACCGCAGATCAATCCGATGCGTCGGGGGATAAAGGGGAGGGGCTTCTTCTGGTCGGCGTTGAACAGTCCCTCTGCTGCTAGCTGCTGTCGCAGCTTTTCAATCTGGGCCAGAAGTGAACCGAGTCCCTGCAGGCGGATCTCTTTAGCCTGGAGGGAGAGCGTCCCCCTCTTCTCCCAGAATGACGGTTTGACACGAACCGCAACGCGAGCGCCCTCCCCGAACCCATCACCACTGCTGGCGACAATGCCACCAAATGCGGTGACCTGCATGGACACGTCCTCGTTTACATCCCGCAGGGTGAAGAACGAAACCTGGGTTGAGCCACGTGGGTTGTACTGAACGACCTGTCCTTCAACCCACAGCTCAGACATCTTTTCCACATAAACACGGATGTTGCTGGTGAGCAGGCGAAGCGGCCACGGGTTTTCCGCAGTCGTCTCACGTGCTGTCCTGGCAAGACCGTTCGGTGGAACATGGTTACTGGTCATGAAAGCAGTCTGCCACGTGGCTCCGACACCAAAGGAAACCGGCGACAGGGCGTGAGGCAGTCAGCTGTTCGCAACTCCACTGTCAGTAACTCCCAATCGTTCGATAGATTGGGGGTATGAACTCACAGGTCTCAGCCAGTGTGGATGGCAAGCGAATCCTCCTAGCAGCCCCCCGGGGCTACTGCGCCGGTGTTGACCGCGCTGTCGAAGCAGTCGAGAGGGCCTTGCAACTGCACGGTGCCCCCGTCTACGTGCGCAAGGAAATCGTCCACAACAAGTACGTCGTTGAAACCCTGATCGATCGCGGTGCGATCTTCGTTGAGGAAGTCGATGAGATCCCCGAAGGTGCCGTGACGGTCTTTTCCGCCCACGGTGTCTCCCCCCAGGTTCACGCAGATGCCGCGGTACGTAACCTACGCACCATCGACGCCACCTGCCCGCTGGTGACCAAGGTCCACCGAGAGGCCGTGCGCTTCGCTGACAAGGACTACGACATCATCCTGGTCGGGCACCGGGGCCACGAAGAAGTAGACGGAACCTACGGTGAGGCTCCCGATCACATTCAGATTATCGGCTCCCCGGATGAGGTCGATGATGTCGTGGTGCGTGATCCCGCCCGAGTGGTGTGGATTTCGCAGACCACACTCAGTGTTGATGAGACGCTGGAAACGGTGCGTCGCCTGCGGGAACGCTTCCCTCTGCTGATTGATCCGCCCTCGGACGACATCTGCTATGCCACTCAGAACCGCCAGGATGCCGTCAAGGCCATCGGGGCGCGCGCTGATGTCATGGTCGTGGTTGGCTCCGCGAACTCCTCCAATTCTGTTCGACTTGTCGAGGTTGCTCTCGATGCCGGTGCGGGCGCTTCCTACCGCGTTGACATGGCCAGCGAACTTGACCCCGCCTGGTTCGAAGGTGTCACCACGGTCGGTGTCACCTCCGGTGCCTCTGTGCCGGAAATCCTGGTCAAGGACGTTATTAAATGGCTGCAGGACCGTGGTTTTGGCGAGGTCGAGGAGGTGCGCACCCAGGTCGAAACCATCACCTTTGCCCTGCCGCGCAACCTGAAGAACGACCTCAAGAACAAGGGACTGCTGCCCCTTCACGTCAAGGGACGCGCCCCGGCCCCTAACCACACGCGCTAGGAACCCTCAAGAAATACTCGTTCGCTGAGCCGGTTCTCACCGAATCGGCTCGGTGAAACGGGCTCGTCCTCGCCTAGACTTGTGGCGTGTCTTTGACTATTGGAATCGCGGGACTGCCCAACGTTGGCAAGTCGACCCTGTTTAACGCCCTCACTCGCGCCACCGTTCTGGCTGCGAACTACCCGTTTGCGACCATTGAACCCAACATTGGGATCGTGCCGCTTCCGGACCCCCGCCTCGGCCAGCTTGCTGAGCTCTACGGTTCCCAGAAGCTGGTTCCCGCTGTCGTCTCCTTCGTTGACATCGCGGGAATCGTTCGCGGTGCTTCGCAGGGTGAGGGGCTTGGCAACCAGTTCCTGGCCAACATCCGTGAGGCCGACGCGATCTGCCTGGTGACCCGCGTCTTTGCTGATGAGGACGTCGTTCACGTCGACGGTCGCATCAACCCTGAAGACGATATCGAGACCATCACCACCGAGCTTCTGCTGGCTGATCTGCAGACGATCGAAAAGGCCATTCCCCGCCTTGAAAAAGAGGTGCGTGGTAAGAAGACCGAGAAGATCGTTCTCGACACCGCGGTTGCCGCCCAGAAGCTACTGTCTGAGGGCAAACTTCTGTCCGGAGCAGAGGGAGCCAAACTGGATCAGGACGCCCTGCGCACCTTCCAGCTGATGACTTCCAAGCCGTTTATCTACGTCTTCAACATGGACCAGGATGGTCTTGAGGACGAAGCACTGCAGCAGCAGCTGACAGACCTGGTGGCCCCCGCTCCCGCGATTTTCCTTGACGCGCAGCTTGAGGCTGAACTTGTCGAACTTGATGAGGACGAGGCCCGTGAGCTTCTGGCTGAGACCGGTCAGGAAGAGTCCGGCATGGACAAGCTGGCTCGCGTTGGTTTTGACACCCTTGGCCTGCAGACCTACTTGACTGCCGGACCCAAGGAAGCACGCGCCTGGACCATCAAGAAGGGTGCAACTGCGCCCGAGGCCGCAGGTGTTATCCACACCGACTTCCAGAAGGGCTTCATTAAGGCCGAGGTCATTGGCTTTGAAGACTTGCTTGCACACGGCACCATGACTGAAGCGCGCTCCAAGGGCAAGGTCCGCATCGAAGGCAAGGACTACGTGATGGCCGATGGTGACGTGGTTGAATTTCGTTTCAACGTGTAGCACGCGTGCTACGATAGTGGCATGAGTCTGAGCGAAATACCCGTGGAGAGCTTGTCTCAGCGCGAGCTGCGCAACGAATCTGGCCGTGTTTTTCGCCTTGTGAGTCAGGGGCAGCCGTTCATTCTGACGAATCATGGCGTTCCTGTTGGCCGCATTGTCCCGCTTGATGCTCAGCCGGCCGGGCTGCCGATTGTTCGGCCAGCCAAGCGCGTCGGCGGCTGGGCGGCACTTGCACCTCAGCCGACCCGCAGTGACCGTGCGATGTCGGACATCATTGACGAGCTTCGGGAGGACCGCGTGTGAGCGCCCCCCTTGTTTACGTTGACACTTCGGCGCTCGCCGCACTCCTCATACGCCAACCTGAGACTGAGGCGTTGGTGGAGTGGCTTGACCAAGTAGATGCCAACCTAGTGTCGAGTGATCTTCTGGAGACGGAGCTGCGGCGGGTTGCGGTTAGGGAGGAGCTTGACCAAGCCAGAGTCACCGCGATCCTTGATGGCGTCTCGTTGGCAGCGCTTGATCGTGCCGTTTACCGTTCGGCCGGGTTGCTGCCGATGCGGTACCTCCGGACTCTTGACGTGCTTCATTTGGAAGCGGCTATCCGGCTTAGCGTCGACGCCGTTCTCACCTACGACCACCGACTCACAGAGGCGTCCGCAGCTGCTGGGTTCGATGTGGTTGCGCCTGGTCGAAACACTCGGCAGCGGCACTAGATTTCAAGCAGAAGGTCGAGTTTCTGCGGCGATCGCGTGTTGCCACCTCTGCTGGTGAAGGATCATCCTCCTAATGGCTGGTAACCAGCGGCTTCCACGTGAGGCCGTCACTGCTTATCCATTTGTTCACGCCACCGGAGACCACCCAACTAGCGTAGCCGGTGGTGAGGAGGAAGACGCCGTTGTCGTAAACGAGATCATGGAAATACCGCATTTCCTCCGGGATTGCGGCGGACTGCAGGTCTGCAGGCTGCCAAGTACGGCCATCGTCAATGCTGACCATCAGTGAAAAATTTGGACTGGGTGCGAACGCTGCCAGAAGAAGGTGCTCCACCCTCACAAAATCGGTGAAGGCAGCATCCTCAACTATCGTTGCGCCAAGAACCCACGGCCCATTCGAGCGCTGAGCAAAGGCGTAGGTTCCTTTTTGGCCAAGTGATGAAGCTGTTTGGACGATCCCCAAGTTTCCGCTTGAAGCAACGACGTTTTCAGCAGGATAGACGTCGGGCGAGGTTTTGATCTCTGAAGGAGGCGGTGTAGACTGCGGTGATTGCGGACCTAGTGAGGCCTCAGGTGTCAGGTCGTTTGACAGTGCAGCATCGGGCACGCCGAGCCCCAACTGTTCAGCAGAGACGCAGGCCCGTTCCATTAGAAGACCACCGTTGTACAGGTGGTAGCAGGTGGGCGGGTAGTCGCCCCTGGTTCCCAGGTAGGTTGAACCAGCCGCGGCCACTTCCTCCACGACTTCATTCTGGATCAGCGCCGTGAGCAGTCCCCACCCGCTCACAACGACAACACCGGTGACCCCTGCGAGCGCACTCAACACTCGGAACGCTCTACCCAGGGGACTTGGTGAGGTAGACGAACGGACGAGGAAATAAAGAGCAAAGGCTGCACAGGAGCCGGCGCAGAAGGCTAGAAAGAGCAGAACCAGTGTGGCTCCAGGAAGAAGCTGCTGGAAGCTCTTCCCGGAGGGGCCCCACGTGAGGATCGCACCAACCGGCAGGAGGAGTGTATAGCAACCTAAGAGCAGGCTGGCCGAAGCCGTCGCTGGCGGGCTTGAAGCTGGCCGCTCCATCTGCCGCCGCAAAAGTTGGTGGCGAATGAGAACCTGTTGGAGCGCAGCCACGACCATTGTCGGAATGTAGGCGAGGACGGCTAGAGCTGCCAGTTCGCCCTCGCCCTTCACTCCCAGAACGAATGCCAAGATACTGATAATGAGTGGCGCTGGAGACAGCGATGCGATCATTTGGGGAATGGTCAGAACCGTCTGGCTTCGCCAGATCAGGCGGTGCTGGCCGTAGAGGGTCACTAGTGGGAAGACTACGGGAATTCCGTAGAGAAGGAGTGACCCGAGAAGTGATATCCCTGTTGAGCAACCCCAGTTTTGCAAGTTGCAGGGCTCGTCTGGTGTGGGGAGGCGCTGTCTGAGCGAAAGCCACCAGGCGATGGCAAGCAGTGCGGGCAGGCTTGCCGAGAAAAGAGCGGTTCTCAGCGTGGCTTGCACCGACTCAACCATGCGCTTGAGCCTAGCAGCAAGGTGGTGCTGGCAACCCACCCGAGCTCACTTTCGATCCAGGAACCGCTCACTGAGGTGACGTGTCGGGGCGGCTTATCTCTGATGGTTGTTGTGTCCAGAACGTGGTGGAGTTCCGCTTCAACGTTTGATGTGAGCTGATTCTGCTTCGGGGACCCCGTCGATCTTCGTAATCGGCGGGGCTTCGTTATCTTGTTCTGGTCTTTCCGCATCGAAAAATGAGAGCGATCATAGTTGATAGCAGAGGGGGGGTGGCGCTGATGTCATCCATCATCGTGCGTGGTCTCGATGACCACGTGAAGCAACAGCTCGCATCGCAGGCGAAGGAGCACGGGCGGTCCATGGAGGCCGAGGTTCGTGACATCCTGACGAAGGCCGCTCGACGGCCACGCATTGGCATGGTTCTGCTGTCTGTGGCACGGGACGTCGGCGGGGTCGATGAACTGCCGATTCCGACGCGCGATGACGTCGCAAGGGCGGTGGACTTCGAGTGATCATTCTTGACACAAATGTCATCTCGGAGATCTTTCGTCCCTCGCCGGAGCCTCGTGTCGTCGAGTGGCTCGTGTCCCTGACGGGCGACGTCGCGATCACCTACATCACTCTCGCGGGGCTGATTGCCGGTGGGCGCAGGCTCCCGGACGGCGGACATAAGGACGAGCTACGCAGAGGATCGAGGAAGCGGTCGCACCGTATCGGGGAAGCCGATCAGTGCTTGCATTCGATGATGACGCGGCGGAGCTCGATGACCTTCGCGTTCCACCCGGCAACCGGCTCGAAGCGCTGAAGGGCGACCGATCCGGTCAGTAGAGCATCAGGATCAACGACCCGTCCGGAATGCTAGCTGCATATGAATCACGCAAATGAGTTGAGAACACTTGTCTGTGCCTATACTCGCAAGAAAGTCAGTGTGTTGATCGACTGACTTAAGTCGATTAGATCTGCAACATTTAGATCTGCAACATTGCAGCGGGACAAATAGAAACAAATAGAAAAGGTGTAGAGCAAGATGACTGCACAAAAACCAATGCCAGATTTTGTGGGGGAGGCGAAGGCTCTTCAGAGCGACCTCGTCAATCTACGCCGAGCCATTCACGAGGAACCTGAGCTGGGCCTGGACAACCCAGAAACCCAGAAGCGGATCCTGGAAGCCCTGGAGGGACTGCCACTGGAGATCACTCTTGGGAAGGGACTGAGTTCGGTGGTCGCCGTGCTTCGGGGTGGCAGGGAAGGTCCAGCCGTTCTACTGAGGGGAGATACGGATGCCCTACCTCTCCAGGAAGAGACCGGCTTGCCGTACGCTTCTAAGTTTGAGAAGACTGCTCACGCTTGCGGTCATGACATGCACACGGCAGGACTGGTGGGAGCTGCGAAACTGCTTGCTGCTCACCAAGAGGATCTGCCAGGGGATGTAGTCTTCATGTTCCAGCCCGGTGAAGAGGGCTTTGGTGGTGCCGAGATCATGATTGACGAGGGCGTACTGGATGCCGCCGGAAAGCAGCCCATAGCAGCTTATGCCTTCCATGTAGGTCCCGGCCCACGCGGAGTCATTGCCACCAAAGACGGCACCGCGACAGCGTCCTCCAATCAGATGTACGCGACGATTCGAGGACGTGGAGGACACGGATCCCAGCCTCACAGAGCGATCGACCCGGTGCCCGTTGCGGCGCAGGCGATCCTTTCCATACAGGCGTTCGTCACCCGGATGATGAATGCCTTCGACCCGGTTGTCGTGTCAGTGACCCAGGTGAGCACCGGCGGAAACGCTGTTAACGTGATCCCAGAAGAAGTGACACTTGGGGCGACGATTCGTACCCTTACGGACCAGAGTGTTGACCACCTCGAGACCGGGTTGAAGCAACTGCTGGAAGGGGTGGCCTCTGGCTACGGTTGCGAGGTCGATTTTGAGTTCAGGCGAATCTATCCGCCAACCGTCAACGATTCTGCCACCACTGATATGGCGGTTGAGGATCTGCGCTCAGTCTTCGGCGAGAAGAGGGTTGTGGTGGTAAATGAGCCGATGATGGGATCCGAAGACTTTGCTTTCGTGGCAGATAAGATCCCCTCGACCTTCGCAGGTTTCTTCACGACCCCTCCAGAAATGGATTACGACAAAGCCGAGTTCAACCACTCGCCGCGGGCAGTGTTTGATGACGGGGTGCTCAATGAGCAGTCCGCGGCTCTCGCGGTGTTGGCGTACGGACGCCTGCTGAGGGCGGCCCAGGAGAACGAGGACTGAGTTCGGATCTCCAGAGCGTGAGGGTTCCGAGTCTCCGCCGGTGGTCTTCTGGTGTTACCCAGTGAAGCGCTGGCGGAGCGGCAGGCCGAGATCGCCAAGGAGAGTTGGCAGCCCCCGGCAGCGCGCGCGGCGCAGGCCGAGCAGGCGGCGGCAGAGGCCGCCCGCCGCGAGGTGATGCTGGGCGAGTACGCCGCGAAGTGGATCGAGACCCGCACGAACTCGCGCGGGGAGCCGCTGCGGCCCCGCACCTTGGAGAACTACGAGGGATACCTGCGCCCGGCAGGTGTGGCCACGAAGAAGGACAAGATCGGCAAGGGCGGCCCGCTCGCCGAGATGGTCGTGCGCAGGCTCGGCGAGATCACGCCCGAGATGGTGCGCGACTGGCGTGCGGCCCAGATCGAGACGGGGCGCGTCTCGCAGACCTCTCGCGCCTAGGACCTCATGAAGTCGGTGCTCAAGACTGCTGTTGATGACGGCATCCTCGAGAAGAACCCCTGCCAGATCAGGGAGGCTCGACGGCGTCGACCGGCAAGAAGGTGGAGCCGCCGACCGATGCCGAGCTGGACGTGATCCTGTCGAGCATCGACGAGCGCTATAAGGCGCTGGTCGTGCTCGCTTGCGGTGCCGGGCTGCGCTGGGGCGAAAACACCGAACTGCGGGCGAAGGATGTCGTGGTCGAGCGCGACGAGGCCGGTGAGGTCGATTGCGTGCGCATCAGCGTCTCCCGGCAGGTCGTGTACACGAAGAAGAACGGGCGCGACGTCGGCGAGGTCAAGACCCTCGCAGGCGTGCGCAACGTCGTCGTCTACGGCGACGATGCCCGCATCATCGCCGAGCAGGCCCGTGGGAAGATCGGTAATGCCCTGCTGACCACCAACCACGACGGCACCGGCTGGCTGCCGCAGACCTCGTTCTGGCGGCACTGGCACAAGGCCGTCGTCGCCGCCGGACGGCCCGACCTGCCGTTCCACGGGCTCCGGCACTTCGCGGGCACCCGCTACGCGCAGACCGGTGCGACCCTGAAGGAGACGATGGATCGCCTCGGGCACTCCTCCGTGAAGGCGGCGATGCGCTACCAGGCGAGAGGGAACCGCGACGACGAGCTGGCCCGCCGCATGGCCCAGCAGCGCGCGAGCTGATCGGTTGGCGCGGGCTCTGCGCGGGTCTGTGACGGTGCCCCGCCCCCGCTTCGCGGGTGCGGGGCACCGTCGTGCCGCCGGTGCTGCGCCGGGACGGGCGGCACTGCGGAAACGGCGCTGCCCCAAGTCTTATTCGCATTCGGGGGTTTGGGCGATCAGGCCGCTTTTGTGTCCGTGTAGCTCATCTCAAACTCTCCGGGGGTGAGTTTGTCGAGGCCGGGTTGACGGCACCGACCGGTGCGGCTGGGCCTACCAGGAAGCTCGCGCACACGCCTAGGCATGTTTACTCAAGCTGTGCGCTGCTACTTCGCCATTTAGTTCGCACTCTTCAGCACGCAATACCGCGAATCACTTGCTGGCACGACCCTGGCTTGAACTCGTGTTCTTACTGGGCTACACGCCCAAACTGCGTTGGCCACTCACAGCACCTTCCGGCCTATACTTTAGCTATGAGAATAACCTTTCTAGCGTGCGTGACGACCGCTCTCGCGTTTTCACTTCTTGGATGCTCAGCCCCGGCTGACCAGCACGATACCCCTTCCCCTGCCGAAGCCACCACGAAGGCCCCAGCCGAGCATGCTAGCGCTGACGGCGACTTCTCATTCGCCCATATTAAGTCTTGCGATGACGTACAACCGTTCGTGGCGACTTGGGTGGAAGGGCTCAACCCTTATGACTGGAACAGCGTTTCCGAGACTGATATTCACTGCGGCTGGGAGACGCCGCCAGAGGACGTCACGCCAGATAATGCTCGGTCGGTGGAAGTTAGATTCGCGGCGATCTCGGAGCAGCCCGACTACAGCCCGTTAGAGGGCATGGCAGGCTTCGAGCGCGTCAGCGACGAATGGGTAACCGTGAACAACGGTGACGCGTTCACGATGACAGTCGACATCGGCATCTCTGCCGTCATCGGAACAACAATTTGGGTGCCAGGCGTCGAAGTAACAGTGTCAGGCGGGCGCTGGGCAGAGCTTCCTGAACTGGACGGCCCAGCGGGGCTAGAAATCGCCAAGCAGATTCTCGCCTCCTAGAACACCACACGACCTCAGACCAAGACCCCACCTTCTCACGCGAGCGCCTGACGAGCGAAGGGATCCTCTCACCGTCAGGTACTGCACCAGACGGGTGTCGAGGGCTCCACAAAAGGGTGTACGCAGGATTTGCGGCGGATCAGCGGTCAGAAGTGGCGGAATCACGCGGCAGAACGAGGTCGCGAGGCTGGCGAGAGCGCGTACACCCTTTTGAAACGCAAGAAGCGAAAGGGTGTACGCACTTTGGTACATGGTTGCGGCGGTCTCGCGACTAACTCGCGTGCGTGCGCGTGAGCAGAACGCTGGTAAACCAGGAGAACCGCCCGCCCGGTCGATTGCTCGGGTTTCGGTGGGGACTGGTGCGTCTACACCCTTTACCCTTTTGCTCGAACCTCGATCCTCTGGCTCTCGTCTGAAGTTCCGCGAAAGTGGTACGCGGTGCGTTTCTGCGACTGGATTCTGGTCGCTCCGGCAGTGCCCACGCTGGCTATGATGAGCCTCAAGGAGGTCAGCAAGGCGAAGAACACCGGAGCTTGCAAGCGCGTTGGGCTAGTCAAGGATCGTGACCAGAAGAAGAACTCTCGCACGGGACTCTGGGACAAATACAACAAACGCGGCGATTACGTCGGGACGAAAAAGTCCGGCGGCCCTTTCAAAGCCGTCGTTCGACTCGTGGGCCGCAACCCGAAACGTGGCTAGGCCATGGCTGAACTGATCTACGAGGGCTGCGATGAAGTTATTGAGAGCGGCCATATGGACTTCAATGGTGAAGAGTGCTTCGAGGTGAGCGGCGGGCCCACCTATTGCTGCGGCCAGATGTACGAGGACGGAGAGGCGTTCTGCAGAAGCTGCGGTGAACCTCTCTAGATCAGCCACACCCTGAGGCGCGAAACCTCGGGGTCTCTACCCTCACGCCTTCACACCAGACGGGCTCGTGTACTGGGCCGACGCCGCGTGCTGCGGCGCGGGGCCCGGTGCCACAGGCACAGGCTGCGGCTCGAACTCGGCGCAGAGAGCGTCATGTGTGAACTCCGAGCTGGGCGCTGACGCCTTGCGGCGGCGCATCCGGCGCTTGGGTGTGGTCTCGTCGCGCATCCGGTAGGTGATGCCGGTCACGGTGTTGCCCTCGGCGTGACCGGAACGGTCGCCGCTCTTGACGGCGTGATCGTGCTCGACGACCTCGACACCGCGAGCGTTCGCCTCGGCGACGAACACGGCCATGCTCGGCTTCGCATGAGCGAGAGCGGCGGCATGGGCCTCGGCGACCGCATCGCCGAGCTGCTGGGCGAACTGATTGTCCGCGGCCTTCTCCCCAAGGACTCCCCTGGGGACACGAACCTGGAGGCTTGGGTACCGGAAGAGGAAATGCACGCTCTGTACGAACGTTTTTTGCTCGAGTACTTCAAGTCTCACCATCCCCAGTTGGTTCCGTCTGCGCCTAGGGTTCCTTGGGATTTGGGCGAGGGCCAGCATGTTCACAGTCAGCTACCCGCTATGAGCACTGACCTGGTTTTACGCAAAGGCAACAAACGTTTAGTTGTCGACGCCAAATACTATTCGCAGCCATTGGCGCAAGGGCGTCACGGCAAGCGAACGGTACGTTCCGACCATCTTTACCAAATCTTGGCCTACGCAAAGAACTTGGATGTTGATCAGGATGGGACAGTGGCCGGCCTGTTGTTATACGCGAAAACGGACGACAAGGAACACCCCAATCTTGAAGTAACGATCCAAGGCACTCGAATCGCAGCCAATACCTTGGACCTCAGTGCGCCGTGGGAGCACCTAGCAGACCAGCTCAACCGCATCCCGCAGCGGCTGAGCTGATCGCACCAACCCCGTCAGTCCCGCACTGCCTGCACCACCCCTTCGGCAGAAATCAGCATCCCCAGCGCCGGCAAGTCCGGCCCATGTAGCACGTGGTCCAGCGCGCGCCCTGGGGACTCCGACTGCGCCACCCGCCGAACCCACGGCTCCCACGCCTTCGCATCAAGCCGGAAGTCCGGAAACGGCTGCCCGTACCACTGCTTGAAAAGATGCCCATGGGCTGCCTCATCCAGCTCATTCCGCCTGTGCTTCTCCGACAGCAACTGAGCCAGCAGATAATAATAGAGCGGTGTAAATCCAGCCTCATGCAGCTCAGCAGCCGTTTCCTTCCACACCTGCGGGACGTGATCGCCACCGTTAACAACACCCCTAGCAATAAACGTCATAATGCCCGCCCCCGGAAACAAAGGGCAGTGATCCAACATGTACCTAGACCACGCGTACCGATCAGCCTCAGGCACCTCACCCCACGCCTCCGCGGGGTCCCGACCATCAGCTCTCTCAACATCAGGATTAACTGGAAAAACAAACATAGGAACATTCCTCACCGGATCCCAGCGCAAACACACCAAGACCCATCGACTTGCATGAACGTCTGCTCATGCCGGTTCTTCCCCCGGGGCACCCCGCTCGATGGAGAGGGTTGCCGTGCAGCCAGCCAGGTACTGAAAGCTGCAACTCTTGAACCTACGAAGATCTTAACACGGGCGGCCGACACCCGGTGAAGTGAAGGGGGCAGTCAGGGCGGCTCTCTGAGGCACCGCCCTGCGCGTCTGACCGGAGAAGCTGTCGAAACAGGCCCGGCCTACCGCAGCTGCCAGGCCGTCTTACGGCAGAAAAGGCCAAGGCACCCCGTTCGCTTCGCGGCCAAGAAACGGGTTCAGGCGTGGAAGACTCAGCGCCCCACATGCCAAAACCAAGGTCGCCCGAGCCCGCGCCGTGCGTCCCACTGGATTTGGACCTAAACCGCGGACCGCCAGACACGGAATGAGCTCAAAAGGAGGGCATGCAGCGGTGCAGTCAACAGGCACGACTCGCTTCGATCGATGTCGACCCGACCCGCAGGTGCGGGTGGTGTACGCGATGCGAAAGGACATAGGGATCAGCCGGCCAAGGCCACCGAGGGGCACCCGGGGCCGATGGTGACCCAGGGACCCTCGGGGCCACGATTGGCACCGCACAGTGCAATGAGCGTTCGTCCGGCTTCGCGTTCTGTGATGTGCCAGAAGTAGCCCTCCATGGCAACACCACGGTGCGCTTTGGTCGGGTCCCCGAACGGAAAGTCGGCTCCGGTAGCGCGATACCTTTTCAACAGTTTCATGCCCAAGTACAGCATGGGCACCCCCACCTGTCGATTGGTGGTTGGAGGGGATTCCCCCGGGTGGTTCCGCCCCTTCACTGTGAAGCCAACGTTATGATGTTTCCATTTATCCCCTGGACAGAAAACCGGATGCAGCCGTGCCTGAAACTAAAGACCTCGAACGTCAGCATCACAGCGATCCCCTTTTTCCGGGCCCAAGGGTTCGAGGTCGAGGAAGAGCGAACCGTCTTGGTGAACGGGGTCAAACTGCAGAACTACCTGATGGTCAAGGTTTTGACGAGTCACTGTGACTGAGGAAACTAGCCGATTAGATCACGCCTGAACTGAGCCTTTAGTCAGGTTGGTCTGCTGCTTCTGCACCTTAATCTGAGGGTATTTAAACCAGTAGATAGAGGTAGAAATGGCTAAGAAGGTAATCGTTATCGGCGGTACGGGACTACTTGGTTACCACACGACTCTGGAGCTCTTGAGCAAGGGGTACGAAGTCACTTCGCTCGCCCTTCCCCCGCTTCCTGTCGAAGACCTTTTCCCCGAGGGAGTCGAATCTCTGTTCGGCAACCTCAACGATATGAGCGACGAGGAAATCCTCGCGATCTTCAAGGGCGCCTATGCGGTCTTCTACGCCGCTGGGGCTGATGAGCGTGTGACACCTCCGGCACCGTCCTCATACTTCTTCTACGAACAGAATGTTGTCCCCACCCAGCGCATCGCCCGACTGGCGCGTGAAGCCGGGGTCAAGAAGTTCGTCCTCTATGGGTCCTACACGGCACGTTTTGCCGAGGAGTGGCCAGAGCTGGGCTATGCCACCCGCAACGGGTACCCGCGCACGCGCCTCCTCCAGGAAGAGGTGGCCTGCATAGAGGGCGCCGGTGAAATGGACGTGATGACACTGCGTCTGCCGTTCATCTTTGGCACCATGCCGGGACGGACCCCGCTGTGGCAGATGTTCATCGACATCGTTCGTAAACAGCCCGAGGTCGTTGTTGTCCAGGAGGGCTCGACCTCTTCGGTCACAGTTGGTCACGTCGCGCAGGCTGCGGTGGGAGCCATGGAGAACGGATCCCATGAGGGGCGCTACGCCATCAACATGCATAACCTGTCCTACCGGGACTTCCACAGGATCATCTGTGAGGAGCTTGATCGTGATCCGGCGCAGGTGATCACAGTGCCACTGGAAGCCGTGAAGGAAACCATGGAGGGCTACGATGCCCAGGCTGCCTCAGCCGGCGTCGAACATGGAATCCACCTGGCTGACTCAGCCGTGTTCCAGTCCCGTGATGCCGTCACAGATCCGGCTGAAACGGTGGAGCTGCTGGGCTTGCGTGAAGAGTCTGTCGAGGATGCTATCCGTGAGAGCATCAGGTACTGCTTGGCCCAGGAGGCGAAAGCCTAGATCCCGGGTAAGGCAATGGGGGCCCTGTAACAGGGGCCCCCATTGGTTTGTCTTGGCTCTAGACTGAGTTACTTGCGCGCGGCGTCCTTAGCTGCGGCGTGACCGAAGACGATGCCCTGGGCAATGGTGGCGCCAGCACCCGGGTACACGTGACCGAAAGCGTTCCCCGCGGTGTTACCGATGGCGTAGAGGCCGGGGATAACGGTGCCGTCCTCGCGCTGAACACGACCGGATCCATCAGCCATCAGGCCACCACAGGTTCCCAGGTCGGACAGGGAGATGTTGACGGCGTACAGCTTGCCACCGAGAGGACGAAGGTTCGCGTTCGGCTTCTGGGTCGGGTCACCGTAGTAGCGGTCGTACGCGGAGTTACCGCGCTCGAAATCACTGTCGATGCCGGCCTCGGCCATGGCGTTGAACTCGCTGAATTGTTCGAGGAAGGATTCGACTGGAACGCCCATCTTTTCGGCAAGCTCACGGGGAGTGTCACCGGAAACGACGATGCCCGCATCATACCATTCCTTCGGGAACGGCATGGTCGGGAAGATCGAACCGGCAAAGACGTAACGGTTGCGGTAAGCCTGGTCGACGACCAGCCACATTTCTTCGATCGGGCGACCGGCAGCACGGTTCTCCAGGACGGTCTGCCCGAAGACCATGTAACCGGTGGCTTCGTTGACAAAACGACGTCCTGTCTCATCAACGATCATCGATCCGGGAAGAGCACGCTCGGCTAGCAAAACGCCCGGCCTGTCACCCTTGTTGATCGGGGTAACGCCAGGGAACCACCAGGCTTCATTCATCAGGCGGGTACCTGCGCCGAGGCGCTGAGCCATCCAGATGGCATCGCCCTGGTTCTCATCCACACCCAGGCTGAGGTCCTGGGTGAGGGACTCGCCCTGGTACTTGCGGCGGGCCTCCATGTTGCGCTCGAAACCACCGGCGGCAAGAACCACGCCTCGTCGGGTGCGAACGGTAACCTTCTTGCCATCCTGTTCGAGGACGGCGCCAACGACTGCCCCATCTTCCTCAATGAGGTCGACGAGGGAGGTGCGGGTCCACACCGGGATACCGGCCTGAACCACACCGGCAAAGAGACCGGCAGCGAGGGCCTGGCCGCCCGCTGTGTACTCGCGTTTGAAGGCTAGGCCGCCAATACCCTGAACGGCGCGCTTGATGATCTTGGGCCACGACTTCAGCGGGGTGCGGGCCATCAGGTTCATCCACTTGTAGTCGGCTCCGGTGACCGGCATGGGGATGGGGGCTTCCATGAGGCCGCCGCGCAGGCGGGCCCGTTCTTCGCCGAGGACGGAAGCGTCAAACGGCTTCGACTCGCAGGTACGACCGATGGCGGCGCCGCCGGGGTTCTCAGGGTGGTAGTCCGAGTAGCCCTCAGCCCAGAAGAACTCCAGGGGGGTGGTGCGCTCGATCATCTCGATTGCTTCGGGGCCGTTCTCTAGGAAGGACTCCCAGCGATCCTTCGGAGAGTCCTCGACGATTGCCTCAAGGTACTCGTGTCCCTGCTTCACCGTGTCATCAAAGCCGTCGCGGATGAGGGCCGGGTTGCCTGGGATCCAGTAGGCGCCACCGGACAGGGCGGTGTTACCACCTACGACTTCGGACTTTTCGGCGACCAGGACGTTGAGGCCGAGCTCGTCTGCCGAAAGGGCGGCAGCCAGGCCGGTGCCCGATCCGATAACTAGAAGGTCGACCTCGGTATCGTGTGCAACAGGACCCGAAGGGACAACAGATTTGCTCATGGTTTTTGGCTCCACTCTGTCTATTTAGTGTCGTCCTCCATGACGACCAGTACCATTGTGTAGCGAAACTAGCCGATCGGCAAGTAGATTTACTTTCTATGAGCGCTGAACTTTCTACCAGGGACCGCATCGTTGACGTTTCACTGGCACTTTTTGCCAAAAACGGTGTTCATGGGACCTCCCTCCAGATGATTGCAAACGAGATGGGAGTTACAAAAGCGGCTGTCTATTATCACTTCCGCTCGAAAGACGGCATTGTTGCCGCCGTCCTCGAACCGGCAATCACAGGTCTCCAATCTCTGGTCGAGGCGGCCCGGGGAACTTCCGAACATGAGGACCGTGTGAGAACGGTGGTTGAGGGACTTGCGGATGGAGCCATCGCCAACCGGAGTCTCTACGCGGTCATGCTCAGCGATGTTGCTGTTATCTCCCTTGTGAGGAGTGAAGGAAGTCTTTTTAGAGAGATGCGAGAGCAGCTTCTTGGGGACAACCCCGACCCCATTCGAAGGGTGAAGGTGGGAATGTTCCTTACGGGTCTGGTGGCGCCCGCCGTCGATGAAACCCTCAGGGATCTCTCGGATGAGGAGATTCATCGCGGGATCGTTGCCCTGGGCATGGAGGTTGCAGGCTAGGGGGCGGTGTCGCCACGAGCTGGATGCGCGGCCCCGGGTCACCTAGCCGACTCTGAGGATCTTTTCCATTGGGCGTCCCTTGGCCAACTCGTCAACCAGTTTGTCCAGGTAGCGGATCTTCTGCATGAGGGGATCCTCAATATCCTGGACGCGGTATCCGCAGATGCTGCCGGTGATCAGGGAGGCGTTGGGATTGAGGTCCACGGAGGCAAAGAAGTCTTCGAGCGTGGTGCGAGCCTCAAGGTGCCTGGCAAGGTCGCCGTCACCCAGGCCGGTGAGCCAGTTAATGACCTCTGTCAGTTCAGCCTCGCTGCGCCCCTTCTTTGTCACCTTGGTGAGGTAGAGGGGGTAGATGTCTGCCAGGGGTATGTCAAAGATCCTGTGACGGTTCACTGTGTGGCGTCCTCGTCCTCGGTCAAATCCTTTTCCATGATGGTGCCTCCGTTGGGGGCGATGGAATCGGTGCGCTTCCACCCCAGTTTCTCCCAGAACTCAAAGGTGTCCTCGGTGGTCAGGTAGGCATGTGTGGCGCCGGAACCCCTCATGACACGGGTGGCGATTCGGACCAGAACGGAACCGACCCCGTGCCTGCGGAAGCCAGGGTTGACGTGGATCTCGCGGATCATGCCCCACCCCGGGCGTTCGTTCCAGTTGCTGTTCTCAGAGTCGATCTGAAAGTTGATGAATGCAATTGGGTCGCCCTCTTCGACCGCAAGCAGGATGGGGGCGATGTTTTGCTTCGAGAGTTCGGTGTACTTGGGGATAATCTCGTCCCGGATCATCTCCTCTGAGAAGGGCGCTTTAAAGTCGCCCAGGAAATAGTCGAGGAACATCTCTGAGAAGGCGCGGTGGCGCTCTTCGCTATATAGCTCAATCTCCATGGGGCAACTCTAGGCAGGGTGAGCATGGTCCGGGCAATGGACACCTTTCAGTGATCTGCGTCACGAGTGGTACTTTTTTCCCATGGACGTTACTGGAATCATAAGAAAGAAGGGAAGCGACGTTGTCTCGCTTCCTTCAACTGCGACGATAGCCGAACTAGTTTCCCTGCTGTGGGAGAAGAGGATTGGCGCAATTGTCATCCTGGATGAGGACTCCCTGGCGGGCATTGCCTCTGAGCGTGACGTGGTTCGCTACCTGGCCGGCGCAGGAAGCGTGGATGATCCGGTGACGGCGATCATGACCACAGCCGTCACCACGTGCTCCCCGGATGACGAAGTGAAGGAACTTGCCACCGTCATGACCAACGGACGCTTCCGTCACCTGCCGGTGGTTGATGGTGGTCATCTTGTCGGGATTGTATCGATTGGTGACGTTGTCAAGGCGCGCCTCGATGACCTAGAGGCAGAGCGTGATCACCTTGAGAGGTACGTGCACTCAGAGAGTGCGTTTGCGCAGCGCATGAACTAGTCCCATGAAATTTGGGATTATCGGAACCAACTTCGTCAGCAGTTGGTTCGTTGAGGCCGCACGGCAAACCAATGGTGCGGTGGTTCCCCACGGCGTTTTCTCTCGCACCATAGAGGGGGGTGCCGCGTTTGCGCAGCAGCATGGGCTGGCCGCTTCTTACAGCGACCTCGATGGGATGTTCGAGGACGTCGACGCCGTCTATGTTGCCAGTCCGACCTCGGCGCACGCAGGACAGGCGCTTGCGGCCATTGCCCGCGGTAGGCACGTCCTCCTCGAAAAGACCATGGCGGAGAACGCTGAAATCACGCGGCGAGTTTTTGCGGCAGCTGAAGATAAGGGTGTTGTGGCGATGGAGGCGACCAGAAGCCTTCACGCCCCCCATCACGAGCTAATAAGGCAGGCTCTCCAAAGACTTGGAAAGTTGCGCTACGCACACCTGGAAAATCTCCAGTACTCCTCACGCTATGACCGGCATCGGGCCGGTGAGGCACCCAACGCATTTGATCCGGGCCTGGGTAATAGTGCGGTAGCGGACATAGGGGTCTACTGCCTCGAACCGGCACTCGATTGGTTCGGAATCCCGCACTCCACCAGTGGAACCAGTGTGCGCCTTGAGAATGGCTTTGAAGCACTTGGATCCATCCTCCTTGACTACGGTTCGATGCTGGTTGACATCGTTTACTCGAAAGTCATCTCCAGTGTCACTCCCTCAACGATTGTGGGAGAGGGTGGAGCGCTCACTATCGATAACTTGGCTCAGCCGTCACACATAGAGCTCATTCCACGCATAGGAACGCGTGAGGTTCTGCTTGATGCTCCACACCCTGCTCCGGTTGAAGGCATGCACTTTGAACTTGAGGAGTTCGCAAGGCAGGTCCAAATGGGCGGCACAGAACCCCGCTGGAGGGATATCACGATTGCCGCCCGAGAAATCATGGATGAGCACCTAGCTCGTTCAATGTGACGAACCCGGGCCCTCCGGAGCTGAAGGAAACCACAAAGGTGCAGTCCAGAGGGGGTTGGAGCCCCCGTAGCGTAGGGTAACTTCCACCCTGGGATGCCACATATAAGTGGCCTAACCTATGAGGTCGTATTTGTAGGCCCCGTCCGGAACGGTAGTCTCATGTCGAAACTCCGTGATTCCGAGGTGTGGGCTGAGTACGCCCGGGATCTCGGCGATATCCTGCACAGTGTTCGACGAGACCGGGAAATGTCGCAGGAGAGCGTAGCCTACGCCGCGGGTCTTTCGAGGTACACCTATCAGCGCCTGGAACGTGGGCTGGATAGCCAGGGTGCCACTGCCAACCCGACCCTCACGACGCTGGTAGCCATTGCGAATGCCCTCGATGTGGGGGTAGAGGATATCCTTCCGGCCCGAGATCTTCCAGAGTTTCACTAGGGCGCTGGGCACGGGGGCAGGTTCACCCCTAGTAGGCCAGCACAGTGCCCAACTGGCGGTAAAGCCGTTTGGCGCTCTCGCGAGTCAAGGTGAAGGCGTTCTCATCACCGCCGATGAAAACCCACTCTTCCTGGGCGATATCCGGGCCCGGGGATCCCTGGTGAAACTGATACTGGAAGAGGACGACTTCGAGCACCTCGTTTTCAACCGTGGCTGCGCCGACCCCCCACTTGCGCAAGGTGACGGCAGGAACGGGAGCCTGCCTAGTTGAATGGATGTAGTCACTGAAGTCATCGCCAAAGGCCGGCTCTAGTTCACCCGAGGAGAAGTCCTCGTGCTCTCGGCTACACCATGATGGGCAGTCATCAGGTGGCATCTGCATCTCCTTAGGTCCGAAGAGTGGTCGGTGCGACCAAGAATGCCGATTTACGGTTTGCATCGCCACGGTGGGTGATGGAGCCTGTGGAGAACCGCGAAGTGTGAGAACTATCAGTCAACGTGTCCCAGAGGCATCCCCGTAGTGTCGAGTCCTGCCTCAAACCGACTAATCTGGCTACATGACCCCAGAAGAACTCGGTAGGCTAATCCGCCAGACTCTCCTTTCGGCTTCCACCGAAGGAGACATTGCCATCAGTGAAGAAGATGTCCCAGTAGAGATCGTGGTTGAGCGTCCTCGTGTTCGCGAGCACGGGGACTGGTCAACCAACGTTGCGATGCGCCTGGGGAAGAAAGCGGGCATGAACCCCCGTGAACTAGCAGAGCTTCTTGCTGCCCGTATTCGTGAAGAGGACGGGATCGCAGCCGCTGAGGTCGCAGGCCCAGGCTTCCTGAATTTCCGCCTTGATGCCGCCTCAGCTGGGGAACTGGCTCGAACAATTCTTGAAGCCGGTACGACCTACGGCTCGAATGACGCCCTGGCCGGTCAGAAGATCAACCTTGAGTTTGTCTCGGCCAACCCCACGGGCCCGGTGCATCTGGGTGGGGCTCGTTGGGCCGCCGTGGGTGATGCCTTGGCGCGCCTCCTCGAGGCTTCGGGCGCTGATGTCACCCGCGAGTACTACTTCAACGATCACGGGGCGCAGATCGATCGCTTTTCTGCCTCCCTCCTGGCGCGCTCCCGCGGCCAGCAGCCACCCGAGGATGGTTACGGCGGCCTCTACATTACTGAGATTGCCGACAGTGTTCGTGCAGTAGAGGCAGCTGCGGGTCGGCCGGATCCCGCCACCCTTGATGATGCGGAAGCCCTTGAGGTGTACCGCCGCGAGGGTGTGGCGATCATGTTCGAAGAGATCAAAGCTCGCCTCGCCGACTTCCGCGTCGCATTCGATGTCTACTTCCATGAGGACTCCCTTCATGAGTCGGGTGCGGTTAATCGCGCTATCGACGCGCTTCGTGATCGGGGTGTCATCTTTGAGAACGACGGGGCACTGTGGCTGCGTTCAACCGATTTTGGGGACGATAAGGACCGTGTCCTCATCAAGTCTGATGGGGAGCCCGCCTACCTTTCGGGAGATGTTGCCTACTACCTGGATAAGCGTGAACGCGGAGCAGACACCGCCATTTACCTTCTCGGGGCCGATCACCACGGTTACGTGGGGCGCATGATGGCAGTCTGTGCGGCGCTCGGGGACACCCCCGGAGTCAACATGCAGATCATCATCGGTCAGCTGGTCGACCTGGTGAAAGATGGCGTCGCGGTTCGTATGTCGAAGCGTGCCGGCAACGTAGTGACCCAGGAGGACCTGGTCGACGCGGTTGGCGTCGATGCTGCACGCTATGCGATGGTTCGTGTTTCGGCTGATACCAAGTTGATTATCGACCTCGATATTCTGACCCAAAACACCAACGACAACCCTGTCTACTACGTGCAGTACGCCCACGCGCGCACCTGCTCGGTGGCGCGAAATGCTGCCGAGCACGGTGTATCAAAGGAGGCCGGGTTCCACCCGGAATTGCTGGATCACCCCGCTGATAAGGAACTGCTCGGGGCGCTGGCCCAGTTCCCGGCCCTGGTGGCACAGGCGGCCTCTCTTCGAGAGGCACATCGAGTGGCGCGCTACCTCGAATCTTTGGCATCGACGTACCACGGTTGGTACTCACAGTGCCGCGTGACACCGCGGGCGGGGGAGGAAGTCACCGATGCCCATGTTGCACGTCTCTGGCTCAACGATGCGGTTTCCCAGGTGCTCACCAACGGCCTCGGACTGCTGGGGGTCACCGCGCCCGACCGGATGTAACGGAGCTCCTAGGCTGAAAAATGCCTGTTCTCACCGAACCCGCTCTCAAAGCGGGAGGTGAGGGAGGCAAGTTCTTCGAGGTAGGTGCTTTTCCAGTTCTCGTAGGGGTTGTTGACAAGCTCATCATTGGAGAACCGGGAGTCTCCGGTGATCTCGGCTGTGACAAACGAGGGGATTTCGAGGTTAATCACAGGGGAGGTTCGTTCGCATTCGGCGACGATCAACGGTCGATTCTCACCCGTGAACTCGTCGATAACCCAACCGTCCTGGCCGAGCCAAACTCCGAAGCGTCTTTTTGCGAGAGTGAGGCCCCCCAGGAGGCTCATCTGCACGCCGACGCCAACATCAATGGGACGTTCTGCCTCGTAGCGGGTTCCTCCGATGTAGGGGCCCTTGACGGTGAGCATGCAGAGGTCAAATCGGTCCGCAAACAGCGCAACTGCTTCCTTGCCTTCGAGATCCATGGGCAGAATCTCTTCGGGCTGTGTTGCTTGGAGACGAACTCGCAGTCCATACCCCTCTGATGCAAGGAAGTAAGTTTGGACGATCACGTCTGGCCTATTATCAACAAGTAGTTCAGTGGGTAAAGAGAGCGCGATAAAACGGCGCTCGTACTCGAAATCCGTATCACCGGTGTGCATATCATCACCGTAGTCCATGGTGCGATGTGGTGTTTTGCCGCAGGTGGCAACGGAAGGATTTAGTGTGGCTAGGGGAAGTTCGGAACTACGGGGTCAGTGGGTTCCATTCAGCATCATTCTTGCCGTTGGCTTTATGACCCTGCTTGATGTCTCGATCGTGAACGTTGCACTTCCCTCCATTGAATCCAGCCTGAACGCGGGATCCCAGGAGATCCAGTGGATCGTTGCGGGCTACACCCTGACCTTCGGCCTCACCCTGGTTGCCGCCGGTCGTGCCGGAGATATTTTTGGGCGCCGCAACCTCTTCATGATTGGTCTGGCGGGATTCATCGCAGCTTCAGCAGGGGCTGGTTTCGCTACCGACGACACCATGCTTGCCGTCATGCGACTTGTTCAGGGTGTCTTTGCAGGCATCCTCAACCCGCAGGTCCTAGGGATGATGCAGGACATGTTCCGCGGGGCAGCTCGAGCCAAAGCTTTCGGTGCGTTCGGTGTCATCGTCGGTGTCTCCACCGCCATCGGCCCGGTGCTGGGTGGTGCGCTGGTGTCTCTGGCCCCTGTTGACATCGGTTGGCGTCTGGTTTTCCTGATCAACCTCCCGATCGGTCTCGTCGTTCTACCGCTCGCAGCCAAGTACCTTCCAAACCTTCCCGGCCATAAGGGAGAGGGACGGTCACTGTTCCGAATGCTTGATCCCATTGGTATCCTGCTTGTTTCCGTGACAGTGCTAGCGGTCATGGTGACCTTCCTCGACTCCGAGGGAAGTGGAGATTCTGCGAGTGGTGCTAGCCGGTACTGGCTGCTGGGCGTGGCAGCGCTAGCCGCCCTCGCCACCTACCTCTGGGAGAGATGGTCCTACAGCCGTGGGGGAACCGTGCTGCTCGACCCCCGTCTGGCCCACAACCCCTCCTTCGTCCTCGGAGTCCTCACCTCCTCCTTCTACTTCGCAGGGTTCTCGTCAATATTCCTTACCAGCACCATGTACCTGCAGCAGGGAATGGGTTGGTCACCCTGGTACGCGGGCCTGGCTGCCATGCCGTTCGCGATCATCTCAGGATTTGCGTCGGGGCTCTCCGGGCGTCTGGTCACGGTTCACGGCCGAAACATTCCCATCGCCGGAGCACTGATTGTCTCCATCTCCATTGCTTTGCTGGCGGCCAGTGCCCAGTGGGTTCCGC
Organism: Actinomyces minihominis; assembly: GCF_900187855.1. GTDB lineage: Bacteria > Actinomycetota > Actinomycetes > Actinomycetales > Actinomycetaceae > Scrofimicrobium > Scrofimicrobium minihominis. The sequence continues at coordinate 172,138 of NZ_FYEG01000001.1, read as the reverse complement.
TCCCGGTTCAGCCATTTGCAGTCATTCTCTTCATGTCTGTGGCCGGATGTGGTTCCGGTCTTCTGATATCACCGAACCAGACCCTCACCCTCGAGGATGTGCCCGGCGAGGTTGCCGGTATTGCCGCGGCACTGCTACAGACCTTCCAGAGGCTCGGTGCCGCAGTTGGACTTGCCGTCGTTTCCAGCATCTACTTCCGCACCCTCAACACCGTTGAGTCCCCTGACCAGTCTGGAAAAGCAATGGCCGCTGCGTCAATCGTGACAGCAGCAATCGTGTTCCTCTCCTTCCTGTCTTCCCTTGCTGACAAACTAAGGCGTGGGCGCGGTGCCCATAGGGGAAGTAGAGACCGGGAGGGGTAATGAGGATTCGTGCTGACCGTGTCAAGGTAATGGTTCCAGCCACAACCGTGGACTTCGGGCCGACCCACGGCGCACTCGCGATGGCGCTTGGTACCGCGGACGTCGTGACAATCCGAGCGGTTGCCGGTACCAGTCGGGTCCGTATCATCGATCAGACTCCGACCGATACCCCTGAGTACTGGCTCGCCGACCACGAGGTGGAGGCCCACCCGACGATCGCGGCGATTCGCGCTGTACTTGATGCCGTGGGGGCGCCACAGATCGGCATCCACCTCACCTATAGACAGAAGATTCCTGTCGGGGTTGGACTGGGTGATCTCGAGGCGCAAACTCTTGCGGGCATCTACGGCGCTTGGACGATCCTCGGTAAACCGCAGCGCTTGACAGAGGCAGCCCTAGTCGCGCTTGCGGTGAAGAGAGGGGGAGATGAGGCGCGTCTCCTGGCAGCTCTCGAGGCCCAGCTCGTCCTCAAACTACCCACCACACCGGGCGTCGCAGATCCGGACTACCCGGAGAGCTACCTGACCTTTGCAGTTGGGCCCAGGGTTGACCCGGTCGCCCTCGTCCCCGGTTTTACGGCCAGCGAAACCCACAGTCCAGAGCTTCTTCCTCGCGGAACATCGTTCCGCCGCTCAATGGCCAATGCCGCCCGAGCCAGCGCGATCATCCCCCTGCTGACAGACAGTGGGATAGGGGGGCACGGCGCTCCCGAGGCGGGTGGGGAGTACCCGTCTGAGGACGAGGCGAGCACCACTTGGCAATCGATGATGGTGAGGGTCACAACAGACGAGGTGCTCGAAGACCACCGCGAGTCTTTTTCTCCGGCTTCGGTCGCGTTGATCCACTGGCTACGCAGTCGTGGCTACGCTACTTTTCTCTCCGGTGCCGGACCCGCTGTTATCTGTCTCTGGCCCCTAAGCAAGGAGGTTAGGGAGGCCGTGGAGCAGTCTGGCTGGACCGTGTTAGGTCTGGGAGTTAGTTCAGAGGGTCTCGTCCTCGACGTGTGATCTGTGCCGTAGAAATGGTTAAACTACTCGCAGAAAAGACCCAAAGGTCCCAACTATGTGAGTAGTATGGAGCTGCAAGCGTGCCATGCGGGTTTTCTTCGAAGACCGCAGACTTTTGTAACTACTGCTTTCGCGCATTGCCACCGCAAAACTCACCACTTCAGTACGTGTGTGAAGCGCCGGTACCCACAGTTAGGAATCTTCTTCCACATGGATCACAACTCGGAAGCGAGCGCAGCTTCGCTCGGAAAAATGAAGCTCGCCGAACTTCAGGCCCTAGCGGCTCAGCGCGGCATCAAGGGCACTTCGCGTATGCGCAAGGCCCAGATCATCGAGGCCATCTCGGGATCAACCGCATCACAGTCCGCTCCCGCAGAGAAAAGCGCTCCGGCCGCGGAGTCGCAGCCGAAGTCAGCACCGCGCAGCGCGGATGAAACCCCGGCGCAGACTCGCTCTCCCCGTCGTGCAGAGCGGTCCCAGAAGCCTGCCGAGTCGGTTACCGACGCGGTGAATGCGGCACTTGATGTGCGAGCAGCAGTAGCTGAGGACCTCGCTGAGACCCGAGGTCGTCGCGGACGTCAGGGGCAAGACGGTCAGCAGCGTCGTGACGGCGGACGTCAGGACACCTCTTCGTCGGATCGTGAGGTCCCGGCATCAGGCTCGGATCACGCCGTAGGTTCCCTGGATGAGATCGCACTTCCCGAGGGCGGAGAAGCGGGTCGCAACAGGAACCGGCGGGACCGTAACTCACGCCGCCGCGGTCGCGACCGAAACCAGGGTCCGTCCCAGGGACAGGGCCAGCAGCGTCAGGATCGAAACGAACGCAGCCAGGCCCGAGAAGAGGCGCCAGAGACCGGTGATGACACAGCGCTGATCCCGATTGCCGGCATCGTTGACATTCAGTCAAACCACGCCTTCGTCCGTACCTCCGGATACCTTCCCGGTCCGAATGATGTCTACGTCACCCTGGGTAACGCCCGTCGCTGGGGCCTGCGCAGGGGCGATGCTGTTGTCGGAGCTGTTCGTCCGGCACGTCAGACCTCTGATCGTGGTGGCCGTGGCAACCAGAACCAGAAGCACAACGCCCTTGTTCGGGTTGATTCCGTCAATGGAATGACCATTGAGCAGGCTATGGAGCGTCGTGAGTTTGGCAAACTGACCCCCGAGTACCCGCGTGAGCAGCTGCGGATGGAGACCACGCCGAAGGCTCTGACCTCGCGGATGATCGACATGGTTGCCCCGATCGGTAAGGGCCAGCGAGGCCTCATCGTTTCACCGCCCAAGGCCGGTAAGACGATGATCATCCAGCAGATCGCCAAGGCGATTGAGATTAACAACCCGAATGTTCACCTGATGGTGGTTCTGGTTGATGAGCGTCCAGAAGAGGTCACCGATATGCGTTCGATCGTCAAGGGTGAGGTTATTGCCTCGACCTTCGATCGACCCGCGTCTGATCACACCACGGTTGCCGAGCTGGCCATTGAGCGCGCTAAGCGCCTGGTTGAGCTGGGGCAGGATGTTGTCGTCCTGCTGGACTCGATCACGCGCCTGTCGCGGGCCTACAACCTCGCTGCCCCTGCTTCGGGGCGAATCCTTTCCGGTGGCGTTGACGCCGCAGCTCTCTACCCGCCCAAGAAGTTCTTTGGTGCGGCGCGGAACCTGCGTGAGGGCGGTTCGCTGACGATCATTGCCTCCGCGCTGGTAGAGACCGGCTCGAAGATGGATGAGGTCATCTTCGAAGAGTTCAAGGGCACCGGCAACATGGAGCTTCGCCTTTCACGTCAGCTGGCTGATCGCCGTATCTTCCCGGCCATTGACATCAACGCTTCGGGCACCAGGCGCGAAGAGCTGCTGCTCAAGCCTGAGGAGCTGGCGATCATGTGGAAGCTGCGTCGTGCGCTCGGCAGCCTGGATCAGGCTCAGGCACTGGAGACGGTGCTTGGCAAGCTGAAAGAGACCTCGTCGAACGCCGAGTTCCTCATGCTTGTTTCAAGGACAACTTCCGGCGATTAGCTACCCTGCGTCCCTGCGTGCGTGATCTCACGGCCCCAACAGGGGCTGCGGGGTAGACCACGGAGGGATTAAGGTGACAGACTTACCTACTGGTTCCGGTTCACCGTGATATTCGCAAGGGAATGTCGTGGACCCGGGGCGGAAAACTTGAGGAGACATCATGAAGCAGGGTATTCACCCCGAATACGTGGAGACCACGGTGACCTGCACCTGTGGCAATGAGTTCACGACTCGCTCCACGGTGGCCGACGGCACCATGCGTGTCGATGTGTGTTCAGAGTGCCACCCGTTCTACACGGGTAAGCAGAAGATTCTGGACTCCGGTGGGCGCGTTGCCCGCTTCGAAGCACGTTACGGCAAGAAGGCCGACAAGAAGTAGCGGATGTGTAGAGCGCCGGCGAACTGGTTCGTCGGCGCTCACTCATACTCACTTCACTTCTAACAACGGAGAACCCCGTGTCAACACACCCGAGCCTAGAGGCAGTTGCCCCCCTTATTGAGGAGTACCACGACCTCGAGAAGCAACTGTCAGATCCGGCCCTGCATTCGAACCAGGCCCGTGCTCGTCAAGTGGGACGCCGCTACGCAGAGCTGGGACGCATCGTCAAACTTGCTAACGCGCTTGCCGCCCTTGATGAAGATCTCGAAACTGCTCAGGACCTGGCAGAGGAGGATCCCGACTTTGCCGAAGAGGTGACGGCACTCTCTGAGCAGCGTGAAGCAGCGCTGAAGGACCTGGTGGCCGTTCTGGCTCCCAGGGACCCCGACGACGCCTCCGATGTCATCATTGAGATCAAGGCCGGTGAAGGAGGGGATGAGGCCGCACTATTCGCCGCCGACCTCGCACGCATGTACATGCGCTTCGCCGATAACAAGGGATGGACTTCAACCGAGCTGTCCACGACCCATACGGGCCTCGGAGGGTACAAGGAAATCACACTGGCGATTCGCGCCAAAGGCAACCCGACCCCAGATGAAGGGGTGTGGAACTTTCTTAAGTACGAGGGTGGAGTACACCGGGTGCAGCGAGTTCCTGTCACCGAGTCGCAGGGGCGTATCCATACCTCCGCGGTCGGCGTCATGGTTATGCCTGAGGTCGAAGAGGATGACACCGTAGAGATCGATATGAATGATCTGCGCATTGACGTCTATCGTTCCTCCGGCCCCGGTGGGCAGTCCGTGAACACCACCGATTCTGCCGTTCGTATCACCCACCTTCCCACGGGCATCGTGGTGTCCATGCAGAATGAAAAGTCGCAGCTTCAGAACAAGGATGCGGCTCTGCGGGTCCTTAGGGCACGACTGATTGCGGAAGCTCGCGCTCAGCGTGAGGCCGAGGCCTCGGAGAAGCGCCTCAGCCAGGTCCGCAGCATGGACCGATCTGAGAGAATCCGTACCTACAACTTCCCTGAGAACCGCATTGCGGACCACCGCACCGGTTTCAAGGCCTACAACCTTGACCATGTTCTCGAGGGGAACCTGGATGATGTTATCGACTCTGCGATCGCTGCCGATGAGGCCGTGCGCCTTGAGTCTGCGGGTCAGTAGTATCTTTGACACCCGCCGATAGGGACCCGGAGTTCTCATTCTTCGTTAGTCGAGTTGCCGGCCGGGGGACTGCAAGTGTTCCGGTCGAGACACTGATGAAGTGGGGGAGCCAAGAGCTGACGAGGGTGGGGCTGCCTCCGGTTGAGGCACGCTGGCTCCTTGAGTGGGCCCTTGGCGTTGACACGCTGATCACCGCACCCCCTGAGGCGGGGATACGTGCTGCAGAAAAGTACCGCAGCGCCATCGCTCAACGTAGGGCCAGGGTTCCGTTTCAGCACATTACGGGGCAGATGCATTTTCGCTACCTCACCCTGAAGGCTGGTCCCGGGGTGTTTGTGGTCCGTCCTGAGACGGAGATGATCGTTGACCTTGCCCTGGATGCCCTCGGTGAGGGCGAACGCGTCGTGGCGGATCTTTGCTCAGGCTCCGGCGCTATTGGGTTGGCTCTAGCCAGTGAGCGCAGTCAGACCAATGTGACCCTGGTCGAACTCGATCCCGGTGCGGCCAGGTTCCTGAACGCAAATGTCCGTGTCACTGCCACTCTCCTCAGAGGATCTTCGATCCGTGTCGAGATTGGTGATGCGACCCGCGCCCTCGTTGGTGAGGAGGGCACGTTTGACCTCATCGCCTCAAACCCACCCTACGTGGGTGTGGCAGATGCCCCAACACAGCCTGAAGCCCAGGTGGACCCAGAGATCGCGCTTTATGGTGGAGGGGAAGATGGTCTGGTGACACCCCGCGGCATTGTCAACAGGGCGTTCGCTCTGCTCAAGCAGGGGGGAACGCTGCTTATGGAACATGGTGAGGGACAGGGACCTGCACTCACGGACCAGGCTTCAAGCGTTGGTTTCATCGACTCGATAACCATTAATGATCTGGCCGGGAAGCCAAGGTTCCTCAAGGCGACCAAAGCATAGAAGGGGGAGACATGGCCGTTTACAGGGACGTTGCACCACTGTTCAACCGGGGTGAAAACGACCTTCCGGAAGAGGTCGCCTCGCGGCTGCTCGATGCCGTGGGGCGTGGAGAGCTAGTTGTGCTACCTACCGACACGGTCTATGGCATTGGCGCGGACCCGTTCTCCTCCCTTGCCGTCATGCGCCTCCTCGGAGCAAAGGGCCGCGATAACAGCATGCCGCCCCCGGTTTTGGGAGCCTTTACCGAGGAGCTTCTTGGGCTCTGTAAGTTCACCTCGCTCGAGCAGCGTGATGTGGTGACAGCACTTGCGGATGCCTTCTGGCCCGGGCCCCTAACCATCATTGCTCCCGCGGCTGTTCAGTTCGGCTGGGATGGCAGCTCTGTGGGGGATACGATCGCCGTCCGCATGCCCCAGTCAGAGCTTGCGCTCTCCGCCCTCCAGATGACAGGACCCCTGGCTGTCACCTCAGCTAACCGGACGGGGTTCCCACCCTCGGAAACTGTTGAGGAGGCCCACGAGTACTTTGGTAGCGAAGTTGCCGTCTACGTCGATGGGGGACCCTCTCCGCTGGGGCAGGCTTCCACCATCGTTGACTGCACCGGTGCAACTCCGCGTTTGATTCGCGCGGGTGCGATTACCCTGAAGCAGATACAAGAGCTGTTAAAGTCAATCTAAGTCCGGGCGACCGTGGTTGCTCGGGTACCCATATCAGTGGAGAGGGTGGGGTCTGGTAGTGCGCGTTTACCTGCTGGTTCTTCTGACCGCCCTCGCGGTGACACTCATCCTCACCCCCGTGGTGCGCAGGCTCGCCCTCAGCCTGAACATCCTCACCCCGCTTCGGGCCCGCGACGTTCACGCGCACCCCATCCCCAGGCTCGGCGGTCTCGCAATGACGGGCGGGATCCTCGCAGCCTTTGTCCTCGGCTACTCCATTCCCTACCTGCGACCCATCTATGATTCCTCCCCCACACTCTGGTCCGTTGCCCTGGGGGCAATAGCAATCGCCCTTCTAGGTGCCGTGGATGACATCTGGGAGCTGGACTGGCTCACCAAACTGACGGGCCAGATCCTCATTGCCGGGGGCATGGCAATCGGGGGAGTGCAGCTGATCAGCATTCCCATCTTCGGGGTTACGGTCGGTTCGGCGTGGCTGTCGGTTCTTGTCTCAACGCTGATTCTGGTGGCCATCATCAATGCCGTGAACTTCGTCGACGGACTCGACGGCTTGGCCGCCGGGGTAATTGCCATCGGTTCCCTGTCGTTCTTTGCCTACTCCTACACCCTGACTCGACTGATGGGGGCGACCTCCTATGCCACAGCGGCGGCGGTCGTCACAGTGGCTCTCGCGGGGGCGTGTATTGCTTTTCTCTGGTTTAACTGGCACCCGGCCTCGATTTTCATGGGGGATTCCGGTGCGATGGTGCTCGGCCTCATGCTGGGTTCGGCGACCATCATCGTCACCGGCCAGGTGAACCCGGGCCTGCTTGCTGAGCAGTCTGTGGTCACCCCCTGGGTTCCGGTGATTCTGCCGCTCGCGGTGCTTCTCATTCCCATTTCCGACCTTGTCATCACACCTTTGCTGCGAATGGTCCACGGCAAGAGCCCCATGACAGCCGATCGCACCCACCTCCACGACCGCCTGCTCCAACACGGGCATTCTCACCGCGGCGTTGTGTTGATCCTCTACGCGTGGACAACCTGGGCCTGCGTGGTTGCGGTTTCCTTTGTACTCCTGCCGGCTGTGATCGTTCTGGCCTGGGCGATACCACTCGCGGTCCTCGTCATTCTTGCCACCGCCTTCCAGTTCCCTGGATCCAGCCGTTCCCGCAGACGTGTTCGAGGGGCCGGAGTGCCGGGGGGCACGGTTGCGACGGACGACGGGCAGACGGTTATTGCGAGGCCGAACCTTGACTCTCGCTGGCTTCCACTGGCGCCGGGGCGCCAGGATGAAAGAAGGAAAGAATGACACGTTCGCTGCAGGTGCGCCGGGGAGTAGAACGACTGAAGACCGGCCTGATCTACGGAGCCGGTGGACTGGTTGTGCTCGGGGTGGGCCTCGGCTTGCTCATGCCCGGGTCCCCCTGGCTGTCGGTAATCATCGGGGTTGTGATCGGAGCCGTGATGCTTGCGACCTCGTGGTTCACCACATCGAAGACGGTTGCCGCAGTGGAGCCCTCCGTGGTGTGGATCGCCCTCGACTTTGGAATCAAGGTTGTCGTGACGGTGGTGGCGCTGGTGGCGGCAAAGAACTTTGAACAGCTGGACGTGACTGTTGTGGCGATCCTTCTGATCGCCGCGATCGCCATCAGTTCCATCGTTCAGGTGCTGGCCTTTGCCCCGAGGAAACGGCAGGCGGTCCCCACAGAGACTGAAAACTAGTCTGCAAGGGTTCTGGAAATGACGTCCTCATCGGGAATGAAGAGGATTTCCCTTTGCTCTGACAAGATCTTGACGAAGCCCGGTTCGGTTTCAAGGACGTAACCGTTGATGATCCCGTCGGTGGTTTCAATGTATTCTTCGCTGACCCACGGAGTGTCAATTGTGGCGGCGATAGAGACGAGGGCGAGTGCTAGTGCGCCTCCGACGTGTGCGCCAAACCTGGCTATGTCCCGGTTCCAACCGACGTGCTTGACAACTTTGGAAAAGATTACAAGCACAATTGACGCGGTTGCTGCGGCAATGGCCACCCACCACATTCCCATGGTTCGAACCAGAACATAGACCATGGCGATGAGGGCGACGATAAGGAAGGCATTTTTGATGCGGCTCCGCGTCACCTTGTGGGAGGCCAGCCAGTAGTCGCGGAACAGTGCCAGCGGCAGTGCCACGATGATGAGCAGCCCGGTGAGGGTGGGACGCTCGAAAAGGGTGCCCACCAGGATCGAAACAGAATCGTTGAACTCGAATGACTCGGCGAGAGCCGCGGCGACACTCCAGTCCCACCAGGCCACAGCAAAGATCCGCAGGAAAATCAGCAGGGTCACCAGACCGGCGGTAAGACCCACCTCGCTCGCCGGGGCGAACCAGGGGTCTCGTCTTTCAGAATCCTCTTCGCCCTCCGCGGTTCCAGCAGCGACGTCAGGCTGGTTCGTAGCTTTGCTATCTGCCTGTTGGCTCACATGTTCTCCTGTTGACTCGGTCACCTGCAGCACCAGATGTTCCATGCCACTGCGGGAAACAGTTGTATTAGAGAGTTCTATCACGACTTCTTTTCAGGTCCCAGATTCTGAATCGGACTGATAGCATGAGGTTCGTCGTGATGCACCGTCACCCGACTGAAAAGGTACAGCCTTCACTGGTGAAGGCGCGACTAACTGGAGGTACGCTCTGACCACGTCAACTGTGGCCGCGCAGGCGCGTGAAAAAGCGTCCGATGTTACACCCACCCACAAGGAACCCAGCAGGGCTGGTCGTCCGGTTTGGTGGTGGGTTGGCCTCGTTCTACTCGTCGCTGTTGTAGCAGTAACGATCTACCCGGGTGTTCTTGCGCCGTTTGGTGATGCAAATCCAGATGTGCACAGTCCAGGAATGGCTGATTTCTTCCCAGAGGCAGTCATCTGGGAGGGGACTGCGTTTGAGCTCAATCGCCTGGTGCTAGCCAGGATCATCGCAGCCCTGGTTGTCGCCCTGATCTTCACGATTACGGCCATCGGCTTGAAGTTGCGACCTTCGCGCGGGCAGGTCCTCATCGAAATGGGCGTGTCTTTCGTTCGTGACAACATAGGCATTGAACTACTGGGAACGCGCCGTGGTAAGCGCTACGGAGCAGTCCTCGCCTTCATTTTCTTCGGCGTTCTGGGAATGAACCTCACAGGCATCCTTCCGGGTGTCAACATCGCGGCGTCCTCGGTTATGTCGGTCCCGCTTGTGTTCGCTGTGATCTCCTATGTCACCTTCGTCGGTGCCGGAATCAAGGCGCGCGGGGGTGTGAAGTTCTTCCGTGAACAGCTGTTCCCCCCGGGGATCCCCTGGCCGGTGTACTTCCTGCTGACACCTATCGAGGTCATCTCAACCTTTGTGGTTCGTCCTGTGACCCTAGCCATCCGTCTTCTAGCCAACATGATCGCCGGACACATGCTCCTGGCGCTGACCTACTTCGGCACCCAGGTGCTGCTGCTCGGTGTTGCAGCGATGGCCCCCCTCTCGGTTCTGACCCTCGCCTCCTCGGTGGTGGTCACGTTGTTTGAGATCTTTGTGGCCGTCCTTCAGGCCTATGTTTTCACCGTTCTTACCGCCGTCTACATCAAGATGTCCGTAGAAGCCCACTAGTTTGTCCCGCAGGTAAAACTGCCAGTAATTAACCCAAAGGAAGAAACGATGACCGGTTCTATCACAATCCTCGGCTACGGCCTCGCAACCCTCGGCCCCGCCCTCGGTATTGGGCTGCTTGTCGCACACACTCAGGATGCAACAGCACGCCAGCCCGAGGTTGCAGGTCGCCTGTTCACCAACATGATCATCGGTGCATCCCTTGTTGAGGCTCTGGCCCTGATCGGCTTCGTTCTGGCGTTCATCGTCTAATGCTGTTCGCTTTCTCCGTTCCAGCACAGAACCCAGACGTGCCCGTCGTGGGTGGCCTTGATGTCTTGATACCACCGGTATATGAGATCTTCTGGTCTGCGCTGATCATCCTTGGGCTTTGGCTCGTGCTTGGAAAGGCACTTCCCAAGATCTACGCGATGCTTGATGAGCGTCGGGAGCAGATTGATGCCGGCCTCGATGCCGCCGATAGGGCACACGAGGATGCCTCCCTGGCGAAGCGAGAGCGTGAAGAAGTTCTGCGCCTTGCCCAGGAAGAAGCCAAGGGAATCCGCGATGACGCACAGAAGGATGCCGGACGTATCGTCGCCCAGGCGCGCCACGAGGCACAGGTGGACGCCCAGAGAATCACCGATGCTGCCAAGCGCCAGATCGCAGCGGAACGCACTGCTGCGGCAGTGGCTCTGCGCCAGGATGTCGGTACTCTCGCAACACAGTTGGCCGAACGCATCGTCGGTGAACAGTTGACGGATGAGGCGCTTTCTCAGCGTGTCATCGACCGCTTCATGAATGATGTTGAGGCGGACCTGAACACCAACACCATTGGAGTAGATGCCTGATGGGCGCTGAACAGCAGTCAAACCTTAAAGCCGCGCGCGGGCTTCTCAGCCAGGAGATCAGCAAGGGTCCTCAGGGTGAAGAAGTTGGCCGTGACCTCTTCGGGGTCTATGACGTGCTGAGTGCCAACAAGCAACTTCTGCGTGGTCTAACAGATCCCGGCCGCGGCGCGGAAGCTCGAGCTGGGCTTGCAGCCAAGGTTTTCGCCGGCAAGGTCTGCCCCACTGCAGCGCACGTTATAGAGCTGATGGCGCGTCAGCACTGGGGCCACCCAGAGGAGCTCACCTCCACGGTCCGGGAGCTGGGGATGGACGCCTATGTCCTCGCTGAAGACTACGAAGGACTCCCTGAACTCAGCCAGCAGCTGGTGGATGCCTACGCGCTCATCGCGGGCAATCGGGATCTGCGCATTGAACTCTCTGATATCGGTCAGGGAGATCCGAGGGAGCGCGCCGAGCTGGCTGAGCGGATCTTTGAGGGACACGTCAGCCCTATTGCGACCAAGCTGATCAAGCGAGCCGCACACGATGTGCGCTACGGCCACCTTGTGCAGTTGCTCCGGCGCATGGCTGCGCGTGCCTCCGATATGAACGGTCGAATGCTCGTGGTCTGCACGACCGCGAAGCCCCTCACTAAGGCACAGGCAACCAGGATGGCTTCTCTTGCTGAGAGAAAGTGGGGACGGCCGGTCGACCTGGCTCAGATTGTCAATCCGGACCTCGTGGGGGGTTTCCGCCTTGATTCTGGCCAGGAGGCAATCGACACCTCCATCCGCAGTGACATCCGCCTGGCACGGTTGGCACTCACAAAGTAAGCCCGCCTCTGACACATGACTTGGATAACTAAGCGAGTAGGAATGATCAATGACTGATCTTGGGATTCGTCCGGAAGATATTCGGGCCGCACTGGACTCATACATTGAGTCTTTTACACCGGTGGATGCCAGCACTGAAGAGGTCGGTCACGTTACCGAAACCGCTGACGGCATCGCACAGGTTGAGGGCCTGCCCGGCGCAATGGCTAACGAACTTCTGAAGTTCCAGGATGGAACGCTCGGCCTTGCGATGAACCTGGAGCCGACCAAGATAGGTACCGTTATCCTCGGTGACTTCTCGGGCATCGAAGAGGGCCAGGAAGTGCGCCGCACCGGAGAGGTTCTCTCCGTGGCTGTCGGTGATGGCTACCTGGGAAGAGTCGTTGACCCGATGGGTCAGCCAATCGACGGTCTTGGGGAGATCACGGACCTGGTGGGCCGACGTGCCCTTGAACTGCAGGCACCGGGCGTCATGGCGCGCAAGTCGGTTCACGAACCCCTGCAGACGGGCCTGAAGGCAATCGACTCAATGATCCCGATTGGTCGGGGCCAGCGACAGTTGATCATTGGCGACCGTCAGACCGGCAAGACAGCCATTGCGATCGACACCATCCTGAACCAGAAGGCCAACTGGGAGAGTGGAGACGTCAAGAAGCAGGTTCGCTGCATCTACGTCGCGGTCGGACAGAAGGCTTCAACCATCGCAGCTGTCAAGAAGACCCTGTCTGACGCGGGTGCCATGGAGTACACGACGATAGTCGCCTCGCCGGCCTCAGACCCCGCTGGCTTCAAGTACCTTGCGCCCTACACGGGTTCCGCTATTGGACAGCACTGGATGTACGACGGAAAGCACGTCCTCATCGTCTTTGATGACCTTTCCAAGCAGGCTGAGGCCTACCGCGCTGTCTCCCTCCTGCTGCGTCGCCCGCCGGGCCGTGAGGCATACCCGGGCGATGTCTTCTACCTGCACTCCCGTCTTCTGGAGCGCTGCGCCAAGCTCTCGGATGAGCTCGGAGGTGGCTCAATGACCGGCCTTCCGATCATTGAGACCAAGGCTAACGACGTCTCGGCGTACATTCCGACGAACGTCATTTCGATCACTGACGGGCAGATCTTCCTACAGTCCGACCTCTTCAACTCCAACCAGCGTCCCGCAGTTGACGTGGGCGTGTCGGTGTCCCGTGTCGGTGGTGACGCGCAGATCAAGGCCATGAAGAAGGTGGCGGGCACACTAAAGCTGACACTGGCGCAGTATCGCTCCATGGCTTCGTTTGCCATGTTCGCTTCGGACCTCGATGCAACGACCCGTCAGCAGCTGACACGAGGTGAGCACATGATGGAGCTGCTCAAGCAGTCCCAGAGCTCCCCGATGAACGTTGAGGACCAGGTTGCTGTCATCTGGGCCGGCACTAACGGTTACCTTGATGACCTGGAGCTTTCCGAGGTCTTCCCGTTCCAGAACGGCCTGCTCGATCACCTGAAGGCCCACACGGAGATCCTCACGAAGATCGCCACCACAGGTGTCCTTGATGATGCACTTGAGGGCGATCTGAAGAGGGCGGTTGAGGAGTACCACAGGCTGTTCGTTGTTTCTGAACGTGGCACCGATGTCGGTGATGTTGAGGCTGAGCGCACGCAGGAAGAGATTGTTCGTCCTCGCGCCGGCGCTAAGAGGGACTAGGTATGGGTGGCCAGCAGAGGATTTACAAGCAGAAGATCCGCGCCACTGAGACCCTCGAAAAGGTCTTTAGGGCGATGGAGATGATTGCTGCTTCCCGTATCGGGGCGGCGCGTGCGCGCGCCGTTGAGGCGGATCCTTACACGCGCGCCCTCACCAAGGCTGTCGCCGCGGTGGCCGTTCACTCTGATATTCGTCACCCTCTGACCCGGGAACGCACGGATACCCACCGCGTCGCGGTTCTTGCGATCTCCTCTGATCGTGGTCTGGCAGGCTCCTACTCCGCGACCATCCTCCGAGAGACTTCGCGCCTGATCGAAGAGCTCCATGAGGCGGGTAAGGAACCGGTGCTCTTCACCTCCGGTAAGCGTGCCGCCCAGTACTTCCGATTTAGGGGCGTGCCGATTGAGAAGGCCTGGGAGGGCGATTCCGATCGACCGACCGAAGAGCGGATGTACGAGATCGGGGACACCCTGCTGCAGTACTTCCTTGACCCGGATCCCAAGGTTGGGGTTTCGGCAGTTGAGGTGGTCTTTACCAGGTTTGTCTCGATGGTCCGCCAGGTCCCAGAGATTCGGCAGGTCGTTCCCCTTCGAGTCGTCGATGCGCCAGTTGCTGAGGGCGACGACGAGGGCGAGCTGGGATTTGGCCCAGACGGCATGGGTTTCCCTGAGTATGAGTTCATTCCCGGAGTAGAGAGCGTCCTCAACATGCTCCTTCCCCGCTACGTCACAAACAGGATTGCCACTGCAATGGTTCAGTCAGCTGCTTCGGAGCTGGCTGCCAGGCAGCAGGCAATGCACACGGCAACAGAGAACGCCGGAGACTTGATCACCGATTACACCCGTCTTGCCAATGCTGCACGACAGGGTGAGATCACCCAGGAAATTAGCGAAATCGTCTCGGGTGCAGACGCTCTTTCGCAGGCTAACTAAACAGCACGGATTGGCCCCCGTGGCCGTGGAAAGAGACAGTGATGACAGACGAAATGACCAAACCCGCTGAGGGTAGAGTCGCTCGCGTTGTGGGCCCGGTTGTTGACGTTGAGTTCCCCCCGGACGCAGTTCCCGCGCTCTACAACGCACTGCTCGTAGACCTGGATCTGCGTGGTCAGGGTGAGGGCGAAGGCCGCATGACCCTGACGCTAGAGGTTGCCCAGCACCTCGGCGACAACATGGTTCGCACCATTGCGCTAAAGCCGACTGATGGCCTGGTGCGAGGCGCACCTGTTACCGACACCGGAAGCCCAATCACGATTCCTGTCGGTGAGGTCACCAAGGGGCACGTTTTCAATGTGACCGGCGAGTGCCTCAACCTTGAGAAGGATGAGGTTCTTGATATCAAAGAGCGCTGGTCCATTCACCGGGATGCTCCTTCCTTTGACCAGCTCGAGGGCCAGGAGAAGATGTTCGAGACGGGGATCAAGGTTATCGACCTGCTGACCCCGTACGTTCAGGGTGGAAAGATCGGTCTCTTTGGCGGTGCGGGTGTCGGTAAGACAGTCCTCATCCAGGAGATGATTCAGCGGGTGGCCCTCGACCACGGTGGTGTTTCCGTCTTCGCCGGTGTTGGTGAGCGTACCCGTGAGGGTAACGACCTCATCCATGAGATGGAAGAGGCCGGCGTCATGGAAAAGACCGCACTGGTCTTCGGCCAGATGGATGAGCCACCAGGCACGCGTCTTCGTGTGGCACTGACGGGCCTGACGATGGCGGAGTACTTCCGCGATGTGCAGCACCAGGACGTTTTGCTCTTCATCGATAACATCTTCCGTTTCACCCAGGCGGGTTCAGAGGTATCGACCCTGCTGGGGCGTATGCCTTCAGCTGTGGGTTACCAGCCGAACCTGGCCGATGAGATGGGCATGCTGCAGGAGCGTATTACCTCGGCGGGGGGCCACTCGATCACCTCGCTGCAGGCCATTTACGTCCCGGCGGATGACTACACCGACCCCGCTCCGGCCACCACGTTTGCGCACCTGGACGCCACCACCGAGCTGTCACGTGAGATTGCTTCCCGTGGTCTCTACCCGGCCGTGGACCCGCTGACATCGACCTCGCGCCTCCTTGACCCGAAGCACGTGGGCCAGGAACACTACGATGTGGCGACTCGCGTCAAGTCGATCCTGCAGAAGAACAAGGAACTTCAGGACATCATCGCCATCCTTGGTGTCGATGAGCTTTCTGAAGAGGATAAGGTCACGGTTGCCCGGGCCCGCCGCATCCAGCAGTTCCTCTCGCAGAACACCTACATGGCAGAGAAGTTCACCGGAATTCCCGGATCGACGGTTCCGCTGTCCGAGACGATTGAGGCGTTCAAGCGCATCGCCGACGGCTACTACGACCACATTCCAGAGCAGGCTTTCTTCAACATCGGCGGCATCGATGACCTCGAGCGTCGTTGGAAGGAAATTCAGGCCGGTGAGTGAGGCTAAACTTAGCGTCGAAGTTGTCTCTCGGCTGTCTCCGCTTTGGAAGGGAATGGCGACCTATGTTTCCATTCCCGCTGTTGATGGGCGGTTGGGCATACTGAAGGGGCGCCAGCCCATCCTGGCCGTGCTCGAACCTGGCACGGTCGAGATTGATGCGGATAACGGCAACAAGGTTACGGTTGCAATCAGCGGTGGTTTTGCGTCGGTTGACTCAGACTTTGTGACTATTGTTGCCGAAGGCGGAGATGTAACTTCCAGCCAGCACTGAGCCACGTAGTCACGGGAGGTATGGGATGTCCATCTCGACGGTTCTGCTTCTCGTGCTGGCTTCGGTGGTCGGTTTGGCTCTCTTGCTGGTGGCCTACCTTGCTTTGCGCGCGGCGATTCTCGTGGGGCGCAAAGCATCGTTCGGCGCCTGGGTGATCTCACCGGATGAGGACCAGTGGATTCGGGGGATTGCACTCTACGGGCAGGTCAACCTGGCCTGGTTCAGGCTAGCCAGTGTGAAGACACAGGCTGACCTGCTGCTGCACCGGACCCAACTGGAAGTTCTCGGTGGCCCAAGCCGTTCTCGAGATCAAAATTATATTGTCATCAAACTGCGTTCACCGGAGGGTGTCTATACTTTTGCCCTCTCCGAGGGAGATGCAGCCGGACTTATCTCCTGGGTTAACTCAGCTCCTCCGGGGATGAGTCGATCGACGGGGACCCTTCGAAAGTAAGATTCAGGTTGAGCTGGTAAGGAGATCGGTTTGCGACTGGTAATTGCCGATTGCTCGGTTGATTACTCGGGGCGCCTTGACGCTCACCTTCCCAGGGCCAAGAGGCTTCTTATGCTGAAGTCCGATGGATCCATCCTGGTGCACTCCGACGGGGGTTCCTACAAACCGCTCAACTGGATGACTGCACCCTGTGTCCTCACCGAACGTGACCCGAACGACGAGGAAGTCGAAATGGGGGTCCGACACGTCTGGCAGGTTGAGCCCACGAAGACGGACGGGCAGCTCCTGATTCGGATCTTTGAGAAGTTTGCTGAGATCAATGAGGAGCTGGGGGAGGATCCGGGCCTGCGCAAAGACGGGGTAGAGGCTCACCTTCAGGCTCTCCTAGCCGAGCAGGTCGAGCCGATCCTAGGGTTTGGCTGGACCCTGCATAGCCGTGAGCATCCGACACCGATTGGCCCGGTCGACCTCATGGTTTATGACCCTGCGGGTAAACCCGTAGCGATCGAGGTCAAGCGGCGTGGGGGGATCGACGGAGTCGAGCAGCTCACCAGGTACCTGGACCTCCTCGGTCGGGAAGAACGCTACCGCAGGATCCGAGGGATCTTTGCTGCCCAGGAGATAGCCCCCCAGGCCCGTACGCTGGCGGAAGACAGGGGCATAGAGTGCCTCGTTCTCGACTACGCAGCCATGCGAGGACTGGATAACATAGAGGATCGACTCTTCTAGCTATATGGATCAGCTCGACGTTAGACTCGATAAGCCTCACAAGAAGGTAGATACACATGAGTGACAGCCACCTGCTCACCGGGCACGTTGTTCTTTCAGATAACACCATCCCCCAGGGCGCCGTCGCCATCGAGGACGGACTGATCGCCTGGGTTGGACCCCTGGTCGATCTTCCGCAGCGCTACGCAGCGTTGAAACCCGAAGACTCAGGTAACAGCAGCTACCTACTGCCCGGTTTCGTCGATGTTCACAACCATGGCGGAGGGGGCGCTTCTTTCCCGGACTCGACGTCAATCGAGGACGTTCGCACCGCGGCTAATGAGCACCTGAAGAACGGCACCACCACCCTGATTGCCTCACTGGTGACCGCTGCACTTCCCGTTCTTGAAGAGCGCGCCGGTCTTCTGGCAGATGCGGTTGAACAGGGTGTCATCGCGGGCATTCACTACGAGGGACCCTTCCTGTCTGAAGCTCGCTGTGGGGCACAGAACCCCGCCTACCTGGTCCCGGCGACCCCCGCTGCGGCGCAGAAGTTGGTTGAGGCCGCTCGCGGGTACGCGGTGTCTATTACCCTGGCCCCTGAAATGTGCCTCGGTGAGGACGGTCGGGAGGCTGTGCAGATCCTGGTTGACGGGGGTATCCTGCCCTCCTGGGGTCACTCTGACTGCACGATCTCGCAGGCTAATGAGGCCATTGACATGGGAGAGAAGTTACTTCACGCAGCTCCCATTCGGGGTGGCAAGGCGACTGTCACCCACCTCTTCAACGGCATGCCCCCCATGCATCACCGTGCGCCCGGCCCAATTCCCGCGATGCTGGCCGCTGCCCAGGAGGGGAGGATCATCGCCGAGATGATCTGCGACGGGGTCCACATTGACCCGCTCCTTGTTCGAGAGAGTGCCCAGATCGTCGGTCGTGACAACGCGGTCTTCGTCACAGATGCGATGGCTGCCGCCGGAATGGCTGATGGGAGCTACGTGCTCGGACCGAACGAAGTGACGGTTGCTGACGGCGTAGCTCGTTTGACTCACGGGGGTAACCTCGCCGGAGGAACCTCGCGCCTAATCGATCAGGTCCGCACCGCGGTGGAAGAGGGCGGTATTCCCCTGGTGGATGCCGTGTTCATGGCTTCGAAGCAAGGGGCCCGAGTCCTCGGGCTGACGGATCGAGGCGAGATTGCGCCAGGCCTTCGCGCCGATGTTGTTCTCGCTGACCGGGACTTCAACGTCGTGGCTGTCTACCGCGGCGGCGAGCTGGTCGGGGAGTAGCGGGCCCATCACGGGTATCGGTCGTATGGCTAAGTCACGAGGATCTCGCCGAGCCCAGTTGGGTCGGGAGCACCGTCCGCTCAACCTGGATGCCCTTCGCGGCGTCCGGCGCAGTGAGGCCGGGCCCGGTGGCGGGGATTACCAGGTGCAGTATGTTCGTGGCAGTGAGAAAGCCTATGTTTGTCCCGGGTGCCTGCAGCAGGTCTCTCCCGGAACCGAACATGTTGTCGTGTGGCCGGAAGAGGCAGCATTTGGGCACGCGCAGGGTGTGGAGGCCCGGCGGCACTGGCACCGCGAGTGCTGGCGGCGCAAACTACGCCCGCAGTGAGCAAACTCGGTGCCCCTGTTGAGGCGGGGACTCACGTTGCGACTGTTACATAAGTTAGATTTGAGGCTAACTGTGTTAAAGTGCTCGGTCTGACAGGGTGAACCTGGTCTACCCTTGAGTAATCCAGTGATTTGGGAGGTTATCGGTCGTGAGCAAGATAAAGCGCTATTCCCTGCCGATCGTACTGGGCATTATTGCTCTCGCGCTGACGGTAGTGGGCATCCTGGGACTGACTGTCTGGAAGCCCGCCCAGCAGGTTCAAGCTACCTATGAGGGCAATCAGCCGCTGGTAATGACCCGCGCCGGCGTGCTCCCGCTGTACGCGGAGAAGGTCAACATCAAGGCCACGGCGGATCCAGACCAGGAGGTGTGGGTGGCTCTCGGCCTCCCCGAAGATGTCACCGCCTGGCTTCAAGATGAGCCGTATGACGAGATTGTGGGTCTGACGGACCTGCAAACCTTGAAGACGATTCCACACATCATCGACACAGAGGTTCAGTCGGGGGGCGAGGACGAAGCCGAGGAAGAGGTTGCCGAGCAGGCTCAGTCGGGGGATTCTCCCACAAGCCCCCTGAGCTCCGATATGTGGGTGGCCGAAAAGTTCGGTCGCGGAAGCGTCAGCCTCACCATCACCGGGGATGAGCTGGGTATGTCCATCCTCGCCGCTACGGATGGTGTAGGAGCCGCCCCCTCGATCACACTGACCTGGGAGACCCCCCAGCCCAACACCACCGCCACGATCGCCTTTATTGCCGCCGGGGTGGTGGCAGTAGTCGCGCTAATCCTTGCCCTTGCCCTGGTTGGTTCGCGCAGACGCAGGGTCCAGCGGTCAGAGGAGATCCGCACCCTTGATGAGCGGGCTTCAACTGAAACCACCGAAATCGCGGTGATCGATCCCAATGCTGAGGTTGTCGAGCAGCAAGTCGGCGCAGGCACACCCGCTGAGGAAGTGCCTGTCGAGGTTGATGTAGCGGATGAGGGCGACGAAGTTGCCGAACCTATTGAGGCCGAAGATGTTGCTAAGGACGAGACGGATCCGATCGCCGGAGAAGTAGTGGCCGTGGAAACTCCCGAGCAGCTTGAGGAACCCGAGGTAGAGGAGCAGCCGGAGAATGCGAAGAGCGAGTCCAATGAGACTCGTGACGGCCTTCGAACCGAGACGGTGACCACTGACTCCGGGATGATGAACCTTGCCGCACTACAGGCAGGGGGAGGCGCATTCCCAACACGTCGCGCCCTTCGTGACGCGCAGAAGCGAGGTGTCAGCCGCCTGGTGGTTGGGGATAGAGAGTTCTCGACCGAAAATGCTCGTGCCAAGAGGTCTTCGACCCCAGACGAGGTGCTCAGTGAGCGTTCGCTTCGCCCGGGGAAGTGGAACCAGGCCATGGGGCAGCAGGACAAGTAGGTGGGGGCATCATCCTCGCCAACCGCGAACGCAATCTGGAAACGGAGAAAGTCATGAAGCGGTCCACAGCAGCATTCTTAACCTTTGGCGCGGCAGCTGCCCTCGTTCTGGCCGGTTGCTCCCAGCCAGTCCTCGAGGTGGAGGGGCCCCCTTCAGGGGCCCAGTCCGGCTCGCAGTCGGGGGCAAGTCAGTCGGGTGAAGCCGTCGATGAGGGAACCCTGACACTGTCGGCGGACCAGGTCCAGCGCATTGTTTCCGAAATCCAGGCCGACCTCGACGCCTCGGTTGAAGCTAAGGACACGGCGGTGCTTGAGAACAGGGTGACGAACCCTGCTCTCAAACTGCGTGAGGGACAGTTTGTCAGAGCGGCTAAGACAGAGACCGCGATCCCGGAGCTGGTGCTGCCAACTGAGCTTCACTCGGCCACGGTGGGTAACTCATGGCCGAGGATCCTCCTGGTCGCTTCGAATGCCTCGGGCGATAAGCCGGCTGAGGTTTACTTCATTACCCAACAGGAAGCCAAAGCCCAGTACAAGTTGGAGAACTGGACCCGCCTCGTTGGGGGTACCTCGGTGCGGGGGGTCGGCGTTCGCGACGGCTCCAAGGTCCTTGAGGCCGATGCGGCTGGGCTCACCATGACCCCCGCCAGCGTCCTCACCACCTACATCAACCATCTCAACAGCCCGGACAACGAAGAGTACTCGGTGTTTGAGGACAATGTGTTTGGGCCTCGCTACCGTGAGGAACTGAAGGCCGTCAACGAGGCGGTCAAGGTGGCAGGGAATGTGGCTGCTACGGCGAAAGAGGGCGACTACCCGATCATGGGCGTTTCGCTCGAACAGGGGCAGGCTCTGGTCTCAGCTGCGTTCAACTACTCCATGACCTACAACCGAACCGTGCCGGGCTCGACCTTCGAGATGGCGGGGACCCCGGCGGCCTACCTTGACGACAAGAATGTCATCGGCTCGGTGACCGTGAACTACCTAGTGAGCATCTTCTTCCTGGTTCCCGACGAGGATTCGGATGCGAAGATTTCTGTTGTCGGTTCCGAGCGGGTCATCACGGGTGTCGACCGGGATGACACCGAACCAACCGAGTAACCCAGTCAGGATTTTTCAGCACAATCAAAGTGAGGAGACACGGTGAGTAGCGCAGCGTCAGGTGATTTCGGCGGCGTGGATCTTTCGCACATGGTGCCGACTCAGGGCGGTGGTTTGCCCCCGGCGGTTCCGCAGCAAACCTCAGACTCAACCCGGGTTGAAGCGCCCCTGGTCGTCGAGGTCAATGCTGAGACCTTTGAGACCCAGATGGCCCTGTCCCAGCAGGTGCCGGTCATTTTGGTCCTTTACAGTCCGAGCCAGCTGGCATCGAAGCAAACACTTGAGGCTCTTGAGAACCTTGCACGCTGGGATGCCGGTGCATTCCAGTTGGCGAAGGTGAACGTAGAAGAGAACCCTCAGCTGGCAGCGGCGTTCCAGGCGCAGACGGTTCCGGCGGCATTCGGTATCCTTGGCCGCCGTCCCATTCCCCTTTTCGAGGGGGCTGCTTCCCCGGCCCAGGCGTCAGAGATTGTTACCGAAATGCTGGCAGTTGCCCCGCAGATGGGCGTGACGGGACGTCTATCGGTCTCTGAGGAGGCCGCTGAGACACCGATGCCAGAGGAACACCGTGCTGCACGCGAGGCCGAGGCGGAGGGAAACTGGGCTGGAGCCGTGAAGGCTTGGAAGAAGGTCCTCGACAAGAACCCCGCGGACAAGGAAGCCAAGTTGGCGCTGGCACGCGCCAAGTTTGAACGCAGGTTTGAGGCCGCGCAGGCAGAGGGCAAAGACTCGGAGGGAAGTTCTCCCACCGCGACGGCCGACCGCCTCTTCGCTGCCGGTGACGAAGCAGGGGCTTTCGACATCCTCTTGGAGGCACTGACCGCCTCGACTGACGGGGACGAAAAAGAGAAGCTACGCAAGCAGCTGGTCGGCCTGTTCCCCATTGCCACGGACCAGGATGCCCTAGGTTCGGCGCGAACCCGCCTGGCCACCCACCTCATGGTTTAGCCTAAAGAACTGAGTAGAACAGTAGGGGGTCTCGGCAGTTAGTTGCCGAGACCCCCTACTTCGTGGAAGAACTACTTTTTCACCGGGCGCAGGAAGGTTGCACCGAGCGGAGGAACCGTCAGCGAGACCGAATGGTCGCGGTTGTTCCAGTGCAACTCTTCAGCGCGGAGAAGGTTCGGGTTGGTGACCCCGGAGCCGCCGTAAGCCAGGTCGTCAGAGTTGAGGACCTCTTCCCACTCTCCGCCGAATGGAAGTCCCACGCGATAGTGCTCGTGAGGGTTACCGGCGAAGTTGAGCACGCAGACCAGGTACTCGGTCTCGCCCTCAGCATTCTTGCCCTGGCGCAGGTAGGAAATGACGTTGTTGTCAGCATCGCCTGCATCAACCCACTCGAAGCCCGTGTAGTCGTCATCCCACATAGCGGGGGAGGAGGTGTAGACGCGGTTGAGGTCCCGAACCAGACGGGCCACTCCCTGGTGCTCAGGGTTGTCGAGGAGCCACCAGTCAAGGCTGTAGGACTCGCTCCACTCACCTTCCTGAGCAAACTCCTGTCCCATGAACAGGAGCTGCTTGCCGGGGTGGGACCACTGGTAGGCATAGAGTGCGCGGGTGTTGGCAAGCTTCTGCCACTTGTCGCCCGGCATCTTGGCGATAATCGAACCCTTACCGTGAACGACCTCATCGTGAGACAGCGGCAGAATAAAGTTTTCTGAGAAGGCGTAAACCAGGGAGAATGTCAGCTCACCGTGGTGCCAGCGCCGGTTGACAGGATCCTCAGACATGTAACGCAGGGTGTCGTTCATCCATCCCATGTTCCACTTGAGGCCGTAGCCGAGGCCGCCCCCCGAGGTCACCGCGGTGACCCCGGGCCAGGCAGTCGATTCTTCCGCGATCATGACCACTCCGGGGTAACGGCGGTATGCGGTCGCGTTAGTCTCCTGGATGAACTGGATCGCCTCCAGGTTCTCCCGACCACCGAACTGGTTGGGGCGCCACTCGCCCTCCTTACGGGAGTAGTCCAAGTAGAGCATCGAGGCAACGGCATCTACGCGTAGTCCATCAATGTGGAACTCTTCGAACCAGTAGTTGGCGTTCGCCACCAGGAAGTTGCGGACCTCGTTGCGGCCGAAGTTGAAGACCAGGGTGCCCCAGTCGGGCTGCTCGCCCCGCATCGGGTCACCGTCCTCATACAGGGGGGTGCCATCGAAGCGAGCAAGGGCCCAGGAATCCTTGGGGAAGTGTGCGGGAACCCAGTCGAGGATGACACCGATGCCGGCCTGGTGAAGCCGATCGACAAGGTAGCGGAAGTCATCGGGGTAACCGAAGCGGGCTGTGGGGGCATAGTAGGAGGTGACCTGGTAGCCCCATGAGCCACCGAACGGGTGCTCCATAACCGGCATGAACTCGACGTGGGTGTACCCCATTTCGAGGAGGTAGGGAACCATCTCGTCTGCCAGCTCACGGTAGGAGAGGCCCTGCTTCCAGGAGCCAATGTGGCACTCGTAAATCGAAACCGGTCCCTCGTGGAAGTTGGTCCGGGCGCGCTTCTCAAGCCAGGCCTCATCCTCCCACTCGTAGTTGGACTCTGTGATCACAGAGGCGGTAGCTGGCGGGACCTCGGTGGCTCGAGCCATGGGGTCGGCCTTCTGGAACCAGTTCCCCTCGGGGCCTTGAATCTCGAACTTGTAGCGGGCCCCGATCTGCACCTCGGGGATGAACAGTTCCCAGATGCCGGAGGAGCCCAGGGAGCGCATGGCGGAACCGGCTCCATCCCAGTAGTTGAAGTCACCGACCACACGAACAGCACGGGCGTTGGGTGCCCACACTGCAAACGCGACTCCGTTGACTTCCCCGAGAGAGCCGTTGAGGTGCTTGCGATGGGCCCCGAGGGTGCGCCACAGCTCTTCGAGGCGACCCTCTGCGAAGAGGTGCTGATCCAGCTCTCCCACAAAGGGAAGGAAACGGTAGGGGTCATCGACCGTAGTCGAGGTTTCGCCGTAACGGATACGAAGTCTGTAGTCGGGCACCGTGTTACCTGGGAGGACTGCGACCCACACGCCGTTGTGTTCGTGGTCTGCCGCGTACTCACCGTCAGCTGTGACAACCGTGACCTCATCGGCGAGGTGACGGACGGTACGAATGGTCACCGATCCATCTTCGGGGTGGCCACCAAGAACTGAGTGGGGAGCGTGGTACTCACCCCGGGCGACTGCATCCAAGACGTCGGGGGATACGGAAACAGGCTGTTTAGTCATGGTTCAAGTCTCTCATTTTGGCTTTCTTATCGTGTGATTCTGCAAGTGCTTTCAGTGCGTCGAGGGGAACCGGAAGGTAGTCGGGTCGAAACTGCGCCTCATACTGAACCTCGTAGAGGGCCTTCTCGATCTGGAGGATCTCGAGGGCTGCGACATCGGTGTCGAGGAGCTCCCTGTACGAACCATAGCCCTCAAGGAAGGCCTGCTGCGCGCGTCTGGTCCAACCCTCGATGTCAGGGTCAACCTGTGCTCTGCGCCAGGCGTAGTCAAACGACCGCAGCATCCCCGCAACATCGCGTACGGCCACGTCTGGAACCGAACGGGTAGCAATGTCCTTGAGGGGTTCCCCCTCGAAGTCGAGGACGTACCAGGATCCATCTGGAGTACGCAGGGTCTGTCCCAGGTGCAGATCGCCGTGGATGCGCTGGGTAGCCAGCGGCGCCCCCTGATGTTCCGAGGCGTCGTCGAGGATACGGGCCAGATCCCCGGCTAGGTCGGAGCCCACGACCAGGCCGCCATAGCCCTCTTGGGTCACGGCCTCAAGTGCCTCTTCGACCCGGGAGGTAAGGGTGGTGGGAGATAGGGAAACCGAAAGCCCCAGCTGCTTTGCCAAACCGTCGTGCATCTCAGCGGTGAGGATCCCGAGGCGGTAGGCCTCCCCGCTTGGGTCGGCGCCCTCGGAGGCGAACTTAACGAAGAGGTCAAACCCATCGGTGGCGCCACTGAGCATTTCTGAGACCACCGCCGAGCAGTAGCTGCCAGCGGAGTGGGAGTCCAACTGCGGCAGATACCAGGTCGCGTACATCGTGGGAACCCCCGCGAACTGAGATCGGGTGAGGGCTTCGGGAAGTTCAACCTCGGGGTGTGAGCCGGGGTGGAGAACACGGAAGACCTTGGCAATCAGCAGGGTTGGTCCGCCCGCAAGAATCACGGAGGTGTTGGACTGCTCCATACCCAGGGGGCGCACCCGCGTGGCAGCCCGAAGCAGCTCCTCTCTGGTTCCCTTGAGAACCGTGGCGGCTTTGGCCCAGCCCTTCCAGAACACCGGCTCAACCGATCCGTCCCGGAGGTTCCACAGTTCTGTGGTTCCGATGGTGGCGCTGTCTTCGCCCGACTGTCCTCTCTGAGATCGCTCCCCAGCAAGGAGAGGGACCTGGAGAATCGGCCCCGCAGGCCCCATGGCAACGACAAGGAGGAGGGCCCTGGTCGCGGGCGGCTCGGCCATCTTGGTTCCCAGCCACCAGGCCGCCAAGACACGGACTTCGTCCCTGCTCCCTCCGGCCTCCGAAGTTGCAGGCAGGGTGGGGCACCAGCGCTGCCTGCACACCCAGGGCCAGACGGCTCGAAGCACTTCGTTCGCATTTTCTGCGCCCAGTGCCTCAACCTCGTTGTTGATCACCGCTGTCATCGCGTCGACCTACTGCGGGGTGCTAACCGAGCGGACTGAGAAGACGTGACCGGTGCGGGTCCAGGGGGAGAGTTGAACGTAGTTCTCTCGACCCCAGTGGTAAACCTGGCCTCCGAGCTCATCCACAAGTTCAAGATCCATCGGTTCGCCGTGGTCAACATGGCCTTCGGCAACACCGAGACGCGTGCGGGTCTCCGGTTCGAAGAGGGCTGCCTTATTGAGGTAGACGGTTGACTCGACCTCGCTGTGGGGGTCGAGGCTGACCACCACGATGACAGTGTCGTCCTCGCCGGTGGGGGAAAAACGAGCGGGCACATGCTTGGAGAAGCAGATGACATTGTCGTTTGAAGTGTGGTGGAAGGAGATCTGATGCAACTGCTGAAGCGCGGGATGGTTTGCCCGGGCCCGGTTGAGCTGGGTTAGTAAATTGGCGATTCCGCCCTCTTTAATCGCATCCCAGGAACGAGGACGATACTCGTACTTCTCATTATCGATCTGCTCTTCAAAACCGGGGCGCTGGACATTCTCTACCAGTTCGTATCCCGAGTAGATCCCCCAGGTCGGGGAGCCGGTGGCCGCCAGGATAGCGCGTATGGCAAAGATCGAAGCGCCGCCGGTGGTCATCTGGTGGGTAAGAATATCGTGGGTTGTCGGCCAGAATGTGGGGCGGCTGACATGTGCGGTCTCTTTAGCCACCTCGTTGAAGTAGTCCGTGAGTTCCTTCTTGGACTGACGCCAGGTGAAGTAGGTGTAGGACTGCTGGAAACCAACCATGCCTAGGGTGCGCATCATGGCGGGCCGTGTAAATGCCTCTGCCAAGAAAATTACTCCCGGGTGGTTGATGTGCATGTAGCGCAGGAAACGCTGCCAGAACGGGATCGGCTTGGTGTGTGGGTTATCGACCCGGAAGATGCGCACCCCGTGGCTAATCCACACCTCGACAACGTCGATGATGGCCCGGTAGATCCCCTCGGGATCATTGTCGAAGTTCAGGGGATAGATGTCCTGGTACTTCTTGGGAGGGTTCTCGGCGTAGGCGATGGAACCGTCAGCCCGGGTGGTGAACCACTCCGGGTGCTCCTTGACCCAGGGGTGGTCCGGAGAGGCCTGAAGGGCAAGGTCCAGGGCAACTTCCATCCCCTGACGGTGCGACTCTTCGACGAGACTGTCGAAGTCATCGAAATCACCGAGTTCGGGGTGGAGGGCGTCATGGCCGCCCTCAGTGGAACCAATGCCGTAGGGGGAACCGGGGTCCCCGTCCAAAGCCTCAAGCGTGTTGTTTCGTCCCTTGCGGAAGGTGGTGCCAATCGGGTGGATTGGCGTCAGATAGAGGACGGTGAACCCCATCTCGGCAATGTGCTTGACCTCTTCGGTAAGTGCCGCGAGGGTACCTGATTTCCAGGTTCCATCAGGGCGCTGAAAGGCCCCGAAGGAGCGGGGAAACACCTCGTACCAGGAGCCGTAAAGAGCAGCCTTTCGATCGACTCGGACCGGGTACTTTACGGTGCACTCGATGAGGTCGCGCAGCGGATACCTGCTCATTGCGGCATCGACACGTGAGGAGACAGCAGCTGCGAAGCGGGTGGTGGCTGAGATTGAGGTGTCACGGAGTGTCTCAGCGCCCAGCAGCATCTGCTTAGCTGCCGCCGCATCAGGCTTTACCTTGCGGTAGGCAGGCACGCTGGGGGCACGTTGCGCCCTCTTGAAGTCCCCGAGCGCAGCCCGTTCAAGAATGCGAGCGCCCTCTTCACACATGAGGTCGGAATCGACCCCGGCCCGAATCTTGATGGCCGCATCGTGCTTCCAGGTGGCCCACGGGTCAGACCAGGTGTCGATACGGTACGACCAGTCCCCGGTGGTGTCGGCCATGACCCAGGCTTCCATTCGGTCCATTCCGGGTGCGATGGCGTACATCCGCGTCCTGGAGAACTCACGACGATCAGGAGTGATCAGGACGACCTCGGCACCAAACTGGTCGTGGCCCTCACGGAACACGGTGGCACGGACGGGGAAGGCTTCCCCCTCGGTCGCTTTGGCGGGCAGCGTGGCCTCAGCGAGGACTGGAAAGACTTCAATGGCCGGAATGCGGCTCAACAGACGAGCATTGTTGGTGTTCACGGGGCCATCTTACCGAGAACAGTGTCCGGAAGGTGAAGGAGACGCCGTTGAGCTGGGATTGCGCCCCCTTTTTCACCGTCGGCGCCGAAGCCACATCGGTCGAAAAATGTGGCGTGTGACATATGCTGGTGCTGTGAAAGCGATACGTAGATTTACTGTCCGAACTGTCCTGCCGGCTGAACTGCAGATTCTGGATGCCCTGGCACGAAACTTGTACTGGTCCTGGCACTTCCCCACGGTGCAGTTCTTTGCCTCCCTTGACCCGGAGGCCTGGGAGCGTGTGGGTCACGATCCAGTTGCCCTGCTCGGAGAGATCTCTCCGGAACGCTTTAGGCAGCTCGCCGCAGATGCGGGTGTGGTTCTTGAAGCTCAGCTCCTTGACGAGGAACTAAGGGACTACCTCGGTAGCTCCAAGTGGTATCAGGAGTCTTTTGATGCTGAGGGCAAACCCGAAGGCATCGCCTATTTCTCCGCGGAGTTCGGGATTACCGAGGTGATGCCCCAGTACTCCGGTGGCCTGGGCATTCTCGCCGGTGACCACCTGAAGTCTGCCTCTGACCTCGGTGTTCCTATCATCGGGGTCGGCCTGCTCTACAGTGCAGGGTACTTCCGCCAGTCCCTGACGCGAGACGGGTGGCAGAGAGAGACCTATCCGCTTCTAGACCCCAATAACCTGCCGCTCATCCTCCTCCGCGAAACAGACGGAACCCCCACGGTTATCTCGCTGCCACTTCCGGGAGCCCGGGTGCTCAACGCCCAGGTCTGGGTGGCTCAGGTGGGGCGCGTTCCCCTCCTTCTGCTCGACTCGAACGTTCCCGCGAACGATGAGATTTCACGGCAGGTCACCGACCGCCTTTACGGAGGATCTGCAGAGCACCGCCTTGAGCAGGAACTGCTGCTAGGCGTCGGTGGGGTCAAAGCCCTCAGGGCCTTCGAACGCCTGACCGGCGGCCCTCGGCCACAGGTCTACCACTGCAACGAGGGTCACGCGGGTTTCCTCTCGGTGGAACGACTGCGGGAGATCCTTGATACCGATCCCACCATGGACTTCGACTCGGCGGTTGAAGCGGTACGTTCGGCCACACTGTTCACAACCCATACCCCGGTGCCAGCCGGAATCGACAGGTTCGACAAGAATGTCGTGCGCCCCTACCTGGCAGCCATGCCGATAGCGGGTGTTGATGTAGAGGATATTCTTCGGCTCGGTAAAGAGACCTACGAGGGAGGTAACCCCCACGTCTTCAACATGGCGGTCCTCGGCCTGCGGATGGCGCGGATGGCAAACGGGGTGGCCCGACTCCACGGGCATGTTTCTCGCACCATGTTCCACCAGCTCTGGCCGGGCTTCGATATTGAGGACGTGCCCATAACATCGATCACCAACGGTGTCCACGGACCGACTTGGCGCGATCCCCACTTCCAGTCGATGGCTCTTGAGTACATGACGGCGGAACAGGATGCGGACGGCTCGTCGTGGCTACGCACTGAAGACCAGGGGGGAGTACCGTCCTCGGTCATCTGGAACACCCGCCATCAACTACGGAGTAACCTGGTGCACGCGGCCCGAAAGCGGATGCGGCAGTCCTGGCTTGAAAGGGGGGCCTCACCGGCAGAGGTGGGGTGGACTGAGACGATTCTCGACCCCGACGTCCTCACCATCGGGTTTGCCAGGCGCGTTCCGACCTACAAGCGCCTCACACTGATGCTGTCTGATCCGGAGCGGCTGGTACGTCTTCTAACAGACCCGAAGAGGCCGATCCAGATCATCATCGCAGGAAAGTCCCACCCCGATGACGAGCAGGGGGTCTCGCTGATCCAGAGGCTGGTGCAGTTCTCTGATGACCCACGGGTGCGGGACCGCATTGTCTTCCTGCCCAATTACGACATGGGTTTGGCGCACGTCCTTGTCCCTGGTTGCGATGTCTGGCTCAACAACCCGCTGCGTCCGCTTGAGGCCTCCGGAACCTCGGGCATGAAGTGTGCCCTCAACGGGGCCCTCAACCTGTCAATCCTGGATGGTTGGTGGGATGAGATGTACGACGGCTCGAACGGCTGGGCCATTCCTACAGCCGACGGCGTCGATGATCCCGTCCGCCGCGATCAGATTGAGGCTGCCGCCCTGTACGACCTCATCGAAAACACGGTGGCCCCCAGGTTCTATGAGCGGGATGAGAACGGGGTACCCGGTCGCTGGGTTGAGATGATTCGCCACACTCTGGCCACCCTCGGGCCGAAGGTGCAGGCAACACGGATGGTTAAGGATTACGTACGTGAGTTGTACACGCCGATAGCGGCTGCCTCACGGGTCCTTGATGTCTCTCCGTACAGGAATGCCCGCGATCTGGCGGCATGGAAGAAGCGGGTTATCGGTGCCTGGCACAGGGTGCAGATCAGTTTTGTCGAAGCGACGCTGCCCGATGTGGTGCAGCTGGGGGACGAGGTGGCGGTTGAGGCGCACGTCAACCTCGGCGGGCTGAGCCCCCGGGATGTCCAGGTCCAGATGGTCCTCGGAAGGGTCGGGAGTGATGACTCCATCGTCGGGGGACAGGTGATTGAGCTGGGGGTCGCGGGTGGTGAGGAGCAGGAGATGTACCGTTTTGCGGCATCTGAGAAACTGGCGGTTTCCGGTGCTGTGGGCTTCGCCGTCAGGGTTGTTCCCCATAGCGAACTAACCGCCTCTGACGCGGAGTTGGGCCTGGTGACTAACGCGGAACCCACCGTGGTATCGGCGCACACCACCACCAGTTTCGGACAGTAGCGGCTGGGAAATCAAAGGTGCCCGGGGAACCAATCTGGATCCCCGGGCACCTTTGATGAGAGTGCGGACTAGTAGACCATGCCCATGGCTTCACGGGCCTGAAGCAGGGTCCGATCGGCCTCTTCGTTGGCCTTAGCTACCCCGGCCTCCAGGACGGAGAGCAGGTAGGCCGGATCCTTTTCAAGCTCGGTGCGGCGCGCCCTCAGGGGGGCCAGATGGTCGTTGATCGCATCCGTCACCGTCTTCTTGAGGACGCCACCGCCGCCATCGCCGATTCGTTCGGCAATGACCTCGGGTTCCTCACCGGAAGCCATCGAGGCCAGAAGAAGGAGGTTGGAAACCTCCGGGCGGGTGACGGGGTCGAAGGTGATGACCCGGTCTGAGTCCGTCTTGGCCTTCTTGAGGATCTTTGCCGTTTCGTCAGCCGTCATGGCCAGCTCAATGGTGTTGCCACGCGACTTGCTCATCTTGGTGCCATCGGTGCCGAGGATGGCTGGGGCCTTGGAGAGCAGGGCGTCGGGGCGGCGGAAAACCGGCTTCCCCTCAGCGTCCCGGCCATAGCGACGGTCAAAGCGGCTGGCAATCTGTCGGGTGAGCTCAATGTGCGGCAGCTGATCCTGTCCGACTGGAACGAGATTGGCTTTGCAGAAGAGGATGTCCGCGGCCTGGTGAACCGGGTAGGTGAGGAGAAGGCCCGTCATGGCGCGCCCGCCCGTAGCCTGCAGCTCCGCCTTCACGGTGGGGTTGCGGTGCAGCTCAGATTCTGTCACCAGTGAGAGGAAGGGGATCATCAGCTGGTTGAGGGCGGGAACGGCAGAGTGAGCGAAGATTGTCGACCGTTCCGGGTCGATTCCGGCCGCCAGGTAGTCGGCGAGCAGACCGAGGACGCGCTCGCGAATCGGTCCCACACCGTCACGGTCGGTGATGACCTGGTAGTCGGCGACCAGGATCCAGGTGTCAACGCCACGGTTCTGTAGCTCGACGCGACCCTTGAGGGTGCCGAAGTAGTGGCCGAGGTGAAGCTTGCCGGTCGGGCGGTCGCCCGTGAGTACCCGGAAGCGGGAGGGATCGATATCGATCTGCTCTTCAATTTCTCGAGAACGTTCGATGGCCTTGCGAACCGAAGCCGTGCTGACCTGGCTGTCTCCCTCGGGAATCACCGGTTCCTGAACGGGGGTCATATCTGTGGGTGCCATGGTCGTTCCTGAATCTTCTGTAGTGGGCATGAGGACGATTGTACCGCGGGCAAATCAGAGGCGATTCCAGCTGGTGAGCGGGTTAGGATTGTGGGGCGAACAGGGCGCGTTAGCGCAAACAATGAAACACAGGAGTTAGTATGAGCGATCGTCTCAGGCCGGGTAAAGCAGTCATTCTGGCGCGTGGCCTAGGTTCCCGAATGAGGAAGCAGTCCGAGGATGCCAGCCTCACCAGCGAACAGCAGGCTGCAGCGGACAGCGGCGTCAAGGCCATGATCTCCTTTGGTCGCCCCTTCCTGGACTACGTCATTAGCGGACTGGCAGATGCCGGTTACGACGAGGTCTGCCTGGTGATTGGACCTGAGCACGACATGATTCGTGAGTACTACGACGAGGTCCCCAAGTCGCGAGTCAAGATCTCCTACGCCATCCAGGAGGAGCCCCTCGGAACGGCCAATGCAGTCCTGGCCGCCGAAGAGTTCGCGGGTGAGGACGCGGTTGTCGTCCTCAACTCTGACAACTACTACCCGATCGAGGCCTACCGTGCGCTGCACGAGCTGGAGGGGTCGGGCCTCATTGGTTTCGATCCCGAAGCACTGATCGCCCAGTCCAACATCCCTGGCGACCGCGTCAACGCGTTTGCGTTTGCAGTGGCAGACGAGGACGGCATCATGACTGAGATTGTCGAGAAGCCGGACGCCGCAACGATCGAGCGCCTCGGTGAGGACGCGATGGTTTCGATGAACCTGTGGCGTTTCACCCCCGCCATCTTTGAGGCAGCCAAGAAGGTCGAGCTTTCCCCGCGCGGTGAGTACGAACTGCAGGATGCCGTTCGCCTAGCCATCGAAGGCGGAGACCCATTCACAATTGTCCCCCTGGCAGCAGGCGTCCTCGACATGTCCAACCGTGACGACATTCAGTCGGTAGCGGAGGCGATGGAAAAGCTGGACGTCAAGCTGTGAGCTGGTTCGTTCCGGGCCGCGTAGAGGTGTTTGGTAAGCACACCGACTACGCGGGCGGACGATCCATCCTTCTCTCCTCCAGCCAGGGGGTGACGGCCCGCGTCCTCGACCCTGATGTTGTGGCTGAAGACGGTATCTTTGTCGCCTGGTCGACAGCCACCGAGGGACCGGTAACCATCGTGGCGGATGAGGAGAATGACCTACCTTCCGGACACTGGGGTAACTACATTCAGGCCTGCGTTGACCGTCTCACCCTGAACTTCGGTCCCCTGAAGCCAGCTGTGATCGAGGTCGATTCGACGCTGCCGCTGGCCTCGGGGATGAGCTCATCGTCTGCCCTGGTTGTCGCCGTCGCTCTCGCGCTGGCAGACCACAATGATCTGTGGAGAAACCCTGTCTGGCAGGCCAACATCACCGATCGCATCGACCTGGCGGCCTACCTTGCCACCATCGAAAACGGGCTTTCATTCAAAGAACTTCCGGGTACCCGTGGGGTCGGCACCTTCGGCGGGTCCCAGGATCACACCGCCATGTTGAACTGCGCGGAGGGCGAACTGGGAGTCTTCAGGTTTGCTCCCACGGTCTTTGAGGGCTCCCTTCCACTTGCAAAGGAGTGGACCTTTGTGGTGGCTGTCTCCGGGGTGCTGGCTGAAAAGACCGGGGCTGCCCTCGAGGCCTACAACAATGCCTCTCTTCAGGTGAGTCGTCTGGTGGAGCTGTGGAACCGGTCTGAGGAAGCGCAGGTCACCACGTTGGCGCAGGCCCTGGCAGAGGAGGGGGGCCGGGAGAAGATGCTTGAGATCGCCTCAGCTGACCCTCTTCTGAACGCTAGGTTGCAGGCTTTCCTCATCGAAATGGAGCAGGCTATTCCCGCGGCGCTAGCTGCTCTTGAAGCCGGTGACATTGAGGCGTTTGGTCGGGCTGCTATTCTGTCGCACCAGAATGCCGACAGGAACCTGGGTAACCAGGTTCCCGAGACAAACGCCCTGCAGCGTCTGGCCCTAGAGCTGGGCGCGGTTGGTGCCTCCGGTTTTGGGGCCGGGTTTGGTGGCTCAGTCTGGGCGCTGGTGCCCGCCGAGGGAGCCGAGGAGTTCGCGCAGCGCTGGCTTGAGGCCTACCTCGCGGAGTTCCCGGAGACGAGACAGCGCGCGTCCACCCTGCTGACAAAGCCGAGTGAAGCCGCGCGCCGCCTCTAGTCCTACTACCTACAGGTTGATCCAGCTGCTGCCGTAGCCGGGAAGCTCGACCTCGACCTCGACACGGTCCCCATTGGAATCGTGCCCCCCGAGGACGCGTGTGCTTTCCGGCTGGGCGGACTGGTTGTAGACGAACGCCCTGTTGACGTTCGGGTACCAGGCCACCTCGACCTCAGGGTTGGTGGTGATGAGGACGTCCTCCCACTGCTCTTCTGCGTGCGCGGCAAACATCAGAGCGCGCAGCAGAAGTCGCGAGTTGGTAGCGGAGTAGGGCAGGCCGGCAAAGTAGACGGCACGTCCCGCTCCAAAGTCATTGACGGACAGCTTTACCGAACCGTCCTTCTCGGAGAGGACACTGACACCGGATCCGACGGCGATGATGTCGCCGGGGTCTTCGCCGGTATCAAGGTCACCGATTAGGTCACGGGTGATGAAGTGATCCTCAGCGACGGGTTCGGGGTGGCGGGTGGTGGACAGGGTCCAGTGAATCTCCATGTCGACACCGAGGACGTCGTCGAGCTGGAACACCGGGCCGGCCTCGGGGGTGTAAGCCGTGGGGGCACCGACTCCAACGAAGCCACCTCCGTTGTAGACGTAGCGGCGAATCATAGCCTGCAGCTGTGGGTTCTTCCACTCGACTCCGCCCGAGAAGGCTGTATCACGGGCTCCCGCGTTGATCAGGACATCGATATCGTCGAGGACGGCGCCCTCGCTGCGAAGGACGTCCTCGAACGAAATGAAGCGGACGTCAAGGGGGAGGCCAGCGAGGGACTCAAGGACCCCGGTGTAGCTGTAGATCTGCTTGTACCAGAGCGCGTGAGCAACCATGTAGGTCTGCCAGGTCCGCAGGGCGCCCCAGGAGTTGAGCACCGCGACAACGGGCTTGGCCTTGACGGGAACTTCGCCTCCCGTGGTGTCGTGCAGGGAGCGGAACTCGGTGACGATCTCTTCCATCTTGTCGATGAACTCAGGGAACTGAAGGGCGAGGGAGAGGTAGCCGCCGTAGCCGATCCGATCCAGGGGCTTGCGGACGATTGCGCGTCGGGCCTGGGCCCAACCGACCTCGGCCTCACCAACCGGGTCACCTTCGGGATTGAAGGTGTCCGGGAAGAAGTAGGGGAGGAAGCGACCCTCGGTGTAACGGACGTGGGGGATATCCGAAATCATGCGGCAGGTGGCGGCCGAGCCCACCGAGCCGACCACCGCATCCATGTCCACCTGGGCGAAGTATGGACCGTAGGGTTCCACACCGATCCAGTTGTCACCTAGGAACATGATCGCCTCGCGGCCGGCCTCATGGGTCGCCTTGACCAGTTCACCAGCCTGCTTCGCGACGCGGCGAGAGGTGAAGTCGATCCAGGTCTTAAACTTCTCACTGGGAACACGAATCGGGGTGTTGTAGTGCCCACCATCGATGAAGTCCTCCGGTGTCATCCGGTAGCCGTGTTCGCGGTAGAAGTCTTCCAAAGCCGGAATCGACACCGCTGCCGAGTAGCCGAACCAGTCGACGTACTTCTCTTTAGCGTGATCGTTGAAGGCCAGCGTGAAGTGGTAGAAGAAGGTCGTAAAGCGCACCACGTCAACCTCGGGGTGATCCTTCAGCCAAACTCCCAGTGACTCACGGACGTGCTCCCAGGTCTCCGGGTAGGCGACGTCGTAGGTGCGGTCCTTCAGTCGGCTTGGGTCATCGGCCCAGCGGTTGGTGATGTAGTTGTAGGTCTGGGTGCTGTCCCAGACCTGCTTGGCCAGGAAGTTCACGGTGTAGACGTGAAAGGGCTCGGGGTTGTGGATGGTGACGAGGGCGGAGAAGGCGTCATCGGGGTAATCGCCCACCACATCGGTGCCCGAAACCATGGGGAGGGGTGCAGCTTCCTCTACCGACCAGGCCGCGGAGGGGAGCGTTTCCCCAGTTGTGCGATTAATCACCTGCCAGTAGTGGTCACGATCGGCACTTAGGTCCGGGGTGAACTGGGCGGCCAGGTACCCGGTCATGACATTAAAAACCAGTGGATTTGCGTCGGTTGCCGTGACCGGTTGTGACATGAGGAACTGGCGAACGCGCTGTTCAGGCACTGATCGGGCCCACTCTTCATCCCCTCGAGCGGGAAAGTAGGTGGCGTATACCCGGGTCAGTCCGTCACTCACCCAGTCGGGCAGTTCAGTGCCGTCAGAGTTACGTACGGCATCGACTTGGAGGCGTTCCATCAGGGCATGGATCTGATCGTCGATTCCCCTCTCAATCGGGAGGGTAAGACGGCCGCCGGAAGCCTTGATATCGCTGGAATTACTTGTCATTGCACTCCTTTGTGGATGATCAAACCTCGGTCTACTCCAAGATCGAGATTGGTCACGATTGGGCCTCGGGTCTGGCTTAGGCAGGGCTAACTGTAGAGACATTTCCGTCGAGATGATAGTTTCTACCAGTAGCGTGTTCGCGCTCACATCCCTAGAATATCAACGAAAGGCGTTGAAAAGATGATTCGTCGTTTCAACACGCGCCGCGCCGCTACGGGTGGCGCAGTTCTCGCTGCGCTCGCCCTGGGCCTTGGTGCTTGCTCGAGCGGTGGCGGGACAGCAACCGACGGGACAGCGGAGTCCGGTGGCGAGGAAGCCCCAAGCGGTGAGGTAGTAGAAATTACGTACATGCACCGTCTTCCCGACGGTGAAGGCATGACCAAAGTCAGCGAGATCGTTGACCAGTGGAACGCTGAAAACCCAGACGTCAAGGTAACCTCGGTCAAGTTCGATGGCGCGGCCCACGAAATGATCAAGAAGCTTGAAACTGATATCAATGCGAACAGCGGACCGTGCCTTGCCCAGCTGGGCTACGCAGAGGTCCCCGAGCTGTTCGTCAAGGGCCTAACCGAGGACGTCACCGAGTACGCCAAGGAGTACGAGTCGAACTACTCCGGTGCCTTCAACATGATGAAGGTTGGCGAAACCATTGTTGGTCTGCCCCAGGACACCGGACCCCTTGTCTACTACTACAACAAGGCGGCTTTCGAAGAGCTCGGGATTGATATTCCGACCAACCTTGCCGACTTTGAGGCCACGGCAGCCACCGCTGCGGCAGCTGGCAAGTACATTGGTGCCTTCCAGCCCGATGAGGCCCAGTACTGGCTCTCGGCACAGTCGGCTGCAGCCGGTGGCTCCTGGTACAACATTGAGAACGACGCCTGGGTTGTCGATGCCAACTCTGACGCCTCCAAGGTTGTAGCTGACTTCTGGCAGAAGATGCTTGACGACAAGTCCGTTATGGTTCTTGAGCGCTGGGGTGACGCCTTCGGTAAGGCCCTGACTGACCAGGAACTGATCGGCCACATCGGTGCTGCATGGGAAGCCCCGCTCCTCATCGACACCATGGCTGGCACTGAAAACGCTGGCAACTGGGCCGTGGCACAGATCCCAGACTTCGGTGCGGGTGCACTCACCGGTCCCGATGGTGGCTCCGGCGTTGCAGTCATGAAGGGCTGCGCCTACCCCGAGCAGGCAATGGCATTCAACAACTACCTGAACACCCAGATCGATGCGCTTGTCTCGCAGGGACTCGTGGTTGCCGCTAAGGGCACCATGACCACCCCCGAGTACATCGCTGAGTTCTACGGTGGCCAGGACGTCTTTGCTGAACTGACAAAGGCCAACGCCAACCTCTCGGATAAGTTCGCCTACATGCCGTTCTTCTCGGCTGTCGGTCCTGCTATGACCGAGGCCGCAGCAGCTGCTGGCTCAGGATCCGGAACCGTTGCTGACATCTTCGTCGCCGCTCAGGACGCTTCGGTCAAGGCTCTCAAGGATGGCAACCTGCCTGTCGCTGAGTAGCAGCAACAACTACCTAGTAGTTTGAAGGCTGGGGTGGGATCCCCAGATCGTCACCCCGGCCTTCTCCACGACCACCGTTTGAAGTTACGCAATGGAGCGACATGACGATACCAGAGACAGTCACGCTGGTTGACCCGGCACTGATGCCGCAGGAAGACCCCGGAGGGGAAGCGAAGCCTGGAAAGCGCGCTGCCAACAGAGGTTCCAAGGCTGTGTCACGCAGGCAGGCCCGTGCAGGGTGGGCGTTCGTAGCTCCCTTCACACTCGCATTTATACTGGTGTTCCTCATCCCCATCGGGGTGGCTATCAAACAGTCCTTCACCCGAAAGGTTCCCGTCGGTGGTGGCGCCTTCGGGGGTGGGGGGACCGTCGACTCCTTCGTAGGGTTCGAGAACTACGCCTACGTCATCACCAACGACTCGTTCTGGAGTGGCATCGGGCGCGTAGTGCTCTACGCCCTGTTCCAGATTCCCGTCATGATCATCATGGCCCTCGTCCTCGCCCTCCTCATTGACTCCTTGGTCATCAAGAGGGTGGCCATTTTCCGCCTGGGTAACTTCCTTCCCTACGCCATTCCCGGCATCGTCGCCGCAATGGTGTGGCTCTACCTCTACACTCCCGAGATCTCCCCCCTGGTCAAGGGACTTGCAGACATCGGCATCAACGCCGACTTCATGTCCCCCTCGATGATGCTGCTCTCGATGGCCAACATGACCACCTGGACCTACACCGGCTACAACATGCTCATCTTCCTGGCGGCCCTTCAGGCTATCCCCAAGGATCTTTATGAGGCCGCCCGCCTCGACGGTGCAACCGGGTGGCAGGTGACGTGGTACGTCAAGATCCCCATGGTTTCAAGCGCGGCGCTCCTAGCGGTCCTGCTCTCTATCATCGGCACCATCCAGCTGTTCAATGAGCCCACGGTGATGCAGACCGTCAACTCGTGGATGGGCATGGATTACACCCCGATGACGATGGCTTACAACACCATGATGGGATCGATCACCCCCTCGGGTGACGGCCCCGCATCAGCCATCTCTATCGTCATGGCCCTGATTGCCGGCTCACTTGCGGCGGTTTACGCCCTGGCGCAGAGGAAGGTTTCCCGATGACCACTCCCGTTGCAGTTTCCGTCAGCGAAGATGAAGTCACAGAGCCCATCAAGCCTGTGAAGAAGGCCAGAAAGTCGGCGCGCAGCGAAGAGTGGGATAACATCCCAAGCTCGATGCGGCCCCCCAGGTGGGTCAAGATCATCACCATGGCCGCCCTCATCTTTGCCCTGGTTTACTTCCTCATGCCCATCATCTGGGTCATGTTTGCCTCCACCAAGACCAACTCGCAGCTTCTAACCAGCTCAGGTTTCTGGTTTGGAGACCAGATCAATATCGCCGCCAACTACAACACCCTGATGGAGTGGACCCAGGGGCTCTTCTGGCGCTGGGTCGGCAACTCGCTGTTCTACTCCACCTTCGCCGGAGTGGTGGGAACCCTTATCTCCGTCGCCGCGGGCTACGGAATGGCGAAGTTCGCCTTCCCGGGCCGCGGGGTCACCATGGGGTTCATCATGGGCGGACTGCTCATGCCCGTCGCTCTCCTGACCATTCCCCTCTATATCGTCTTCCACAACATGGGCATCACCAACACAATGTGGGCGATCATCATTCCGTCCTGTGTCTCACCGTTCGGCGTCTTCCTCGGACGGGTCTACGCGGAGACATCGGTTCCCACCGAACTGATTGAGGCGGCCAGGATCGACGGAGCCTCCGAGGCCAGGATCTTCTTCACGATGGTTCTGCGGCTTCTGGCCCCCGCGATGGTGACGATCTTCCTCTTCATCTTCGTGGCGACCTGGAACAACTTCCTGCTGCCCCTCATGATGGTTGCGACCTCGGAGATCCGTCCGGTCACGCTGGGCCTTTACGGAATGATGTCCTACTTTGCCCCTCCCAAGGGTGCTGTCATGATGGGCGCTCTGCTGGGCGTGATCCCACTGATCATCCTGTTCCTAGGTCTGCAGAAGTTCTGGCAGTCGGGTTTGGCAGCAGGTTCAGTTAAGGGGTAACCCACCGCACCTCGGAAGGGTAAAAGGTTAGTAGCAGGGACAAAAAGGTGAGCTTCGAACTAGAACAACTGTCAGACCCAACCGTGGTTGCCGTGGGGCGGATGGAGCCGCACTCTGATCACCGCTGGTTCGCCACGGCAGAAGAGATGATAACCGGGGTGAGTAGCTTCGAGCAGTCGCTCGACGGGCGGTGGAGGTTCTTCTACGCCACCACCCCCGAGGGGAAGCCCAACGGCTACCAGTTGCCCGACCATGATGATCACCTTTGGGATGAGATCGCGGTTCCCGGGCACATCCAACTGGCTGGATACGACAGCCCCCAGTACGTCAATGTGCAGTATCCCTGGGACGGACTCCAGGACATTCGGCCCCCGCAGGTCCCGCCCCGGTTCAACCCCACCGCCTGTTACCGCAGGACCTTTACTCTTGACCCTGCGCTTGCGGCCCAGTGGGTTCGCGGCAACCGGGTGACGATTACCTTCGACGGGGCCGAGAGTGCCCTGGAAGTTTGGCTCAACGGCCACTACGTCGGCTACGGCGAGGATTCCTTCACCCCCTCTGAGTTCGATATCTCCGACCTGCTTGTCGAGGGGGAGAATCTGCTCGCGGTGACGGTCTACAAGTGGTGCTCGGGATCCTGGCTTGAAGATCAGGATTTCTTTCGCTTTTCGGGACTTTTCCGTTCGGTTCACCTGCGGGCCTACCCGGCGGTTCATGTCCGTGACGTTCGCGTCGGGACTCACCTCGGTGAGGATCTAAGTTCGGCGCGGGTTGACATTGCCGTGGATGTTGAGGGCGAAGGTTTCGTTCGGGCCCACCTGGCGGGATCACCAATGGAGGATGATGGCCAGGGAAACTTTGCCCTCGTCCTTCGCGAACCCCGCATGTGGAGCGCGGAGGACCCCCACCTCTACGAGGGGTATCTCGAGGTCTTGGACGCCGACGAAACGGTCATTGAGTTCATCCCGCTTCGTGTCGGTGTACGCCGGTTTGCAGTCGAGGACGGTCTACTCAAGATCAACGGGCAGCGGGTGGTTTTCCGAGGCGTCAATCGGCACGAGTTTGGCGAGAATGGTCGCGTTTTTACGCGGGAGGAAACCGAGGTCGATCTGCGTCTGCTGAAGCAGGTGGGGGCCAACGCCATCCGGACCAGCCACTATCCCAACAACTCCTTCTTCTATGAACTGTGCGATGAGTACGGCTTCTACGTCATCGATGAGATGAACGTGGAAACGCACGGCCTGTGGGAGGACATCAAGTTTGGGGGGCGCGCCCTGGAGGACGCGGTCCCGGGGGATAACCCCGACTGGCTACCGGCCCTGCTGGACCGGGCCGCCAACATGTACGAGAGGGACAAGAACCATCCCAGCGTGGTGATGTGGTCTCTCGGGAATGAGTCCCTGGGTGGGTTGAACTTCCTAAAGACCGCAGATTACCTTCGCAAACTCGACAGTCGTCCCATCCACTACGAGGGGGTGGCTTGGGACGACCGCCATCCGCAGTCCACGGATGTCCATTCCGAGATGTACAGGCCCGCGGCCGAAGTTGAAGAACACCTCCGGGAGAACCGCGAGAAGCCGATGATCCTCTGCGAGTTCGCTCATGCCATGGGTAACTCTTTTGGGGCGGTCGATCGCTACATGGACCTTGCCTATAGGGAACCCCTCTTCCAGGGTGGTTTCATCTGGGACTTCGCAGACCAGGCACTGCCTGCCGTTTCGTCCAGTGGGACCTCCTACCTCGGGTACGGGGGTGATTTCGGAGATCGGCCCCACGACGCTGAGTTCTGCGGGAACGGCATCTTCTTCGCAGACCGCAGCCCGACGCCCAGAACACAGGAGGTCAAGTACCTGTACCAGGGGATCCACTGCGCCATTGAGGACGGCGCGGTAACAGTGACCAATCGATTCAACTTCACTTCGACCTCCGCCTTTGATGCGGTGGTGACGGTCGCGGAAGAGGGGCGGGTCATTGCCGAGGCCGAGTTCCCAACCGATGTCGCACCGGGGGCGTCAGCTTCCTATCAACTTCCCGTCTGGGCTCCCTTTGAAGAGGGCGAGTATACGGTGGATGTCTCCTTCCGTCTCCGAGAGAAGACAGTTTGGGGCGCACCTGGTTTTGAGGTGGCGCGCGAGCAGGCAGTCATCTTGGTGGGGGACGGTTCCCGGCGACAGAAAACAGCGCCCGTTCCGACCCTGATCAATGGAATCCACAACATTGGGGTGCAGGGAGAGAGGTTCCATGCGCTCTTCTCACGCCTCTACGGCGGCCTGGTTTCCTACCGTTACGGAACAGAACCTGGGGCGCGCCCCGAGCTGCTGGACCGGATCCCGATGCCCAACTTCTGGCATGCTCCGACCTCGAATGAGCGCGCCTGGCACGCCCCGTTCGAAGACGGGCAGTGGCTTCTGGCTTCCAGGTACGCCAAGTTTGTGCCGGGACCGACCAACCCCGAGGTGGTTGAAGACCACGGTCTTATCCGCGTCACCTACACCTACCTTCTTCCTACATTCCCCTCCACTTCGTGCACGGTTGAGTACTCGGTGGCGGGGGACGGGCACATCGATGTGGTTTTGCGCCTCGATCCTGCCGGGGAAATGGGCGACCTCCCGGAGTTTGGGATGATCTTCACATGCCCTCCTGAACTGGAGAGTCTGCGCTGGTACGGCGAGGGAGCAGCCGAGAGCCAGCAGGACAGACGGGGTGGCGCATTTCTCGGGGTTTACGAGGCCGATGTGACCTCCCAACTCACGCCCTACCTGCGTCCTCAGGAAGCAGGCAACCACACCGGGGTGCGCTGGGCTGAAATCACCGGAGCAACGGGTGCGGGACTGCGCTTTTCCAGTGTGACCCCCATGGAGCTCTCAGCCCTACCCTGGTCGCCGTTTGAAGTAG
Organism: Actinomyces minihominis; assembly: GCF_900187855.1. Classification (GTDB taxonomy): domain Bacteria; phylum Actinomycetota; class Actinomycetes; order Actinomycetales; family Actinomycetaceae; genus Scrofimicrobium; species Scrofimicrobium minihominis. The sequence continues at coordinate 129,100 of NZ_FYEG01000001.1, read as the reverse complement.
AGAACGCGGCACATCACCACGAGTTGCCACCGGTCAGTCACACCTACCTGCGACCCGCACTTCAGCGTAGGGGCGTAGCCGGAGATGATACGTGGGGGGCTCGCCCCCACCCCGAGTACCTGGTGGGAACCACGGAGCCCCTGGAGTTCCGCTTTGGCTTCCAGGGGCTCGAGTAGGTAGTGGTCGGAAACTACTTACTTCTTGAGAAGTAAACAGCTAGCGACTGAGGTTCCATGGCCTCCTTGCCGCCAATGGCAATGACTTCACCCTGCTCCAGAGCCTTCTCGGCCTGTTCGATTCCCCCGTGAGCGGGGGTTGGCCAGGATGTGTCAGCCACCAGTACCCACTCGTTGCCGTGGCTCTCAGGCAGGGTGATTTTTGCAGTGTTCAGGGTGCCATTGACAACGACAAGTGCGTCCACATCACCCAGGAACCGGCCCGAACGACGCATCTGGAAGATGCGGTTCTTCGCCTGCGACCAACCGTCATTACTCATGGGCTCGCCCTTGCGGTTGAACCAGGAAACATCGGGCAGCGTGTCGCCAGCGATGACTGAGCCGTGGGCGAAGGTGGTGGGGCGCATCACGGGGTGCAACCTCCGAAGGGCAATGAGGTACTTGGACCAGGAGAGTAAGTCCTCCTGCGACTCATCAAGCTCCCAGTCGACCCAGGAGATAGGGGAGTCCTGGCAGTAGGCGTTGTTGTTGCCGTACTGGGTACGACCGAACTCATCCCCGGCTGTGATCATGGGTGTCCCTGCGGAAACCAGCAGGGTGGTGAGCAGGTTGCGCCTCGACCTCTCACGAACATAAGACAGCTCCTCAACCACACCCGTTGAATCCGCCAGGTCGGGGTTCATGAGGAAGGCGGCAGGGGTGCCTTCAACCCCGTGGTTCCAGGAGTGGTTGTTGTTGGTGCCATCCTGGTTATTCTCCAGGTTTGCCATGTTGTGCTTGTGGTTGTAGGCAGTGAGGTCGGCAAGTGTGAATCCATCGTGCGCCGTCAGGAAGTTGACCGAAGCGAGTGGTCCCCGCTTCGCACCGGAGCGCCAGCCGAACATATCCGCGGAACCGGACAGTCGGGTGGCGAGATCATTGGGTCCTGAGACGGGACGACCGGCTGACTGCTGCTGGAAGTCAGTGAGCCAGAACTTACGGATGGAATCGCGGTAGCGGTCATTCCACTCTCCGAAGGGAATGGGGAAGTTGCCGGTCTGCCAGCCACCCATTCCCAGATCCCACGGCTCGGCAAACAGCTTGACATCGCGCAACACGGGGTCTGCGGCAGCCGCCACCAGGAAGGGGTGGAAATCCGTGTAGCCGGTATCAAGGCGTCCCAGGCTGACCGCGAGATCGAAGCGGAAACCATCCACCCCCATGTGTTCAACCCAGTAGCGCAGTGAGTCCAGTGTCATCTGCACAACCTTCTCCTCGGAGAAGTTCAGCGTGTTTCCACAGCCGGTGTCATCAATCATGTGGCGGGGGCGGTCCTTAACCCTGCGGTAGTACATGAGAGAGTCCAAACCCCTCCAGCACAGGGTCGGTCCGGAGTCCCCGCCCTCACAGGTGTGGTTGTAGACCACGTCAAGTACGACCTCAAGGCCGGCGTTGTGCAGTAGTGAGACCATGCCGCGGAACTCATCAACAACCGCCTGTGGGCCGGCCGCCTGAGACGCAGCGGTGGCGAACGACGGTTCGGGGGCGAAGAAAGCCAGTGTCGAGTAGCCCCAGTAGTTGGTTAGACCCCGATCGGTCAGGAAGGGCTCATCCATCTTGGCGTGAACGGGCAGCAGCTCAAGGGTGGTGACGCCGAGTGATTTGATGTACTCGATTGCTGCCGGGTGGGCGAGGCCGGCGTACGTGCCCCGCAGCTCCTCGGGAAGCCCGGGAAGGTTCTTTGTGAACCCCTTGACGTGCAGTTCGTAAAGCACGACCTTGTCCCCGTCGATGCGGGGCCGGGGGGAAACGGAGAAGTTACTACTGACAACAGCGGAGGCCGGGGCAAAGAGAGCCGAGTTCAGGTTTGATTGAGCCAGCGGGTAGGTTGTCGGATACATCTCATGATCGACGTGGTGGGCGTGCAGGGCGGCGCTCAGCTCAGGTGAGCCCACAACTGCCCGTCCGTACGGATCAATGAGGAACTTGGAGGGGTTGTAGTAGAGGCCCGCATCGGGATCCCATGTCCCGAATGCCCTGAACCCATAGATCGTTCCGGCCCCCTTGCCATCGAGGTGACCGTGCCAGATGCCCTGAACCGGGCCCCTCAGAGTCCAGCGCTGCTCCCGGCGCTCCGCGCCCTCTCCGGAGATAACACAGAAGTCAACCGCTGATGCGTGTGGCGCAACCACCGAGATATCCAGGCCGCCCGAGGGGTTTTCCCAGACTCCGATCCGGTTGGGGTTCGGGTTGGCCGCCGGAATCGGGGTCGACGAGGGCAGTATTACGGTCTCGTTGGGGCGGTTGGCAAAGGTTGGTGTCATGTCATTCCGCTCGGTAAGTACAGGTGGACTGCCATTCTAAGACGCAGCGCTCAACTCTCTAATCTTGCCCCAGTTTTTCGCTTCAAGCGCCAGATCTCACGAACTATCAGACATTCGTGCGTGGCAGACTGGAGTCATGAGAATCGTTGTGTGCGTGAAGCACGTTCCTGACGCTGACTCGGATCGGCGTATCGAAGAGGGACGTCTGGTTCGGGGTGAGGACGATGTCCTCAATGAACTTGATGAGTATGCCATTGAGGCCGCTGTTTCCACGGTAGAGGAGCTGGGCGGAGAGGTCATCGCGCTGACCATGGGGCCCGAAGAATCCGAGGATGCGCTGGTACGAGCCCTGCAGATGGGGGCTGATCGCGCCGTCCTCGTCACGGATGAGGCTCTGGCGGGTGCGGATGCACTCGGGACCGCTCGCGTTCTCGCGGCTGTAGTGGCGGCGCTTGCGGGTGAAGAACCGGTTGACATGGTGATCACCGGTATGGCCAGCCTCGACGGTATGACCTCGATGGTGGCCCCCGCGATGGCAACCCACCTGGGCTGGCCCCTGCTCGACCTCGCACACAGTATGCAGGTCGAAGGTGGTTCGCCGGCGGCTGTGACGATTGAGCGTAGGGCGGACGGAAATGAAGATGTCCTGCGGTCCGCGACCCCCGTTGTTGTGTCGGTGACCGACCAGATTAACGAGCCTCGCTACCCGTCATTTAAAGAGCTACGTGCCGCACGCTCCAAGCCCCTTGATGTCTGGGAGGTAGATGAGCTTGCTGAGGCCGGGATTGACCTGGATGGCATCACGCTGAGTTCCATCGAGGTGCTCGCTGCCGACCCGAAGCTTCGTGAAGCCGGGGTGGTTGTGACGGACTCGGGGGACGCGGGACGGTTGCTTGCCGAGTTCATTACCGATCGAGTAGAGCTGTAGGGGAGCGCAATGGAACTCATTACCCAGCCCATTCTGGTCCTGGTTGAAAATGACAGGACCGAGTCTGTCCCCACACTTTCCGCGGCATCCTCGAAGCTGCTGCACCTTGCCTCCACCCTGACCGAGGGGCCGGTGGTTGCACTTAGTGTTTCCCCGGAGGTCGACGAAGAGGGATGCCGCGCTGGCGGAGCCCAAACAGTCTATGTTCCGCAAGCAAGCGGCTACTCGCCCGCGGTTCCCGCGGCGGTCGCTGATGTAGCGCGGATAGCGCTCACCCAGCTTGGTAACTCGGGCGCTGTCCTCACTACCTCGAACTACCTGGGTAGGGCTGTAACCGCCATGCTGTCTGCCACCTCGGCAGCGGGTGGGGCCGTTGATGTTTCGAGCCTGCGTGTCGATGACGGGCGTATCGTCGCTGAGAAGTCGGCGTTGGGTGGATCGTGGGCGACTGCCTTCCATGTCACTCATGGGTTCCCCGTGCTTGCTCTGAACTCCGGTGTTGGGCCTGATGAGGGTCCGGCCGGTGAGGGAGTGGTGGTGCCAATCGCCGCTGAACTTTCGCCAGGAGCCCTCGGGGTTGAGGTTGTTTCAACTCGGAGTGAGCCTAAGGGGACCCGCATCAGTCTTGGTGACGCGGATGTCGTCGTGGTTGGTGGCCGGGGTGTTGACGGTGACTTCACGCTGGTGGAGCAGCTGGCTGATGCCCTCGGTGGCGCGGTTGGTGCAACACGGGTTGCCTGCGATGAGGGCTGGGTGGAGCGTTCCGCGCAGATTGGCCAGACAGGCGTTACGGTTGCGCCCAAGCTTTACATCGGGCTGGGTGTGTCGGGGGCCGTTCACCATACCTGCGGCATGCTCGGATCCGAGGTGATCGTGGCCGTGGTTGACGACCCGGATGCCCCGATTCTAGAGCTGGCGGATTTCGCTGTGGTCGGTGACCTCAACGAGGTCGTACCGCAGCTTCTTGAGACCTTCGAGCAGCTCGGCTAAACCCGAGCATCAACGAGATATCCGATGGTGCCGGTCTACCTGGATCATGCTGCGACCACCCCGATGCGGGAGTCTGCGCGGCTCGCCTGGTTTGAGACCGCGGAGAAGCTGTCGAGCACACCCGGTAACCCCAGTTCTCTACATGCCGGGGGTAGGGCTGCTCGGCTGCTCCTGGAGGATGCCCGTGAGCGCCTTGCGGTGGCCCTGGGTGCCGAGCGACCCGAGGTGATTTTCACCTCGGGTGCTACAGAGTCTGCGGCGCTTGGAGTAACCGGCGGCGCCCGCTCGGTCCGTGATCAGGGCGTGAGTTCGGGGGGAACTAGCAGGTGGATCTGGCTGACCTCGGCGGTGGAGCACCCGGCGGTACGGGAGCAGAAGGTTGCCCTGCAGGCATTCGGGATAGCGCAGGAGGTCATTCCTGTCGATAGCCGAGGTGTCATTGAACTGGAGGGGCTCGAGGGCCTTGTCGGTGAGCGCAGGCTAGCACTGGCGTCCGCGGGTCTGGTCTGTTCGGAGACCGGGGTGGTCCAACCTCTTTCCGAACTGGTGTCATGGGTGCGAGAGTTCGCGCCTCTCGCACGGGTCCACTCCGATGCCACCCAGGCCGTCGGAAACCTCCAACTATCGTTTGCGCAGCTTGATCTCGACCTTCTCACCCTCGGTGGACACAAGTTTGGGGCACCGGTCGGTACGGGGGCGCTGCTTGTGAAGCGCGGGGTCAACCTGGTTACTGACAGACCCGGTGGGGGACACGAAAGTGGCAGACGGTCCGGTACCCCCGATGTCGCAGGGGCGGTTGCATTGAGCATTGCCGCGGAAGAGGCGGTGGCAGAGGTGGCTGAGCGCGCCGAAAAGGCGAAGCAGCACCGTGATTACCTGGTTTCCCATCTTCCACGGGGTGTCACGCTGACCACCTCCGCCAACACAGTGCCCTCAATCGTGCACCTGAGCCTTCCGACGTCCCACCCGGAGGTTCTACTCCTGGAAATGGACCGCCAGGGGGTTCATGTCTCGGCCGGCTCCGCCTGTCACGCCGGTGTCACCAGACCCTCCTCGGTTCTGCTGGCCATGGGAAGGGACGACCGCGAGGCGCGAGGGGTCCTGCGGGTCTCGCTGGGGAAAACAACTACTACGGGCGATATCGATGCGTTCCTTGGTGCGCTGCCGCACGCCCTCGAACAGGCCCAGCGCATGGATCGGTTTGACAGCAGGTAGTCTGCGCAACCTGGTTGCAGTTAACTTTAGAAAGACAGAGAAAAGAGGTGGGCGGTGAGGGTACTCGCGGCTCTTTCAGGCGGGGTGGATTCAGCGGTTGCCGCCGCGCTGGCTGTCGAGGCCGGCCACGATGTCACAGCTGTTCATATGGCACTGTCGAGCGAACCGCAGGCATGTCGCGTGGGTTCGCGGGGCTGCTGTTCCCTCGAGGACTCACAGGATGCCGCGCGGGCAGCCGAAATCATGGGGATTCCCTACTATGTCTGGGATCTCTCACAGCAGTTTGAGGACGCTGTGATTGACGACTTTCTTAGTGAGTACCGGGCCGGGCACACCCCGAACCCCTGTGTGCGCTGCAACGAGTTCGTTAAGTTTAGAGAGTTGCTAGAGCGAGGTCTCGCCCTCGGTTTCGATGCGGTCTGCACCGGTCATTACGCCAAGCTCATTCACGGAGAATCGGGCCCGGAGCTGCACCGGGGCAACGATGAATTGAAGGATCAGAGCTATGTCCTGGCGGTGATGGGTAGCGAGGACCTCTCACACGTGCTCCTCCCGCTCGGTGAAGCTCCGGACAAAGCCTGGGTTCGTGAGCAGGCGGAACTTCGTGGACTGGGGGTATCAAACAAGCCGGATTCCTATGACATTTGCTTTATCCCAGACGGTGACACGGGCGGGTTCCTTGAGAGGCACCTGGGCTCCGCCCCGGGCGACATCGTTGATACCGAGGGCAACGTCCTCGGTGAGCATGATGGGTACTACCGCTTCACTATTGGTCAGCGTAAGGGACTGCGCATTGGTCGCCCCTCGGAATCGGGTCGGCCCAGGTACGTCCTCGAGACCGATCCCTCCACCAACACGGTTGTGGTGGGTGAATCGACGCTTCTCTCGGTTGACACCATCACCACCCGCAACCTGGTGTGGCAGTCGGGTCCATCCGAACTGGAAGTGAACCAGGAAGCCCAGGTTGCCTTTGGGGCGACGATGGGGGGGCGGGGACTGAACGAAGTGCCTTCCGAGGTACTGACCGCCCAAATCCGAGCCCACGGAACACCGTCTGTGATCACCTCCGTACAGGTGGTCGAGGGCGCCGGGGAGCACCTGGTGGTTACGCTTGCGGAGCCGATTCGGGGGGTCGCCCCGGGCCAGTCGCTAGTCCTCTACCGGGGGTCGAGAGTGGTCGCCGAGGGTACGATAGCGTCCTCGACAAGGGTGGGAAGCAGGCTGGCGCCATCAGCGGCACCGGTGCCTGCATAACTCGACATCAACCGAGATTGCACTGCGCGACACGCCCGAGACGGGAGCATTGGGGCCGAAGCGGGTCTCCGGTGGCGTGAATCTCGTAACAGGAAGTTGGCGCCGACTGGAAAACCGTGCCAAACTATCCAAGCTGCCCTGCGAAAGTAGGGTGCGCCGGAATGTTATCTACGCACTCGGTTGGGACTGTTCAACAGCCCCCTCGAGAGTGGAAAATAGCAGGAAGGTAAGGCCCGGGTACCAGAGCCTGGCCGACGGGAATACTCCACAACCCAGCTTTCAACAGGAAGCATTCTTAGTGTGCAGCCGCTTGCGGCTGTTCACAGAAACCAGGGTTCAAGACGTGGGAAAAACAAGTCGGCTTTAGCGGATCCCGGCGCCAGAGTTCTTTAGACAAGACACTTGGCCCAACCAGAGCCAATCTGGGTGCCGCAATAGTGTGTGTCCGATTTTGGACACGCCCGAATGCGGGGGTCGGTGGAAGAAAATCTGTACGAGAAGAGGTAGACGGCATGGCGGGACAAAAGATCCGCATCCGGCTGAAGTCGTATGACCACGAGGTCATCGATAGCTCTGCGCGCAAGATTGTAGATACTGTGCAGCGTGCCGGCGCCACTGTTGTGGGGCCAGTACCGCTTCCGACCGAGAAGAACGTTTTTGTCGTTATTCGGTCGCCACATAAGTACAAGGACAGCCGCGAGCAGTTCGAGATGCGCACGCACAAGCGGCTCATCGACATCATTGATCCCACGCCTAAGGCCGTCGACTCGCTCATGCGACTCGATCTGCCTGCAGACGTGAACATCGAAATCAAGCTCTGAGGACATCGGAATGACTACTGACACCAAGACTGCGGCCCTACTCGGCCGTAAGCTCGGCATGACCCAGGTCTGGGATGAGAACGGCAAGGTCGTTCCCCTGACGGTCGTGCAGGTTGGCAAGAACGTCGTTACTCAGGTGCGTACCGAAGAGAACGACGGATACAACGCCGTCCAGATCGGCTTTGAGGACATTGATCCTCGCCGCGTGACCAAGCCCCTGCTTGGCCACTTTGAAAAGGCTGGAGTCGCCCCTAAGCGTCACCTCGCTGAGTTCCGCACCAAGGGTGCCACAGAGTTCGCTCTGGGTTCCGAACTGGCTGCGGATACCTTTGAGGTTGGTGCCAAGGTTGACGTTTCCGGCAACACCAAGGGTAAGGGCTTCGCAGGTGTGATGAAGCGTCACGGCTTCGCCGGTGGCCCTGCATCCCACGGTGCCCACAAGATCCACCGCAAGCCCGGTTCAATCGGCGCATGCTCCACACCGGGTCGAATCTTCAAGGGACAGCGCATGGCCGGCCGTATGGGTGGCGACAAGCGCACGGTTCAGAACCTGACTATTCAGGGTGTTGACACCGACCGCGGTCTCCTGCTGATCAAGGGCGCCATCCCCGGCCCTCGCAAGGCCGTTGTTATGGTACGTACCGCTGCAAAGGGGGCCTAAGCGATGGAACAGAACATCAAGCTAGGTGAAGACCGGACTCTTCCGGTATTTGACGCCGAAGGCGCAAAGACGAAGGCAACTGTTGTCCTGCCGGGTTCAATCTTTGACGTCGCGTTGAACATCCCCCTGATTCACCAGGTCGTTGAGGCGCAGCGTGCAGCAGCACGCCAGGGCACCCACGCGACCAAGACCCGCGCAGAGGTTTCTGGCGGCGGCAAGAAGCCGTGGCGCCAGAAGGGTACCGGCCGGGCTCGTCAGGGTTCGATCCGCGCACCGCAGTGGAAGGGTGGTGGCGTCGTACACGGCCCGCAGCCCCGTGACTACTCGCAGCGCACCCCCAAGAAGATGATCGCAGGCGCACTGCGTTCCGCACTGTCGGATCGCGCCCGTACCGACGCGATCTACGTCTTCTCGGCACTGGTTTCCTCAGATGTACCGTCAACCAAGGCTGCTATTGCAACCCTGGCTGCAGTCACTGACGCCAAGAAGGTCCTGATCGTCATTGATCGCGACCAGGATCTGGCAGAGGTCACGGCACGTTCCTTCAAGAACATTGAAGGTGTACACATCGTGTGGGCTGACCAGCTGAACACCTACGACGTGGTTGATTCAGATCGCGTTGTGTTCACGGAAGCTGCGCTCAACTCCTACGTGGAGCGCGTCAACAATGCTCGCGCCCGTGTTGGTGCAGGCGTTGAGAAGGAGGACGACAAGTGAGCCTCGAATCAACCAAGAATCCGCGCGATATCATCCTGAAGCCAGTGGTGACCGAAAAGTCCTCACTTCTCCAGGACATCGGTAAGTACACTTTCGAAGTTGACCCACGAGCCAACAAGACTGAGATCAAGAACGCGATCGAAGAGGTCTTTGGCGTCAAGGTTGAGAAGGTTGCTACTCAGAACCGCCAGGGTAAGGCATTCCGCCGTCGTGATGGTATTGGCCGTCGCAAGGATGTCAAGCGCGCAATCGTCACTGTCCGCGAAGGTTCCATCGACATTTTCGGTCAGTCCGGGATCTAAGGCGCAGGGGTAGAGGAAAATGGCAATTCGCAAATATAATCCGACGACTCCTGGTCGTCGCCACGGCAGCGTCTCGGACTTCTCCGAGATCACCCGTTCGCACCCCGAGAAGTCGCTGGTTCGCCCTCTGAGCAAGAGTGGTGGCCGCAACTCATACGGTCGTATCACCTCACGTCACCGCGGTGGCGGTCACAAGAGGGCCTACCGTCTGATTGACTTCAAGCGCAATGACAAAGACGGCGTACCGGCACGCATTGCTCACATTGAGTACGACCCGAACCGCACTGCGAACATCGCACTGCTGCACTACGCAGACGGCGAGAAGCGCTACATCATTGCACCTCAGGGTGTAAAGGTTGGCCAGGTTGTCGAGAGCGGCCCGAAGGCCGACATCAAGGTTGGTAACAACCTGCCGATGCGCAACATCCCCCTCGGTACCGTGATCCACTCAGTGGAGCTCAACCCCGGCCAGGGTGCTCGCCTCGCTCGTTCAGCTGGTTCTTCGATCCAGCTGGTCGCTAAGGAAGGTCGCTTTGCACAGCTGCGTCTTCCCTCCGGTGAAATCCGCAACGTTGACATGGATTGCCGTGCAACCGTGGGTTCCGTCGGAAACGCAGAGCAGGCAAACATCTCGCTTGGTAAGGCTGGTCGTGCTCGCTGGAAGGGTCAGCGTCCCAAGGTTCGTGGTGTTGCTATGAACCCGGTCGATCACCCACATGGTGGTGGCGAAGGCCGTACTTCGGGTGGTCGTCACCCGGTTAGCCCGTGGGGCAAGCCGGAGGGTCGTACCCGTCGTCCGAACAAGCCGAGTGACAAGTTGATCGTCCGCCGCCGTCGCACGGGCAAGAAGCGCTGATAGGGAGCTGGACACATGCCACGTAGTTTGAAGAAGGGTCCCTACGTAGACCCGAGCTTGCAGAAGAAGGTTGACGAGCAGGTAGAAAAGGGAACCAAGCAGGTCATCAAGACCTGGTCCCGCCGCTCGATGATCACCCCGGATTTCTTGGGTCTGACCTTCGCAGTCCATGACGGCCGTCGTCACGTTCCGGTTTACGTAACGGAGTCGATGGTTGGACACAAACTCGGAGAGTTCGCGCCAACGCGTACTTTCCGCAGCCACGTGAAGGACGACCGTAAGGGCCGGCGCCGCTAGGCGCTGGGGAAGCAAGGAGCTAGAAGATGGAAGCCAAGGCGAAGGCGCGCTACGTTCGCGTCACGCCGCAGAAGGCACGACGGGTCGTTAACGAGGTCCGTGGAAAGTCCTTCCTGGCGGCAGCCGATATGCTGCAGTTCGCACCCCAGCGTGTAGCCCGCGATGTCAACAAGATCCTGCATTCGGCAGTTGCCAATGCCAAGGTCATTGCTGACAAGAACGGCGAAAGCATTCAGGATGCCGACCTGTGGGTTCTCGAGACCTATGTCGATGAGGGCCCGACTATGAAGCGTTTCCAGCCGCGTGCCCAGGGCCGCGCCGGAACGATTCTGAAGCGCACCAGCCACATCACCGTGGTTGTTGGAACTAAAGATGAGAAGAGAGGGGATCGCTAGATGGGCCAGAAGGTAAACCCCACTGGTTTCCGCCTGGGGATCACCACCGAACACCGTTCGCGGTGGTTCTCGGACTCGACCACCAAGGGTCAGCGCTACAGCGACTATGTTGACGAGGACGTGAAGATCCGCGAGGTTCTTTCCGATGGCCTCGAGCGCGCAGGTATCTCCAAGGTTGAGATCGAGCGTACTCGCGACCGTGTCCGTGTTGACTTGCACACCGCTCGTCCGGGCATTGTTATCGGGCGTCGTGGCGCCGAGGCTGATCGCCTCCGCCAGGACCTCGAGAAGCTCACCGGCAAGCAGGTTCAGCTGAACATTCTTGAGGTCAAGAACCCCGAGATCGATGCCCAGCTGGTTGCCCAGGGTGTTGCCGAGCAGCTCGCGGCTCGCGTGTCTTTCCGACGCGCCATGCGTAAGGCAATCCAGTCCGCACAGCGTGCCGGCGCCAAGGGCATTCGTGTCCAGTGCTCCGGTCGTCTGGGTGGTGCTGAGATGTCACGCAGCGAGTTCTACCGCGAGGGTCGTGTACCCCTGCAGACGCTGCGCGCCAACATTGATTACGGCTTCTTCGAAGCCCGCACCACCTTCGGCCGCATCGGCGTGAAGGTATGGATCTACAAGGGTGACATGACCGAACGTGAGTTCGCTCGTGCCCAGGCTGAGCAGGCTAACCGCGGTGGTAACCGTCGCGGGGATCGTCGTGGCCCGGGTCGTCGTGGTGGACGTGGGGAAGGCGCAGAACGCGCTCCTCGCAACGCCGGTCAGAACACCGAGGCTGCCGACCAGGTTGCATCCGTTGACGCGGACATGCAGGCTCCGGTCGCTGAGACCGCTACGGAGGCCTGAGGCAGATGCTGATTCCCCGTCGAGTAAAGTACCGCAAGCAGCACCGTCCAAACCGTAAGGGTATGGCTAAGGGCGGCACCGAGCTGCACTTCGGTGACTTCGGTATCCAGGCTCTCGAGCACGCTTACCTGACCAACCGTCAGATTGAAGCAGCTCGTATTGCCATGACCCGTCACATCAAGCGTGGTGGCAAGGTCTGGATCAACGTGTTCCCGGATCGCCCCCTGACCAAGAAGCCTGCTGAAACCCGCATGGGTTCCGGTAAGGGTTCACCCGAATGGTGGGTTGCCCCGATCAAGCCCGGTCGAATCATTTTCGAACTGGGTGGTGTTTCGGAGCCCCTGGCACGCGAGGCAATGCGTCGCGCGCGCCACAAGCTTCCAATGAAGACCCGTTTCGTAGTCCGTGAGGGTGTGGAGAACTGATGGCTGACAACGTATTGACCACAGCGGATCTGGACGCCATGGATGACGCCGCGCTTCGCAAGGAGCTCGAGCGCGCCAAGGCCGAACTGTTCAACCTGCGTTTCTCGCAGGCTGTCGGTGGTCTAGAAGATTCCGGTCGCATGAAGGCAGTTCGCAAGAACATCGCCCGCATTTACACCATTGCACGTGAGCGTGAACTTGGTTTCCGCACGGCGCCCGGTAGCGAGGATTAGAAGAGATGGCAGATTCAACTGCTGCTGAGCGTAATCAGCGCAAGGTTCGCCGAGGCATTGTCTCGAGCGACAAGATGGACAAAACCGTCGTTGTGGTCCTTGAGGACCGCATCAAGCACCCGCTGTACGGCAAGGTGCTTCGCAAGACCGTCAAGGTCAAGGCGCACGACGAAAACAACGAATGCGGCGTGGGCGACCTCGTCCGCATCATGGAGACCCGACCGCTGTCAGCCACGAAACACTGGCGAGTAGTCGAGATCCTGGAAAAGGCAAAGTAGTGAGGTGGGCCAAAGGAAGTCTCCTTTGGCCCTACCTTGCACTAGCATTTTCCAAGCAACCAAATCCGTTCGGCCAGGCTCTCCGGTTTACCGGAGAGAACCAGCACGACGACAGGAGTCATAAGGAATGATCCAGCAGGAGTCACGACTTAAAGTCGCTGACAACACGGGAGCAAAGGAACTTCTTTGCATCCGTGTTTTGGGCGGCTCAGGTCGGCGCTACGCGGGCATTGGCGACACGATTGTCGCCTCCGTTAAGGACGCCATCCCCGGCGGAAACGTCAAAAAGGGTGAGGTAGTCCGCGCGGTTATCGTCCGCACGAAGAAATCGTCACGTCGCTCGGATGGCTCGTACATCCGTTTCGACGAGAACTCGGCAGTCATCTTGAAGACAGATGGCACCGAACCTCGTGGCACGCGTATTTTCGGCCCAGTTGGTCGCGAACTACGCGAGAAGAAGTTTATGCGCATCGTTTCGCTCGCACCGGAGGTGATCTGATGGCCGCGAAGATCAAAAAGGGTGACCTGGTAGAGGTCGTCCGGGGCCGTACCTCGGACCCCAAGAAAATGCAGGCACGCAACGATCGCCGTGAGGCTGAGGGCTTCGAGCCGCTCGCTCCCGGTGACAAGGGCAAGCAGGGTCGCGTCATCAAGGTGTTCCCTTCGGAAGGAACCGTACTGGTCGAAGGTGTCAACCTGAAGACCCGTCACGTTCGTCCGGGCGCCTCTGGTGATCAGGGCGGAATTATCAGCTCTGAAGCACCTATCTCGATCGCAAAGATTGCTCTCGTAGATCCGTCGACCGGCAAGCCCGTTCGCGTTGGATTCCGTGAGGACGTCATCGAGCGCGACGGTAAGAAGAAGACCGTTCGTGTTCGTGTCGCCCGTGGCGGAAGCCGTCGTGGCATTACCCCGGGTAAGGAGCTTGACGCATGAGCCCCCGTTTGAAGGAAAAGTACGAGAACCAGATCAAGGGTGAACTTATTGAAGAGTTCAAGCTTGAGAACGTCATGATGGTTGGCAAGCCCGTCAAGGTGGTTGTCAACATGGGTGTCGGTGAAGCTGCTCGTGATGCGAAGGCACTTGATGGTGCAATCGCTGATCTTCAGGCCATCACCGGACAGAAGCCTCGCATCAACCGTGCCAAGAAGTCGATCGCTCAGTTCAAGCTGCGCGAAGGCCAGGCTATCGGCGCTTCGGTCACCCTTCGTGGCGACCGTATGTGGGAGTTCCTCGACCGCCTCATGTCGGTCTCGCTTCCCCGAATTCGTGACTTCCGTGGTCTGTCACCCAAGCAGTTTGACGGACACGGTAACTACACCTTTGGTTTGACCGAGCAGTCCATGTTCCACGAAATCAACGTTGACAAGATCGACCGTGTTCGCGGTATGGACGTCACCATCGTCACGTCCTCGGATACCGACGAGGAGGGGCGCGAGCTCCTGCGTAAACTCGGTTTCCCCTTCAAGGAGGCCTAAACGATGGCAAAGACATCGCTCAAGATCAAGGCGCGCCGCAAGCCCAAGTTTGCAGTTCGCGCATACACCCGGTGCAACCGTTGCGGCCGTCCCCAATCGGTCTACCGCAAGTTCGGCCTGTGCCGCATCTGCCTGCGTGAGTTGGCCCTCAAGGGTGATCTCCCGGGCGTCACGAAGAGCAGCTGGTAAAACTTACGACGTAGGTCCACGGGTTGAAAGCCCGTTCAAGGAAACCGCGTCGAGGAAGGGGTCCGCCCCAAAATGACAATGACTGATCCAATCGCAGACATGCTGACGCGTCTGCGCAATGCGAACCAGGCTCATCACGAGTCTGTGTCGATGCCCTACTCGAAGCTGAAGAATGCCATCGCGCAGATTCTTCTGAAAGAGGGCTATATAAAGGCTGTTTCGGTTGAGGATGCCCGCGTCGGTAAGACCCTGGTTCTCAGCCTCAAGTATGGAAACAAGCGTGAGCGTGCCATCACCGGCCTCAAGCGCGTTTCCAAGCCGGGTCTGCGTGTTTACGCAAAGTCCACTAACCTCCCGCAGGTGCGTGGTGGCCTGGGCGTGGCGATTCTGTCGACCTCGTCCGGACTGCTCACCGACCGCCAGGCGGCTGACAAGGCCGTGGGCGGCGAAGTCGTTGCCTACGTCTGGTAAGGGGAAAGCGAATGTCACGTATCGGTAAGCAGCCGGTGGCTATTGCCGCTGGTGTAGAAGTAAATGTTGACGGAAACATCGTCACGGTTAAGGGTCCCAAGGGAACCCTTACTCAGGAGCTGCGCTCGCCCATCACCGCTCGTGTTGAGGGTGGCGAAGTCCTGATCGAGCGCGCGGTTGATAGCCGCGATGCACGATCGCTGCACGGTCTGTACCGCACCCTGGTTGCAAATATGGTCGAAGGCGTAACCAATGGTTACTCCAAGACCCTGGAGATCGTCGGTACCGGTTACCGTGCGACCCAGAAGGGCGCCAACGTCGAGTTCGCCCTGGGCTTCTCGCACCCGGTTATCATCGAGCCTGCTGCTGGAATCGAACTTACAGTTCCCTCCCAGACCAAGGTCGTTGTATCGGGCATCGATAAGCAGCAGGTCGGCGAGGTTGCCGCAAGCATTCGTAAGCTTCGTAAGCCAGAGCCTTACAAGGGCAAGGGCATTCGTTACGAGGGCGAAGTTGTACGTCGCAAGGTCGGAAAGGCGGGTAAGTGATGGCTTACGCGGTTAAAGGTAAGGGCAAGTTCGTTGCTCGTAGGCGCCGTCACCAGCGTGTTCGCGCTAAGGTCAGCGGCACAGCCATTTGTCCCCGTCTCGTTGTTACCCGCTCGAACCGTCACATGTTCGTTCAGGTAGTCGACGACGTCGAAGCCAAGACGCTGGTCTGGGCCTCCACTATGGAGCCCGAACTGCGTGGCGATGACGCCAAGAAGACTGATAAAGCCCGCAAGGTCGGTGAGCTTATCGCTCAGCGTGCCAAGGAAGCCGGCATCGAAGAGGTCGTATTTGACCGTGGCGGAAACGCATACCACGGCCGAGTTGCGGCAGTAGCGGAAGGCGCCCGCGAGGGCGGCCTGAAGCTGTAGGCGCGAGTTAAGGAAGAGAGAGTATCTGATGGCTGCACAGCAGCGAGGTAATAACGATCAGGACAGCTCCGCGCGCCAGAGCCGCGATGGAGCAGGTCAGGGCCGGGGCCGTGGTGGCCGCGGTGAAGGCCGTCGTGACAACCGCCGTGAACAGGAACGTAACCAGTACCTGGAGCGCGTCGTAACGATCAACCGCGTGTCGAAGGTTGTGAAGGGTGGACGTCGTTTCTCCTTCACCGCACTCGTGGTCGTCGGTGACGGCGAGGGTATGGTTGGCGTCGGCTACGGCAAGGCCAAGGAAGTTCCCGCGGCTATTGCCAAGGGCGTAGAAGAGGCAAAGAAGAACTTCTTCCGTGTCCCGATGGTTCGCCGTTCGATCCCGCACAAGGTTCAGGGTGAGGATGCCGCAGGCGTCGTCATGCTGCGTCCTGCCGCTCCGGGTACCGGTGTTATCGCCGGTGGTCCGGTCCGCGCAGTACTCGAGTGCGCTGGTATCCACGACGTCCTCACCAAGTCCCTTGGTTCCTCCAATGCCATCAACATCGTCAAGGCGACTGTTGCTGCACTGAAGGAGCTAGAGGAGCCCGAAGCCGTCGCCGCACGCCGTGGCTTGCCGCTGGAACGCGTCGTTCCCGCCGCAATGCTTCGCGCACGCGCCGAGGGAATTGCTGAGAAGAAGGCTGCTGCTGAAGACGCAGAAGCCAAGAAGGCAGCTGCGGGGGTGAGCAACTAATGGCGAAACTTGAGATCACTCTTAAGAAGTCCATTTCTGGTCAGAAGAAGAACATCCAGGAGTCTGCAAAGTCCCTGGGTCTCAAGAAGATCGGTCAGAAGACTGTACGTGAGGACACCCCGATTGTCATCGGTCAGATCCGCACCATCAGGCACCTGGTTGAAGTAGAGGAGGCGAAGTAGGTATGGCAACTAAGAAGAAGAACGCTAACCTGCCCGCCGAGGGTGAAGTCCTGAAGCTGCACCACCTGGCCCCTGCTGCGGGCGCCAAGAAGGCTCGCACTCGTGTGGGTCGTGGTGAAGGCTCCAAGGGTAAGACCGCTGGTCGCGGTACCAAGGGTACCAAGGCTCGCTACCAGGTTCCCCTCGGTTTCGAGGGTGGCCAGATGCCCCTTCACATGCGTCTGCCGAAGCTGCGCGGGTTCAAGAACCCGTTCCGCGTCGAGTACCAGGTTGTCAACCTGGATACCCTGGCTGAGGCATACCCGGAGGGTGGCACCGTTACCGTCGAGGATCTCGTCGCAAAGAACCTGGTTCGCAAGGGCGAACTTGTAAAGGTTCTGGGCGGGGGAGAGCTCAACGTAGCGCTTCAGGTTGAGGTCGACAAGTGGTCGGCTTCCGCTGAGGCAAAAATCAAGGAAGCAGGCGGCTCCCTAGTCGCTCGCTAGTAGAGAGTGGAGGGCGTCAGAAGTTTGACGCCCTCCACTTTTTCCACATAATTTGTGCCTGTTTCGTCGAAGCAGGTAACGTGAACCTGCTCTGCAGTTAGTCTTGATGACTAGACGACTGCGCAATTTTGGCTATTCACCCCTTTTGGGGCATGGAGGACGTGTGTTCAAGGCTTTCGCACAGGCATTCCGCACGCCTGATCTACGACGGAAAATCCTCTTCTCGCTGTTGATCATGGCTCTGTACCGCCTTGGGACGTTCGTTCCCACTCCGGGAGTGTCAGCTTCTAACGTCAACGCCTGCTTGGCGCAACAGGAGTCAACGTCCCTTCTGGACATGTTCAACCTGTTCTCCGGTGGCGCGCTTATGCAGCTCTCAGTCTTTGCGCTGGGGATCATGCCGTACATTACGGCCTCGATCATCATCCAGGTGCTGAGGGTCGCTGTTCCCCGACTGCAGGACCTTCATCTTGAAGGACAGTCGGGTCAGTCAAAGCTGACACAGTACACCCGCTACCTGACGATCTTCTTGGCTGTTCTACAGTCCACCACCATGATTTCTATGGCTGCTTCGGGCCAGATGTTCCCGAACTGTGCCAGCGACGTTATTCCTAATGCGACGTTTACGACCTACCTGTTCATGGTTCTGGTCATGACCGCAGGCACGTCCGTCATCATGTGGTTCGGTGAACTAATTACCGAACGCGGTGTCGGCAACGGTATGTCTCTGCTGATCTTCACCTCGATTGTTTCCACGATGCCGATGCAGCTGTGGGACATCGGATTGACCCGTGGTTGGACCACCGTTTTGGTCATCCTTCTGATTATTCTGGCCGTCACTGTCGCGGTTGTATACGTGGAGCAGGCCCAGAGACGGATCCCTGTTCAGTACGCCAAGCGCATGGTTGGACGCCGAACCTACGGTGGAACGACCACCTACATTCCTCTCAAGATCAACATGGCGGGTGTTATCCCCGTGATCTTCTCGACCTCTATTCTTGGTCTGCCGCCTCTGATCGCCCAGTTCGGGGATCCGAACTCGGCATGGGTCCAGTGGATCGGTCGTAACTTCTCCGGCCAGGACGGCTGGTACATGGTGATGAACGCACTGCTTATCATCGCCTTCGCGTTCTTCTACACCTCGATTACGTTCAACCCGGATGAGGTCGCGGACAATATGAAACGCTACGGCGGGTTCATCCCGGGCTACCGCGCTGGTAAGCCAACCGCTGATTACCTGCGCTATGTCATCAACCGAATCACCACGGTGGGTGCCCTCTACCTGGCGATCATTGCGATCCTTCCTTCCATTCTGATGGTTCCACTGAGGCTTGGTCCCGGTCAGATGCCGTTCGGTGGCACGACCCTGCTGATCATGGTTGGCGTTGGCCTCCAAACGGTTAAAGAAATTAACTCTCAGCTGCAGCAACATCACTATGAGGGGTTCCTCAAGTGACCAGGGTGATCTTTCTGGGACCACCTGCAGTAGGCAAGGGAACGCAGGCCACCTGGCTGGCAGAGAAGCTCGGTATTCCGACCGTCTCAACCGGACAGATTTTTCGCAGCAACATCGATGAGGGGACAGAGTTGGGTCGCCTCGCGGACAGCTACATCTCTCGCGGTAAGTTTGTCCCCGACTCAATTACGGTCCCGATGGTTGATGCGCGACTCTCCGCCCCGGATGTCGAGGACGGCTTCATCCTTGACGGCTTTCCCCGCAACCTGAACCAGGCGCACGCACTGCGTGATCTGCTTGCCAAGCGCGGTGTCTCACTAGATGTCGTAATCGAACTTGAGGCCCCTGAGGAAGTCGTTGTCGAGAGACTTCAGATGCGCGCCGGCATTGAAAAACGTTCGGATGATCGAGTTGAGGTTTTCGTGCAGCGACTGCAGGACTACCACGAGCTCACAGAGCCGATTGCCACCTACTATGCGGATCAGGACCTTCTTGAGGTCGTGGATGCCGCTAAGACACGCGAGGAGATCCACGAGGATATCCTGGCTGTCCTGTCCTCAAAGGGGCTGTGCAGCAAGTGAGGCGACCGACTGTGATGTCGAATGTTGAGCTGGAGTACATGCGTGAAGCCGGGCAGGTTGTCGCTGCCATTCACTCGGCACTAATCGAGGCCACGGCGCCGGGAAAGACCACGGCGGAACTTGACCAGGTCGTGGCGCAGGTTGTGGCACGCGCCGGCGCTAAGCCAAACTTCCTCCACTATCAGGGATTTCCAGCAACTGTCTGCATTTCGGTGAATGACGAGGTCGTTCACGGGATCCCTGGCTCACGCACCTTGCAGCTGGGCGACATCGTGTCATACGACTGTGGCGCCTACGTGGTTCGCGATGGCAAGAAGTGGCACGGTGACGCCGCGGTAACGGTGATAGTGGGGGACCGCCACATCACCGACGCGGGGTTTGTGAATGGCGAACACTCCACCGAGATCGTTGACGGTGTCAGTACCGTCGACCTCGAACGACGCCGCGCCCTGTCGGCGGTGACGCGGGGTTCGATGTGGGCGGGAATCGCAGCTGTCGCGAAGGCCCGGCGGATCAATGACATCGGTGCCGCGATTGAGGACTTCGTTGATGAGCGAGCCCCCGGGATTAAGGCAGAGCAGGGGTGGACGCCGGAGATCATTGAGGGATACACCGGGCACGGGATTGGGAACAACCTCCATGAGGATCCCACCGTCTACAACTACCGCACCCGCGGTCGCAGCCCAAAGGTCGTTCCCGGTATGGCACTTTGCATTGAGCCGATGGTAATCGCGGGGGACTCGTCCTCGACAGTCCTCGACGATGACTGGACGGTTGTGACGATTGAGGGTACGGATGCGGCCCACTGGGAGCATACGGTCGCCATCGGTACTAAGGGAATTTCAGTGTTGACATCCCCTGATGCCGGAGCCACGGCCCTGGCGCCCTACGGGATTACCCCAATCACAGACTTCACTGTCTAGACACCAGCGACTTTCGTGAGTTCGCTAACTCGGACGGCCCTGCTCTTTTCTCGACTGGGATTACTCGACTAGGCTAAACAGTCGGGCATACTCATTTTGGATGCCACTGGCTAAGTTAAGGACTTGCGGACTTTATGGCAAAAAAAGATGGCGTGATCGAAGTCGAAGGAAATGTTGTTGAGGCACTTCCCAATGCGATGTTTCGTGTCGAACTCGAAAACGGACACATCGTTCTGGCGCACATCTCTGGAAAGATGCGTCAGCACTACATCCGAATACTGCCGGATGACCGCGTAGTTGTAGAGCTCAGCCCATATGACTTGACCCGGGGACGGATCGTCTACCGGTACAAGTAAGGCCAGGTTGGTTAACTTCGTTCGGAGCATTGCTTCGGGGGAAGAGGCCTCGACAGTCGCGTCAGCGACAAAGGAAAAGCAATGAAAGTTAAACCAAGCGTTAAGAAGATCTGTGACAAGTGCAAGGTGATTCGTCGCCACGGCATCGTCATGGTGATTTGCGAGAACCCCCGCCACAAGCAGCGCCAGGGCTGACCTAGGTCAGAATGGCGCCCGGGTCACCGGGTGGCAATGGAAGTGCTTTCTCGAACCGGACAAATGTCCGGGGACCCTCGGTTCGAAGGCCGGGGCTGCGCGTAAGAGCAATGTCGCAGTAGAGAAAGTGACACCTTCGAAAACAATGGAGCAAAAGGAACATGGCACGTATCGCCGGCGTTGACCTCCCCCGCGACAAGCGGCTTGAGGTTGCGCTTACCTACATTTACGGCATTGGCCGTACCCGTTCGAAAGAAATGCTTGCGGCAACGGGCATCAACCCCGACCTGCGCGTGAAGGACACCTCGGAAGAAGACCTGGTTGCCCTTCGTCAGTACATTGACGCCAACTTTGAAGTTGAAGGCGACCTGCGACGCGAAGTTCAGGCCGATATTCGTCGCAAGATCGAGATCGGTAGCTACCAGGGCATGCGCCACCGTCGTGGCCTGCCGGTACGCGGACAGCGCACCAAGACCAACGCACGTACCCGCAAGGGACCGAAGCGCACTGTCGCCGGTAAGAAGAAGTAGACGGGTAGGTAGAACACATGGCACAGAAGACCCGCGCCACGACCGCGCGTAAGCCGCGTCGTAAAGAGCGTAGGAACGTAACCAACGGACAGGCACACATCCGTTCGACGTTCAACAACACGATCATCTCCATCACCGACACCACCGGTGCCGTGATTGCACAGTGCTCCTCCGGCCAGGTTGGCTTCAAGGGTTCACGTAAGTCGACTCCTTTCGCCGCTCAGCTTGCTGCAGAAGCAGCTGCGCGCCGTGCCCAGGAACAGGGCATGAAGAAGGTTGATGTCTTCGTCAAGGGTCCGGGTTCGGGCCGCGAGACCGCAATTCGTTCGCTTCAGGCAGCTGGGCTTGAGGTTGGCACCATTCAGGATGTCACCCCCCAGGCATTCAATGGTTGCCGTCCCCCCAAGCGTCGACGCGGCTAGTTGACTTCCTCCCGTGGGCGGCTCCGGCCGCCCTCGGGAACATCTCATAGGTAACTTCCCGCCCCGCGCGGATCCGCCCTCGGTGTCATATAGCGGTCACCGAGAAGAAAGGAATCAACGTGCTTATTGCACAGCGACCAATCCTCACTGAAGAAGTCATTTCCGATAATCGTTCGCGCTTTACCCTGGAGCCTCTTGAGCCTGGGTTTGGCTACACGCTTGGCAACTCTCTCCGTCGCACACTGCTGTCGTCCATTCCGGGCGCTGCAGTCACCTCACTCCGTATCGAAGGCGTACCCCACGAGTTCGAGACGATTGAGGGTGTGAAGGAAGACGTTTCTGAGATCATCCTGAACATCAAGCAGCTGGTTCTGTCTTCGGACAATGATGAGCCGGTGGTCATGTACCTGCGTAAATCAGGTCCCGGCGTTGTTCTTGCCTCAGACATCACCCCTCCGACCGGCGTTGAGATTCACAACCCGGACCTGCTGATCGCGACTTTGAATGAGCGCGGCAAGCTGGAGGCGGAGCTGACTGTGGAGCGTGGCCGTGGCTACGTTTCATCGGCTCAGAACAAGCACTTTGATGCTTCTTATGACGAGATCCCCGTGGACTCCATCTACTCGCCCGTCCTCAAGGTTACGTACCGTGTTGAGGCGACGCGTGTTGAGCAGCGAACCGACTTCGACCGCCTCGTCCTCGACGTGGAAACGAAGCCGTCTATCGCCGCTCGTGATGCTGTCGCATCGGCGGGTAAGACACTTGTTGAGCTGTTCGGTTTGGCACGCGACCTGAACGTCGAGGCCGAGGGAATCGAGATTGGCGTTGCCGCCACCGATGAGACCCTGGCTGCGGACCTGGCGCTGCCGATTGAAACACTGAACCTGCAGTCCCGTTCGTACAACGCCCTGCGTCGCCGCGGTATTCTCACCGTCGGTGAACTGGTCGCTCACAGCGAGGCTGACCTGCTCGACATCCGTAACTTCGGAACCAAGTCGATTGAGGAAATCAAGGAGGCCCTGGCGGGCCTCGGGATGGCCCTCAAGGACTCGGTACTGCCCGGTGAGGGTGGCGAAGCCGGAGAGTCCATCTTCAGTGATGATCTGGGCCTCTAGCCCAACCACTTTTTGATCCAACTTTAAGTTTATTCAGGAGCATTCATGCCCACTCCTAAGAAGGGCCCCCGGCTCGGCGCCAGCGCGTCACACCAGAAGAAGATTCTGGCGAATCTTTCGACCCAGCTGATCTACAACCGTTCGTTGAAGACCACTCAGGCTAAGGCGAAGACTCTTCAGCCTTACTTTGAGAAGCTGATTACCAAGGCGAAGTCAGGTTCAATCCACGATCGACGTATCGTTGCCAAGAAGATCCAGGATCGCGACGCAGTTTACGAACTGTTCGATGTTCTGACCCCTGAGATCGACCCGGCTCGCAATGGCGGTTACACCCGCATCACCCACGTTGGCAACCGCAAGGGCGACAACGCCCCCATGTGCGTCATCGAGGTTGTTCTTGAGCCAGTCGTCAAGAAGGCTACGGTCAAGACTGCTGAGAACATCGCTGCTGCAGCGGTTGCCGAAGCTGTCGTTGAGGAGCCCGTTGTCGAAGAGGTAGTTGTCGACGAGGTCGCCCCGACCGAAGAGGTAGCTGTCGAAGAAGACGACAAGTAACTCACGTATCAAGTTGATCGCCCGGTTCCTTTGGATCCGGGCGATCTTCATTTGGCAGTGCTCCCATGGGTCAGAGTTAGCTTGGTGGGAAGGTAGGTTGGTGTCATGGCAAGCAACCGTTCTCTCACCCTCTGCATTGACTGCGGTGGGGGTGGCATCAAGGGCTCCGTGGTGGATGAGTTCGGCACCGTTGTGAGCACCCCCGTTCGCCGCCGAGTGCCGTATCCGCTGTCGCCTGAGCTGCTGGTTGCAACGATCGTCCAGATCGCTGAACTTCTCCCCGCGGCCAACCGTGTCACGGTGGGAATGCCGGGGATGATTCGCCACGGACGTGTCATAGCCACCCCGCACTACATCACCAGGGACGGCCCCCGTTCGAAGGTGCTGCCAGAACTGCGGGACCTGTGGCAGGGCTTCGATATGAAGGGTGCTATTGAGGAGGCCTTTGGGCTTCCTGCCCTGGTCCTCAACGATGCTGAGGTGGCGGGGGCCGGAGTCATCACAGGGACCGGCCTCGAAATGATCATCACCCTGGGAACCGGCCTCGGGAACGCAGTCTTCAACTCGGGGGTCCTGGCCCCCCATGCTGAGCTCTCGCAGGGTCTGGTCCGCTGGGGACTGACCTATGACGACTACATTGGAGAGCACGAACGGCTTCGACTGGGCGACGCCCACTGGTCTCGGCGAATCCGCCGGGTTATCGATGGCTTCCGTCCGGTCTACATGTGGGACCGCCTATACGTTGGGGGCGGAAATGCCTCCCGGATTATCATGCCCCCGCGAAACTCCCTTTCAGAGAACATCATCTTCGTTCGTAACGAAGCGGGGATTTTCGGGGGTGTACGGGCCTGGGAGCTGCCGCACCTAGGAGGGGAAGGGGGGCGTGATGATAGATCAGACTCGACGACTTCGCCTTGATCTTCGCTACGACGGCACTGACTTTCACGGCTGGGCCAAGCAGGATGGACTGCGTACGGTTCAGGGTGAGGTCGAAGCCGCCCTCGCCACCATCCTGCGCCAACCGGCAGGACTGACTGTTGCGGGACGCACTGATGCCGGCGTCCACGCCAGGGCGCAGGTGGCGCACCTGGACATCGTGGGCCAGGTCAACGGCGAGGGGTTGCCGACCTTCCCGAGAGCGCTCGGGAACTTTACAGAGGGCGACCTAAGAGCTTTTCGTGACCGCCTCAATGCGCTGCTGGGAGCGTCCTACTCGGAGCGCTGGCGAAGGGTGCTTGAGGGCGCTGAGCTGTCCCGCGGCATCCTCGCGAAGGGAGAGTCGGATGTCATTCTCACCCGGGTCTCCCAGGTGTCAGGGGACTTTGATGCCCGATTCTCAGCGTTGCAGCGTTCCTATGAGTACCTCATTGTTGACGCCGCCGAGTCGCGGGATCCGCTCACTCGGCGCAACCACTGGTGGACTAGCACCGGACCCCTGAGTACCGATCAGATGCGGGATGCAGCCCAACAACTGCTTGGTGAACACGACTTCCTTAGCTTCTGCAAGCCGCGGGAGGGCGCGACAACAATCCGTACCCTGCGTCGACTAGATGTTGAGCGTAAGGCGGACGGTGCCGTCGAAGTCCACGTCGAGGCCGATGCGTTCTGTCACTCGATGGTGCGGTCCCTTGTCGGCGCCCTCGTCGAGGTCGGACGCGGGGCGAAAACCGCCGCGTGGGCCCGGTCCCTGGTCGACCAACCCACGCGAGGACACGGTGTTCCCGTTGCTCCCGCCCGGGGACTGACACTTCTAGGTGTGAGCTATCCGCCGGAGACGGAATGGGCACTTCAGTCTGGTCGGGCGCGCCGTCTGCGCACTCTCCCGGGGGCGGAAGACTGTGGTTGCTAAGTGGGTGAGGCGACTGAGGAGTCAGGCACATTTTTCGGGCACCTTTGACCGTTGTGAACACCGGTCTATACACTGGACGCTGTTGTGTGGTCCGTGTACTGAACACCTCCCACTCGTTCTATACGCCAGACGCTCCGTGAAATCCGGACTTATGTCTGCTCCACGCAACGGTGACTTTAAAGTGAACAGGGACTCCGGCCGCCGCCCGCTGGCAGTGTGAGACTCCGTTCCAAATGAAAAGAATTGAAGGCTAGACAGGTGCGCACTTACTCACCGAAACCTGGCGATGCGGACAAGAAGTGGTACGTCATCGACGCAACTGATGCCGTCCTCGGACGTCTCTCCGCCCAGGTCGCCACGCTGCTCCGTGGCAAGCACAAGCCGACGTTTGCTCCCAATGCAGACATGGGCGACTACGTTATCGTGATCAACGCAGACAAGATCGTCCTCACGGGCAACAAGCTTGATCAGAAGATGGCATACAGCCACTCCGGTTTCCCGGGCGGCCTGAAGACGGTGTCCTACCGCACCCTCATGGACAAGCACCCTGAGCGCGCGATTGAGAAGGCTGTTTGGGGCATGATTCCTCACAACTCTCTTGGTCGTCAGCAGATCAAGAAGCTGCACGTCTACGCGGGTCCTGAGCACCCCCATGCCGCTCAGATGCCCACCCCTTACCAGCTGAAGCAGGTCGCCCAGTAACTCGGGCGCCGACGGCAGAGACTTTTTAGGAGAACCGTGGCTGAGACCACCGAAGTTTTGGAGCTGGAAGAGGAAGTCGTTCCCAGCTCGTACACATCTGAATCTGAGAGTTCAGCTCCCGGCGCTGGCGCTTCGATCACCGCACCGGGCGCAGGGCTTGGACGCCGTAAGGAAGCAGTCGCCCGTGTGCGCCTGGTTCCCGGCACCGGCGAGTGGACCATCAATGGTCGTAAGCTCGACAACTACTTCCCGAACAAGCTGCACCAGCAGTTGGTGAACTCACCGTTCGCTCTGCTCGACCTCGAGGGACGTTTTGACGTTATCGCTCGTGTTCACGGCGGTGGCCCCTCGGGTCAGGCCGGCGCAGTGCGTCTTGGTGTTTCCCGTGCGCTGAACGAGATTGACCGTGAGGCCAACCGTCCCGCACTGAAGAAGGCCGGATTCCTTACGCGAGATGCCCGCGCTGTAGAGCGTAAGAAGGCAGGCCTCAAGAAGGCACGTAAGGCACCCCAGTACTCGAAGCGTTAATCGTTACAGTCGAGTACTCGAGACACTTTGGAAAGTCCCCGACACCCTGTGTGTCGGGGACTTTCTATACTTAAACGATCGGTCCACCGGGGGTAGCCTCGTAGGGGACCAACAGAAGAAGGGCTGAAGATGGGCAGACTATTTGGTACCGATGGTGTCCGCGGGCTGGCAAACCGCGATATCACAGCGGAGCTGGCTCTCGCACTTGGTGAGGCGGCAGCAAGGCGAATCGGCAAGACTGATAAGAAGGCGCGCGGCTCACGTCGCCCCCGGGCCATCATCGGTCGCGACACCCGTATCTCGGGTGAGTTCCTGGATCACGCTCTAGCAGCCGGTCTAGCGGCAGCTGGAATGGATGTGATCCGCGTGGGAGTCGTCCCCACCCCCGCGGTGGCTCACGTCACCGCCACGGCAGAGGGAATCGACCTCGGTGTGATGATTTCGGCCTCCCACAATCCGATGCCTGACAACGGCATCAAGTTTTTTGCCCGCGGTGGGTTCAAACTTGAAGATGCCATTGAAGATGAGATTGAGGCCCTTCTTGATAAGCCCTGGGACCGCCCGATTGGCGCCGCTGTGGGTGAGGTCTGGTACGACGACGACCTGGCTGAAAAGAGCTATGTTGACCACCTGGTAGAGTCCTGCGGAACCGACCTCACCGGGCTAAGAATTGCCGTTGACTGCGCCAACGGTGCCGCTTCGGTGTTCGGCCCCGAGGCACTGCGCCGCAGTGGTGCGGACGTGGTGGTTATAAATGCGTCCCCCGATGGTCGAAACATCAATGACAACTGTGGTTCGACCCACCCGGAGCAACTTCAAGCTGCCACAGTTGCCTCGCGCGCCGACTTTGGTGTCGCCTATGACGGCGATGCCGACCGCTGCCTGGCCGTCGATGGCTCAGGGAACCTGGTTGACGGGGACAAGATCATGGGTGCTCTAGCTCGCCAGTTCCGCAGCGAAGGCAAACTGAACAATGACACCCTGGTGGTGACGGTGATGTCGAACCTCGGCCTCGTCAAATCGATGGAAGCCGAAGGTATCACCATCGTTCAGAGCGCAGTAGGCGATAGGTACGTCCTCGAAGCCATGCGTGAGGGCGGGTTCTCCCTTGGCGGTGAGCAGTCCGGTCACGTTATTGCTGCCGAGTACGCCACCACCGGAGACGGCATCCTTACCTCCATGCTGATTGCGCGCATGGTCAAGATGTCCGGTAAGTCGCTCTCTGCGCTTGTGTCGGACATCCCGCGTCTGCCCCAGACCCTCCTGAACGTCTCGGGAATCGATCGCAACGGGCTGGATCACCCCGAGATTGTCGAGGCCGTCGGGTTCGTTGAGCGTCTGCTGGGAGATGGGGGCCGGGTCCTCATGCGACCCTCAGGCACCGAACCTCTGGTTCGAGTCATGGTGGAGGCACCAACCCAGCTGCAGGCCGATGGTCTTGCCGAGCTGCTGGGAGATGCCGTGAAGAAGCACCTCACGCTTTAGTCCCAACCGCGTTGCGAAGCCGCTGGCTACATCTTCCGGAGATACACATCCTGGATGCTGTGGTCAGCGGCTTTTCGCAGCACCATTGTGGCGCGAGGGCGGGTGGGCTCAATGTTCTCCACCAGGTTCGGCATGTTGATCGTGTTCCACAGCCGGAGTGCCGTTTCGTGCGCCTGTCGGTCCGTTAGCTTGGCGTAGTTGCGGAAGTACGACCTCGGGTCCGAGAACGCGGTGTGGCGAAGCTGCAGGAAGCGGTCCACGTACCAGGCCCGAATATCCTCGGGGTCGGCATCAACGTAGAGCTGGAAGTCAAAGTAGTCAGAGAGTGCGACCCCGGGTATTTCAGGACCGATGCGAGCCGGTTGAAGAACATTGAGACCCTCGACGATGAGGATGTCCGGGCGGTTCACGGTCACGAACTCGCCCTCCACAATGTCGTAGGTGACGTGCGAGTAGACGGGGGCGGTAACGCTCTCATGACCCGCCTTGATCCGAGCTACGAAATCGATGAGGCCGACCCTGTCGTAAGACTCTGGAAATCCCTTGCGTTCGAGGAGGCCGCGACGCTTCAGCTCGGCATTCGGCAGGAGGAAGCCGTCTGTGGCAACCAGGTCGACGCGTGGGGTGCGGGCCCACCGCGAAAGAAGAAGGCGTAGGAGTCGCGCAACAGTTGACTTACCGACTGCGACGGACCCAGCAACGGCGATCACGAACGGGGTGTTGTGGGATCCCTCGTGGAGGAAGGAGCGTCTGGCCGCCCTCGTTCGCCAGGTCCCATCGACATAGAGCTGAAGGAGGGCGGAGAGCGGCCTGTAAATTGCATTTATCTCAGAGAGGTTGATGGGGTCACCCAGTGAGGCGATGGCCTCTACGTCGTCTTCCGTAAGTGGCAGTGGGCTCTGCGAGGCGAGAGCCGACCACTGGTCACGACTAAAATGCTCAAAGGGGCTCTGGCTGTGATGGCCCACGTCAACGTTGATCACGGCCCAAGTATCCCGCATATGCCTACCCTTGGACTACGGAGGCGAAATGATCGAGATCAACCAGGCATTTATC
Source organism: Actinomyces minihominis (assembly GCF_900187855.1). Lineage (GTDB taxonomy): Bacteria > Actinomycetota > Actinomycetes > Actinomycetales > Actinomycetaceae > Scrofimicrobium > Scrofimicrobium minihominis. Next base: position 100,190 of record NZ_FYEG01000001.1, on the reverse strand, counting down.
GCGGAACAGCTACGGGTTCCCGGCCCGAACGATAACAAGTACAGCCGCGGTTCGGTTCTGCTGGCAACCGGATCCCCAACCTATCCGGGAGCCGCGGTGCTTGGGGTGCACGGTGCGCTCGGTGCGGGAGCCGGCCTCGTCCGCTACGCGGGCCCTGAAAGGTGTGAAAACCTGGTCCTTCAGTCGTTCCCCGAAGTGGTGGTCGGAGCCGGTCGGGCGGATGTGGCGGTTATCGGAAGCGGCTGGGACTCCTCGATGGTCCTTCAGGCGGAGGCGGTGGCGGGGCAGTGGGCCGAGGGTCCAAGACCCCTGGTTGTTGACGCGGGAGCACTTCTGGGGATCCGCCAGTGGGTGGGGCAAAACCCCCTGGTGGTGGCGACCCCGCACACCGGGGAGGGCGCCGCCATGTTCAAGCAGTTGGGGGAGGAGAGGTCGAGGGAGGAGCTGGACAGGAACGTGGTCGCCGGTGCGCGGGACCTGGCGAAGCTTGCCGGTTGTCTCGTGGTCCTCAAAGGTGCCACCACCTGCGTCGCAGTCCCCGGTGGGCCCACTTACACCTACTCGGCCCCGTGCGGCTGGGGCGCTACTGCTGGATCGGGCGATGTGCTGGCCGGCGTTATCGCGGCCCTCCTCGCCGCGCTGAGCCAGCAGGTTGAGCGGGAAGGCACGCATCTCACCCCCACTCTCATGAGCGGGGCCGCGGCTGCCGCCGTAGGATTGCATGGATTAGCCGCCGCTCAGGCAGCCGGGTTCTCGGAGCGGTTACCCACGGGCCGCGGTGGAATGCCTATCACGGCGTCACAGATCGCGAACTCAGTCCCGACCACCTTCGGTTCCGTCCTTCAGAAAGGTTGTTGAACTTGTACTTCCTGCTCGCCCTGGTCCCAGCCCTTCTCTACGGTTCCATGGGTATCGTGCTCATGAAATCGGGTGGGGACAGCAGGCAGCAGACTCTCGGTCTAGCCACGGGTTCGCTGGTGGTCGGAACGATACTCGCCCTCTTCATGGGGCTCAACACGGATGCCACCACCATTCTGGTTTCTTTTGGTGCCGGCCTGGTGGTTGGCCTGGCCACGTACTTTCAGATCAGGGCCTTCCACAAGATTGGTGTCTCTCGGGTAATGCCCCTAACCACCGGTGGGCAGCTGCTCGGAATCTCCCTGCTCGGTATCCTTCTTTTCGGAGAATGGCTCGGTACCATGGCCCTTCCGGTGGGCATTGTGGGACTGGCCTTGGTTATCTTCGGCGCCGTCCTCACCTCCTGGGAACAGAGTGAGGAGGACGGGGCTGACACTGACGACGACGTGGTCGCTGCCCCCTATCTCCCGATGGCGGTGGTGGACTCACGGGACCCCGTCGCCCTGACCGAGACCAAGAAGCCGACAGCGGGACGCCCCGAAGAGTGGTTCTCTGGGATCATTGACACCCTGATCTCAACCGGCCTCTTTATTGCCTTCCCCATCATCATTCGCTTCTGGGATGTCGATCCCCTTCGTTCGTTTTTCTTCCAGACCGTAGGTGTCGTCCTCGCCAGCTTCGTCCTCACCTTCCCCTTCTTCTCAAAGGAACTGGGAAGGGTCGATACCAGGCTCAGTAAGTACACCCTTCGCGCCTTCATTCCGGGGATCATCTGGGGCGTGGGTGTGGTGATTATGCAGTTTTCACAGATAAAGGTCGGGGTCGCGGTCGGCTTCTCGCTCTCGCAACTGAGCGTCATTATCGCCACATTCGGAGGCATCCTCATCCTCAAAGAGAAGAGGACCCGCAAGGAAATGGTAACGATCTCCATAGGGGTGGCAGTCCTGGTCGTGGGTGCCCTTCTGCTCGGAGTGGCAAAGACGCTCGATGTTGCCTAAAGGCGGTGGAATAATGGGCCGGGTGGAAACCTTGGAACCCGATCACTACCCAGCCTGTATCACCGTTGACCTTGGAGCAGTGCGCGCTAATGTTCGCGCGTTGCGAGAGCACGCCGGAGGTGTCCCGCTGCTCGCGGTGGTGAAGTCAAATGGATATGGTTTCGGCCGTACAGAGGTGGCTTTCGCAGCATTTGATGAGGGCGTCAACTGGTTTGCCGTCTCGCGCATCCCCGAGGCGCTTGCATTGCGAAAGGACTTCGACTCTGCAGGAATCGCCAGGGAGGAGTCCCGGATCCTCACCTGGATCGGTGCTCCTGACACGGACTGGGTGGCTGCCCACGAGGCGGGTCTCGATGTTTCGGTCTCCACGGTGGGACAGCTTCAGCAGGCCGTCGACGCAGCCTACGCCGTGGCCCAGGACGAGGGCGTGAAAATGCGCCCGAACCGGGTCCACCTCAATGTTGACGTCGGCATGTCCCGCGGCGGTGCCACCGAGGTTGAGCTTCCAGAACTGGCGGCACTGGCTCGGAAGGCTCAGGATCGGGGGGAGATTGAGGTGGTGGGGTTGCTTGCCCACCTTCCCGAGGCCGACGATCCCTCTGGGCCCGGTAGAGCCGTTACCGAAGGCCAGATCAGGCGCTTCTCGGACTACCGGGAGTCCGTTCTTTCCGCGGGCCTCAACCCCGAGGTGTGTCACCTGGGTGCAACGGCTGCCACCCTGTGGCACCCGGAGGCGCGCTTCGATATGGTCCGACCCGGGATCGGAATCTACGGTTTCTCTCCGAACCCGCAGGCGGCCTCCTCGGCGCAGCTTGGTCTGACCCCCGCCGGGCGCTTCACCACCACTATTACCCAGGTCAAACTTGTAGAGCCGGGAACGCGAGTCTCTTATGGTGGCACCTGGGAGGCTCAGGAACCGACCTGGATCGGACTGCTCCCGGTGGGGTATGCCGACGGTGTTCCCCGCAGCATTTCGAACAGGGTCAGCGTCCAGGTTGAAACAGCCGAGGGCGTTATCGATGCCCCCCTCATCGGTCGGGTCTGTATGGACCAGGCCATGATCAATCTCGGGACGGCTGCCACCACACCGGCCCAGGTGGGGGATCCCGTTGTTCTTTTCGGGGACCCGGCCCGCGGAGAAACTTCGGTGGATGACTGGGCGCGTGTCAGCGACACCATCCACTATGAGATCCTTTCGCGCCTACCAGAGCACATTGTCCGAGTTTTCGTCGACCCGCCCGAGCAGATCAACTACGACTTCCTAGCCACCAACGATGGGACCGGAGCATGAGCGGACAGTCGCTAACCTTCCACGCACGGGACGCGGAGGAGACGCGGGATTTTGGCACTCGTCTCGCAGACCTATTCGCCGCGGGGGACCTTGTCGTCCTCATCGGTGACCTTGGGGCGGGGAAGACAACCCTGGTTCAGGGCCTTGGTGAGCACCTGGGGGTGCGGGGACGGATCACCTCTCCGACCTATATTGTTTCCCGCGTCCACCGTTCCCTCGGTGGGGGACCCGACCTCATTCATGTTGATGCCTATCGCGTTGGTGATGACCTCGACATGGAGACTATCGACCTCGAAACCTCCCTTGACAGCGCGGTGACGGTGGTCGAATGGGGAAGCGGAAAGGTGGATCACCTCAGTGAGGATCGCTTCGTTATCGAAATTAACTTTGATGACGAGGACGGACGCCTCATCACCGTGTCCGCAACGGGTTCGGGGACCAGGGACCGCCTGGATACCTGGCTGACCGCGACCGCCAACTAGCTGCCACAACCCAACGATTAGGGAGACGCCATGCGCACACTCTGCATCGACACCTCGGTCAACGCCACCATCGCTCTTGTTGAGGACGGAGCAGCGCTGGCGCGAGCCGTCGACACCGATCCGCGGCACCAGGCTGAGGGCCTCGGGGTCCTGCTGGAGCAGGTGGTTGCAGAGGCCGGTATCGACGGCGGGGTGCGTGAGGCTGCGATTGACCGGGTAGCGGTCGGAGTTGGCCCCGGACCGTTCACGGCACTCCGAGCGGGGATTGCGTTCGCGGCTGCTGTTGCCCGGGGTCTCGATGTTCCCGTGTATGGCATCCCCAGCCTTGAGGTAGTGGCGTGGCAGATGCTGGGCGGCGGAGCTGAGGTAGTGGGTCGACAGGTCCTGGTCCTCACGGATGCCCGCAGGAAAGAGGTCTACTCGGCCCTCTTCGCCCTCGGGGAGAGCGGGATCCAGACGGTGGTTGAACCCCGGGTTGGAAACCTAGAGAATGCGCTGTCCATCGTCGGTGACAGCGAGGCTGAGGTGTACTTTTCCGGGACCCGCCCGGCCCACCTTGAAGAAGTGCTGGCTTCGGTGGGTGCCAAGTCGCTCGACTTGGATGCCGCCGTGCTGGCGGACATTCTAGAGGACCGACTGCAGCGGGGCCTTGGTAAAGAGTTGACCCTGGAACCCCTCTACCTGCGTCGCCCTGATATCCACGGTGGGACCGCCTGAGTGGAGATCATCTATCGCACCCTCACGGTTGATGACGCGGAGGCGGTGCGCGACATTGAAGTGTCTGTGTTTCCACGGGAGGCATGGTCGCTTGAGGTCCTTCGAGTTGAGATCGGGGGGCGCTGGAGCCACTACCTGGGGGCTTTTCGCGCTGATGAACTAATCGGGTACGGGGGAGTGAAGGGCGGTGTCGAGGGAGATCTCATGACCCTGGCCGTCCGTGATGAAGAACGAGGGAGGGGAGTTGGTCGCCACCTAGTGGAAGGCCTACTTGCCCGCGCGAAGGACAGCGGGATGGAGGAGGTGTTCCTTGAGGTGAGGGTTTCGAACCTTCCAGCCCGGAGCCTCTACACGGGTTTGGGGTTCCGAGACCTGGGACTAATCCGAGATTACTACCGCGCGCCACTCGAGGATGCGGTGAGGATGGGGATCAAGCTTTGAGAGCCAGGACTCTTTTTCCCTAAATCAATGTTGCGTAAACAGGGCTGAATCGATCTTCGGTGAGCCCGGGTATGGGCGTGTCCGGGAGCTACGAAAAAGGGGAAACGTCCCAAGATTTCCGCACAAACTAGCGGTTTTGACGTGGATCACATCCCGGGGGAAGTCATGTGACCAAAAGGTCCCGGGTGAACTGTGGATCCGCTCCGTATGGTTTGATTCATGGCCACTAATACTGTCGCAACGAAGAGGCGGCGCGCTTGGACCACAACTGTATTCGTAAAGCAGTTGATGGCCCTCACCGGTCTCTTCCTCATTCTGTTTCTGTTGTTCCACGCCTATGGCAACCTCAAGCTCTTCATTGGGCCTGAAGCCTATGACCACTACGCGCACTGGCTGAAGTCAGATGCGTTCTACCCGATCTTCCCCAAGGGCGGATTTATCTGGGTCTTCCGGGCCGTGATGGTCCTCGCGGTCCTGGTGCATATCTTCGCAGCGCTCCACGTTTGGTCGAAGTCGAAGAAGGCCCGACGCCACCAGTACGCGGTGAAGAAGAGTGCGGTTGACGCCTACGCGGCCCGCACGATGAGGATCTCGGGTGTTCTGCTGATCTTCTTGATTGTCTTCCACCTGCTGCAGTTCACCACCCTCACGATCACCACCGGCTTTACCCGCGAGGCGACCCCCTACGAGATGGTTGTTGCATCGTTCCAGCAGCCCTGGGTGTTTGTGCTCTACCTGGTCTTTATGGCCCTGGTGACCGCACACGTGGGACACGGCTTCTGGTCGGCGTTCCAGACCATGGGCTGGGTGCGTAAGAACACCCGCAGGTTCATGCTGTGGCTCTCCGGCCTTGTCGCAGCGGCCATCTTTGTGATGTTCATGCTTCCGCCGCTGTTCATCGCCGTTGGCGTCATTAACTAGGGCGCAAAAGAGGATTTAGGAAAATGACTGACGCAACTCTTATTGATGGTCTCTACCGACTAGGTGACCCCATCGAAGACACCAAGGCACCGAGGAATGTTCCTCTGTCTGAGGTGTGGAAAGCCCGCAAGGCAGAGGTCAAGCTGGTCAACCCGGCTAACCGACGCAAGCTCAGCATCATCGTGGTCGGTACCGGTCTGGCAGGTGCTTCGGCTGCCGCCTCGATGGGTGAGCAGGGCTACAACGTCGATGCCTTCTTCTACCAGGACTCGGCCAGGCGCGCGCACTCCATCGCGGCACAGGGCGGCATCAATGCGGCCAAGAACTACCGCAACGATGACGACAGCACCTACCGGCTGTTTTACGACACGGTAAAGGGCGGCGACTACCGCGCCCGTGAATCCAATGTCTACCGACTTGCAGAATGCTCGATGAACGTCATCGACCAGGCAGTGGCCCAGGGCGTTCCGTTTGCTCGTGAGTACGGTGGCTACCTTGATACCCGCTCATTTGGTGGCGTCCAGGTCTCACGTACCTTCTATGCTCGTGGCCAGACGGGTCAGCAGCTTCTGATTGGCGCCTACCAGGCACTGGAGCGCCAGGTTGCTGCCGGAACCGTTCGTGAGCACCCGCGCCACGAGATGGTTGAGCTGATTGTCTCTGACGGTCGGGCTCGTGGCATCGTCTGCCGCAACATGGAAACCGGAGAACTTGAGACCTACACGGCTGACGCAGTCGTCCTCGCCACGGGCGGTTACGGCAACGTCTTCTTCCTGTCGACGAACGCGATGGGGTGCAACGCCACGGCAATCTGGAGGGCCTACAAGAAGGGCGCCTTCTTCGGCAACCCCTGCTACACGCAGATTCACCCGACTTGCATCCCGCAGCACGGTGACCAGCAGTCCAAGCTCACCCTGATGTCAGAGTCACTTCGTAATGACGGGCGCATCTGGGTTCCCAAGAACGTCGAAGACTGCGACAAGGACCCTCGCGAGATTCCAGAGGAGGATCGCGACTACTACCTCGAACGCATCTACCCGGCGTTCGGCAACCTGGTTCCCCGTGACATCGCCTCACGCCAGGCGAAGAACATGTGCGATGCCGGTCTTGGTGTTGGCCCGAAGGTCAACGGTGAGCGCCGCGGCGTCTACCTGGACTTCCAGGATGCGATCGACCGCCTCGGCAAGGATGCGGTTTCGGCTAAGTACGGCAACCTCTTTGACATGTACGAACGCATTACTGCAGAGGATCCCTACGAGGTTCCGATGCGCATCTACCCGGCCGTCCACTTCACCATGGGTGGTACCTGGGTCGACTACGACCTCGAATCAACGATTCCGGGCCTGTACGTCGCCGGTGAAGCGAACTTCTCTGACCATGGTGCCAACCGACTTGGCGCCTCCGCCCTCCTACAGGGTCTGGTCGACGGATACTTCGCACTGCCAGCAGTCATGTGTGACTACCTGGCTGAGGCGGCCTACTTTGAGAAGATTGACGAAAACTCACCGGCGGTTGTCGAAGCCAAGGAGTCTGCTCAGGCAGAGATTGATCGCCTCATGAGCATCAATGGAACTCGCTCTGCCGACTCGTTCCACAAGGAACTGGGTCACATCATGTGGGAGTACTGCGGTATGTCCCGCACCCGTGAGGGGCTCCTCAAGGCAATCGGGTTGATCCGTGAACTTCGCAAGGAGTTCTGGACCGACCTGCGTGTTCCCGGAAAGTCGATTGGTGAGATGAACCAGTCACTGGAGAAGGCGGGTCGCGTAGCTGACTTCCTCGGCCTCGGTGAGCTGATGTGTATAGATGCTCTGAACCGTGAGGAGTCCGCGGGTGGTCATTTCCGTGATGAGCACCAGACTGAAGAGGGCGAAGCAAAGCGAGACGATGAGAACTTCCTCCACGTCTCAGCCTGGGAGTACACCGGCGAGAACAACCCGCCGATTCTCCACAAGGAAGCCCTCGTTTACGAGAACATTGAACTGAAGCAGCGGAGCTACAAGTGAACCTGAAACTACGTATCTGGCGCCAGGCCAACCCCACCGTAGAGGGCGCGATCCACGAGTATGAGGTCCGGGGAGTATCCGAGGATTCGTCATTCCTCGAGATGCTTGACATCCTCAATGAGGAGCTCTTTGCTCGCGGCGAAGATCCCGTCGCATTTGACTCTGACTGCCGTGAGGGCATCTGTGGTCAGTGCGGTATCGTCATCGACGGTATCGCCAACGGACCCGAGGTCACCACCACCTGTCAGCTGCATATGCGGTCCTTCAACGACGGTGACACCATCACCATTGAGCCGTGGCGCGCCACAGCATTCCCCATCGTTCAGGACCTGGTGGTCAACCGCAGCGCGTTTGACCGCATCATCCAGGCGGGCGGTTACATTTCGGTGAACACTGGCGCAGCTCCCGATGCCAATGTCACTCTGGTACCCAAGCCTAAGTCTGACCTGGCCTTTGGGGCCGCGGCCTGCATTGGCTGTGGCTCTTGTGTTGCGGCCTGCCCGAACGCTTCGGCGATGCTGTTCACCGCGGCCAAGGTCACCCACCTCGGCCTGCTCCCGCAGGGTGAACCTGAGAACCTGAGCCGCGTGGTGAACATGCTGAACCAGATGGATGCCGAAGGCTTTGGTAACTGCACCAACATTGGTGAGTGCAGTGCTGTGTGCCCGAAGGAAATCCCACTGGATGTCATTTCGACGCTGAACCGCCAGCTCACCAAGGCCTCATTCAAGGGCTACTAGAAAGCGGCTGTCCCAGGCGGACGCAATAGAAGTTAGTGGGTGGTGGAACCGAAAGGTTCTGCCACCCACTTCTTGTCGGCACCTACGCCAATCTCACCTTTGGTGTGGCTATCACCTCGGTTCTCCAGGGTGCGGGAGCGGTAGGATTTGGGCGTGAACTCTGCACCCCTAATTCTTGGCATTGAATCCACCTGTGATGAGACCGGGATCGCCCTCGTCCGCGGCACGGAACTTCTCACGGACGTTACGGCCACCTCGATGGATCAGCACGTCCGCTTTGGGGGGATTATTCCTGAGATTGCATCGCGAGCGCACCTGGAGAGCTTCATGCCCGCTCTTGACACCGCCCTCGACCAGGCGGGCGTCACCCTGAACCAGGTCGACGCGATTGCCTGTGCGGCCGGCCCCGGCCTGGTTGGTTCTCTGACCGTGGGCATCACTTCCGCGAAGGGTTTGGCGACCTCACTTGGCGTGCCACTCTACGGCGTCAATCACGTCATCGGACACCTGGCCATCGACATGTTCGAACACGGGCGTCTTCCCGACCGGTTCATTGGTCTGGTGGCTTCCGGGGGGCACTCCAACCTGCTCCTCATCGAGAACATTGCCCGTTCTGTGACAGAGCTGGGCGGCACCCTCGACGATGCAGCCGGAGAGGCTTTTGATAAGGTCGGGCGACTGCTCGGACTGCCCTATCCCGCGGGTCCCCACATGGACCGACTGGCAGCTTCAGCCGAGAACCCGGCTGCATTGCGGTTCCCCCGGGGGCTGGGGGCAGGTAAGGACAAGGACCGCTACCGGTACGACTTCTCCTTCTCCGGCCTCAAGACCGCAGTCTCACGACACCTGACCCAGAATCCCGATGCCGACCACGCAGAGGTGGCTGCCGCGTTCTCCGAGTCGATTAATGACTCGCTGTCAGCAAAGGCAGTTCGCGCCGCGGTTGAGCAGGGGTGCAACACCATCGTTGTGGGGGGAGGGTTCGCTGCCAACTCGAGATTGCGTCAGCTCCTTGCCGAGCGCGCTGCGAAGAAGGGGGTTGAGGTCCGCATCCCTCCCATGCGCTACTGCACGGATAACGGAGCCCAGATCGCTGCCATTGGGGCCCTTTTGGTTGAGGCGGGGGCTTCGCCCTCGCCCGCAAACTTCGGTCCAGACTCTTCAATGGACCTCTCGGAAATCTACGTTTCCTAGATCCTGCGCCCCGCTCCCTTGTGGCGGGTGTTCGCCTGACGGATTTCCGAGAACGCCTGTGGCGAGAGGGGAGAGTCGGCGCCCATCTCGGCGCGCATCAGCTCGACCACGTCATCGAATGCGTGCTTAGGGTTGGCTTCCGCCACGGCGCGCTGACGCTGGTAAGAAGCCCCGAAGGTGAGGATCTGACGAACTTTTGAGAGCCCGTCGGAGCAGCCGAGTTTCTCAGCGGTGGGCGCTAGGTCAACCAGCATTTTCTCAACGATGTCCCGGATGTGTTCCTCGTTGCCGTCCTCATCCAAAATGAGGATGGCTTCCATTCCGTATCTGGCTGAGCGCCACTTGTTCTCATCTGCAAACCACTGGGGGATCACGGGCGGCTTCTCACCGGCGTCAATCATCTGCGAGTAGTAGTCGACAAGGCAGTGGGAGAGGGAGGCGAGAGCTTCCACCTCAAGGATGTTGGTGCAGGCGTCGAATATGCGCAGTTCGATTGTCCCGAGGCCGATAGAGGGGCGAATATCCCAGCGCAACTCATCAAAGGAGTCAATGACGCCGGTCCTCAACATTCCGTCGTGGTAGCGCTCGAGCTCTTCCCACCGGTGAAACTGGGGTGTCATCCCCGCGGTGGGAAGCTGCTGGAAGATCATGGCCCTGTTCGAGGCATAGCTGGTGTCCTCTCCCGCCCAGAACGGGGAGGAAGCAGAGAGGGACTGAAGGACACCGGCACGCGTGACCAGGGCATTGATGATCGGTAGAACCTTGCTTCGATCCTCAATCCCGACGTGAACGTGCACCCCGTAAAGCAGCATCTGCCTACCCCAGTACTGGGTGCGATCAACCAGCTCGGCATAGCGACGTGAGTCGGTGACCCTCTGGTAGGCGGGACGCGCGAAGGGGTGGGTTCCGGCGGTAGCGAGGTCAATGCGCAGGGGGTCCGTGAAGTCCCGCAGTGACGCCACCCCGAAACGAAGGTCCTCCATGCACTCATTGACCGTGTTGCGCTTACCGGACGTGACCTCAACGGTGTTGAGGAGCATTTCCCGGTGAATATGCGGTGAGAGCTCGGGGTACTTTCGAGCCTCAGCGATCACGGTGTCAGCGCTTTGACGGAGATCATTGGAGTCTTTATCCACCAGCTGGAGTTCCCACTCCACTCCGATGGAAGAACGCTCTGACTCAGCGAACTCGAGGGGCATCGAGGAACCTCCGGGCCGGTTGACAACTGTTTGAGAGAATCCTGAGATGCTCCTCTCAGGACCCAAGTCTGCCCCATGCACAGCCGTGGTGACCGGTAAATCTGTCAGCCGGACTCCCCGGTGTTCGCCCTTGGGGGAGTCGGCTCAAATGGTTGGCACTCAGGTTGTTTGAGTGCCAGGCCGCGCCTAGACTAACTGACGATGGGAGAGGTCTAAGAGGGCCTCTTCGATCAGTTTGAGGTCCTGACCCCCGCGACGGCAGGGCCCCGGGGCGTGAGCCCGACTGAGAACGTACGTAACGACAGTGAGAAAGGGAGTGCGACGATGTCGATCTCCATTCAGCCGCTAGAAGATCGTGTGGTCATTAAGACCGGAGACGCGGAGAAGACGACTTCTTCAGGACTTGTCATTCCAGACAGCGCAACCGAGAAGCCCCAGCAGGGTGAGGTTGTCGCCGCTGGACCGGGTCGCATTGATGATTCGGGCAACCGTGTCGCCATGGACATCGCGGTGGGCGATACCGTGATCTACAGCCGCTATGGGGGCAACGAAGTCACAGTTGCGGGTGAGAACTACCTGATTCTTTCCGCCCGTGATGTTCTGGCCAAGCTGGTCTAACAGGGCAAAAGGAAAGGTCCGACCGAGAGATTCGGTCGGACCTTTCCTGCTTAAGCCTGCTGGGAGCAGCCTTCGGACTAAGAGCTGAGACGGGCCTTTTCGTCAGAGGCTCGGATGATGCGGCGACGTTCCTCTTCGGTCAAGCCCCCCCAGACCCCATAGGCTTCGCGGGAGAGGATCGAGTGGTTGCGACACTCTTCAATCACCTGGCAGGTGGCACAGACCTTCTTGGCCTCAGCCGCAAGACGTCTGCGAGACGGTCCCCGTTCACCCTCGGGGTGGAAGAAAATCTCTGTGTCCATCTCACGACAAGCTCCGCGGTACTGCCATTCCCACTTGTCAATGAGAGGTCCCGGTAGATGTGCAATCTCAGCCATTTAACGCCAACTTCCCTAGTCAACTATTCGTCGACAGGCACTTTCCGTGCGTCCTCGAACGTTCAGTAACGGTTGAAAGCATATTGAATAACGGCGCTGAATTACAAGGAGGTTGTCGTATCTGGCATGAAATTGGCGCTGAGGGCGTATTTTTTGCCCAAAGAAGGTGTGAACAGCCAGTATATGACTCCGCTCCTGCTGCATAACGCAGTGCGAAAACCCTTCAAAAACTGCCGGACAGGCCGGATCTAATCGAGGCCATGAAGCCTCGATGACACGGACCTTTCAAGACTGTTCACTTGGTCATTCTCCCCGTCCGGGATGGGGGTTTCGGAGGGGACGCAGATAGAATCTGGCCATGGCACGCTACCGCACAGACAAATTTGCTGGAACCGGGTTGACCTACGACGATGTACTGCTTCTTCCGGAGGTGACTGCGGTAGTCCCATCGGAAGTTGACACCACCGCGGCTGTAACCCGGAACCTCTCAATTCGAATCCCGCTTCTTTCTGCTGCTATGGACACCGTGACAGAATCACGAATGGCCATCGCCATGGCGAGGCTCGGCGGCCTGGGCATCATCCATCGCAACCTGTCCATTGCGGACCAAGCCGATCAGGTTCGCCTGGTGAAACGTAGCGAATCAGGAATGGTTGCAGATCCGGTAACAGTCACGCCTGGCGCCACCATTGAGATGCTCGATGCCCTATGCGGAAAGTACAAGGTTTCGGGACTGCCCGTAGTCGATGAGAAGCGGCGCCTTCTCGGGATCATCACCAACCGGGACCTACGGTTCATCCCTGACTCTTCGTGGGCCACCCTGACGGTCGGTGAGTGCATGACCCCGATGCCGCTGATTACCGGCCCGGCTAACATCAGCAGGGAGGATGCGAAAGCCCTTCTGCGCCAGCATCGTGTTGAGAAGCTACCGCTGATTGACGAGGACGGCCGCCTTGCCGGTTTGATCACGGTCAAAGACTTCGTGAAGACCGAGCAGTACCCCGCTGCCTCCAAGGACAGCCAGGGACGCCTGTTGGTCGGTGCGGCAGTTGGCTACTGGGGAGACGCCCTAGAACGCGCCGAGGCGCTTGCGGAGTCCGGGGTGGATGTCCTAGTCGTTGATACAGCCAATGGGGCAGCAGAACTCGCCCTCGAGATGATTCGCCGCATTAAGAACGACTCGGGTTTCTCGGGAATCGACGTGATCGGGGGTAACATCGCGACCGAAGAAGGCGCGGCTGCGCTGGTGGATGCCGGCGTCGATGCGGTCAAGGTCGGGGTGGGCCCGGGTTCGATCTGCACCACCCGTGTCGTTGCGGGCATTGGGGTCCCACAGATCACCGCTATCGACATGGCTTCGCGGGCCTGCGCACCTGCCGGAGTCCCGATTATCGCTGACGGGGGTCTGCAGTACTCGGGCGATATTGCGAAGGCGATTGTGGCGGGGGCTTCAACCGTCATGCTTGGCTCTCTACTGGCCGGCTGTGAGGAAGCCCCGGGGGACCTGATTTTCAGTGGCGGCAAACAGTACAAGGTTTACCGCGGCATGGGGTCGATGGCTGCCATGAGTTCAAGAGGAAGGAAGTCCTTCTCAAAGGACCGCTATTTCCAGGCCGAAGTGGCCAGCGACGATGACATTGTGCCCGAGGGAATCGAGGGGCAGGTGCCCTACGCCGGTTCCCTTGCCGCCAACGTAAACCAGCTGGTGGGCGGACTTTCTCAGTCGATGTTCTACACCGGGTGCCCGAATCTGGCGCAGCTGCAGGAGCGTGGGCGACTGATGCAGATCACCTCGGCAGGTCTGAAGGAATCGCATCCCCATGACATTGCCATCACGGCTCAAGCTCCCAACTACAGGACTCAACACACCTTTTAGAACCAGCTGCGGCTAATCGAGGACGTGCGTCCCTGCTTGCGCAGATACTGCTCAAAGTTCTCTGCCCAAGCCGCATGACTTTCCTGCTGAAAGCTATGAACCTCAGAGATCGTGATCTCTTGCAACCGGGTGTACTTGTGAACCATGGCGTTGAGCAGGTTCAGCGTTAGCTCGGCATCAACGTGTGCCTGGTGGGTGTCATCGGGTACGCCCACCCCGTAAACGGCTGCCAGGTCAGAAAGGGTTCGCTTGCCCCGGCGGTACCGGTCGAGTGCCCGGTCGAGGACGAGGGGGTCAACCACGGGCATGATCTCTCCGCCTAGACGCTGCGCCAGGGTTTGCACCCCGTGCCGCCTGGCCTCTGCCTCTAGGAGGGGGAGATCGTAGCCGGCGTTGAAAACGACGATGACCGCCCCGGAGTCCACCTGGCGCGCCAGCTCCTCACAGATCTCATCCACCGCCTCAGCTATCGGAACGCCGTAGCTTTGGGCATGCTGGGTGGTGATGCCATGGATCCGAGAGGCCGCGGGGGGAATCGGGACCCCGGGATCCGCCAGCCAGGTTCGAGACCGAAATGATGAGCGCTGCTGAGGTTCAGATGTCACGACAGCCGCGGTGACGATCCGGTCGGAGCGGGGACTGATACCCGTAGTCTCTGTGTCGAAGCCTGCCCACGGTGCATCGGGCAGGGTCCGGGTTGACCCGCCGGGGGTCAGCAGCATTTCTAGATCTTCCATACCCCCATTGTCGCCCAAGGATCCGACAAGTTCGACAACCGCCCTAGGTCCCCCGATTAAGGATGAGGAAGAACATAGACTGTAGTCCGTGAGCTATGAGGTCGAAATCGGACGGGGTAAGCGGGGCCGCAGGGCGTACAGTCTCGATGACATTGCGCTCATTCCGGCTCGACGTACCCGCGATCCTGAAGATGTTAATGTTTCGTGGCAGCTGGATGCCTTCCACCTGGATATTCCGGTGTTGGCGGCTCCAATGGACTCGGTAATGAGCCCGCAGACCGCGATTGAGATCGGTCGGTTGGGCGGGGTAGGGGTCCTTGATCTTGACGGGCTCTGGACTCGGTATGAGGACCCGTTGCCGCTTCTTCAGGAGATTGCAGAACTCCCAGACGAGCTGATTACAGAGCGGCTGCAGCAGATCTACTCCGCCCCCATCCAGGATGACCTGATCGGCCAGCGATTGGAAGAGATCCGGGCAGCCGGTGTCACGGTTGCGGGACGCCTCTCACCGCAGCGCACCCAGCGCTACTGGCGCACGGCCGTTGAAGCGGGCATCGAACTGTTTGTGATTCGCGGATCAACGGTATCTGCTGAACACGTCTCCAGCCGCGCCGAACCCCTCAACCTGAAACGTTTTATCTATGAACTGGATGTACCGGTAGTTGTCGGTGGGGTTGCCACGTACACGGCCGCCCTCCACTTGATGAGGACGGGTGCCGCAGGTGTGCTGGTTGGATTCGGTGGGGGAGCAGCCCATTCGACGCGTCAGTCCCTGGGGATTCACGCCCCGAACGCAACCGCCATTGCGGATGTTGCGGCAGCTCGTCGCGATTACCTGGATGAGTCCGGGGGTCGCTATGTCCACGTCATCGCAGACGGGGGCATGGGGCGCAGCGGAGACATGATCAAGGCAATCGCGTGCGGAGCCGACGCGGTCATGCTCGGGGCAGCGCTGGCACGCGCAACCGAGGCTCCTGGACGGGGCTGGCACTGGGGTTCAGAGGCAACCCACCCCGAGGTCCCCAGGGGGCACAGGGCCCGGGTTGGAACCGTTGGCTCTTTTGAACAGATCCTCTACGGACCCTCCGTTCGCGACGACGGTTTCCTCAACTTTGTCGGCGCCCTCAAAAGGGCCATGGCCACCACGGGATACGCCGAAGTCAAAGACCTGCAGAGGGTCGAGGTGGTAGTGAGCCCATACCGACCGACCTGAGACCCGGGTTGAACACAGACACCGGCCGCACCACGCGGCCCCCAAACTAGAAGATGAAGTAACTTCAAGGAGAGAAAATAATGGCGGAGTACCGTATCGAGCACGACACCATGGGTGAGGTCAAGGTCCCGAGGGACGCCCTCTACAGCGCTCAGACCCAGCGCGCGGTAGAGAACTTCCCGATTTCAGGAGAGACCCTCAACCCGCACCACATCGCGGCCCTTGGACAGATCAAGCGTGCCGCCGCCCTCGCCAACGCCGAGTTGGGTGTGGTCGATGATGAGGTAGCGAAGGCAATCGTTGAAGCCTCCGACCAGGTCATCGAAGGTAAGCACGACAAAGAGTTCCCCATTGATATTTTCCAGACCGGGTCGGGTACCTCGTCGAACATGAACACCAATGAGGTCGTTGCTAACCTGGCCTCGTCGATCCTTGGTAAGTCGGTCCACCCCAACGACCACATCAACGCTTCACAGTCCTCAAATGATGTCTTCCCCTCATCGATCCACATCGCCGCCTACCAGGCGGTAGTTGAGGTTCTTCTTCCAGGTTTGAAGACCCTGGAAGAGTCCCTTGATCGCAAGGCCATTGAGTTCAAGGATGTCGTCAAGTCGGGACGAACCCACCTCATGGATGCCACTCCGATCATGCTGGGGCAGGAGTTCTCGGGCTTCGCCCAGGCCATGAAGTACGGGGTTCAGCGTGTCGAGTCCACCCTGCCTCGCCTGGCTGAGCTACCACTCGGCGGCACGGCAGTCGGAACGGGAATTAACACCCCGGCTGGCTTCTCGGCCCGGGTCATCGAGCTGATTGCGGAAAACACCGGACTGCCCTTCACCGAGGCTCACAACCACTTTGAGGCCCAGGCCGCCCAGGACTCCCTCGTTGAGCTCTCAGGTGCCCTGCGCACCGTGGCGGTCTCACTGGTGAAGATTGCCAATGACCTGCGCTGGATGGGTTCGGGGCCGCGCACCGGCCTCGGTGAGATCAACCTGCCGGACCTGCAGCCCGGATCATCCATCATGCCCGGCAAGGTGAACCCGGTTCTTCCGGAGGCAACAGTCATGGTTGCCGCCCAGGTGATCGGTAATGATGCAGCCATAGCCTTTGCCGGCTCCCAGGGTAACTTCGACCTGCTGGTCATGCTGCCCGTGATCGCGTCCAACCTCCTGCAGTCGATCAACATTCTGGGCAATGTCACCCGCACCCTCGCGGACCGCTGCGTCGACGGGATTACCGCCAATGTTGAGGCTTGCCGTCGTTACGCGGAATCATCACCCTCAATCGTGACCCCCCTGAACCGACTCATCGGCTATGAGAACGCCGCTAAGATCGCCAAGCACTCGGTCAAGCAGGACATGACTGTCCGAGAGGCTGTAGAGGACCTCGGCTTTGTCGAACGCGGAGAGGTTACACCTGAGCAGCTTGATGTTGCGCTCGACGTGTACTCGATGACCGCCCCTAAGAAGGCCTAGGTTCCCCGGGTTTTGAAGGCAGTGATGCCCCGCTGAAATCAGCGGGGCATCACTGCTATCGCAGAGATTTACCGGGAGACCCTGCTCCCCAGGTAGACCAGCCCCAGAACCAGGACGACACCGACAAGGGCAACAATGATGATGTAGCCGGGAAGCTGCATTGCCGGGTAGGTGGCCATGACCCCGAAGGTGAGTGCTTGAATCAGGGCGACTCCTGCCGCGCCCGTAAAGTAGGCGCGCTTACGCGGCTGCGAGACTCGCGCCACCATGAAAAGGCCGCCAGCGGCGACCGCGAAAACCAGTGCTAGGACAAAAACCAGTACACCCACCGGGCCCCTACTTTCCCTGTTTCTCTGCCTCGAGGGCAGCCACTTCATTCAACCAGGCAGCGGCTACGGCATCCGAGGGCATGCGCCAATCACCGCGCGGCGACAATGAGCCGGCATTCATTACCTTTGGACCATTCGGAAGGGTCGAGCGCTTGTACTGGTTACTGAAGAAGCGTCTGAAGAAAACCCCCAACCACTTCACCAGTTCCGACCTCGAGTACTTCTCACCCCAGGCGGCCTCCTGCAGGAAGAGAATCTTGGCCGGACCGTATCCGGAGCCAAGAACGTAGAAGAGTGTGAAGTCCTGCAGTTCGTAGGGGCCGATAAAGTGCTCGGTAGGTTGGCCATCCCCGTCGACTCCGGGAACCAGTTCGGGGGAGATTTCAGTATCAAGAATGCTCTGCAGGACCCCGGTCGCTACCTCTCCGAACTCATTGCTGGCAATGACGGAACGCAGGATCTCCTGGATCATCGTCTTCGGAAGACCCGCATTGACCCCGTAGTGACTCATCTGGTCACCAACACCGAAGGTACACCAACCAAGTGCAAGTTCTGAGAGGTCTCCGGTGCCGACCACGATGCCGTGGTGCTGACCAGCCAGCCGGAAGAGGTAGTCGGTGCGCAGGCCGGCCTGGACATTTTCAAAGGTCACATCGTAGACCGGTTCACCCGCGGCGAATGGGTGGTGCATGGCCTGCAGCATTGCCGTGGCCGCCGGACGAATGTCCAGTTCAGTAAAGGTCACGCCCAGCTGGGTGGAGAGCAGTTCGGCATTGCTGCGGGTACGCTCTGTGGTTCCAAACCCGGGCATGGTGTAGGCGAGGATATCGGTACGAGGACGACCCAGCCAATCCATGGCACGTGCCGCCACCAGCAGTGCCACGGTGGAGTCGAGTCCTCCGGAGACGCCAATAATGAGCTTCTCGGTACCGATGGAGGTCATGCGGCGAACCAGGGAGCTGGCCTGGATCTCCAGCGCCTCCTCGGCCTGATCGTCGCGCTCTGCCTGACCCAGGAAGGGGAACCGCGCCACGGTGCGGTGCAGTCCGATATCCGAGTGCGGGATATCCAGCAGGATGTTCACGACAGCCGGGGACTCTCCGGCAGCGCTGATTTTGGCATTCCCCGCAAAGGTGTTGCGCGACCTGCGTTTGTGAACCAGCAGATCGAGGTCGATGTCGGCAACTGTGATTTTCCTTCGGGGAGCGAAACTCTTGGACTCGGCCAGGATGGTTCCGTCCTCGGCAATCAGTGTTTCCCCATCCCAGGCCAGGTCGGTGGTGGATTCACCAAAGCCGGCCGCACTGTAGATGTAGGCCGTCACCGAACTCATCGACTGGCCGGCAATCAGTGAGCGGCGCGTATCCCCTCGCCCCGCCGTGAACGGCGAGGCCGACAGGTTGGCGATGATGGTTGCCCCCTGCAGGGCGGCAACGGAAGACGGGGGGACCGGAACCCAGACGTCCTCACAAATCTCGGTGGCAAGGCGGAAGCCGGGAAGGTCATCAGCCCGTACCTGGAATGATCCAAATGGGAAGGCAGTTTCGTCAGCCGGGTTGGCCTCGACTAGACGCCCGACCCAAATGACCGGGTGAACCTCGTCAAGGCTGTCGAGGGTAGAAAAGTAACGCCCCTCGTAAAACTCCGAGTAGTTCGGCAGGTGGAACTTGGGGGTGATGCCGAGGATGCGCCCCCTGTGGACAACCACGGAGCAGTTGAACAGTCGGTCCCCTAGCTGCAGGGGAGCACCGAAAACCAGGATGGGGAAGAGGTCGACGGACGATCTGACGATCTCGTCGACCCCCTCCGTAACCGCCTGCAAAAGCGGTTCACCAAACACGAGGTCATCAATGGAGTAGCCCGTCAGGGATAGCTCGGGGAAGACAGCCACGGCCACGGAGTCCTCATGGCACTCCCGGGCTGCAGCGATAATCTCCCGCGCATTCGCCGCGGGATCAGCGAGGTGAACCGGAAGGGTCACACCTGCGACTCGAGCCATCCCATGCTCGTAAAGACAACCTCGTTTAGCCACGGCTCTAGACCACCGTCATGGCCTGGGTGGCAATGGCAAGTTCCTCATTGGTCGGAACGACCATGACGCGGGCAACCGAACCCTTGCGCGAGATCGTCACTGCGTGGCGGGGACGCTGGTTGTTGGCCTCTTCATCGATGAGGATTCCCAGCGGCTCCAGGCGGGCACAGACCTCACGACGCAGGTCGATGTCGTTCTCGCCAATCCCCGCGGTGAAGGTGATGACATCCAAGCCACCCATCTCTGCGGTGTAGGCACCGATGTACTTGACGATGCGGTTGACGTACACGTCGAGGGCCTCGCGCGCCCGCTTGCGGGCGCTATGGTCACCGGAACGAGCAATGTCGCGCACCTGGCGCATATCGTTATCGCCGGTGAGACCCTTCATCCCGGAGCGGCGGTTCAGCAGCTCATCGACCTCATCAACGCTCATTCCCGCCACTCGCTGCAGGTAGAGGACGACAGCGGGATCAATGTCGCCGGTGCGCGTTCCCATTACCAGGCCCTCGAGTGGGGTCATGCCCATGGAGGTATCAACGGCGCGGTCGCCGATGATGGCCGAGGCAGAAGCGCCATTACCGAGGTGGAGGACGATCTGCTTGAGATCGCGACCTCCGAGGATTTCGGAGACACGGTGGGAGACATAGCGGTGAGAGGTGCCGTGAGCACCGTAACGACGAATCGAGTAGCGTTCGGCGACATCGCGGTCGAGGGCGTAGAGCGCCGATTCGGCGGGGAGATCCTGGAAGAAGGCTGTGTCAAATACGGCGACCTGGGGGATCTCAGGAAGCAGGTCCTGGGCGACCTTGATGCCAACCAGCGCGGACGGGTTGTGCAGTGGTGCCAGGCTCGAGAGCTCGTCAATCAGACGCTCAACGCGGTCATCCACCAGGGCTGGGCCGTTGAAGTAGCGCCCGCCCTGAACGATGCGGTGACCAACGGCAACGATGTTGGCTTCAGCCAGGGGAGGGCCGACCTCTTCGAAGAGATCGAGAACCAGCTTCATGGCTGTGGCGTGATCGGGGAGTGGCTCGTTGATATCGACATCGTGCACCGAGTAGCGGTGGTGGATATGACCGATATCCTCGCCGATTCGCTCGACGAGGCCCTGGGCCAGAGAGTGCCCCGAATCGGGATCAATCAGCTGGTACTTCAGTGACGAGGAACCAGAGTTGATGACTAGAACGGTCTGGGGCATTACTTGCTTCCTTCTGCTTGGGCCTGAACGGCTGTGATTGCGACGGTGTTGATGATGTCTTCAACCTTGGCGCCGCGGGAGAGGTCGTTGATGGGCTTGCGCAGCCCCTGCAGGATCGGTCCGACCGCCACCGCTCCGGCGGTGCGCTGCACGGCCTTGTAGGCGATGTTTCCTGCATTCAGATCCGGGAAGATGAGGACATTGGCACGGCCGGCAACGGAGGACTGGGGGGCCTTCTGCTTCCCGGTGGTGGCATCGATGGCTGCGTCAAACTGCAGGGGGCCTTCGATGGCCAGGTCCGGCGCCTCGGCGCGGGCTAGTTCAGTGGCTTCGGTGACGAGGTCGGGGGATGCCCCGGAACCGGACCCGAGCGTCGAGTAGGAGAGCATTGCCACGCGAGGATCGATTCCGAAAGCCTGCGCTGTCCGGGCTGATGAGATGGCGATCTGTGCCATCTGCTCAGCGGTCGGTGAGATCACCACCGCACAGTCTCCGAAGACCATGGCCTGATCCTCAAGCAGCATGAGGAATGAGGAGGAGACCAGTTTTGTGCCCGGGGCGGTCTTGATGATCTGGAAGGCGGGGCGGATGGTGTCCGCGGTGGTGTGTGTTGCACCGGAGACCATTCCGTCGGCATCCCCCATCTGCACCATCATGGTGGCAAAGTAGGTGGTGTCGGCTACGACCTTGCGGGCGTCCTCAACCGTCATGCCCTTCGCGGCACGCAGACGAGCCAGCTCTTCCGCGTACTTCTCAGCGAGGGTGGGGTCCGAGGTCGGAACCACCCGGGCGGCTGCGATGTCCAGTCCAAGTTCGAGGGCGCGACGGCGAACTGCGTCCTCATCGCCAATGAGAATAATGTCCGCAACCTGCTGCTTCAGAAGTGCGTCGGTGGCGTAGAGAATGCGGTCGTCCTCGGGCTCTGGAAGAACGATGCGCTGTGGCGAGGCGCCCGCGCGCTTCATGAGATCATCCTGGAATGCAAGCGGAGTGAGGGCGGAGATCTGGGCCTCGGCGATCACAGCAAGATCAGGTTCGGTGACGGGGGAGTGCAGCACGGGCACCGACACTCCAGTGACATCGGAGCCGCGGGCACCCGCGAGCACCACTGCCGCGACGGTGGCGTGGTGCTCCTTGGCCCGAGCCGTGAAAGTGTTGATTTCCTGAGCCAAGAGATCCGCGTTCATTCCCGACCCGTCGAGGGCGTAGATTACGGTCAGGTTGGCACTGGCAGCCACATCCAGGTTCCAACCGAGGACGTCGAACGACGGGGCCGGAACTGCTGAGAGCCCCCGGACCACCAGGGCATCATTCTGGGCCGATCGCAGAGAAATCACCGCGGTGGTTACGCTTGCCGACGGGTTCTTGACGATATCGGCCAGATTCTGGCCGGCGGTGGCGTTGAGAACTGCCACATCTCCGCCGAGGGAGCCGCCTTCAAGCGCTGCCTGAAGGTCTTCGAAGACCTGGTCTGCGGTGGCAGTTGCAGAACTACCGACGACGATCAATCGTGACGACACAATTCTTCCTTACTGGCCGAACTGAAAATGGAGCGACCAAAGAGACTTACCTGTAGGTGAGGTATTTGCCCTCCTATCGTATCCCGCAGACGAAATTTGTCAGGCGCCCCGGGGCATGCGTAATCTTGTCAGCATGTCTCAAAACTTCCAGTAGTCCGCGCCGCCCGTCGCATTCGACAGGGGCGTTCAGGACAGACGTATCACCTCGGTTTTTGCCCTGCCATGCGGGCCTACGAGGGCATATATGCACGTCAACTAAGACCATTAGGCACAGCTTTCAATTAGAGGCATATCTTGAGTAAGCAAAGTTCAGCACGCAGTAGTCGTGCCCGCCACGGAGAAGATTCCCCGGCCGTTCAGTTCCTCCACGACCGTGCAAAGGAAAGCAAGGTCACTCTGCCTCCGCTCGGAACCACCCCTCGGCACTGGCCCAAGATGCTTCAGGCCCCCCGGGGAACCCCGCTTTTCTACGGCACCACCCAGAGGGGCTACCTCCTTTCGGTGATGAAGGCCTGCCGCGGTCCCATCGCGGTGCAGACAGTCGCCTTGAGTATCGGAACGGTGATTGGGGCGCTGCTTCCCGCCGTCCTCGGAACTTCGATCGATTCCGCGATCAACAATGGTCTCTCCGGACCGACATGGGCTTGGTTGGGCCTTTTCACCGGCTTGATCCTGGTTATGTCCCTGGGTGACGGGGCCAACCAGATGGGTGAAATTGCCACCTTCCTCAACGGCTGTTTTGGCCCGGCTCGGTCGGTAGCACACCGCATTTCACGCGCTGGTCGCGCCGCCAAGCAGGACAAACCGGCGGGTGACGTTGTCACGGGAATAATCAATGACTCCGACATGGTCGGTGCCGCGGTGATGTTTGTCGCCGAGGTCGTTTCCTCCGTGTTGGCGATCATCGTGGTCACCATCGTTATGTACAATATGTCGCCGCTTCTTGGCACGGTGGTCGTCATCGGCTTGCCGATCGCCCTCATCTCCATCGCACTACTGGTCAAACCGATGCAGAAGAAGTTCGCGCACATGCGCGAGGAGCAGGGCAAGCTCACCACTATCTCCACCGATGCCGTGATGGGGCTGCGGGTTCTGCGTGGAGTGGGTGGAGAGACCTACTACAACATCCAGTATCGGGAGCAGTCGCAGCGGGTCAAGGCGGCCGGTATCAAGGTGGCGCGCAACCAGGCCGCCCTGACGATAACTCGAACTTCAGTTCCTCAGCTCTTCATTGCAGTAGTGACAGGTCTCGGGGCCTTCCTGACCTTCCAGGGAGTTATCAGCGTCGGAGAGCTGGTGGCCTTCGCGGGCATGACCGCGTTTCTCTCGACCCCATTTGCGGTGGCGGGGCAGGCTGCCTACCTGGGAAGTCGCGCCTGGGTGGGGGCCAAAAAACTCACGGAGTTCTCCGCGGTGGAACCCCCGACAAACGAAGAGTTACTCACGGATGATGCCGGACTACTTGAGATGGGCGAGATAAACTTTGGCTCCCTGCCCCTGGTCGACCTCACGAGTGGAGTGACCATTCAACCCGGTGTCCTCACCGCGGTGGTGGCACCATCTCCCAGCCTCTCAGCCGCGCTTGCTAAGCGCCTTGCCCGAGTGAGTGACGAGGCCGAGGTTCGCATCGGCGAAACAGATCTGCGCAGGCTCCCCCTGACGACAGTTCGGAAAGGCATCCTTCTTTCCGAGGACGACGCGCAGCTGTTCCGCGGCACCTTGCACGCCGGACTTCGCGGAGTCGTGGCACGGGATCCCGATGAACGCGGCGTGACCGAACTGGTTTACCGCGAGCACCTTGAGGAGGCCGCCCGTAAGGAAGGTACCCTGTTCCGTCCGGACCGGGTTCCCGATGATCCTCGCCTGGGGGAGTCGATGCGGGTCGCCGACGCGGGGGACGTCCTTGATTCCATGTCCGGGGGTATGGCCGGATGGCTTGCTGAGCGGGGCCGGAACCTTAGCGGAGGGCAGCGTCAACGCGTTGCCCTAGCACGTGCCATCTATGCCGACGCCCCGATTCTGGTGGCTGTGGAACCGACCTCGGCTGTCGACTCACACACGGAAGAGCGCATTTCGGCCGGCATTCGTGACGAAAGAGCAGGGAAGACCACCGTTGTTATCAGTGCGTCTCCGCTCTGGCTCGAAAAGTGCGACGAGGTCGTGGTCCTCGACGAAGACGGTCTGGAGTGCGCCCGCGGCACCCACGGTGAGCTTAAGGCCGCCGCTGCGGCAGGCGATCCCGGGGCACTGCTTTACCGCACCATTGTTGACAGAGAGGCAGGTGAGACAGATGAAACTTCCCGTGGCTAACACCAGGCAGATCATTCGTGAGCTCTCAAAGCTCATTCGCCGGCGCAGGGGCGCATTCATCCTGATCCTGTTCCTGCAGATTACGGCTGCCACCGCGGCGGTTGGGCTTCCCTGGATCCTCGGTGACATCATCGATAACATCCGGGCGGGAACGACCTCCCAGTACGTCGGAACCATGGTGGCGATCTCAGTCCTGCTGGTTTTGATCGGCGCCATCACAGGTTTCTACGCCGAATATCACGCCCGGGTTTTCGGCGAGACAATCTTTGCTGAGATGCGTGAAGAACTGGTGGAGACGGTCACCACGCTTCCGCTCTCTACGGTTGAAGAGGCCGGAACGGGTGACCTTCTGGGGCGCACCACCAGGGATATTGAGAAGGTTCAGTTCATGGTGCGCCAGGGCGTCTCCGCGATTCTGGTACTGGTGATGGCGATTGTGGTCACGATTGTCGCCTCCGTGTGGAAGTCTCCACTGCTGTCGGTCGCGCTGTTGGCCGCCATCATCCCCACCTACTTCGTGGTTCGGTGGTACCTGCCCCGAACCATCCCCGCCTACAAGGCGCAGGCCAGTGCCTGGGCAAGAATGTCGGGGGCAATCGTTGAGACGATCGACAATGCTGAGACGGTTGATGCCCTCGGCCTCGAACCACTGCGCAACCGCCGAATTGATGAGGCGATTCGAGAGGCGTGGCGCCTGGAGCGCTACACGGCTTGGCAGCGTGTCTACCTGATGGTTGGCTTGGTCTTCTTCGTGACACTGCCGATCGTTCTGGTCGTCCTTCTGGGGGCATGGTTCATGCCCCTCGGACTGGTCACCGCCGGACAGATCGCCTCGGTGGCAATGTATGCCTACCAGCTGCGCGGTCCGATCTGGAACTTTACGTTCTGGGTGGATGAAATGCAGTTTGCGCAGGCATCGCTGGGAAGAATTTTCGGGGTCAAACTTGTTGAACCCGATCGTGTCCCCACTGGGGAGAAGCCCCCTAACAGCCACATGGAGGCAACGGACGTCACCTACGCCTACACGGAAGGACGCAATGTCCTTCACGGGGTGGACCTCAACCTAGTACCCGGGGAGACGCTGGCCATAGTGGGTCCTTCCGGGGCGGGAAAATCGACATTTGGCCGCATGTTGGCCGGGATTCATCCGCCGACCTCCGGCAGGGTCACCGTCGGTGGCGTTGACCTGGTGAAGCTTGATGAGGAAGAACTGCAGAAGCAGGTCGTCCTCGTCAGTCAGGAGCACCACGTCTTCGTTGGGACCCTGGCGGACAACATGCGTCTAGCCAAGGCGGATGCAAGCGATGAGGAAATGCGTCAGGCGCTGGCTGCAGTCGGGGCGATGACGTGGGTTGAAGATCTTGAGGATGGGCTTGAGACCAGGGTGGGGGTGGCCGGTTATCCGCTCTCCCCGGGGCGGGCCCAGCAGCTGGCTCTGGCTCGAATTGTCCTCATGGACCCGCACACTCTGGTACTCGATGAGGCGACCTCACTGATGGACCCGACGGCCGCCCGTTCATTGGAACGCTCGCTCGGACGCGTCCTTGACGGCCGCACCGTTGTGGCGATCGCCCACCGCCTCTACACGGCGCAGGACGCCGACCGTGTCGCGGTGATGATCGACGGCAACCTGGCTGAGTTGGGCAGCCACGAGGAGCTGGTGGATCGCGGGGGAGAGTACGCCTCCCTGTGGGCCTCCTGGCAGAAGAGCTAGTCCGAAATATCACTGGTAGGGACCGTGGGGTTAGAATTGCGTATGTGAGCACCAACGAACACCCCACGGTCCTTGTCGTCGATTTTGGCTCCTCCTACGCCCAGACTCTGGCGCGGCGTGTGCGTGATGCCGAAGTGTACTCAGAAGTGGTTCCCCGTAACATCACAACCGCAGAGCTGCTGGGTAGGAAGCCCGCTGCGCTGATATTTGCAGGTGACCTCTCCGTCCTTGAACCAACCGCCGAGGAGCCGGGCTTGTTTGACCTCTCCGCCCTTGCCGCTGAGTTCCCCGTGGTCCTCGTCGGTGCCGATGACGAGGTGGTTACGACCATTACCTCAGGGGAACGCCGCGAGGTCCCCGTGGAAGAGTTTGACCGCGCCGCCCTCGAGCGGGTTCTGTTCGAGGATGCTGAGATTGAAGCCACCTGGACTGCCGAGGCGATTGCAGCGCAGCTTATCGCCGAGGTTCGCGAGCAGGTGGGCCAGGACAGGGTCATTCTCGGCCTCTCAGGTGGCGTCGACTCCTCGGTGGTGGCGGCTCTGATCAACGAGGCTGTCGGAGACCAGCTGACGTGCGTCTTTGTCGATCATGGGCTGCTGCGACAGGGGGAGCGCGAACAGGTGGAAGAAGAGTTCGCAGCTGCACTTGGGATCAACCTGGTCACCATCGATGCTGAGGAGCGCTTCCTCGAGAAGCTCAGGGGTGTGGCAGAGCCCGAACGTAAGCGCAAGATCATTGGCGAAGAGTTTATTCGGGTTTTCGAGGACGCCCAGCGAGATTTGGAGGCCGCGGCGCACGGCTCCGAACACGAGTACCGGTTCCTTGCCCAGGGCACCATCTATCCGGATGTGATTGAGTCCGGCGTTGGCGAGGGCGTCAATAACATCAAGAGCCACCACAATGTGGGCGGGCTGCCGGATGACGTGCAGTTCGAGCTTGTCGAACCACTCCGCACCCTCTTCAAGGACGAGGTACGCGACCTCGGACGGGTTCTGGGCGTACCTGAGTCGATCGTGTCACGCCAGCCCTTCCCGGGGCCCGGACTTGGCGTCCGCGTGGTGGGAACGTTGGATAAGGAACGCCTCGACACACTTCGTGCCGCTGACTACATCGTCCGCGAGGAACTGACTGAGTCGGGAATGGATGAACACATCTGGCAGTGCCCGGTGGTGCTACTTGCGGATGTTCGCTCGGTTGGTGTCTTTGATGGGGAGCGTACCTACGGACATCCCATTGTGCTGCGCCCCATTATGTCTACCGATGGGATGACCGCCGACTGGGTCCGCATTCCCTTCGATATTCTCTCGGAGATCTCAGACCGAATCACAGCCGAGGTTCCCGGTGTGAACCGCGTGGTCCTGGATATCACCCCGAAGCCACCGGCCACCATCGAGTGGGAGTAGGGGCGTAACTTGGCTAAGAAGTCCCGCAGTTGGCCCCCGGCGGGGGAGCGTCTTCCGTTACAGGTGATGGACAACCACACCCATCTTCCAGTTCACGAGGGCGAGATCCCCAGGGTCGACGGAGTGCGGTTGCCGCTGGAAGAGCAACTGACGCGAGCGGAACAGGTCAACGTGACCTCTCTGATTAGCGTGGGTTGCGAGATTCTTGACTGGGAGCCCACTCTGGGACTCGCGGCCACCTATCCGCAGGTCCGAGTGGCCCTCGCGATTCACCCCAATGAGGCAGCTCTCCATGCCGGTTTCGTTGACAAGTCTCCTGACGGCTACACCCACGAGACTGAAGAACACCACATTCCCCTCATCGACGCCTTGGGTCGGCTGTCCCAACTGGTGTCGGATCCCGCGGTGGTTGCGGTGGGAGAAACCGGATTGGATTACTTCCGTACGGCGGGCCCGGGCCGTGAAGCCCAACGTGAGTCATTCTCGGCCCACCTTGAGATTGCTGCTGTCCACGGACTCCCTGTCCAGGTCCACGACCGAGAGGCGCACGCAGACTGCATCAGGGTGTTGAAGGAGGACGCCTGGCCCGGCCAGGCGGTTGTCTTCCACAGCTACTCAGGCGACGCCGCCATGGCACGCGAGCTAGCGGAAAATGGTTGGTACGCCTCCTTCTCGGGGATGCTCACCTACCCGGCGAATGACTCACTCAGAATGGCTTTCCTCGAGATGCCTCGTGAGCTCGTCCTCGTCGAAACAGACGCTCCCTATCTGACCCCCGTTCCCTACCGTGGAAACCCCAACGCCTCCTACACCATGCCGTACACCGTGAGGTTTATGGCAGAGTTGTGGGATGCGTCGGTTGAAGAGGCCTGTCAGATCCTGATGACTAACTCTCGCCGGATCTATGGGCAGTGGTGATTTGATGAGCCATCAGAGCGGCTCCGGTTGCTCCCGCGTTTGAATCGTGGGGCAGAATCGAGAGACGCGCCCCTAGGTTCAGGGAAGCGATGAAGGGGGAGGAGGCGCTCCACCCTTCGAATGTCGAGGTGATCTCGTCGGAGAGCGGTTCCCCCAGTTTGCGCATTCCCCCGCCCAGAATGACCATTTCAGGGTCATAGGAGAGGACGATGGCCCGCACCGCCTGCGCAATTCCTGAGGCGAAGCTGCGGAAGATACGCGTGGCCTCCGGGTTGCCGCCCAGGTGTTCGGCAAGAAGTTCATCTGAGGGGTGCGGAGCATCGGAGGGCCAGAGGCGGGTTATTGCGGAACCCGAGGCGATGGTCTCAAGGCAGCCGACCTGGCCGCAGCCGCAAGGATCTCCGCCGGGATCGACGGGGAGGTGGCCGATCTCGCCGGCAACACCTGTGGATCCGGTAAAGATCTCTCCGTCCTCGACCAGGCAGGCAGCCATTCCGGTACCGATGTTGAGGTAGACGACAGAACCGTCGAGGCCGAGGTCATGGGCAGCTCCGATCGCGGCAATCTTGACATCGTTGTTGACGGTGACCGGAACTCCGAGTCGGTCTTCTAGCTCACGACGCAGTTCAAGCTGCTCAAGCCCGAGGTTGACGGCGTTGTAAACCATACCGGTGGAGGCGTTGACGGCACCCGGGATGCCAATACCGATACCGCCGATGCGGTTCATGGGAAGGTCAGCCTGATCAAGAAGGGCAGAAATCACCTTGAGAGCTGAGTCAAGTACTCCCTGATTGCCCTGAAGCGAGGGGCGGGTTGCGGTAGCAAGCTCGCTGAATGTTACCGGGCCGTTTTCGGAGTCGGCCCCAACCAGCACCCCGAGAATCTTGGTGCCACCTATATCAAGGCCAATGAAGTGGTTGTTAGTCGAGGACTGTGGGGGGGGTCATGGAACGCGCGCTACCTAGGGTGAGGGAGGACTGGAAAAAGGCTGTGGATATGGAACGGGGACCGGTTACCGCGGCGCGGACCGGTCCCCGTTCTCTTGATTATCCCTTAACTGCGCCCGAGACCAGACCGGAGGTCATGCGTCCCTGAACGAACATGAAGAAGATGATAACTGGAACTGCAACGAGAGTTGAGGCCGCCATCACCTCTCCCCAGTCGATAGCGCGAGAGGAAGACTGCTGCACGAACGAGCGCAGCCACAGGGGCAGTGTCTGCATGTCCTGGTCCTGCATGATGACCAGGGCAACGGTGAACTCGTTCCATGCCTGGAGGAAGGCGTACACCCCCGAGGCGACCAGGCCGGGAGCCAGGAGTGGGAAGGTAATCCGCAGGAATGCCTGGGTGCGGGACAGACCATCCACCATGGCCGCTTCCTCAAGGTCGGCGGGGATACCGGCTACGAACCCGCGCAGCATCCAGACCGTGAAGGGAACGACAGCGGCGATGTAGATGATTGACAGGCCGACGATTGAGTTGAGCATTCCCAGGGTGCCCATGAGGCGGTACTGAGCAATAAAGAGACCTTCGGCAGGCAGCATCTGAATGAGCAGAACGGCCAGGATGAAGGACTTGCGACCGCGGAAACGGAAGCGGCTGATTGCGAGTGCCGCGAGGAACGCGAAGATCAGGCAGAAAAACACGGTGATCATCGCTACTGCGACTGAAATACCCAGTGCGCTTGTGAAGGTTCCCCGCTCGAAAACCGCGGTGAAGTTCTTGAAGGAACCACCGAACGGCACCCAGGTGGGGGTGGAGCGCTCAAGAACCACGTTCGGGAGCATTGCCGAGTTGACCATCCAGTAGACCGGGAAGGCCCAGACGATCGCGACAATGACGCCGACGAAGCCGAGTGCAACCTTGCCCGGACGGATGCGGTTGCCGCCCTTGATCTTTTTCTCTGTTGCAACAGCCGTGGTCATTATGCTTCCTCCTTCATGAGGTTACGCACGTAGGCCCAGGAGAGGGCGATCGTCAGGAGGAGGACGAAGATTGAAACTGCGGATGCCATGGCATAGTTACCGCCGCCAACCCCCAGCTGGTAGATGTAGGTGCCCAGCAGGTTCGTCTCAGAGGAGATTGACCCCTGGTCCTGCAGCATCTTGATCTGGGTGAAGACCCGGAGATCCCAGATGATCTGGAGGAGGAAGACGATACCGAGGACGGGCTTGATCATCGGAAGGATGATGGTGCGGAGCTGTTGCGCACGGGTGGCACCGTCCATGGAGGCTGCTTCGAGGACCTCTTCGGGAACCTGGGTCAGGCCGGCGAAGATAGAGAAAGCCACGAAGGGGACCGACATCCAGACAACGATGATGACCGCTACCGCATAGAAGGTAATGGGCTCTGCCAACCAGTTGTGGCCCGCCATGTTGTCGAACCCAAGTCCGACAAGAATGTAGTTAACCAGGCCGCGGCGCCAGTCGAAAAGCCAGGACCAGATTGTCATGGCGGCGACAACGGGCATCGCCCATGCCAGGAGCAGGGCAACCTGCAACACGATGAGAACACCCTTGTTCACAGCATTCATGAGCAGGGCGATCATAAGGCCCAGGAACATGGTCAAGAGAGCGGCTGTGAAGCAGAACAGGACGGAACGGAACACGACCTGCCACATGTAGCGGTCGGTGAAGAGTGTGATGTAGTTGTCGAACCAGACCCATTCGGGGGCCGCGGTTCCAAACTGCTGAGCCAGTCCGAACTTCTGCATGGAAGTGATGAACTGCCACAGGAGCGGGTATCCCAGCGCCAGCAAAAGGATGAGGATCGCGGGGAGGATCAAAAGGTAAGGAGCGATTGATCCCTGCTTGCGTCGCTTCTTCGCCGCT
The DNA here is from genome assembly GCF_900187855.1 of Actinomyces minihominis. Taxonomy (GTDB): domain Bacteria; phylum Actinomycetota; class Actinomycetes; order Actinomycetales; family Actinomycetaceae; genus Scrofimicrobium; species Scrofimicrobium minihominis. The sequence goes on along the minus strand of NZ_FYEG01000001.1, from coordinate 68,792 downwards.
GGCTTTTCGGGAATAGGAAGGGGAGCGACGTCTCCTGAGACGGAAACTTCCATCGCTTCGGATGTTGACATGAGTACCTCTGCTGCTTGGGCCTGTATGAAGGGGGGAGGGTTGGACCCTCCCCCCTTCACCAGTCAGTTGCTACTACTGGTTGAGAAGCGGATCCATCTTGGCGTTGTACTCAGCGCCAAGGGCCTTCAGATCGGTCGAATCCTTGATCTTCGAGAAGAACTCTTCCATGATCTCGGCTGCTTCAACAGCTGCCCAACCCGGTGCTGCAGGGGTGAGCTTCGAGTTCGAAGCGGACTCAATCAGAGCCTTAGCGAAGATGTCATCGCCGAGGCTGTCAACGTACTTCTGGTTGGCCGGGCCGAGACCGTTGGCTCCGAGCATCTTCTGGAAGTCTTCCGAGAAGATGATGCGCATGAGTTCCTTAGCGCCTTCGGGGTTCTGGGTCTGAGCCGAGATACCGATGTTGGAGCCACCTGCGAAGACAGGGGCGGGCTTGCCGTCGTCGCCTGGCAGAGCGAAGACACCGAAGGTCTCGTCGTTCCACTCACGAACCATGTCACCCGCGTCGTTCTTGACGAGGTCGCCAATGGACCAGTGGGCCCAACCCGGTGCCATGATGGTGGCTGCCGAGAGCGAAATGGGCTTCTCGCCGTCATCGCTGGCCTCAACGTCCTCATCGTTGATGAAGGTCCAGGGAGCTTCGTCCTTCTGGTCCTTCGGTGCCTTTGAGGCGTTCTGGTAGATGTTCTGGAGCTGCTCCAGACCCTTTACGGTTGCATCCGAATCCAGGGCGCCCTTCCAGGTGCCACCCTCATCGACGGCGATTTCGCCCCCGTTGGCAAAGATCCAGGAGATGCCGTTACGCCAGTCCTGACCACCCAGGAAGAAGCCCGAGAAGTTCTCGATATTCATCGGGTTGGCCTCGGTGATCTCTACGACCGAGCTGTTGAACTCTTCAAGGGTCTTGGGGACGTCCTTGCCAGCCGCCGACCAGATATCCTTGCGATAGAAGGCGTAGCGTGAACCGAAGTAGTAGGGCAGGGTGTACTTCTTGCCGTTTACTTCGCCGACCTTGACGAATGACTGGAGCAGGTCATCGCCGCCGAGTTCCTTGTAGAAGTCTTCATCGATTTCCATAAAGGCGCCAACGTTGGTGAACGTCGGGGACTGGGTGTTGCCGACCTCTGTGACATCCGGGGTCTGCGAGGGGTCGGGCATCGAAGTGGTCAGCTTGGTGACGATGTCGCCCCAGGTCTGCTCTTCGATCTTCAGGGTGCCATCGGTACGCGATGCGTACTCATCCTGCAGCCAGGTCCGAAGCTCGTCTGGGGTGTCGCCACCGATCAGCCAGAGCTTGACGTCTCCGGAAGCACCCTCTTGAGTGGCTCCTCCCGAATCGGTCTCAGACTGCGAGTCCGTGCCTGGATCGGTGGTTCCGCCTGATGAGCAGCCAGCGAGGGCGAGCGCGGAAACCGCAAAGGCAGCGCCAAATGTGGCGAGCTTACGATTCATCGTAAATTCCTTTCATTGTGTTTTACTACTGAACTGTGTTCCTCTGGCGATTCCAAGGAACGTCGTCACAACCTGGGCGGCACAACCGAGCAAAACCAACTGCTTGTCATGACCGCACAGGCGGATCCGGAGATCCTGACTTGCTTGAGGAAGGGTGCATTCCCGCACGACTTCCATTGCTTCCTCTGGCAGGGAACCAGCCAGGAGATCTTCGGGGCCGTACAGCACGACTTCTGAGAGGTCGAGCATGGCGGCGATTGGTGCCAGCACCTCACCGAGGCGGCGCCCCGCCTGGCGAAGGATCGCATCCTTTTCAGAATCAGGTGCCCCTTCGAGGTGGCGGCGTAGGTCGGGAACGGCGAGCCAACGCTCAAGCACGTTATCTGCGCTGTAGGGCTGCCCGGGCAACGTGTCGTTCGGGGAGATGAGATGGCCGATTTCTCCGACTGCCTGGCGCGAACCGCGGATCAGGTTTCCACCGAGCATCAGGCCGGCGCCCAGGCCGTGTCCGAACTTGATGAGGAGCAGGTCGTCCTGCCCCTCTCCGTACAGGCGCTCCCCGAGGAGGGCCAGGTTGGCATCGTTCATCACCACGGTTGGAATCCCCAGGCGCTCCTCAACCAGGGAGCGGAGCGGAACATCCGTCCAACCGAGGTTCGGGGCGTAGGTGATCACTCCGTCGTCACCGATGAGGCCGGGGGTGCCGATTCCGACGCCGAAGACTGGACGGTCAGCGCGTTCAATGAGGGCCTCAAGCGTCGAGTAAACCAGCTCCAGAGCGTCCTCACCAATCGCGTTCTCACGTCCGACAACGATCTCTTCCACGACGGTGGCGTCCATGGTAACGAGGGCACCGCGAACCCGGTCGTGCTCAGAGAGGTCGAGTGCTGCGACGAGGAAAGCATCCAGCGCGAGATCTAGTACCACCCCGGGTTTGCCGGGACCCCGGGTGGGTCGGGTCCCCAGTTCACGGACGAGTCCGGTTTGGAGAAGGTCCTGAACTAGGTCGGAGACGGTCACCTTCGCCAGTCCGGTGGCACGGGCGAGGTCGGCCCTGCTCTGCGGTCCGCCCTCGTACAGCGTGCGTGCCAGAAGACCCCGGTTGTGCTCACGGGCGTGGTGGGGCAGCGCTTTGCGGTCAGAAGCGGAGGGCCCTGCGGTCATCGTTGGGGTCTGAAATGTCACCGGGCAACTCCTTCCAGATAGTTCTGAACTCGCATTGCAAAAGTACTGAGGGGGACGGCATTGTCGTTGCTGGTTACCTGCGAACACTATTAGTAAAGCAAACGAACTAAATGCCTGCAAGCCGAATTTGTGAATCCGGAAAGGAAGTTACCTAAATGTTATGAAGCCATAGGAATGTGGTGGAGTCGGGCCAAACCGGTACCCTGAACCCATGACAAAGACAGTGGGTAGGGGTTTCGAGAAACATGGCTGATCAACCCTCTTCATCCCGGTTGCTCGGCCCGGTAGAGATCCGGGAACTGGCCGCCCAGCATGGAGTAACCCCCACGAAAAAACTGGGACAAAACTTCGTTCACGATGCGGGAACGGTGCGACGCATCGTGAGCCGCTCCGGGGTGCAGCCAGGTGAAAGTGTCCTCGAAGTCGGACCGGGGCTTGGATCACTGACGCTCGGATTGCTCGAGGCCGGGGTCAGGGTTGTGGCTGTCGAACTTGACGGAGCGCTGGCAGAAGCGCTGCCCGGAACCGTGTTGCGAAAGGACCCCGAGTGGGCCGGGCGCCTGTCCGTGATCAACAGGGATGCCACCGAGCTTCAGGTTGAGGAACTTCCCGAACTCCCTTCCGCCCTGGTGGCAAACCTTCCCTACAACGTTGCCGTCCCCATTCTGCTCACTCTCCTGCGTGATCTTCCGACCCTGCGCTCCGCCCTCGTCATGGTTCAAAAAGAGGTCGCCGACCGCCTGGTCGCAAAGCGAGGTTCCAAAACCTACGGAGCCCCGACCGTGAAGCTGGCCTGGTACGGACGTTCGGAACACGCTGGGACAATCGGGCCGGATGTGTTCTGGCCGCGACCCAATATCGACTCGGGACTGGTACGTTTCACGGCATTCGAAGTACCACGGGGAAGTGAGGAGCTCCGGGCGGCAACATTCCGCCTCATCGATGCGGCCTTTGAGCAGAGGCGCAAGATGATCCGCTCCTCCCTCAAACCCGTCATTTCCAACCCCGATGACATGACTGCGATTCTGGCGCAGGCCGAAGTTGACCCGCAGGCGCGGCCCGAGTCCCTGGGGGTTGAGCAGTTCCTCAGTATCGCTAAGGTCTGGTTGAACCGATGAAACGGGTGATAGCCTCCGCACCCGGGAAGATCAACCTGGCGCTTTTTGCCGGCCCTCTTGACAGCTCTGGTTACCACCCGCTGACAACGGTCTTCGAGGGAATCAGTCTTCGAGAGTACGTTGTGCTCGCGAAGACTGAGGGCCCCGGAGTTGGGGTCGAGACCCTGCTCTACAGGGCCTGTTCGGAGTTCGGCAATCCACTCTTCGACGAGGAGGGAACCGCCAGGTTTGCCCGGATGGACACCTCTCGACACCTGGCACTCAGGGCAGCAAAGCTCTTTGACCTTGATGCCCCCGGTTTGCGGATCACCGTGCACAAGACCCTTCCGGTCGCCGGAGGGATGGCTGGGGGAAGCGCCGACGCGGCAGCAGCACTGGTTGCCGGAAACAGGCTCAGCGGGGCCAATCTGACACCCGCGAGACTAGAGGAGATGGCGAGGACGCTCGGAGCAGATGTCCCAGCCTGCCTCCTGGGCGGGGTCGCCCTCGGACTGGGACGCGGCGACCACATGGAGCTCCTGCGTGGCGGTTCCCAGGTCCCGACCGCCCAGTCCCGCTGGTGGGTAGCAGTCTTCTCCTCCACGGGGCTCTCCACGCCCGATGTTTTTGAACGCTTTGATCAGGCACCCGGGCGAAAACCCACCAGGTCCCTGCCCTCAGTGGTGGCCGGGCAGTCCATTGATCAGGGGCTGAAAGAGACCCTCTCGGCTCCCGGAGACGGGGTGAAGTCCGCCCTCATCAATGATCTCCAAGCACCGGCGTTCGAGCTGCGTCCTGATCTTGCTGAGACCGCCCGACTTCTCGAAAGGGCCGGGGTTACCTGGATGATGTCCGGATCGGGACCGACCCTGGTGGCGCTTGCGGACAGCAGGCAGTTGGCGAAGGAACTCGCCCGCGAACTAGAGGGTCTGCCAGGCGTATCCGGAACGGCCGTCATGTGGGGTCCCAGTGAAGGGGCTCGACTTGAAGAGGATATTCCAGCCTGGTGTCGGAGCTAACTCTTTGAGTTGAGGGCATTCTCAGAGTAGGCGCGCTGCTTCTCGTGATCATCCTTGACCTGCTTCACCAGCAGGCTTCCACCACTCTCGAGGAGGGCGCGTTTCCAGGGCAGGACGCCCTCGATCTCGATCTGAATCGACCAGGAGAGAATGGTTCGAATCAGGACGATTAGGCCGAGGATGACTGCCTCTTCAATAGAGGGTTTCGATGTGATCGTTCGGACCAGGTCCGCGGCGACGAGGATCTCCAGCCCGAGAAGGATGGCGCTCCCGAGGGTGACACGCAGGGTGCTGAAGGCCTTCGAACCACCTTCATGGCGGTAGAGGGCTCGCACGGCGAGAATGGCTGCCAAAATGAAACCCAAAACCATCGTGAGGGTTCCTAACAGCTCAAACATCTCTGCAATGGCTGTGTACACGGCTTCCATGGTTCTCCAATCGCAACTTTCAAGTAGATACCGTACCCGGCTCAGGCCTTGGTTGGGTCGCAATGGAAATGATCGCCGGGTAACTAGGCCGCGGGGCGCGAAGGAAGTAGTGTTCGGATGTGATCCAAGTTGCACGAGAACTAGAGCGCCTGCAAAACGCCCTGCGGACGGTGAGCCTCCCTGTTGCGACCCCATCGGCGGGGGTCGTAGCTTCCCTGTGCTTCGACCTCGCGCAGCAGCTGGAAGACTACATCCTTCCGCGCTACCGCAGTCTCGATGCGCCCCTCCTGGCAGTCATTGGGGGGTCAACCGGCTCGGGTAAGTCCCTCATCATTAACTCTTTGGTTCGAGAGAAGGTTGCCCTTTCAACGGCTATTCGGCCCACAACCCGCCATCCGCTTCTGCTGCATGCCGGGGGTGAGGGCGAGTGGTTTGAAGGACCGAGGATCCTTCCCGGCCTGCCGAGGGTTGCCCAGGAGGGCTCGAGGGAGGCTGCTTCGATTGAGCCTGGTGGAGACACGACCCCCTCGCAACTGCAGCTGGCCCCCCACGTTCGCCTGCCGCGCGGACTAGCCCTGCTCGACTCCCCGGATATTGACTCGGTTGTGGAGCACAACCGAGTTCTGGCGGGACAACTCCTGGCTGCCGCTGACCTGTGGATCTTTGTCACGACTGCCGCGCGCTACTCAGATGCGATCCCGTGGAATCTTCTCCACGAGGCCGCTGCCCGTAACATAGTCCTCGCTGTTGTCCTCAACCGCATCCCCATCGGTGTCGAGGACGAGGTCGTTCCTGACCTGCGCGCTCGCCTGAGTGAGGCAGGGCTGGGAGACACGCCAGTCTTTCCCATTGCGGAGGCTCTTGATCCAGAGGGGTTCATTCCGGAACCCGCCCTGCTTCCCCTGGGCGAGTGGATCAACCGCATTGCCGTCGACGCGACGATCCGGGAGGGGGTGGCGCGCCAAACCCTCGAGGGTGCGACCTCGGCCCTGCTGTCGAACGAGGAAGAGATCGTTGCGGCTCTTCAGGAGCAGGCCGCCGCGATCGCGCGCATGGAGAGCGCGGTCAAGGGTGGTCTCTCCCTTGCAGAGCACAACTTCTCGGCGTCCCTAGCGGACGGCACACTCCTTCGCGCCGAGGTCATTAGCAGGTGGCAGGAAATAGTCGGAACAGGCGAGTGGATGCGGCGCCTGGAACGTGGTATCTCCTCACTTCGTGACCGGGTCACAGGATGGATCAGGGCCCGCGGCGCTGCGCCTGCAATGGCCGGGTTCGAGGATGCCCTCGAGGACTCCCTGTTAGTTTCGCTGGTCGCAACTTCCGAGGAGATGATTGCCGGAATCGAGTCGCAGTGGGCGATGCACCCGGACTCCGAAAAGCTTCTCACCGCGGTGGAGACCCACTTGCGCACGGGTGCTGAGAGGGAGGGGGCCGCTGCCCGCCTGATTAGAGAATGGCAGCGTGAGCTGGTTGAACTGGTGTCGACAACCGGTCGAGACAAGAGGGCAATGGCCCGGGTGCTCGCCGTCGGAGTCAATGTTCTTGGGGCTGCTCTCATCATCGTCATTTTCGCTTCGACCGCGGGCCTGACAGGTGCGGAGATCGCAGTTGCAGGTGGGACCGCGGTGGCTGCCCAAAGAGTTCTTGAAGCCATCTTTGGCGACGACGCCGTACGCCGGATGGCAACCCGGGCCCGCGAAGACCTGGTGGAGCGAACCACCGGGTTCCTCGCAGCTGATGCGGCCGTCTTTGAGAAGGTGATGGCTGAGCTGGGGGTAGGCGTTGAATCGCCCGGGGTAGTTCGGGACAGTTTCGCGGCGGTTCGCCGCGCCCTGGAAGAGGAGGGGGAGAGGTGAGTCGCGTCTCCGTGGCAGATGCGCTGACGGCCCTCGAGCAGGCTGTAACGCTGGGCCGGGGCCACGTCCCCGAAGAGCGGCTCGAAGGGGCCCGAGCGCTGCTGAGCCGAACGAAACAGCGACGCGGCCTGGACAGTGAGGCAACCATTGTCGCCTTTGCCGGAGCGACGGGCTCCGGTAAGTCATCCCTCTTCAACGCGATCATGGGTCGTGAACTAGCGCGGACGGCTGCCATCCGGCCCACGACCTCGGAGGCTCTGGCAGTCTCCGGCGGGGGCTTCAACGACCTGCTCGACTGGCTCGGGGTTGATCACCGTGCCGAGGTGGGGGATGTTCCCTGGATGGCGGGCTCGGACCTCATCCTCATCGATCTGCCTGACATCGACTCGGTTGTGACCCACCACCGGGCGGTGGCCGAGTACCTCATCGAACGTGCCGACGTGATCGTCTGGGTGGTGGACCCACAGAAGTACGCCGACGGTGTCCTCCACCTGGAGTTTCTCCAGCACCTCAGGGAGCAGTCCGGGGGAATGCTGGTGGCCTTGAACAAGGTGGACACCCTTTCGAATGAGGACGGACATCGAGTTGTCGAGCACCTCCGGTCGATGCTGGTACAGAGTCGCTTCAACGCCGAGGTTCTTGCGACATCTGCGACAGACGGAACGGGTTTGATGGAGTTGCGGTCGAAGCTTCTCCAAATCGCGTCGAAAAAGCAGGCGGTCCTGCGGCGTTTGGCGGCAGACCTGCGTCAGAAATCGACCGAGCTTCTACGCTGGGTTGAAGATGACGGAGGCAATCCCAGAGACTTGGGCCCGATGAAGGACTCTCGCGCGCTGGTGCGCGCCCTAAGCGGGGCCCTGGGTGGCAACGGTGTCGCGCGAGCGGCGGGGGAGGCGTACTTCCACCGTGGGATTGGCTCTGTCGGATGGGTGTGGACGCGCTGGGTGCGTTCGCTTCGTCCCGACCCGCTCCGTCGGCTGCATATTAGCGAAGGCGAAAGTAGCTCCGTACCTGCGGCGACCTCGATCGTGCGTTCGGAAACCCAGACGGCCGCGGTTCGTAGCGTGGTGCGACGCTTCGCTGCCGCTGAGTCGGAAGCACTGCCAAGCAGGTGGAAAAGAGGGGTGGTGCGGCGGGTCGAGGACGGCGTCGCCGACCTTGTTGATGCAGTCGACTCGGACCTTAGTCGCATTCCGCGGACTCTTGTCCGCCGTCCCCTTTGGTGGACGGTCGCTCAGGGTATTCAGCTGGGAGCAGCTTCAGCAGCAGCCGTCGGATTGGTGTGGCTGACCCTCTACTGGGTGGCGGACCTGCTGAAGATTGCCCTTCCGACGCTTCCGCACTGGGGGCCGCTCCCGGTCCCGACGGCCCTTCTGGTCGGCGGTCTGGCCCTGGGCTGGCTTTTCGCGGTTTTGGCTCGTTTCGCGCTCAAGGCAGGGCGATTAAGGACGGAAGCTCGGGTACGCCAGCACCTCGACAGGCAGATCCTGGACAGGGCAAAGGTCTTTGTCCTGCTCCCCTTGAAAACCGAGATCGATCAGTTCGCGCAGTTCACCGCGGCCCTTGAACTGGTCGCACGGGTGCGGGGGGACTAGCCGAGCTGCTCCGAGACCTCCAGCCAGCGCAACTCGAGTTCCTCGACCTCGTCCTCAACGGCGGTAATCTGCTGCATTTTCTCCGCCAGGAGGGCGAAGTTGGACTGGTCCAGGGTAGCCAGCGCCTCCCGGTCAGCCGCCGCCCGCTCAGTTAGCTTTGCCATCCTGCGCTCGATGGATGCCAGCTCCTTCTCAAGCGCCCGGCGCTCCGCGCCCGACTGGGCGGGTACGTCATCGGGGGAGAGGTCGGTGACGACCGGGGTGCCTCCACTGGCAATCAGTGACAGGTACTGGTCAACCCCTCCCGGTAGGTGACGTAGGCCGCCGTCGATGATTGCGAACTGAACATCGCTGACGCGCTCCAGGAGGTAGCGGTCGTGAGAGACAACGATGAGTGTTCCGGGCCAGGTGTCAAGCAGGTCTTCCATGGCGGTGAGCATGTCCGTGTCAACATCGTTGGTGGGCTCATCAAGGATGAGGACGTTGGGTTGACTGAGAAGTATGAGGAGCAGTTGCAGGCGCCTCTTCTGGCCGCCCGAGAGCTCGCCAACCCGGGACTGAAGGTGGGCCTGCTTGAACCCGAGCCGCTCAAGGAGTTGGGCGGGAGTCATTTCCTTCCCATCCACCTCGAAGCTGGTCTTGGTTCGTCCAAGCACCTCTCGGACCCGCTCGTCCTCGATCTCGGTGAGGGCGGAGAACTGCTGGTCGAGGATCGCAAGCTCTACGGTTTTGCCCTGACGGACTCGACCTGAAGTGGGTTTGAGGGCGCCCGAGATGAGGCCGAGCATCGTCGACTTACCGGCCCCGTTGGCGCCAAGTAGCGCGATCCTTTCACCCGGAGCTATCCGCCAGGTCACGTCGCGGACAATCTCTCGGGACGAGGCCGACTCGGGGTCGTAAGAGAAGGACACGTCCTCGAGGTCAACCACAAGTTTGCCGAGGCGGGAGGTTGCCAGGCGGCTCAACTCGACGCTGTCGCGCGGGGCAGGGATGTCTTCGATGAGGGCGTTGGCCGCGTCGATGCGGAACTTGGGTTTCGCGGTGCGGGCCGGTGCGCCACGACGCAGCCACGCCAGTTCCTTGCGCATGAGGTTCTGTCGTTTGGTTTCAGTGACGCTCGCGATGCGATCACGTTCGACGCGCTGCAGGACGTAGGAGGCGTAGCCGCCCTCGAACGGTTCGACGATCCCGTCGTGTACCTCCCAGGTGTGGGTGGAGATCTCGTCGAGGAACCAGCGGTCGTGAGTAACAACGACGAGGGCGCCGGCGTTCTTGGTCCACCTTGTCCTGAGGTGTTCTGCCAGCCAGGCGGTGCCCTGAAGATCGAGGTGGTTGGTTGGTTCATCCAGGATAAGGACGTCCCACTCACTGACCAGCAGGGCCGCGAGGGCGACGCGACGGGCCTGACCACCACTGAGACCGCCGACAGTCCCCTCCCATTCGAGGTCGGAAACCAGGCCCTCAATGACCTGACGCACTGTGGGATTGCTCGCCCAGATGTGCTCCGGAGTGTCACCGACGATCGCCTCTGCGACCGTCATCTCGGCAGGGAGGGTATCCCTCTGGTTCAGATAGCCGATCCGGAGGTCCTTGCGGGGGACCACGGCACCGCTGTCGGGGGTGAGTTCACCGGCGATTAGCCGTAGAAGCGTGGTTTTGCCATCGCCGTTACGCCCGACGATACCGATCCGCTGCCCCTCGCTGATGCCGAAGGTCACGTGATCGAGGACGGTGTGAGTAGGGAAGGAAACGGTCGCGTCTTCGACGCCAAGTAGGTGGGCCACGCGGCAAGGTTAGCCCACAGCTGGAGTTTTCGACTTTGCGGAGCCTGTGACACAATGGCGATTGCTTTCCGCCCTGGTGTAATGGCAGCACAGGGGTTTTTGGTGTCCTTAGTCCGGGTTCGAGTCCTGGGGGCGGAGCGAAGTGCTTAATTCGCGCAACCTAAGGGGAAAGCAAGTGAGCGGGATCATCACAACTGGAGAGAAACGCCTCGTTCTCGCCAGTGGTCGTGCACATCCAGAACTAGCAGATCAGGTCGGAAGCGCTCTTGGGTGCGATGTCATACCAACTTCCGCATACGACTTCGCAAACGGAGAAATCTACTTCCGATTCGGTGAGTCGGTTCGCGGTGCGGACGTCTTCATCATCCAGTCCATGACGTCACCGATCAACAAGTGGCTCATGGAACAGCTCATCATGATTGATGCTGCCAAGCGGGCATCCGCCAAGCGCATCACAGTGGTGGCTCCCTTCTATCCCTACGCACGCCAGGACAAGAAGCACAAGGGACGCGAACCCGTCTCAGCCAAGCTTGTTGCGGACCTCTACAAGGCCGCTGGTGCGGATCGTGTCATGAGTGTTGACCTGCACGCTGCGCAGGCTCAGGGCTTCTTTGACGGACCGGTTGACCACCTCTGGGCGATGCCCGTCCTCGTCGACTACGTGCGCCAGAGGATTGATCCCGAGAAGGTCGCGGTTGTGTCCCCCGATGCCGGACGTATTCGTGTGGCAGAGAAGTGGGCTGCCAAGCTCGGTAACTGCCCGCTGGCGTTCGTCCACAAGACCCGTGACACCTCGCAGGCGAATGTCGCCGTAGCGAACCGGGTTGTTGGTGACGTTCGAGGTCGACAGTGCGTCATCGTTGACGACCTCATCGACACAGGTGGAACGATCACGGAAGCTATTCGTGTGCTCTTCCAGGAGGGCGCTGCCGAGGTCATCGTTGCGGCCACCCACGGTGTACTCTCTGATCCGGCCGCTGAGCGGCTCGCTGGCTCGGGTGCCTCTGAGGTCATCATTACGGACACCCTGCCTGTCACCCCGGAGCAGCAGTTCGAGCAGCTGACGATTCTCTCGGTCGCTCCACTTCTGGCCCGTGGTATTCATGAGGTGTTTGAGGACGGCTCGGTCACCTCGATGTTTGATGGCGAGGCCTAGATAGTTTCAAGCGAATGCGTCACCGCGAAGAATTGTGCTTCGGGGTGACGCATTCCGCTAGATGCGGGTTGATTACACCCTCGTTGTACTCGTAATCTTGAGGGGTTGCCTGGCGAGGGAGACTTGATCTCCGTGATCGACAGGATTGAACGCCTCTTTTCAGAGGGGTCGTCGGGCATGACATGGACGTCAGCCGAGGCCCCAGTGGTCTTGACTGACCCGGCAGTCCCAAATGGGACGCATAGAAAAGAGGAACTATGGCAGCTGTAACTGAAAACAGCATCAAGGCGACCATCCGCGAAGAAGTTGGCAAGGGCTCGGCACGCCGCGCACGCCGCGAGGGTCTGGTCCCCGCGGTCCTTTACGGCCACAAGCTCGACTCGGTTCACCTGGATCTGCCCGGTCACGATATCTTCCTGATCGTCAAGGATTCGGCAAACGCAGTCATCACCGTCAACTACGGCAGCAAGAAGCAGCTGGCACTCGTGAAGCACATCCAGCGTCACCCGGTTCGCCGCAACATCCTTCACATCGACCTGCTCGCAGTCTCCGCCAAGGAGCGGGTTGAGGTCGAGGTTCCGATCCTCCTGGTCGGCGAGCTGGCTCCGGGCGTACAGATGCAGCAGGAAGAGTTCAGCCTGGTCATTTCTGCACCGGCAATCTCGATTCCCGAGCACATCGAGGTTTCCATTGAGGGTCTCACCGAAGGGGCGGTCGTTCGCGTCTCTGACCTGACCCTGCCTGAGGGTGTCGAGGTGAACGACGAACTGCTCGAGCGCGACATCCTTTCGGTCAACGCGATCACCGAGAACGCCGAGGAAGAGGCAGAGGAAGTTGCCGATGCAGAGGCAGCAGTTGAGGCAGCCGTCTAAGGTGGCATGAAAGTGCTAAATCCTTAGGGAGGAGTCCCATGCAAAGCGGCCAGAGCCAAGTAGATTCCACGAGGCGTCTACATTCCATTATTCCCGCAGGGGGATCAGGAACCAGGCTCTGGCCGCTTTCGCGCGCGGGACATCCCAAGTTTCTCCTCGACCTCCTCGGTCGGGGGACAACACTCCTCGAGGCTACGGCCCTGAGGCTTGCGCCGATCTCGGCGTCAATTACGGTCGTCACCGGGCAGGCTCACGCCGACGCGGTGAAGGCGCAGCTCTCAGGACTGCAGAAAGCCGGCCTCCTGGATGCGAACCTCGACGTGGATGTCGTGGTGGAACCCTCCGGGCGGGACTCAATGCCGGCCATAGGTTTGGCGGCCGCGTTGATCGCGCGGCGTTACGGCGACGATGCCATCGTGGGTTCATTCGCCGCAGATCATGCCATAGGCGATGAGGATGCTTTCAGGGCAACAGTCCTCGAAGCCGCAGGGGCCGCTCGCGCCGGCTATATCTGCACCATCGGTATCCAACCTACCTTTCCGTCAACGGCCTTCGGGTACATCAAACCGACTGACAAGACTGTTTCCGAGGGCGCCTCGCTGGTCGCAGAGTTCGTCGAAAAGCCTCCGCTGAGCATCGCCGAGAGGTACGTGGAGGCCGGATACCTGTGGAATGCGGGCATGTTTGTCATGGGGGCCGGAGCCGTCCTCGGTCACCTTCGTAACCTTCAGCCCGAGATGGCTGACAGGCTGCAGCAGATGGCGCAGGTCTGGGACCAGCAGGATCTCTCGGATGTCGTGGCAACCATTGACGTCCTCTGGCAGGAGGTGCCAAGGATCGCCATCGACCATGCGGTCGCGGAACCCGTGGCAGCGCTCGGAGGAGTGGCGGTTGTGGCGGCTCCTGCGGCGGTGGGCTGGAGTGACGTCGGGGACTTTGAGGCGCTGGCCGAGATGGGCGCTGTGGAAGCAGGGGAGAGCGGTGAGACCGAGATCGTGAGGATTTCTGCACCGGGCTCTTTTGCCGTTAGTACCAGTGGACGCCTGGTTGCAATTGTGGGAATTCCGGACGCGGTGGTCATTGATACGGAAGATGCCCTGCTTGTTACGGTGAAGGAAAACGCCCAGCAGGTCAAGGATGTTGTGGACTTCCTCAAGCACACGGGACGAACCAAGTACATCTGATCTTTCACCCGGAGGTTCCCATCAGGGCCTGAAACGTGACCCAAACATCACTGATTACAGAATTGTTGCTTTTCCGGTGCTAGCCTTCGATTCCTTAGGTGTCTTCGAGGTACCTCGATAGGCTACCCAAGTGACCTAAGTCTGTTCCTGCGCGACGTATGCCAGTGAACACAAGGGCATAAGTGAAAACTCTTATCAGGAGGAATACGTGAAGAAGACGATGCGATTTGGCGCACTAGCCGCCGTTGCAGCTCTTGGCCTGGCTGCCTGTGGTTCTGCTCCAGATGCCGGTACCGACGCTGGTACCTCAGGCGAACAGTCCGGTGCCACCGAAGCCACTTCAGACGTCAAGGCCTGCATGGTCTCTGACTCCGGTGGTTTCGAAGACAAGTCCTTCAACCAGTCAGGCTATGAGGGCCTGATGATGGCTAAGGATGCCTTCGGTATCAAGGTTGACAAGGCTGAGTCCACAAGCGACGCCGACTTTATCCCGAACATTGAGAACATGGTTCAGGGCGGCTGCTCGATCATCATCGGTGTTGGCTTCCTGATGGCTGACGCCATCAGCGAGTCCGCTGCACAGTACCCGGACACCAAGTTTGCTCTGGTTGACTCCCCGTTCAACGAGCCGCTGGACAACACCAAGGCACTTCTGTTCAACACCGCTGAGGCCTCGTACCTCGCCGGTTATGCAGCAGCTGGCATGTCCACCACCGGCAAGGTTGGTGCCTACCTGGGCATGAACCTTCCTTCAACCGCTATCTTCAACGATGGTTACGTTGATGGTGTTGCCAAGTACAACGAGGTTCACTCGGAGTCGGTTGAGGTCATCGGTTGGGACAAGGCCGCGCAGGACGGCATGGCTACCGGTAACTTCGAAGATGTTTCGAAGGGCAAGCAGTTCTCTGAGCAGCTCATCCAGCAGGGCGTTGACGTGATCATGCCTGTTGCAGGTCCGGTCGGCATGGGTACCCTGGCAGCTGCCAAGGAAAACCCCGGCACCATGGTTATCTGGGTTGACGCCGATGGCGCCCTCACCAACCCGGGCGATGCTTCGGTAATCCTGACCTCGGTCATGAAGCAGATTTCCGCTGCGGTTTACGATGCAATCCAGGCCGTTGTTGAGGGCACCTGGACCTCTGAGGCTTACGTTGGCACCCTTGCCAACGGTGGCGTCGGAATTGCTCCTTGGCACGATTTTGAGGACAAGGTTTCGCCTGAGCTGAACGACGAGATCGAGCAGATCAAGCAGGAAATTATCGACGGCACCATCGTCGTTGAGTCCACCAACACCCCTAAGTAGTCCACTCACTATATGAGGCGACACCTTAGGTGATTGTTAGCGGGGGTCCGGTTCTGCCGGGCCCCCGCTTTCTGCGTCCAATTGGACACCGAGGAACCTTACTCCAATAAGGTCTTGAGTCCGCGGCATATAGTTGGTCACAGACACCTAGAAAACAGAACATTGCATTTGAAGTAGTAACAGGAGAATGTGTAAATTCATTCTCTACCCCCAGTAACTCTGGTTACCCCTACAACGATGAAGGGATCGATGTGGAACTTGAGCTAAAAGGGATCACGAAGGTCTTCGGACCGCTGGTAGCAAACGACGCCATTAGTCTGACGGTTGAGCCCGGTAAGATCCATGCCCTGCTTGGAGAAAACGGTGCTGGCAAGTCAACCCTGATGAACGTCCTCTACGGTCTCTACCAGCCGGACGAAGGCCAGATCCTTATAGACGGCGAACCGGTTCAATTCTCAGGACCTGGCGACGCTGTGGCCGCAGGTATCGGAATGGTTCACCAGCACTTCATGCTGGTGCCGGTATTTACAGTCGCAGAGTCAGTAGCCCTCGGCTATGAACCAACCTCCGCAGTTGGTGGCATTCTCAACCTGAAGGAAGCCCGCAAGCGCGTTCTTGAGCTCTCCGATAAGTTCGGGTTCGGCCTCCAGCCGGATGCGGTCATTGAGGACCTCCCGGTTGGTGTACAGCAGCGTGTTGAGATCATCAAGGCACTCTCGCGTGACGCTAAGGTACTTATTCTTGATGAGCCCACGGCGGTGCTGACACCTCAGGAAACTGATGAGCTGATTGCGATCATGAAGCAGCTCAAAGAGTCGGGGACCTCGATTGTCTTCATCACCCATAAGCTCCGCGAGATCCGAGCGGTGGCCGACACCATTACGGTTATTCGGCGCGGCAAGGTAGTTGGTACAGCCAAGCCCACGGATTCCGAGAAGGACCTGGCCTCAATGATGGTCGGACGTCCCGTGAGCCTCGAGGTTGAAAAGGACCCGGCCAAACCGGGTGAACCTGGACTCGTCTTTGACAGTGTCTCCCTGATCAACACCGATGGTGTCGCGGCTCTCGACCACGTCTCCTTTGAGGTTCGTGGCGGAGAGATTCTCTGTATCGCAGGCGTCCAGGGTAATGGTCAGACCGAACTCTGCGAGGCCATCGTCGGTACTCGCACCATTGATGGCGGCTCTATTTCGATGTCGGGTGTCGACATCAAGGACGTCTCCATCAAGCAGCGCTTCCGTGACGGACTGGGATATGTTCCTGAAGATCGTCAGACCGACGGAATGATCGCGTCGTTCTCGGTGGCTGAGAACCTGATCTTGAACCGGTATGACCAGAAGCCCTACGCAACTGGCATCAATATGCACCCGGGAATCATCAAGAGCAACGCTGAGAAGCTCACCAAAGAGTTCGATGTGCGCCTCACGAATGTCGAAGACCCCATCTCGACCCTCTCCGGAGGTAACGCACAGAAGGCGATCCTCGCGCGTGAGTTGTCCAGGCCCATCAACGTTCTAGTGGCCGCACAGCCCACCCGTGGCGTAGACGTCGGTGCCATTGAGTTCGTCCATAACCGCATCGTTGAAGAGCGCGATGGAGGCACTGCTGTCCTCGTGGTCTCCACTGAGTTGGACGAGGTCGTTGGGCTTGCAGACCGAATTGCAGTGATGTACCGAGGTGGAATTGTCGGCATCGTTCCACCGGACACGCCGAGAGCAGTCCTCGGTCTTATGATGGCCGGCATCCCCTACGAGGATGCAATGAAGCAGGCTGGTACCCCGGCAGCGCAGGAAGGTGTGAACGAAGGTGAGTAGTCCTGCAGTTCTAGATCCAGAACCCCCCACACTTGAACCGGACACCGGCCCGGATCCCGTCAAACAGTGGTGGAAGCGGTTCGTCAAGGGTGTCCTCAGCCCCGGTGCTGGCACTATCGCACTGGCGATCCTCCTAGCCCTCCTTATCGGCGCCCTGATCGTCGTTATCTTCGACCCAGCAGTGCAGCATGCAGCGGGTTATCTGTTCGCGGCTCCCGGTGACTTTTTCTCAGCAGTTTGGGAAGCCTTCTCCGGGTTCTTCACGGCTCTTGTTCGGGGCTCCATCTTCGACTGGCGTCAGAGCAGCTTCCAGGCTGCGATTCGACCCCTGACCGAGTCGATCGTTCGTGCGACCCCACTGATCATCGCCGGTCTGGCGGTGGCTGTTTCCTTCACCGCAGGCCTGTTCAACATTGGTGTTCAGGGCCAGCTCATAATGGGTGCCCTCCTCGGCGGTTACATCGGCTTCGCCTGGAACCTCCCCGTAGGCATCCACCTGCTGGTAGCCATCCTCGGAGCAATCCTTGGTGGCGCGATCTGGGGTTTCATCCCCGGCATTCTGAAGGCACGCCTCGGGGCCAACGAAGTTATCGTCACCATCATGCTGAACTCGGTGGCGGCACTGTTTCTTGCCGCGATGCTGCAGACCACGACCTTCTATGGTGAGGGATACCCCGGAAAGTCGATGAAGATCTTCGACACGGCTTTGTACCCAGGTCTCCTCGGAGGCGGTTTCCGTCTCAATGCCAGCCTGATCGCAGCGATCTTGGCCTCTATCTTCGTGTGGTGGCTGATGGATCGCTCGACATTCGGTTTTGAGATTCGCGCTGCCGGGGCAAACCCAGATGCCGCCAAGACCGCGGGCATCAATGTTCCCCTGGTGATCATGTTGACACTGACCATCTCAGGCGCACTTGCCGGTCTTGCTGCCACGGCTCCTGTCCTTGGCACCGAGAGGGCTATTACAGGTGGTGTTGCCGGAAGTATCGGATTCGATGCGATTACGGTGGCGCTACTTGGACGATCGCGCCCAGTGGGCGTGTTCTTTGCCGGACTTCTGTTCGGTGCGCTCGCTGCGGGTGGTGCTCTCATGCAGTCCTCCGCAGGAATCCCCGTTGACATCGTCATCATTACCCAGGCAATCATCGTTCTGACGATTGCGGCTTCCGAAGCCATCAGGGCTTCGCGCGCTATCAAGAGGGAAAACGCTCTGACCGTCAAGAAGGTTGACACCGAGCACGAAGAGAAGTCGGCTCAGACGGAAGGAGTGCAGGCATGAGCACCGTAGTTTCAACCCCTGCAAAGCACAGTCAGCCAGCTCCTGTTGCCAGCGAGATCATTCTCCCCATCTCTTGGAGAGATCCGGTTGTCACCGCGATCATGGCGCTGGCAACGGTCATCATGGCCATCATCGTCAAGGGTGAGTCGAACATTTCGTTCGCCGGAGCCTCGGGCTGGTTCAAGGCCGGAACGATGACAATCAACGCCCCGCTGTCCATCTGGATCCTGGCTGTCATCGCCATCGCTTTCTCCGTTGTCACATTCAAACTGGCCGTTGACCGCAAGCCGGTCCCCGGATGGTTTGTCGTCATTGTCGGCGTGGCCTTTGTGGTCGCCTTCCTGATCCTGGCGGTTGCCGGTCGTCCTTCGGCCAACCTTCCGGTTGTCTCACTGTTCGCCGGTGGCCTGATGTTCGCGACACCGCTCGTGTTTGGTGCCCTTGCTGGCGTCATCAATGAACGTGCGGGTGTCATCAACATCGCGATTGAAGGACAGCTTCTGTTCGGAGCATTCGCCGGTGCGCTGACCGCCTCGATCTTCGGTTCGTCTTGGTTCGGCCTCATCGGAGCCCCGATTGCAGGTGCGCTCCTCAGCGTCCTGCTCGCACTGTTTACGATCAACTACCGTGCTAACCACATTGTTGTGGGTGTTGTTCTCAACATGCTGGCACTTGGTTTGACGTCGTTCCTCTTCTCGACTCTACTTTCTGATTCGAGCCAGTTGAACAAGCCCATGAAGCTGCCGGTGCTCCCGATCCCGATCCTCAAGGACATTCCGATCATCGGCCCGGTCCTCTTCAACCAGACGATCCTCGTCTACCTGATGTATGCGGCCGTAATCATCCTCCAGTTCATGCTGTTCAACTCTCGCTGGGGCCTACGCCTGCGCGCGGTGGGTGAGAAGCCTCGTGCAGCCGATACCGTGGGTATTCGTGTCAATACGATTCGCTGGCACAACGTCCTTCTTGGCGGTGCGGTTGCGGGTCTGGGCGGCGCGTTCTTCACCGTGGGTCAGGGTCTAGCTTTCTCCAAGGATATGGCTGCAGGCAACGGCTTTATCGCCCTGGCGGCAATGATTCTGGGACGTTGGAACCCGATCGGAGCCCTTACCGCGGCACTCCTATTCGGTTTTGCAACCAACCTCGGTGCGGTCATGCAGGCGGTCGGAGCTCCGGTTCCAGCCGAGTACCTGCTGATGATTCCCTACATCGTCACCATCCTGGCGGTGGCCGGCTTTGTGGGGGCGGTTAGACCGCCTGCCTCAGAAGGTATTCCCTATCCATAGCAACAAGGCCCGCGCCAACTGGCGCGGGCCTTGCCAAACTATCCAACTCTCCAAATGACAAGGAAGTCGAATGACTGAGAATCAGATTCCTGAGGAGATCTGGCGCCTGCTCCATGAGCACGCGGTGGCCGCAATGAAGACGGCCTACGCCCCCTACTCAAACTTTCCCGTCGGTGCAGCAGCACTGGTCGATGACGGCCGAATCGTGACCGGCTGCAACGTTGAGAATGCTTCATATGGCGTGGGACTCTGCGCCGAGTGCGGCCTGGTCTCTGACCTGGCTCGAAGCGGCGGAGGGCGCCTGGTGGCCTTCAAGTGTGTTGATGGGCTAGAAGAAGCAGCGTCTCCCTGTGGTAGGTGCCGCCAGTTGCTCTTCGAGTTTGGGGGTAACAGCCTCTGGGTAGAGATGCCAGAGGGACGAATGACCATGGACCGGGTTCTCCCCGGTGGCTTTGGACCCTCTGATCTTGAACGGGTCTATGTAGCAGATGCAGTAGAAGATCTCGAGTATGAGGAGCAGAACTAGTGGCTAAGACAGAACCATTTGACGCAGTTGATGTAATTCGCACCAAGCGCGATTCTCACCGGATCCCCGACCCAATGATCGATTGGGTCATCGATGCCTATACTCGCGGAGTCGTCACCAACGACCAGATGGCATCACTGGCCATGGCAATCTTCCTTAACGGAATGGACCGTGAAGAAATCGCCCGCTGGACCACCGCCATGATGAACTCTGGGATTCGGATGAACTTCGATAACCTCGGGCGTCCCACAGCGGATAAGCACTCCACCGGTGGAGTGGGCGACAAGATCACCCTCCCGCTCGCACCGCTCGTCGCCGTCTTCGGCGTTGCGGTTCCACAGCTTTCCGGGCGCGGCCTCGGCCACACCGGAGGCACGCTGGACAAGATGGAGTCCATTCGTGGCTGGGAGGCTGAAATCTCCGAAGCGAAGATGATGCAGATGCTGGGGGCCGATGGTCCCGGCGCCGTCATCTGCGCGGCTTCAGCAGACCTTGCTCCCGCGGATAAGAAGCTCTACGCTCTGCGTGATGTCACGGCAACCGTTGACTGCATCCCGCTGATCGCCTCTTCGATCATGTCGAAGAAGATTGCAGAGGGCACAGGTTCACTCGTCCTCGACGTCAAGGTTGGTTCGGGTGCCTTCATGAAGGACCAGGCGCAGGCACGCAAGCTGGCCGAAACGATGGTCGCCCTGGGAACAGATGCTGGTGTGAAGACCTCGGCGTTGCTGACGAACATGTCGACACCGCTCGGCCTCATGATCGGTAACGCGCTTGAAGTTCAAGAGTCCATTGATGTCCTCGCAGGTGGGGGGCCGAAAGACGTCGTTGACCTCACGGTCCTGCTGGCTGAAGAAATGCTTCGTCTGGCCGGAAAGACGGATGTCGATGTGCGAGCAGCCCTGAACGACGGTCGGGCGATGGACCACTGGCGCCGCATGGTGGCCGACCAGAACGGTGACCTAGATGCACCTCTGCCGAAGGCAAAGCACAGCGAAGTCATCTACGCAGAGTCTGACGGCTTCGTAGAGAAGATGGATGCCTGGGGCGTCGGTATCTCGGCATGGCGCCTTGGCGCCGGCCGAACCCGTCAGGGAGAGAAGCTTGACCTCGGGGCCGGTATCCAAATCCACGCTAAGCCGGGAGATCCGATCAAGAAGGGCCAGCCGCTGCTGACCCTGTTCACTGACACTCCGGAAAAGTTCGCAAGAAGCATCGAGGCTCTCGATGGTGCCATCGAGATTAGTACCGAGGAGCCGACAAATCTGACTCCGCTCGTCCTCGACCGGATCGACGCCTAGCAACCAAAACGTCTGGGGCTGGCCCGAGATGCGGCCAGTCCCAGTAACTCTTAGGAGAAAATGATGACAAATCGTGAAACCGTGGCCCAGATGGTTGACCACACCCTCCTCAAGCCTGAGGCCACCGCGGCTGATGTCCAGGCGTTGATTGATGACGCGGTAGAGCTCGGGACCTTCTCGGTCTGTGTCTCACCGTCGATGATCCCGGTCGAGCTTCCTGAGTCGTTGAAGCTGGCCGTGGTCGTCGGTTTCCCCTCGGGTGCCGTCAAGCCCGCGGTGAAGGCCTTTGAAGCAGCTCAGGCTGCGGCTGACGGCGCGGATGAGATTGACATGGTGGTGAACCTGGCTTTCGTCAAGCAGGGCGACTACGAAGCCGTTGAGTCCGAAATCCAGGGCGTACGTGATGCTGCACCGAAGACTCTGCTCAAGGTCATCATCGAGTCGGCCGCGCTGACCGATGAAGAGATCGTGAGCACCTGTGAGGCAGCGGTTCGTGCGGGTGCGGACTACGTCAAGACTTCCACGGGTTTCCACCCCGCAGGGGGCGCCAGCACCCATGCTGTAGCACTGATGCGGAAGACGGTTGGGCCGGACATTGGCGTGAAGGCCTCCGGAGGCGTGCGTGATGCAGCTGCCGCCGAAGCAATGATTGAGGCCGGGGCCAGCCGCCTGGGTCTCTCCGGCACGGCAGCCGTCCTTGACGGGCTCGAGGGATAGTTCTCCCGTAGACAAAGACGCCCCGCGTCGGCCAGTACCATTTGAGGTAAGCCGACGCGGGGCGTCTTTGTGTGTGCGGTTTAGATCCCGATAGCGGGGGCCATCGCAGCCTTGATCGCTTCCAGTCGCTGCGCAGCGCGAATCCGTGCTGCCGCCACCGATCCCTCTTCCACAGGCTCAATAACCTCGATGTAGCACTTCAGCTTCGGCTCGGTTCCCGAGGGACGCACGACGACCCGGTCGTTGCGCTCCGTGATGTAGAGCAAACCGTCCGTCGGGGGCAGGTCAGCTGAGCCCACGGCGAGGTCGATGCCGGTCACCACGCGTGAACCAGCAATCTCTTCGAGTCCGTTGGTGCGCAGGTTCTGCATTCCCTTGGCAATCAGGCTGAGATCCTCAACGCGGATGGTGAGGGGAGCCGTGGCATGAAGTCCGTGCTTCTCCGCAAACTCATCCAGCTTATCTCCAAGCGTGCGTCCCTCTGCCTTCAGTGCAGCTGCCAGCGCGGCCAGCTTCGTTCCTGCGGAGATGCCGTCCTTATCACGCACAAAGTCCGGGTCGACGCAGTAGCCGAGGGCCTCTTCGTAGCCGAAGACAATGCCGGGAACCCGAGAGATCCACTTGAAGCCAGTCAGGGTGTTGGCATGTCCGAGGCCGATGTCTGCGGCAATGCGGCTGAGCAGGCGTGACGAGACTATGGAGTTCGCCAGCATTCTCTTGGGCAGCTCTGCGGCATCGGTGACTGCAGCAACCTCACGCGCCTTCTGCTCACCTAGTAGCGAACCGACCTCATCACCGGTGAGCTGACGCCATCCCGAAGCCGAGTTGGGGTCTGGAATAGCGGCCGAGGAACGGTCTGCATCGGGGTCGTTAGCCAGGATGATGTCAGCATCGATCTCAGCTGCGGTGCGGAAGGAGAGATCGAGAGCCCCGGGCTCCTCCGGGTTCGGGAAAGCCACGGTCGGGAAGTCGGGATCCGGTTCATGCTGTTCGGCAACGACGGTAACATCCTTGAACCCACAGTGATCGAGGGCCTTCATCGCAGTCTCGCCGCCGACACCGTGCATTGAGGTGAGGACGATCTTGAGGTCACGCGGACCTTCAGGAACGATCTCGGTGATGCGCTCGATGTACTTATCAACAAGATCCGAACCGATGAACTCCCAGCCGGACTCTGCTCTCTGAACGGAGGATACCGAGGGGACAGCCTCAATCTGCTCGAGGATCTGGGCGTCGTAGGGGGGAACAATCTGTGTGCCCTGTCCGGCTCCGGTGACCACACGCCCACCGAGGTAGACTTTGTAGCCGTTATCTTCCGGGGGGTTGTGAGAGGCGGTCACCATGACCGCGGCATCCGCATCAAGATGACGGAGCGCAAACGCAGTCAGTGGGGTCGGGAGTGCCTTCTCGAAGACGAGGGCGTGTCCGCCACCGGCCTCAACTACGGCAGCGGTATCAAGTGCGAACTCGTGCGAGCCATAGCGTGCGTCATAGCCGATGACGACCTTGAAGCCCTCGGGAAGGACGGAGTGCAGGTAGTTGGTCAGTCCCGCTGCTGCGCGAATCACAACCGCACGGTTCATGCGGTTGGGCCCGGCACCGAGATGACCTCGAAGCCCTGCAGTACCGAAGGTGAGCATTCCTGAAAAGCGATCAGCGAGCTCCGCGCTAGCGCCCTCATCGCCCTCATCAGAAAGTTTCAGAAGCTGCTCGAGCTCCTGTGCATCGCGGATGTTGGGATCATCATCGATCCAAGTCAGAACTGCTTCACGGTCGAAAAGTTCAACAGACATGTGGTTTTGGTGCCTTTCCTATTACATCTTCTGCACGACGGCAGCAAGGAGTCGTGCGATTCGGGGGGCCGCTTCGGTTCCTGCCTCAATGACTTCTTCATGGGAAAGATGAACCGGCGAAATACCTGCAGCCAGGTTCGTCATCAGTGAGAGTCCAAGGATCTCCAGACCGGACTCACGGGCCGCAATGGCTTCGAGGGTGGTCGACATGCCGACGAGGTCGCCTCCGATGACACCCGCCATCTTGACCTCCGCGGGCGTCTCATAGTGGGGGCCGCGGAACTGCACGTAAACGCCCTCGGGAAGCGAAGCATCGACGGTCCTAGCGAGGGTCCGCAGACGGGGGGAGTAGAGGTCGGTGAGGTCGACAAAGTTCGCGCCCTCAAGTGGAGATTCTGCGGTGAGGTTGATGTGGTCGCTGATGAGAACAACCTGTCCGGGTTTCCACTCGACGTTGAGGCCGCCGCAGCCGTTGGTCAGGACGACCTGGTCACAGCCCAGAGCCGCGGCCGTCCGCATGCCGTGGGCTACCGCCCGGACACCCTTTCCCTCGTAGAAGTGGGTGCGTGATCCGAGGACGAGGGCTATCTTGTCGCTGCCGTGAACCCGGATGGTGCGCATGGTGGCGGTGTGTCCAGCGACCGCCGGAGCGGAGAAACCGGGGACATCGGCGGCATCAATCTCATCAATCGTCTCTCCGATGAGGTCGGCTGCACCGCCCCAACCTGAGCCGAGGACGAGCGCAATGTCGTACTTGTCGATACCTGAGTGATTTTTGATTGCGTGGGCGGCTTCAGCGGCCAGAGCAAATGGCTCCTGGGGAAGATCTTCTTTGGTCATGGGCCAAATCTACCGCTAAACCCTGATTCGCGTGTAGTGGAGGTCGAGCTAGTAGGTCGTCGACAGTGCGGGAAAGTCGCGTCATTCGGTCGGGGGTGTAGCGTTTGCTGGTAGACAGTGTGACTTGTTTCTAAGACTTCAAGGAGGGACCATGCCATCTGGAGGGAAGGTACATCGCCGCGGCCCGGTGATCATGAGGGGCCGGGAGCTACCCAGTGCCATGGCCGATCAGAAGCTCCTCCAGTCTCGGACTGAGGATGCCTGGCGTGTCATGCGCATTCAGGCCGAGTTCGTCGAGGGCTTCTCTGCGCTGCGAAGCATCACCAATGCCGTGTCAGTGTTCGGATCGGCTCGCACCCCCAAGGACTCGAAGTACTACAGGCTGGCCGAGCAGGTCGGCAGACTTATGGCCCAGAACGGCTTCGCGACGATCACGGGTGGTGGGCCCGGGATCATGGAAGCAGCCAACAAGGGTGCGTTTGAAGCCAACGGTGTCTCCGTCGGTCTCGGTATCGAACTGCCCTTCGAGCAGGGGATGAACCCCTGGATCAACCTGGGCATCAACTTCAAGTACTTCTTTGTCCGCAAGGTCATGTTCGTGCGCTACGCCCGAGGGTTCATCGTGCTCCCCGGCGGTCTAGGGACCATGGACGAGCTCTTTGAGGCCCTCACCCTGGTGCAGACCGGTAAGATTGACTGGTTCCCCATCGCCCTCGTTGGAAGCGAGTACTGGGAGCCGATGGTCGATTGGCTACGCAAAACTGTTGCTGCCGAGGGGATGATCAACGAGAGCGACATCGACTACTTTAAGGTCGTCGACACTGCTGAAGAGGCCGTTGAACACATGTGGAATGGTATTGAAGCGCTGCAGAACAGCAAGGACAACCTGGAACGACACGCAGACGGGACGTGATCCGCGTAGAATGGTCTAGAGAGTTACTGGCCCAACGAACGCATCATAGAAGCGGAGGAATATCCGATGGCAGCGATGAAGCCAAGAACCGGTGACGGACCACTAGAGGCAACCAAGGAGGGGCGCGGGATCATTATGCGAATCCCCAGTGAAGGCGGGGGGCGCCTGGTCATTGAGCTCACGCCGGATGAGGCATCAGAACTTGCAGAGGCGCTTCAGGCGGCCGTCTAAAGGATCCTTGATAACACGTAAGTAGAGGCGACCCACCAGGTGGTGGGTCGCCCCTTTTGTCGCTGCGCCTCGCGGCGAAACCCCGCTAGAGAGCGGGAGCCGGTCGAACCGCGATGAGGACGCCGTCGCCTGTGGGAAGCAGAGTGGTCAGGAAGTCCTCTGAGTCAAGGAGTTCGCGAACCACCTCACGCATGGCAACTGTGTGGGGGTCACGTCGGGCCGGGTTGGCTACGTTGCCGAACCAGAGGGCGTTCGGGATGACCAGGGCGCCACTGGGTCGTAGGAGCCGGAGGGCGTGCTGGACGTACTGCGCGGTCTCTTCAGGCAGGGCGTCGAGGATGACCATGTCATAGGAGGAGTCCGCGAGGCGGGGGAGTACGTCGAGTGCCCTGCCGTTGATGAAGCGGGTTCGTGACGACGGAACCTGAGCTGCGCGGAAGGCCATGGCAGCCGACTGCTGGAACTCTGGTTCTGGGTCAATTGTGGTGAGGACGCCACGGTCATTCATCCCTGACAGGACCCACAGTCCGGAGATACCGGCACCGGTCCCGACCTCGACAACAGCCTTGGCATTACGCATTGCTGCCACCGCCCGAAGAAGGGCCCCTGTCGCGGTGGAAACAGGGTCGGCCCCAAGTTCAACTGCGACTTCGCGGGCACTGGCGATCACGGCGGGTTCAGAGACGAACTCTTCACTGAACATCCAGATGTCATTCTTGTTGGCAGACATGGTGGCCCCTTCCCACTTCGGTACCAATAGGCTACCCCCGACCAGTTCCTCCCGCTTTCGCTTTCGCTGGGAGGATCCGGACGGAGGGTACGGTCTGTGCTGCTAGCGCCTGATTGGGGCTACGCCCAGGGGGCGACCAACAAGTCCGCGGGCATGGGAGGCAAGCTTGCCGGCCAGCCTGTGCAGTTCTTCTGCGGTGGCTGATCCAGGTGCGCTGGACTGCCGGGCTGCGATCGGTACCCCACTGTCGCCGCCCTGACGGAGGGCAATGTCAAGGGGGACCTGGGCTAGAAGAGGAACCTCGTAGCCGAGAAGTGCCGCAAGGTGAGCCGAGACGGTTTCGCCGCCACCGGAACCGAAGATCTCCAGGCGGGAGCCATCGGGCTGTGACAGATAAGCCATGTTTTCAACCACACCAATGACTCGCTGACGGGTCTGAGTGGCTATTGACCCGGAGCGCTCTGCGACCTCGGCAGCGGCAATCTGGGGAGTGGTGACAATGAGGATCTCTGCGTTCGGAAGCAGCTGTGCGATTGAGATGGCCACATCTCCCGTGCCCGGCGGCATGTCGAGAAGCAGCATATCCAGGTCCCCCCAGAACACATCTGCGAGGAACTGCTGGAGCGCGCGGTGCAGCATTGGGCCGCGCCAGATGATGGGTTGACCCTCGGGGACAAACATCCCAATCGATATGACCTTGACGCCGTCGGTGCCGATCGGGGGAACAATCATTCCGTCGATTGACTGTGGGTCGTGCTCGACTCCGAGCATGCGGGGAATAGAGAAGCCGTAGATGTCTGCGTCAAGCACGCCCACCTTGAGGCCCTGGCCCGCAAGCGCGACGGCGAGGTTGGCGGTGACGGAAGACTTTCCGACTCCGCCCTTGCCGGAGGTGACTGCGATTACACGTGTCAGGTTGTCAGCGCGGGTAAAGGGAATCTCCCGTTCGGCGTGGCCGGTAAGTTTCTCGCGAAGGCCCTTTTTCTGCTCGTCGCTCATCACGCCCATGTTGACGCGAACGGACTCGACATGCTCGACCTTACCGACCTCGTTCTCAACATCTGCGGTGATGGTGTTCTTCAGGGGACATCCGGCGGTGGTGAGGAGGACCTTGACGGTGACATGGCCCCCATCAACTTCGATGCCCTCGATCATTCCCAGTTCGGGAAGTGGCTTGTTGATCTCCGGGTCGATTACTCTACCCAGAGCTTCCATTACAGCGGATTCGTTCACGGTCATGTCCCCTAGTTTAGGCGCCACCTGTTGGAGTACCCGTTTTCAACGCTATGGGCGAAGAGCTTAGCCCGGAGTCTCCAATGAAAGTAGGGTTGGGGAACCGACAGATAAGGACAGGTGTATGGCCCGGAACATCGTTTCAACTGGCTCACCCCGAATGCCTGCGGGCACGGAGGTTGCGGCTTTTCGCACTCATGAGGAAGCGACCGCTGCGGTTGAGCTGCTGAGCGAGAACCAGATTCCTATCGTCGGTGTCACGATTGTCGGTTCCGACCTCCACCTCGCGGAGCGAATCCTGGGCCGAATGACCCCGGCGCGGGTTGCACTCTCGGGAGCCACCCAGGGACTGACCTGGGGTCTGCTCATGGGTGTGTTCTCGATACTCTTCTACCCGGGTGCTCCCGTCATCGTTCCAATCACCCTGATTGCAGTTGGGGTTCTGCTGGGCGTTCTCATCACCAGTATCTCCTGGGCAATGAGGAAGAAGCGGTCAAACTTTGTCGCTCAGAGCACCATGGTTGCGTCACGCTACGCGATCCTGGTTGAAGAGATGCCTGATCGAGCCTTCTCTGTACTTTCAGGACTGCCGGGGAACATGACCGGCCAGCCGCGTCGCCCAGTCCGTCGGGAAGGGGCTGAACGGCTAAACCCGCTACCGGTGACGCCACATGTCCCGCAAACCTCTGGGGAAAGGGAGGGTAATCCTCAGCCTCTAGAGGGGGGCGAGGTTGTGCCTGAGTCGGCTGCTGTGCACCAGGGTGTCCCAACTGAGAACCAGAGGCCAACAGAGTACGGTTCACGACCGGATGAGGCTCCCCGGTTCGGTGTCCGACTCAGCGATGCGCAGAAGCCGGAGGAACCGAATGACGGAGAGCCTCTGGTTGAGGAGGAAACCCGCTAGCGGGACTGCACCTCACGAATCCACTCTTCGACACCTTCACGAGTCCGGGGGATGTCTGCACTCAGGCTTCGGGGTTGACCCACTGAGTCCATGACGATGTCGTCCTCGATACGGACACCAATCCCACGGAACTCTTCGGGAACGGCCAGGTCATCCGCACGGAAGTAGAGTCCGGGTTCAATAGTGAAGATCATTCCTTCTTCGAGGAGTCCGTCCTGGTACATCTCCTGGCGCGCCTGGGCGCAGTCGTGCACGTCAAGACCGAGGTGGTGGCAGGTGCCGTGGGGCATCCAGCGGCGGTGTTGCTGCCCCTCGGGTGAGAGTGACTCTTCGATAGAGACGGGAAGAAGCCCCCACTCCCTGAGGTACTTCGCCAGCACCTCCTGGGCCGCCTCGTGCAGGTTACGGAACCGAACCCCGGGCTGCTTGGCGCGTTCAAAAGCCGCATCGGCTGCCTCAAGAACGGCGTCGTACACCTTCGCCTGGGTGGGGTTGAACTTTCCGCTCACCGGCAGGGTACGCGTGATATCAGCGGTGTAGAGGGAATCGACCTCGACGCCCGCATCAACGAGGATGAGGTCGCCTTCCCGGACTGCTCCCGAGTTATCCATCCAGTGCAGGGTGTTGGCATGGTTACCGGAAGCTGCAATGGTCTCGTAGCCGAGGCCGTTGCCGTACTCCCGTGCCACCGAGGCGAATGCACCTTCAACCACGCGCTCACCGCGGGGATGCCCGGCGGCGCGGGGAAGGTTAGCGATGATGTTCTCGAAGCCAGCCTTGGTGGCGTTGACAGCCTTCTCCATCTCACTGATCTCATAGGCATCCTTGGAGAGACGCAACTCGCTCAGTGCTTCCGTGAGGGCGGCATCGAGGTCAGTGGCATCGTCCCCGGCGGGGAGACCGGCCTGCTGACGAACCTCATTGACGAGGGCGGAGACCTGGGCGTCAGCGTTGCTAACCACCCGCAACTGAACAGCGCCGGCGTCCTTGGCCAACGCATCCTTCAGGTTGTCGATGTGGTCGCAACGGATGCCGGTGGCGGCCTGCATTTCGGCTAGTGACGGCCGGGCCCCAACCCAGAACTCTCCGTACCGTGAGTCCGCGTAGAACTCCTCGGAGGTGCGGGAGGCCCGGGGCACAAAGTAGAGGACTGCCTCGTGAGTCGAAACTTCATCGGGATTTTCCGCATCGAGGGGGTGGAGGACGAGAACTGCGTCCGGTTCCATCTCACCCTCCAGTCCCGTCAGGTGAGCGAATGCCGAGTGCGCCCGGAAGCGATAGTCGGTGTCGTTGCTGCGAGCCTTGAGACCTCCGGCGGGAATGACCAGGCGTTCGCCCTCGAACTTAGAGCCCACCTTTTCGTGACGGGAGGCCGTAAAGTCGGCGGCGCCGCTCCTGGCTAGGTCGTGGGGGGTTCGTTCCCCCCAGTTCGCCGCCATGAAGTCGCGAAATGCAGCTGAGGACGGTCGGTGCGAACGGTTGTTGACCCTCTCTTCCAGGGGTTGATCAGCCGAATCAGTGATCCCGGCTGCTGTGTTCGTGGACCTGGGTGTTAGTTCTTCAGTCATTCCTGCATTCTCTCACGCTCGTTTAGGATGGCGAGCATGCCCCCGATCATCGATCTACACACTCACACAAACCACTCCGATGGAACGGACAGTCCCGAGGGTCTGATTTTTGCTGCTCAGGCAGCCGGACTGGACGTCATTGGTGTCACCGACCACGATAGTTTCGGCGCCTGGGCAGAAGCGACCAAAGCCGCCGTGGCGCGCGGTGTGAATCTCGTCCGCGGCGCCGAAATCTCCGCTGCTCACGAGGGGCACTCGGTTCACGTCCTCGGGTTTCTCATGGACCCGGAGGACCAGGTGCTGAACGATATGTTCGACCGCGCCAAGGGGGCCCGCGAAGTCAGGCTGCAGAAGATGGTGGCGAACCTGATGGTCGACTTCCCGCTTCTTAGCTGGGACTCAATCGCGAAGAGGGCAGGCAGGGCCGTCATGGGACGCCCCCACCTGGCCGATGAACTGGTTGAGAACGGATACTTCCCCAACCGCAACGCGGCGTTTGAATGGGCTCTTCACCCGCGGGGCCCCTACTTTGTTCCCCAGCCGATGCCGACTCCGGTGGAGGTTGTCACCGCAATCAGGAACGCGGGGGGAGTCCCCGTCCTCGCCCACCCGTTCTCAGTGACTCGCAAGTGGATGGTTCCCGATGAAGTTATTGCCGCGATGGCTGAGGCCGGCCTCTTCGGTATAGAGCGCGATCACCGGGACCACGACCCGGAAGGGCGCCTCAACGTCGAGAGGCTCGCAGCCGACCTCAACCTCAAAATGACTGGTGGTTCTGACTATCACGGCACAGGTAAGCCGAATAGTTTGGGGGAAAACCTGACAGAGCCGTATATTTTGGCTGAGATTGAAAAGCAAGGAAACTTAGAGGTCGTGCGCAGTTGAGCCTGGAAACCATCATCTCGTTGCCACTCTTGGCGACGACATTTACAACGCTGTTTGTCATTATGGACCCACCGGGAACAGTCCCGGTCTTCCTGGCGCTAACGCGCACCATGGATCGGCAGAAGAAGAATCAGGCAGCGTTCCAGGCGACCCTTACCTCATTCGTTGTCATCGTCGGTTTTGCGGTGGTTGGTAAGTACCTGCTTCAGGGCCTGAACATCTCGATGGAAGCCCTTCAGCTTTCCGGCGGTATTCTGCTCTTCCTGGTGGCAATGGAGCTGCTCCTCGGCAAAGAAGAGTACGGCGCTGGCTACGGTGACACCAAGACCAATGTCGCCATGGTTCCCCTCGGAACCCCGCTTCTTGCGGGCCCGGGAGCGATCGTCGCTGTGATGGTATCGGCAAACCAGGGCGGCGGCACCATCGGTGGATGGGTTGCGGTCATGACCGCGGTAGTTCTGATGCACATCGTCATCTACTTCACGATGCGCTTCTCAGTTGGCCTGGGACGCCTGCTCGGTGACAACGGCATCCTGGTCCTCACGAAGATTGCCGGTGTCCTTCTGGCCGCAATTGCCACCCAGCTGGTTGCCGACGCATTCTTCCAGTTTGTGGCCGCCTACCAGTCGTAAAAGCCGGGTTGGCCGCCTTTCCGGCAGCCAACCCCTGTACCTAGTCCTGCTTGGTTGAAGAACCCTCAGTCGACCCGGAAGAAGTCCTGCGGGTGCGCTTGCGGGGGCGACGCTGAGAGGCTGGCTTTGAATCAGAGTTGGAACCGGAGTTAGACCCGCGTCCTCGTCCTCGTTCACCCGAGCTTCGGCGGCTATTTCCGCGACCACCGCGATTTCGGTCGCGTCCGCCTCCACCGCCCTTGCCATCGACGTCCTCAAGTTTCTCAGCATCCAGACCCTCCCGGGTGCGCTGGGAACGTGGAAGTCGGCCGGTTACATCGGGGTTAATAGACAGATCCTCGTAAAGGTGCTCCGAGGTGTGGTAGGTCTCGACAGGCTCAATGATGTCGAGGTCGAGCGTGCGCGCAATGAGTCCCCAGCGAGGTACATCGTCCCAGTCAACGAAGGTGACTGCAGTTCCCTTATTACCGGCCCGGGCTGTACGCCCGATACGGTGCAGGTAGGTCTTCTCATCTTCGGGGCACTGGTAGTTGACGACGTGGGTGACGTCCTGAACATCAATCCCGCGGGCTGCCACGTCCGTGGCCACCAGAACATCAATCTTGCCATTCTTGAAGGCACGCAGGGCTCGTTCGCGGGCTCCCTGACCCAGGTCACCATGGAGGGAACCGACGGCAAAGCCGCGGCCCTCAAGGTCATCGGAGAGGGCGGCAGCGGTGCGTTTCGTTTTTACAAAGACGACGCTTCGACCTCGTCCGTCAGCCTGAAGAATCCGCGCTAGGACCTCGGATTTGTTGAGGGCGTGAGCGCGGTAGGCGAACTGGGAAACGTTGGCTACCGTTGCGCCCTCGTCGTCGGGATCCTGCGCACGAATATGAGTGGGCTGACGCATGAACCGGCGGGCCAGGGTGACAACCGGACCCGGCATGGTTGCTGAGAACAGCATTGAGTGTCGTGCGCCAGAGACCTGAGAGAGTAGCGTTTCAACGTCCGGAAGGAATCCCAGGTCCAGCATCTCATCGGCCTCGTCTAGGACGACGGTGCTGACATGGTTCAGGACAAGGAGTCCGCGGTTGGCGAGGTCGATGAGGCGACCGGGGGTGCCCACAACGATCTCGACACCTTCTTTCAAAGCCTTGACCTGCGGTTCGAAAGCTACGCCACCGTAGATGTCGACGATACGGACCGGAAGGTTTTTACCTGCGGCACGGAGGTCATCGGCGACCTGCTTGCAGAGCTCGCGGGTCGGAAGGATGATCAGAGCCTGGGGTGCGCCGGGCTTGAGGAGTTGCTCGTAACCCTCCTGGCCGGGTGCGATGACATTCTCAAGAACCGGAATGCCAAAACCCAGCGTCTTTCCGGTACCTGTCTTGGCCTGGCCAATAATGTCCGAGCGCTTAAGGGCGACCGGCAGGGTCAGAGCCTGAATGGGGAATGGGTGGGTAATACCGTTGGAGGCAAGCGCCTCAACGATCTCTTCGCGAATCCCAAAATCCGCGAAGGACCGCTCTTCAACAACTGCTGTCTGTTCGTTGCTCACGATGTCTCTGTTTCTTCGTTAGACGATTAATCCAGGCAGCCGATCGCGCATTATCTTCATGCAACATAAGTTCAAGGGGACCCAACTCAAGAAGGGGGCCCGGCCCGTTTTTCGCCAAAGCGACCGGGCAGCCGCAGATCAGTCTAGCGGGACTCGTGGCGTGTAGGGCTGTGGGCTTATAGGCTTGCAGCATGACTAGCGAAGAAGCGGATCAGCAGAAACCGGGTACCAGTGCCGTTGTAGGCCTGTTTGCGTACTGTGCACTTGCGGGGATGACCCGTCTTTCCAAGGACGGTGATCAGGCGCCAAGCACCCGGGCTCACGTCGACCTTGCAGGCTTGGCAGACTCGGGATATCAACGATTCCTCGACTTTGATGCCTATGCCACCGAACGGGGTTTTTCGATTGTTGAGGCTGCGGGTCAGTACGCTGGACTCTTCGACGAACTGGATCAACGCACCAGGCCGTCAAACTGGTGGGAACGCTGTGTAAAGAGCTATGTGATCTTTGGCGTGTTCGGAGATATCCTCAACGAACTTAGCGAAAGACACCAGATTTTCTCGGGCTCATTCAACGTTTGGGACCTCGGGCAGGGTTCCTGGGTGCGCCACCATCTGGCACCGCTCACAGAAGAGGACGAGCAGCTGGCGATGCGCCTTTCCCTATGGGCGCGACGGGTTGCCGGTGAGACCTTTGGTTTAGCGAGGGCGACTCTGTTCACGTACCCGGAACTCGCGATTGATCCGGAGTCGGCCGATGCCATCTTCGAGGCTGCGACACGGCGTTACCGAGAGCGTCTTGAGGACGTCAACTTGAAGCCGTAGTCGACCTCAAAAAGTTCGTTACGCAAGAAGAAACCCCCGGGCGGTTCTGGATGAAATGAACAGGTACGGGGGTTTCCTTTTGAAACGGTGGATTAGCTGCGGCTCTAGGCGCGGCCGAAACCGACGCGATGTGACTGCGAAGTGGGGACCAGAACATAACCGATCGCCTGACCGGGGATGACAACGCGATCACCCTTCACATCGGTGAGGTCGAGGATGGTGCCGTGTTCAATCGCGGTCTTGATGCGCTCCATAATCTCTTCTTCGTCACCGGCAAGTTCAAGGGTGAGGGCGCCGATGCCGGAACGTAAATTGAATGTGATCTTCACGAGTTCTCTCTTCTCTGACACCGATCTGATTTGATCTAGATCCAGTCTACGGCCGCCGCGGCGGCAGATGTCGGAGGGGTGGTGGATACTCGCTGGTAGCGAAAGACGCGTTGGGACGGAAGGGGGGCGCAATGGCCAATCGGATTGACCTTGATGCCAGTCAGCTTGAGGCTATGCGTGCAGTCGATGCTGGCCTGAATACCTTCGTGACCGGAGCTCCGGGTTCGGGAAAAAGTACGGTGGCCCTGCAGGCTTTGGTTTCGGCGCCTAGAAAGCCTGAAGGCTGGGCGCCGGCTCTTGTGATCGTCCCCGACCGTCGCCGCGCACAGCTGTTTGAATCGAGGTGGGCGCGGGTAGCTGCGACAGAGCTCAGCGGTCTTCGGGCTGACGGCAGTCACCGTCTGGTTCGTTCCCTCAGCTCGTACGCCTACCTTGTGCTCGGACTTTGGTTGATTGAGAGGGAAGAGGCGCTGCCGCGACCAGTGATGCTCTCCGGTGCAGCTGAAGACGCGTGGTTGGCCGACTTCCTAGAGGGCGAAGGGGCCGATAGCTGGGGTTTCACTGAGACCGTGCGAAAAAGCCCGCTCTTCCGAATGGAAGTGCGCAATGTGATGGCCCGCAGTGGTCAGGCTGGCCTGCTTCCCGAGGATCTTGGGGTCCTTGGTGAAACCCTTGACGTTCCCCTCTGGACGGTCGCGGGTGCGGCGTACCGTGAGTATGCAGGAGAGGGCAGAGCCTTTTCGGAGCAAACTGCGAACGTTGATGCGGCGCGGATTCCACTTATTGCCGCCAATATCCTCAGGCGCTGGGATACGGATGCGGCATCGGAGGGCGTGACGGCACGCCGCCCACTGCCGGGCAGAGTCATTGTTGATGACGCCCAGGATCTGCCGATTTCGGCGCTCAATCTGCTTGGGACCATGTCCGAACTAGGATCCCAGGTGATAGTGACAGCGAACCCGGATGAAGCCACCGCGGGGTATCGCGGTGGCGTGTTCGACCTTGGGGCCAGATTGGCCAAGGCTCTTAGCGCTCAGCGGGTGGCGTTGAAACAACAGCACCGCCTGCCACCCGATGCCGTCAGAGTCCTTAACGGGGTAGAGAGCTGGTTGGGAACACTGCAGAAAAGTGGGTCTCAGCCTGAGGTCGCCGGAGCTGGAGCTGGCGGTCAGGTCAGTGCAAAACTGCTTACGACGGGTTCGCATATGTCTGAGCAGGTGGCGGCAATCCTCCGTGAGGGGCACCTTTACGACAAGATGCCGTGGCGGGAAATGGCGGTCATTGTTCGTCACTCAGGTGAGGTGGACGGGATTCAACGCGCTCTGGCCCGAAATGGAGTTCCGGTTCAAAGCGGAGAACGACCTGTGATTCTCGGCCGAGTTCCCCTGGTTCGCTCGATCCTAGAGTGCCTGGTGGATGAACCGGACAGTGAGGATCCTCTTGAGCTTGATAGAAGGGCTCTTGAACTGACACTCTCTCCACTGGTCAGGGCGGACTCGCTTGCCCTGTTCCGTGTCTTGCGGGATTTTCGCGCCACCGAGAAGGCCGATGGCCCCCGGGGGGCAAGTGCTCTTCTTGAGGCAGTCTCGAACCGAACTTTTGAACCCGGTTCACGGGCTGATCGCTCCGTCTCCAAGCGGTTGAAGGTTGCGGCAAAGCTATGGACTCAAAGGAAAACGGCTGCCCGACAACCTGTCGGAGAGGGGCTCTGGACGGTATGGAGCCAGTCGGGGCTGGCTCCAATCCTCAGGGAGACTGCGCTTGAGGACTCGTCCCGGGGACGCGCGGCATCAGAGGACCTTGATAGCGTTTTGGCACTCTTCCGGAAGGCCGACCTTTGGGAGCAGGAACGTAGTGATCGGCATTCAGCGCAGGCTGATGCTGCCACGTTCGCTCGGGAGATCCTCAGTCAGGGTGTCGCGACTGACCCACTTGTCCCCAGGGGGCTTAGTGAAGCTGGGGTCTGGGTTGTCACTCCGGCGCAGGCAGCGGGTCGACAGTGGAATCTCGTTGTGGTGGCGGGACTTTCAGAGGGAACCTGGCCCGCTTCATCCCGCCGAGGTCTGGGGGATCTGCCGCGTCTGGACTCCGTGCTAGCGGAAGCCGAACAGCGTGGTTGGAGGGGCCAGGAGAGTATCGAGAGGTTCCTCCCTGACAGGGCGGCTCTAGTCAGTGCGGACTCGCGGTCACTTGCTGCCAGCCGACGGGTGGAAGAGGCGCGATTGTTCCTCGTTGCCCTTTCCCGATCCAGTGGGGATGTGCACCTGCTCGGCATAGAGAACGAGGACACGGCGCCGAGCAGCTTCCTCCTGTTACTTGCTGACAGCGGGCGGGTGAAGCTGAGAGAACCGGATCGGGCTAGCCTGGGTGACAGGGGACAGCCACTAACAATAGAGGCCCTGATTGCATCGATGCGCAAGCACCTTGTCTCTGTAGAAAGTACTGAGGAAGAGAAGCGCGATGCGGCGCGCGTCCTCGCCCTACTGTGGTCAGAGGGGATCTCTCAGGCTGATCCCGCACTCTGGGGTACGACCGGCTCACTTAGCACTGAGAACCCGATTCTTGATCAGGGGCCAGTTCGGCTGGGGCCATCCGGTGTGCAGTCAGCCCAGGAATGCTCCCTTCAGTGGTTTCTCCAGGACGTTGGGGGACGCAACCAGGTACTCCACGAAGAGGCCTTGACACTGGACGGGGCAACTATAGGAACGATCATGCACAGCTTGGCTGAACGTCATCCACACGCCGGCTCGACCGGGATGGTTGAGGCACTGAGGGATGAGTGGGATCGGCTGGGACTAACTAAGCAGACCTTCTGGGAACGCGTCATCTACGCCGAAATGGAAGCGATGGCCGCCAAAATGGGCGCGTACTTTGCCACCTTCAAAGGCGAGGTCCTCACGGAAGAGTCCATTCGGTTTGAAGTTGAGGACATCATTGTTTCCGGTCGCGCCGACAGGGTAGAGATAGGGCCGGATGGCTCAGCCAAGATCATCGATATCAAAACGGGTCGACCCGGTAGTAAAACAGCCGGTGCCGAGAGTCCCCAGCTTGCGGCGTACCAGGTGGGTATTGCAGAGAGAGGGTTTGATCCGGGCGGAGCCGCGCTGCTGTTCCTTCAGGCCAGTGAGCCTCTCAGTGAACAGGCGCCATTTGGTAAGGCTCAGGTCGCCGAGACCAAGCGACAGTTGGCGGAGCTTTCGGGGCGACTCGGGGGATCACGAGTAATGGCTTCTCCAGCGCCCCAACTATGCAGGCTCTGTCCCTTTAGGCAGGTCTGTCCGGCGCAGGTTGATTCAACAAGGAGTAGTGAGTGACTGTGGAGCAGGAAAGAATTGCGGGAACGCCAGCCGGTGATCGGGCTTCCTCTGCTCCCACTCTTGACGAACTTGTGGCTGCCCTTGGTCTGCAAGAGCCCACGGACGAACAGGCCGCAGTGGCGCAGTATCCTCCGACAGGGATGGTGAACGGTGTCGAGCAGGGGTTACCGCTTCTGGTTGTTGCGGGAGCCGGCTCAGGGAAGACCGAAACCCTGTCGCTTCGGGCGACCTTTCTTTCTGCCCACTATGGGATCCCCGGGGAAAGCATTTTGGGTCTCACATTCACACGCAAAGCGGCGGGTGAACTAGCGCATCGTCTTCGGACAAGGCTTGAGGCTTGGGGTGACCTGCGGGCCGCGCAGAAGCCCCTGAGCGAGCCTGCCCGAGAAGCGCAGACTGCACTGACCTTCAGCAATATCCCAGAGGCAACGACCTACAACGCCTTTGCGCTCTCAATCGTTCAGGAGTTTGGGGCTAGGGCTGGTCTTGACCCGCAGATCTCCCACCTCGGTGAGGCAGCGGCTTGGCAACTCATGAGTGAGGTGGTGGCCGCTTGGGAGGGCGACCTACCGAAGGATGAAGCTGAGTCATCGGTGGTCAACAATGCGCTCGGCCTGCGTGACGCAATCGCCAACCAGGCGCTAACACTTCGTGAAGCTGAAAAGGGGTTGAAACGCCTCCTCCAGCAGTTCCATTCAGCCAGGGCTGAGAATGAGAGGGCTTATACCGGGTTCTTCATTCTCGGAGAAGAGACGGTGCGGCAGCGCCTCGAACTTCTCAAAATCATCGAAGAGTTCGATCGTAGGAAGTCTGAGTTGGGTCAGATGGACTATGCGGACCAGGTCATTGCAGCACTTCGAATCGTCAAAGAGGTTCCTGAAGTTCGTGAAGAGCTGCGGCGACGCTACAGGATCGTCTTTCTTGATGAGTTTCAGGATACTTCTGTTGCGCAGATGAAGTTCCTTTCAGCCCTGTTCGCCAACCATCCGGTCACCGCGGTCGGTGACCCAAACCAGGCAATCTACGGTTGGAGGGGGGCTTCTGCTGCATCACTGGAGGACTTCCATCAACGTTTCTCGGCAAGTTCGGCCCCCCGCACGGTACTTAACCTCTCTACAGCCTGGAGAAATGATCAGGCAATTCTTCGCGCTGCCAACGTTCTGGCTCAGCCGCTCGCGACACCGCCGAATTACACTCGTGTTGCCGGGGCACAATCCGGGGGCTCGATAGCTCTGCCTAAGCTTCAGACTCGAAACGGTGCGGGCCTCGGGTCATCCGAGGCGGTTTTCACCACCACGGCTGCAGATGCCCTCCGGGAGACGGTTGATTTCGTTGTAGCATCCCGAAGGAAGTACTCCCAGGATGGCGGTTTAACGCCGGCTTCAGTGGCGGTACTTTCACGCACGCGCAGTGCCCTTCAACCCGTGGTTGCTGCACTGCGTGAACACGGTGTTCCAGCCCAGGTAGTCGGCGGAGACTCCCTTCTGGGCCATCCTGTGATCAAGGATCTGCGGGCAGTACTTGAGATTACCGCTGACGTGGGGCGGGCAACCCAGCTGTTGCGACTTCTCGCCGGTCTTGACCTGGGGTCGGGCGATTACCGGGCACTGGGCAATTTTTCTCGCCGGGCTGCACGACGACGAAGTGAAAAGTCCGGGGAACGGGAGGCCTCGGTCCTGCTTGAGGCGGTTGAAGCGTGTGCTGAAGGGGTGGAGGTTACCGGCCTCAGCACGGTGGGAGCTCGACGGGTTGCACTCCTAGGCGCCAGGCTGCGCGAACTTAGACTGCGTAACACGGGCGGACTCTCTGAGCTGGTTCAGGAAGCGCGCTCCGTCATGGGGCTGGACCAGGAGGCGGCGGCCGACCCAACCTCTGAGGATGCAACGGCGGTACTAGATGTTTTTGCAGATGTTGCCCTGACCTACGAACGTGAAGCCGAGCGTCCCACGATGGATGCTTTCCTTGCCTGGCTTGATGCAACTGAAGAGAAAGAGCGGGGCTTGTCGGCACCGTCGGTGGACATCGATCCCAATGCGGTCCAAGTCATGACCATCCATGCCTCGAAGGGACTTGAATGGGATGCTGTTGCCCTGGTTGATGTGGCTTCAAGCAGGTTCCCCCTGACTAAGAGCCGGGGAAGCACAAAAGCCAAGGGTGTGCTGGGCCCACCCGTAATCCCAGCGCCGCAAAAAGCCTGGTGGGGCACATCGGCAGAACTCCCATACCCTCTTCGTGAGGATTCGGGTCACCTGCCTAATCCTGAGATTTGGGATGCATCTCTTCCCGGTGGTTCGCGTGCCAACCTGCTGACTGAAGAGATAGGCCAGTACCTCCAGGACGAAGAGCGTCGGCTAGCCTACGTCGCCGTAACAAGGGCTAGGCGGGCGCTTCTCATCGTTGGGTCCTGGTTTGGTTCAGGCTCACAGCCGCGGTACCCCTCGGTGTTCATGGCAGAGCTTTTTGAAAGCACTCTTGAAGAAGGATCATGGAAAGAGTTCCTTGATACGAGAGAGCATCGGGTTGCTCCAGTCACAAAGGTCCGGGCCGAGGACATCACAGAGCCTTCGGCTCCAGCCCCAGCCCTAACCGGAGGCCGCATATCCGCTCTTCCACCACAGGACAATTGGCCTAGCTTGGTGGGAGGACTTTCAGAAGCCCAGTTCCCACGAGACCCGGGACCGGTTCGTCGTCAGAGTGAACAGGCTGCAGCAAGGGTTGGTGAGGAGCTTCGTGCCCTGAGTAGCGCAGAGAGCGATAGGTCCCAGCATCTGGCGGGTCTGGCAGATCAGGACCTTGCAACAGCCGTTGGACACCTGCTTACCGAACGCGACCATAGGACCAAAGAGTTCGCCGGCGGGACCCTCACCCCACGTGAGGTAATTGCGGAAGTCTCTAAATCACGTGCCATTTCAGTCACCGAGCTAGCGGGATTTCACGTGGATGAAGTCGCCGGGGCTCAAGACATGATTCGGCCCGTTCCACAGCAGCCCAGCCGATCGGCGCGGGTAGGGACGTTGCTGCACGGCTGGATTGAACAGCGGCTACGGAGGCTCTCAACCTCGGCAGCCGACACCGACCACGACGAGGAAGTGCCAGTGGGGGGCGCTCTGTCGCCAGAAGACTCGGCTTTGCTGGAACAGCTCAAAAAGTCGGCGGCTCAGCTGGACTTCTCCGGCTACACGGTGGTGGCGGTTGAAGTTCCGTTCACGGTCTCTGACCGAGGAACGATTGTGCGCGGACGAATCGATGCCGTTCTCCAGGATGAGTTGGGCAACTACCACCTCATCGACTGGAAGACAGCTTCTCGGCCGCGCAACACGCTCTCCCCAGAAGACCGCGTGCGATACGGAGTTCAGCTTGAGTACTACAGGGAAGCCTGGGCTAGTACCGCCTCTGCCGAAGGTGTCGAGGTCGACTGCTCCCTGGTCTTCATTTACCCGGGTGGAACGTGGACCGTACCTCTTTCGCAGCTGGCGGCGGGAAG
This sequence comes from Actinomyces minihominis, assembly GCF_900187855.1. GTDB lineage: Bacteria > Actinomycetota > Actinomycetes > Actinomycetales > Actinomycetaceae > Scrofimicrobium > Scrofimicrobium minihominis. Next base: position 27,643 of record NZ_FYEG01000001.1, on the reverse strand, counting down.
CTAGGGAACTTCAACGCTGCCCGAACCAGGGGTTTCTCTTCGACCTCCTCGGGCGTCATGGAACGGGGTGTAGGGCCCCGTCTCCTCGTCAGCCACGATGCTTATCAGTTCGGTGGCGTTTTCGGTTCCTTCGGTGAGTTGGGATTCAGAGCCGAGGCGTGAACCACCGGACTCGACCTGGTGGCTCCCGCCGCCCGAAGGTGGCTGCAGACGAAGCAGGGGCTCTTCGTCAACAGTGAAGGTGATTTCTACGACTTCTGGCCTGTGGGGGACTAGGCGGTGGTCGCCAATCTCCTCATCCATCTCTCGCAGAGCTCGGACACCTTGCTGACGCCAAACCCGATCCTCCGCTGCAACGCCCCGGGCGTACCAGCGCAGTGTTTCCAACTCAGAGAGAAGTTGAGCCCTGGTAAGAAGATGAAGATCGGTTGTAGCACGACCGCTCGCATAGGCAGCCTGGAACACCCGGAGAAACTCATCCGAGGCATTGACCATGAGCCAAACCAGGTCCTGAGCAGGGTCGCCAACAGCCGCACCATCGAACCGGCTCAGTCCTAGGACCGCACCACCCGGGGTTGCAAAGACGTTCTCGGAGCTCAACGAGCCGTGCAGAGGTACCGCTGCAAAGTTCCACAGGGAGTCGTCCTCGAGAGCATCAAGCCACCTGGAACGGAGGCGAGCAGGAATCGCGCTGGAATGCGTCTCAACTAGTCCTTTGAGAGCACGTCTGGTTTGACGCGCATTAGCGGCCTGACCCGAGGCGCGCGCGTATTCAGGAGCATCAAGCTCATGCAGGCATGCAAGTGAAGAGCCCAGTGACTTGGGAAGGAGCGAGATCTCACTCAGTGACTCATCTGTAAGCTCAACTCCTCCAGGGTGCTCAAAGACGATGACCTGACCGCCGCCGCTACGCCGTACCGAGCCAGCGATCCCCGCGGGTGTAAAGGGGATCGCATGTGCAACTGAAGCTTTCCGCAGTATCTCCACAATGGCGTGAAGGCGGCTGTCCTTCTGCTCCGTCCAGGCAAATGATGGCGCCCAGGCAAGCCAAACACCGCCACCGTTATCAACCAGGGACAACCATTGACCAGAGTCCGATGACCTCATGGGGCCTCGAATACCACGGACCTGAAGGGTGGGTACTGCGGCAGCACCGAGTGCCGCGAGTTCGAGCTCTGTTACGGGGGCTGGGGCGTAGCGTTCAGTCGTCACGAACCCACGTTATCCCGCCTTTCATGCAGAGGGAGGATCCCACGCGAAAAGTCATCGGTTAGGCTTCACATGTGAGTACAGACTTCCCCCAGGCCATTGACGCGCTACGAACCACCATGGACAACATCGTGGCAGTTTCAGATCCCGAGCACATCCGCTCCGAAATCGCCCGTCTGTCTGAAGCCGCTGCTGCCCCCGATCTGTGGGACGATGTCGATGCGGCCCAGAAAGTTACTTCGGAGCTGAGCCACTACCAGGCAGACCTAGAGCGTCTCCAGAAGGTCATTGACCGCATCGATGACCTTGAAGCACTGGTCGAGATGGCGGAAGAGTCGGATGAAGTAGCAGAGAAGCAAGAGATCTTGGATGAGGCCGAAGCCGATATCACCAAGCTCCAGAAGGACATTGCAGATCTTGAGATTCGCACGCTCCTCGACGGCGAGTACGACGAGCGACACGCTGTAGTGACGATCCGCTCGGGAGCCGGCGGGGTTGATGCTGCTGACTTTGCTCAGATGCTGATGCGCATGTATCTGCGCTGGGCCGAACGCAAGGGCTACAAGACACGCGTCCTCGACACCTCCTATGCCGAGGGAGCGGGAATAAAGTCGGCCACATTTGAGGTTGAGGCACCATACGCATACGGAACCCTTTCGGTTGAGTCGGGGACGCATCGACTGGTACGAATAAGTCCCTTTGACAACCAGGGTCGTCGCCAGACTAGTTTTGCGGCGGTTGAGATCATCCCCCTCATTGAAACGACCGACCAGATTGAGATCCCGGAGGCTGATCTGAAGATCGATGTCTTCCGTTCCTCGGGACCCGGTGGGCAGTCTGTGAACACCACTGACTCGGCCGTTCGAATGACTCACCTTCCGACGGGAATCGTCGTCTCCATGCAGGACGAGAAGTCTCAGATTCAGAACAGGGCGGCAGCGCTTCGTGTTCTTCAATCACGTTTGCTCATCCTCAGGCATGAGGAAGAGAAGGCGAAGAAAGACGAGCTTAAGGGTGATGTCAAGGCATCCTGGGGAGACCAGATGCGCTCCTACGTCCTCCAGCCATTCCAGATGGTCAAGGACCTGCGAACGGAACATGAGTCCGGAAACACCCAGGCGGTGTTTGATGGCGAACTGGACGACTTTATCAATGCTGGCATCCGCTGGAGGAAGAACATCCAGCGGGACTACTAGTTCGGTGACTATGTGAACACCATGGAACAGGGCGCGCCTCTTCATTTCGAGGACGGCGCGCTCTTACTCTTTAGTGGTATGCGCCTAGGCGCCGACCTCGACAAACCAGTCTGCGAGTAGTGAGAGATGATCCGTTTCGAAAATGTCACCAAGGTGTACGCGCGGGGCGCCGCCCCGGCCCTGGATGACGTGTCACTTGAGATTGAACGTGAAGAGTTTGTCTTCCTGGTCGGTAAGTCCGGCTCCGGTAAGTCAACCTTCCTCCAGCTCACCCTCAGGGAACAGCGTGCTACCAAGGGCGAGGTGTGGGTACTGGGTCGGGATCTGACAAAACTGTCTCAGTGGCGCGTTCCCAAGCTGCGCCGACAGGTGGGAACCGTGTTCCAGGACTTCCGGCTGCTCCCGCAAAAGTCCGTCTACGAGAATGTTGCCCTTGCCATGCAGGTGATTGGTAAGCCGAGGCATACCATTGCGGCCGCTGTGCCCGAGGTGATTGAGATGGTTGGGCTCCAGGGCAAAGAGGAGCGGCTCCCAAGTGAGCTTTCGGGCGGTGAAGAACAGAGGGTGGCAATTGCGCGGGCCATGGTGAACCGTCCGCCGCTTTTGCTAGCCGATGAGCCCACTGGAAACCTGGATCCCGAGACCAGCCTGGGTATCATGCGCCTACTTGATCGAATTAACCGCTCGGGGACGACCGTTGTCATGGCCACCCATGACTCGAAGATTGTCGACCAGATGCGTAAGCGCGTCATTGAGCTTGAGGACGGACGCGTCATCCGTGACCAGAACCGTGGCGTCTACGGGGGGACACGCTAACCATGCGATTGCGATTTGTACTTTCCGAGACCGGTAAGGGTCTCGCTCGAAACAAGGCCATGGCTGTCGCCGTTGTTATCGTCACCTATGTCTCGTTGCTCTTTGTGGGTGTGGCAGCGCTGGCACAGATCCAGGTGAACATGCTTAAGAGCGACTGGTACGACAAGATCGAGGTTTCGATCTACATGTGCGCCATCGACGATCGTGCTCCCTCCTGTGATCTCCAGGAAGCGACTGAGGAGCAGATTGATGAGGTTCGTACCCGTCTCGCCTCAGCCGACCTCGAACCGTATGTCGAGACTGTCTATGAGGAGACCAAGGAGGAGGCTTTTGAAGCCTTTCAGCAGGCTTACGGCGATACGGCTCTGGCCGACTGGACCAGTGCGGACATGCTCCAGTTCTCCTTCAGGGTGAAGCTGGTTGATCCCGAACAGTACGAGATCATCCAGGAGGAGTTCGGGGGGAGCCCCGGTGTCTCCGAAGTCCGCGACCAGCGTGAACTAGTTGAACCAATGTTTAACGTCATCGAAAAGGCCAAGATGCTGTCGCTTGCCCTGGCAGCCATCATGGTGGTCGCAGCCGTCTTGCTAATCACGGTGACTATTCGCCTCAGCGCAATGAGTCGTGAACGTGAAACCCAAATCATGCGACTCGTGGGAGCTTCGAACCTCTTTATCCAGGCTCCGTTCATGATTGAGGGCGCAGTCGCAGCTCTCGTTGGTGCTGGTCTTGCCGTTGGCTCCCTGTTTGGGGGGGTGCACCTGCTGGTTAACAACTGGCTTGCAGGCTCATTCACATGGGCTCGTTTCATCAGCTACTCCGATGTTTGGTTAATTACCCCCCTACTGGTGGGGGCAGCCCTTCTGTTAGCCTTGGTGGCATCAGCGATCTCCTTGGCCAAGTACACGCGAGTGTGACAAATGAAGACTTCTGAGCGCTCCAGGAAGCAGATGAAAACGCGCCGACTCTGGGTGCAGATCGCTGCTGCCGTCTGTGCGGCTGCGCTTGTCCTAATGATGGTCCTGGCCATGCCTGTTCCCGGTGCGAATGCAGACCAGCGGGAAGATGCGGTGAAGCGCAGGGATGAGAGCCAGGCCAAGGTCGATTCCCTAAAGGACGAGGTTCTGGGGATTGACAGGGAGCTCGCTGAACTTTTCAAGCAGGCCGAACAGACCAAGATTGATGTGGCTAACGCCCAGATTGCGCTTGCCGATGCCGAGGCCGAACTGGCAGCAGCCCAGCGTCATCTCAGTTCTGTGCGTGCTGAGCTCGATGAAGCGGAGTCTGAGCTTCAGAGCCTGACAGAGACAGTCGGGGTCTCCAAAGAGAATGAGCAGTACCTGACTCAGGCAGTTGGCGGTATGGCTCGCGAACTTTACCGGGGGACTTCGACCTCCCCCATGCAGGTTGTCATGTCATCCGAAGGTACGGCAGAGATTAGTAGTCGCGCGGCTGCGGCCAGCGCACTCGGCAGGGTGCAGTCAAAGGCGCTCGATGAAGTTCGTTCTTCCCTTGTGGTGCAGAGGAATCAGCAGGAGCGCCAGACTGCAGTTACAGAACGCATCGGCCTCCTAGAGGTCGAAGCAGAAGCGGCTCTGGAGGTCTCTGAGGCCGCAAAGGCTGCGGTTGAGGGGAAGCTAAACGAACTTGAGACCCTGCAGAAGAGTCAGGTTCAGGCTGAGAAGGATTGGTTGGCCCGTAAGGGAGACGCCGAAAAGCAGATTCAAGAGTTTGATGCAGCCCTGGTGGCAGCCTCTGCTGACATCGCGCGGATCGACCGGGAGAATGCTGAGAACGACCTCGTAATCGAGAGTCGACCTCCTACGGGAGGTTCGTCCTCGGCACTCTTCGGCTATCCCTTCAGCTACCAGGTACCCATTACCTCAACTTTCGGTTGGCGGATCCACCCGATTTTCAACATTCCCAGGCTTCATGACGGCACGGACTTTGGTCCGGGTTGCGGTGTTCCACAACTTGCCACCCGAGCCGGGGTGGTTAGTTATGCGGGTTGGATTGATGGACTGGGCAACCAGGTGACGATTAACCACGGACTGGTGAACGGCTCATCCATGGTGACCCAGTTCGGTCACATGGAACGCGTAGCGGTTTCCAGCGGGCAATCGGTTCAGCCCGGGCAGGTGATTGGGTTTACGGGCACCACCGGTAACTCGACGGGATGCCACCTGCATCTCTCACTGTACGTTGACGGCACCCCTGTCAATATCCTCGACTATATGTAAAGTGGTGGGGTTGTCTTGCCGTTTGGCAAAGATTCGCTACTGACGTCGGACTGAGGCTCTCAATCGGGAAAGGTGGGGTTGACCCATGTCGAAGAACTGGAAGCAGCCAAAACCCACCGAGGGAGAGCGTAAGAAGGCACTCTCTGATGCCAAGAAAACGATCGCTCGAAACAAGCGGGCTCGCCACGACCTCGAGATTGAGGACACCCTAGAAGCCGGGATCGCCCTGGGTGGTACTGAGGTGAAGGCTCTGCGAATGGGCCGCGCCTCGATCGTTGACGGATGGGTTGAGTTCAACGGGGGAGAGGCGTGGCTGTACGGGGTCAACATCCCCATGTATTCACAGGGGTCATGGAACAACCATGCCCCGACCCGCAAGCGTAAGCTTTTGCTGCATAAACACGAGATTTACCGTTGGGCTGAGCGCTCAGCAGCTAAGGGCTACACGGTTGTACCGCTGGAGCTTTACTTCTTTGAGGGGCGGGCCAAGGTTGAACTCGGTCTTGGCCGGGGCAAGAAGGAATGGGACAAGCGTCAGGCGCTTCGAGAGAAGCAGGATGAGCGTGAAGCGCGCCGGGCGATGAGTAACTACCTGAAGCGCCCAGACCGTAGTCGGTAGGACCGCCGCGAGCCTCCACTGGAGAAGAACTGGGTCTGGCATTTCGACCTAGATCACTGTATATTTGAGTGTTGGACTTGGTGGAGACGCCTTGTCCAATGTTGAAAACTCAATAGGGGATGATCGGTTTCGACGGCGGTTGTCGATCGAGGGGAAGCGGGTCGAGAACGTGCGCTTTGCTCGTTAACGATGCGTACAACCAATTAAGTGCCAAACAAAAGAGCACTGACTTCGTCCTCGCTGCCTAGTAGCGCAGCAGGACCCTTAAAGTCCGTCAGCCCGGGGATTGCTTCTTCCCCGGTTCCTGGCGTCGTTTAGGAAGCCACTGGGGTTCCGCATTGTCAGCGGGCGGAACCCGACACTAAGTTGACTGAGCCTATTCGGTAGAGCGTCTGCACTTCGCCGAGGGCCGAGAAATAGTTTGTAGACTGCACCCGGAGAAGATCTCGGGGCCAACCGTCGGACGCGGGTTCGATTCCCGCCATCTCCACCAGCAGAGCCCGGAACCCTAGTGGTTCCGGGCTTTTTGCCGTGATTACAACGAAGAGCGGCTATCAGTTAGTCCTTTGGGCAGCCCCATGAATCTCAGCTTTGCCGGTCAGAAATGGCAAATATTGCCAAGAGAGCGAAAAAGTAGCCTAACGATAGGCGGTGGTTTCATGCGGGCCAGGTGGGTTGCTTCTACCTATCCGACCAGTTCGTCATCGTCTTTCTTGGCACCGTCGTCCTCAACAGCTGCATTTCCCCAGGGACGCTTGGTGCCGGCCATCGGAATGACAGCGAAGATGAGGACCAGGGCGAGCAGTACAGCGAAGCCGCACATGACCGAGGGGATTGAGGAGCGGGTGGCGGGATCTAGTACGGCGACAGCGGTGGTCGGGATGATGAAGACCAGGTAGCCAACAGCCAGCCAGTAGAGGGCGAGGCGCGTCTTCCGCTCAGCGATCTTTCTTCCCCACCAGAACGATAGGAAGGTACCGATTGCCAGGAGGACGTAGTAGTAGGTGCCGTAGAGCCACATGGCGTCATTGGCAGCCTGGAAGAAGACGTAGTTGCCCTCGCACTTATCCGAGGTGATGCCCCAGCCTGTGAATCCCCAGTAGAAAATGAAGAGCCCGGCCGCCACGTACATGACGATCTGGCCGATCAGGGATTTCTTGCCTGCAATCGACATGGCCAGGCTGATGCCCAGGGGCGGCAGCATGGTGATAGACATGTAGCCGATTCGAGCCCAGGAGAGCCCGGTCACCACCGTCTCGCAAACCAGGAACTCGGCGAGCTGGAAAATTCCCAGGAACACGAGGAGGGAGATGGTGAGCAGCCCGGTTCGGTTTAACCTGTAACGCAGTGCGATCCAGGCCGCACCAATGAACTCGATGGCCATGGTTGCGAACATGGCTTCGGGCGAGAAACATCCGGTGACACCTTTTGTGAAGGCGTTCTGTTTCCTAGGTTTGACTACCTCGGCCTGGTCGGACATGGTCCACTCCTTAAACGTGCGCAATCATTCGCTAGGCTATTTAACCCGTGTGGCTCGCCTGCTACTCCACCATGTCACGATAGGGATGGTCCCGGGACGAAATCGGCACTATTTGACGGTTGCGCTCTTGCTCGTAGGTTCTTCGATCAGGATTTCGAGGCGAGGACGCCCTCCGATAACCCAGTAGGCGAAGGCGACCACCACCGCGCCTCCGACCAGGTTCCCCAGGCCTACCCAGAGGAAGTTGTACCCGTAAAGGGCGAGTGTTCCGTTTGGGTCGCCGGTGAGGATTCCGATGGTGTAGGTGGTCATATTGGCGACCACATGCTCGTATCCCGAGGCAATGAACGCGGTGATAGCCACGAAGATGAGGGCAATCTTCGTGCCGTCTGACCTGACCCGGGATGACATCCAGATGGCAAGGCAGACCAGTACATTGCAAAGGACGCCGCGAGTGAAAAGTTCCAGGGGGCTCTCAGCGGCCTTACTGGCCAGCATGTCTGAAAGCATGGTCCCGGCAGCCTGGTTTGATACCAGTACCCCGGAGGCGACGATAAGGGCCCCGAAAAAGAGGGCACCGACCGCATTGGCGAGGACGATGAACCCGAGCGCGGCGGCAGACTGACCGAGGCGCGTCGTCCTCATCAAAACACCCAGGGGCAAAATCATCATGGCCGAGGTCGCGAGGTCAGCACCAGCGAAAACTGTCAGGGTCAAGGCAGCCCCGAAAACCAGGCCACTGACGAGCTTTCCGAAGCCGTCGCCGGCGGCAAGAAGGGGGCCGGCGGTTGAGACCATGAGGATCACGCCGATACCCATGTAGATGCCCGCCATCATTCCCGAGACGAAGAGTCGACCGGGTTTCCTCAAGGAGGCGACCTTGGCCACCGCGGTGGTGGCTTGCAAATCCAGGTTTTCAGAGAGTGTTAACACGCCTAGATCCTGCCAGATCCTCTGCGGAGCTAACCGGCCACTTCGTCCCAGTTGGGTCCCAACGTGAGCGATACCGCGCTCACCGGTGGCCTATCGTCATGGTTGGAGGTCGCCTAACATGGAGGGTGGCGGCAGTTTGCCGCACCAAATCTCTGTTAGGTGGTTTATTCCGTGGTTTCGGTTCACGATTCTTACAACATCGATCTACTTCCCGGCCTGAGCGCCCTCAGCAATCTGTCGCTGCGTTATCTCGCGTCGGAAGAGGACATTACCTGCAAGACCGACTCGGCCTGCGCAGTTGCCTACCTGGTAGCCTCCGATTCGGCAGCTGTCCCGGTCGAAGGTTGGGACCTCCCTTCCCTGGCGGCGGCCGGGTTTGAAGCCAAGTTGGGCCAGACGATGACCGTTCCTTCCACGACCGGTGCCACCACTATCTTCGTGGGCCTGGGTGACGAAGACGGTCTGGATGATGATGCGTACCGTGAGGCCGGGGCCGCTGTTTCCGGGGCTCTTGGAAAGCGAACCCAGGTTTGTGTGGTTCTGCCCGAAGCGACCATTCCGACCCAGGCTCAGGCTGTTGTTGAGGGTGTTCTCCTCGCCAACTACTCCCTGTCGTCGTTCAAGAACGAAGAAGATAGGGCTAAGCCTCTGACCTCCCTGACGGTTGCCGGGGGCGAGGCTGATGTAACCGAGTTGTTCGAGGTCGTGCTGCGCCGTGCCGTGGCTTATGCGCGTGCAACCTATATCGCCCGCGACCTGACGAACGCGCCCCCGGCGCACCTGACCCCGCGCACCCTCGCTGAAGTTGCGGTCCGCCTTGCCGATGAGTTCGGTTTTGAGGCCGAGGTCATAGATCGTCTCGAACTAGCTGAGATGGGCTGTGGGGGCATCGTTGGGGTCAACCGCGGTTCCGAGTACGAAGCTCGCCTCATCAAACTGCGCTTCGTTCCGGCCGAGACTCCTGCTTCTGCCGAGCGCCTCGCCATGGTTGGCAAGGGAATCACCTTCGACTCGGGAGGCCTCAGTCTGAAGCCCGCCTCTTCGATGGTTGATATGAAGACAGATATGGGTGGGGCCGCAGCCATCCTGGGTGCTTTCTCCGCCCTGGTCGACCTCGGGGTCACCACGCCGGTAGATGCCTGGCTGCCCACCACGGACAACATGATTTCGGGCAACTCCATGCGGGTTGGTGAGATCATTACTGCCCGCAATGGCAAGACCGTTGAGGTAACCAACACCGATGCTGAGGGGCGCCTCATCCTCATGGATGCGCTGGCTCTGGCAGCCGAAACCAACCCGGCGTGGATCGTTGACATCGCGACCCTGACCGGCGCTCAGATCATCGCCCTCGGGGATGACGTTGCGGCCGTGATGGGCAACAGTGACGCACTGCTGGATGAGGTCGAACAGGCCGCAGATGCTACCGGTGAAATGGTGTGGGAACTTCCGCTGCACAAGCGTTACATGAAGAACATGGAATCACCGCTGGCGGACCTGCAAAACGCCAACCTATCCAACAGGGGAGCGGGCAGTATTACGGCCGGGTTGTTCCTGTCGAACTTCGTTGCAGATGTGCCCTGGGTCCACGTCGATATCGCCGGTCCATCGGTCAGTTCGAAGGATGATCGCTGGGTTCGTCGGGGCGCAACCGGATTCGGCGCGAGGCTGCTGGCGAAGCTTGCTGAAGAGATCGGCGCCTAACCTGGCGTAATTTGCCACAATGCGCGGCATTTCAACGGTTGGGACCTGACAAACCACCCTTTGATGTGTAGCGTTTCCGTATGTCACGTCAGTGGCTTGAGTTGCTTCACCTACCAAGAGGATGACTAATGTCGATCAATCGCACTGAACTCGTTGCACAGATGGCTGAACGTTCGGGTCTGACCAAGGCCCAGGCTGATTCCGCCCTTGGAGCGTTCCAGTCCGTAATCATTGATGCTCTATCAGAGGGCGAGTCGGTTCGCGTAACCGGTCTGCTGTCGGTTGAGCGCGTCGAGCGTGCTGCTCGCACCGGTCGTAACCCGCGCACCGGTGAGGAAATTCAGATTCCTGCCGGCTTTGGCGTGAAGCTCACCGCAGGTTCGACGCTTAAGGCAGCTGTCGGAAAGTAGTGTGGGTCGCCGTTTTTCATGACCGGAGGGTTTGGAAATGGCGGAACACAATGTAAACCTTCGTAGCGGGGGTGGGGAAAAGTTTCCTCACCCCCGCTACGGGCTTAAGACCCCCGCTACGGGCTTAAGATTGGACGGTAGTACCTACCAACCCCGCTTCAGGAGCTATGAATGAACATCGTCATCTTGTCGTCGACCGAAGAGATCGCAAAGGCCGCCGCTGACCTTTACACCAACCTGCTGGCAGATAAGCCGAACGCAGTTCTGGGACTTGCCACCGGTTCATCGCCAGTTCCCGTCTACGATGAGCTGATCCGCCGCTATGAGGCCGAAGAGGTGTCCTTTAAGGACGCCACCGCGTTCCTGCTGGATGAGTATGTCGGCCTGCCTAAGGGTCACCCTGAGTCGTACGCTGAGTTCATCAAGCGGGTTTTTGTCTCCAAGGTTGATTTTTCCGACGGTGCGGTTAACGGCCCGGACGGCAACGCGTCGAACCCCAAGAAGGCCGCTGATGAGTACGAGGAGAAGATAGTCGCTTCTGGCGGTGTTGACCTGCAGATTCTTGGCATTGGTACCGACGGACACATCGCCTTCAATGAGCCGGGCGGGTCACTGGCATCGACCACCCACACCCAGGTTCTCACCGAGCAGACCCGCGTGGATAACGCTCGCTTCTTCGACGGAGATATCAACCAGGTGCCACGATTCTGCCTGACCCAGGGGCTGGCAACCATTGGCCGCGCCAAGTCCGTGGTACTCGTTGCCCAGGGCGAACAGAAGGCAGACGCCGTTGCGGCTCTTGTCGAGGGGGGCGTCAGTGCCCTGTGGCCGGCATCGGTCCTGCAGTTCCACAATGATGCAACGATCCTGGTGGATGAGGCCGCAGCTTCCAAACTGAAGTTGAAGGACTACTACCGCGCGGCATATGAGGGCGAGCAGGCTCTCTCCGCCCTCGAGGACTGACAGCCATGACTCAGCAGGCACCTCTGAGAGGTTCAGACGTCCTCGAACTGCCGAAGGTAAAGCCCAGCAAGGGTGACGGGGACGCGGATCGCTTCGCGCACTTTGTGCGAAAGGACCGTGCCAATCAGGCTGCGATCACGGGCCAGGCGGTGGTCGCGCTCTGCGGGAAGGTCTGGGTTCCCACCCGGGACGCAAAGAAGTACCCTGTCTGCCCACGTTGCAAAGCACTGCGCGATGAGGTTGGTAACCAGGGTAAAAACTGGCCCTTCGCCGACTAGCTGGGCTGGGCGCCGCGCCCGCTAACTTCGGCCTAGAACCGTTCGATCGGTGTTTCAGCGTCGTAGTAGCGGGTGCGAACCCCGGGTTCACCATCTGAGAGTCGCCACGCCTGGTAGGGCAGTTCATTACGGGAGAGTCGGTGGCGCTCCTGGGCCTGCAGGGTAGCTTCCGGCGACCAGCCCTCCGTAAGAATCTCCCCGTTCTTCACCAGGGGAACCTGCAGCAGCCGGGCCCCCGCGTCTTCCAGGCGACGGGTGTCCTCTTCAGGTGAGGCGCCCATGACCAGGGCCTCCTGAACCGCGCGGCCGTCGGGGCTGTAGAGGCGCCCGGCAACCTTGCGACCACCCACGGTTCCCTTCGACTCACTGAGCTTCGCAACGGGGACCGACTCACCGTCCTGACCCTCACGTTCGACAAGCTTGTAGACGAGGGCGGCGGTCGGGACACCGGATCCTGTGACGAGTTTTGTGCCCACACCGTAAGTGTCAACGGGGGCAGCTCCGAGAGAGGCAATCGCGTACTCATCAAGGTCTGAGGTAACGACAATCTTGGTTGAGTGGGCCCCCAGGGAATCGAGTTGCTCGCGGACCTGGAAGGCATGGGCAACGAGGTCACCCGAATCAATGCGGACCGCACCCAGCTCACTACCCGCAGCGCGGGCCGCCTCAACACCATTGATCACCCCCTGGTGGATGTCATAGGTGTCTACCAGGAGCGTGGTATCGGGGCCCAGGGTCGCGACCTGCGCGGCAAACGCATCCTTTTCAGAGTCCTGAATCAAAGTGAATGAGTGTGCTGACGTGCCGACGGTATCGATTCCATAGCGGCGCCCGGCCTCGAGGTCGGAGGTGGCAGTAAACCCGCCAATGACAGCAGCTCGAGCGGCTGAGACCGCCGCCCGCTCGTGGGTGCGGCGGGCCCCCCTGTCGATGCAGGGACGCCCGTGGGCTGCGATGGTCATGCGCGATGCCGCAGAGGCGACCGCACAGTCGAAGTTCAGCGCGGAAAGGAGCAGCGTTTCGAGCAGGGTCGCCTCTGCGAAAGTGCCCTCTACTGTGATGAGGGGGGAGCCCGGAAAATAGATCTCGCCCTCGGCATAGCCGTAGATATCTCCGGAGAACGTAAAGTTAGCCAGGAAATCAAGCGCCTCCTTACTGAGGAAACGCTGGTCTTCGAGCCACGCGATCTGGTCGTCGTCGAACTGGAAGCGTGCCAGCGCCTCAAGAATGCGTCCCGTTCCCGCGACGACCCCGTAGCGGCGGGAGCTACTGAACCTGCGCCCGAAGAGTTCAAACACAGAGCGTCTGTTGGCAACACCGGAGTGAATCGCGGCATCGACCATCGTCAGTTCATACTTGTCGGTCAACAGGGCAGTGGAATCTGAAGAAGCCATAGGCTAACGGTAGCCCTTCCGGGACCAAGGTGTGACACGAACTATCTGGCAGATACACCACCGTTGCTCCGGGAATGGAACGCGTCACGAGGTGGGAGGACTCACGAACCTTTCTAACCGCACCCCACCAAATTGTCATAAAGTCAGAATCGTGAATGATGCGCCAATCGGAGTTTTTGACTCAGGCCTGGGCGGCCTGACGGTAGCTCGTGCCATCATTGATCAACTTCCCAATGAAGACATCGTCTACCTCGGTGACAGTGCCCATACCCCCTACGGTCCACGCAGACTCAGCGAGGTTCGGAAGCTGACGCTTGCGGGCCTGGATCAGCTGGTTCAACTGGGTTGCAAATTGCTTGTAATTGCCTGCAATACCGCGACGGCCGCCGCACTGAGGGATGCCCGGGAACGCTATGTCAAGATGGGCATCCCGGTTATCGAAGTTGTGACTCCCGCTGCCCGCGGGGGAGCAGCAACCACCCGTAACGGCAGCATCGGCGTCCTCGGTACTGCTGCGACCGTTCGCTCAGGGGTCTACCTTGACGCGCTCGGCGCTGTTCCAGGGATCAGGGTGACCCAGAGCAGTGCCCCAAAGTTTGTGGAGTTTGTTGAGCGCGGCGAAACGACAGGGGAGGCCGTCACGGCCGCCGCAAAAGAGTACCTGGCACCCCTGGTTGAGGCCGATGTGGACACGGTGATCCTCGGTTGCACCCACTACCCACTTTTGACAGGTGTACTGGCACGAGAGTTGGGACCCGGCGTGCGGCTGGTGGCCTCGTCGGAAGCAACAGCGAATGCAACCTACTCCTCCCTCGTTGACCTCGACCTGCTTCATTCCCCACGCCAACCCGGTGACACCCCGAAGTACCGTTTCTACTCGACTGCTCCCAACCCTGAGTTTTCGACCCTGGCCCGCCGATTCTTGGGACCGGAGGTCTCCGGGGTTGAGCCGCTCACCGTGGAACTTGAGGTTGAAGGCGCAAAGAGTGCGCGGGGGGTCGCGGCGACCACAGAAAATGAGGAGCGCCTGTGAAGCTAACAATTCTAGGTGCCACCGGATCAATGTCCGGACCGTCCTCGCCCTCATCCAGCTACCTGGTTCAGGCAGACGGGGTCGATGATAAGACCGGAGAGAAGCGCACCTACTCGATCGTCCTCGATATGGGCCCGGGTTCCTTCGGTGAGTTGTGGAACCATATTGATCCGCAGGAGGTCGATGGCCTGTTCATCTCTCACGGCCACGCCGACCACCTGGCAGACGTCATCTCCTATTACGTCTTCCTCAAGTGGCACCCGGAGGGTTCGAAGCCGGCCCTGCTAACGGCCGGACCGCCCGGTATTTTTGAGCGGATCATGCAGATTGACGGCTACGCCACCACGGAGGAAATGGAGGGGTGCTTCGCATTTGAACCTCTCTCTGCCGGGCATGTCATCCGTGTGGGTCCGATGACTATCACGGCATTCCCCGGCTACCACTCGGTTGAGTCTTACGGCTTCCGCATTGAGGGGCCGTCATCCGAGGATAGTGGGGTCGTGACGATCGCCTACACCGGTGATACGGACAGCTGCGAGCAAATGACTGAAATGGCCCAGGGGGTCGATATCCTCCTGGCGGAGTGCGGCTTCACCGAAGAGCTCCAGACCCGGGGAATCCACCTCACCGGGGTTCGGGCGGGCGAGTTAGCGACAGAGGCCAACGTGAAGCACCTCGTCCTCACACATATTCAACCGTGGACTGATCCCGAGGTGGCCCGTACAGAGGCACGCTCCTCGTACTTAGGAACTATCGACATCGCCCGTACGGGCACCACCTGGGTGATCTAGCCGATCAGTTCGGCCAGGTGGGGTGCCATTGCCCGGATAGCTCGGGAGCGGTGCGAGATACTGTTCTTCTCAGCGGGAGTTAGCTCGGCCGTCGTCCTGTCAAACCCCCGGGGAATAAAGATTGGGTCGTAACCGAACCCTCCTTTGCCGCGAGGTGAGCGGGCTAGTCTGCCCTCGACGGTTCCCTCTGTAACCACCTCGGTTCCGTCCGGGAGGGCGAGGGCGACAGCACAGACGAACTTGGCCGCACGATGTTCGTCCGAAACGTCGCTGAGCTGAGCTAGAAGTAGGTTGAGATTTGCTTCGTCATCACCGTGCCTGCCTGCCCAGCGGGCCGAGAACACCCCGGGGGATCCGCCGAGGGCAGCGACGGAGATCCCGGAGTCATCGGCGAGGGCTGGTAGCTGGGTCTGCTGGGCCAGGTGACGAGCCTTTGTGAGGGCGTTGTCCGCAAAAGTGAGCCCGTCCTCCACCGGAGAGTCAACGTCAAAGTCCGCCATCGTCGCGACGGAAGCTGAGCTGAACCCGGGAAGGAGCGAGCTCAGCAGAGCGGTGATCTCTTCTACTTTGTGGGAGTTGGCCGTAGCGATGACAAGGGTGGGTGTGCTCACAGGCCCAGCTCTTCGCTGGAGATCTCAATGCCCAGCGGAGTGAGGATGGCCCTGGCCTGGAGCGAGTTGAGCCGATGGAGACCCTTCTCAGCCAGGTCCAGCATTTGCGTCAGTTCACCCCTGCTGAAGGGGGTTCCTTCAGCTGTGCCCTGCACCTCAACAAGTCCGCCACTGCCGAGTCCAACCACGTTCATATCTGTCTCAGCTGCCACGTCTTCTACATAGGGCAGATCGAGGACGGGTCGTCCGTCAACGATGCCAACCGAGACAGCGGCGACAGAGTCGGTGAGGACCCTGTGCTGGTTGCTCTTGGGGATGATTCCCCGGTCAACAGCCCAGGTGACGGCATCATGGAGGGCGAGCCAGGCGCCTGTGATTGCAGCGGTGCGGGTTCCCCCGTCGGCAACAAGGACGTCGCAGTCGATAACCACCGTGTTTTCACCGAGTGCCTGAAGGTTGACCGAGCTACGCAGGCTTCGGCCGATCAGTCGGGAGATCTCATGGGTTCTGCCACCGATCTTGCCGCGGACAGACTCGCGCTGGTTACGTTCGTTGGTTGAGCGGGGGAGCATGGCGTACTCGGCGGTTACCCACCCTTGGCCGCTACCCTTGCGCCAGCGCGGAACACCCTCGGTGAATGAGGCGACGCAAAGTACCCGGGTGCCACCTGTTTCGATGAGGACTGAACCCTCTCCGGTCGAGGTCCAACCCCGGGTGATCTTTACGGGACGTGCTTCATCGACCGCGCGGCCGTCTTTACGTGTTGTCTTCGTCATGGGTTCATCCTAGGCGGTTGCGCATTTGGTGCCGGGCTCACAGTTCATGTGTCACGCCTCTATCCCGAGGATGAGGACGGTGGTGCCGAACTGTCGGAGGGAGACGATACGGTGGATCCATGATGTTTGACTTTGCCCTCGCCCGCGGAGATTTTGACTCTGCGACCTACCATCGCGACTCCTTTGCAACGGACGCGATGGAACTAACCGGGATGACGATGGTCGTGGTGGCGCGCGAGCAAGGTGAGTTTGCGGTTCTTGGTGAGGGCGAAGCGACGGTGCTGTGGACTCCCGTAGGGGAGGGGTTGCGGGATCTAGTTTCCACGGTGGCGCCAGATCGGATCTGGTTCATGGGACGGGATCTTGATGGAGCCCCCAGAGTTGCGATCACACTTTCGGAAGAGGACCTGGACCAGGGTGGGTTAGTACGTCTCCTGCCAGAGGGTGTGAGGTGGATGGAACTGATGCAGTTCGCCCCTCACCTCGCGAATCATGAACTTTCGCTGCTTGCCACCCAGACCACCGCCCTGCTGGCCTGGCACCGTGCGACACGGTTCTGCATCCGTTGCGGGGGTGGGCTAAAGGTTCGCTCGGCTGGTTGGACAGCCCAGTGTGGAAAATGCGGTCACCTTGAGTACCCGAGGACGGATCCGGCAATCATCGCGGCGGTGCTGGACCCCGATGACCGCCTTCTCCTGGTTCACAACACCAACTGGTCTCCACTGCGCATGTCGCTGCCCGCCGGCTACGTCGACCCGGGTGAAAGTGCCGAACGAACCGTCGTGAGAGAGCTGCGAGAAGAGGTGGCGCTGGAGGTATTTGACCTGCAGTACATTGGTTCTCAACCGTGGCCCAGGCCCCGCTCCCTGATGCTCACCTACACGGCTCAGACGCACATGACAGAACCGACGCCTGATATGCAAGAGATAGATCGGGCCCGGTTCTTCTCCCGCGAAGAACTTCGAGAAGCGGTTGCAAAGGGGGCCGTTGTGCTGCCCGGTCCAGCCGCGGTGGCCCACACCGTCATCAATGCCTGGCTGGAAGGTGGTCTGGGATGATCGGCCAGGGCAGTCCTGAAGAGCTGCTTGACGCCCTTGATCCACAGCAGCGGGAGGTCGCACTGCAGGTCTCGGGCCCACTCTGCGTTCGAGCCGGTGCGGGGACCGGAAAGACGCGGGCTATCACCTACCGCATCGCCTATGGCAATGCTGTCGGGGCCGTTGATCCAGGCACCGTTCTAGCCGTGACCTTTACGTCGAAGGCCGCCGCAGAGATGGCGGTGCGACTTCGAGAGCTCGGTGCTGGCCGCGCCCAGGCCATGACATTTCACGGCGCTGCACTGAAGCAGCTGGGGTACTTCTGGCCCCGGGTCACCGGTGGGCCGCTGCCGAACCTGATGCCTCATAAGGCTGGTGTTGTTGCCTCAGCTGCCAGCAGGGTTGGGGTTCGGGCTGACCGTCTGGTTGTCCGGGACCTGGCTGCAGAGGTTGAGTGGGCCAAAGTGTCGATGGTGGGTCCAGAAGGGTATGAGGACTACGCGAGGAAGATGGGTAGAACCCCTCCTGCGGACCTCGACCTGCCTGATTTCTCCAGGTTCTATGAGGCGTATGAGCAGGCCAAGTCAGATCGCAACGCAATTGATTTCGAGGACGTTCTGCTGCTGCAGTGCGGGATGCTTGAAGATCGTGAGGATGTGGCCCGGTCGGTAAGGGCGCGTTACCGCAACTTCGTTGTGGATGAGTATCAGGATGTTTCCCCTGTCCAACAGCACCTGCTCGACCTCTGGAGAGGGGAGCGCACTGACATCTGTGTGGTCGGTGATGTCGCCCAAACCATCTACTCGTTTACAGGCGCGTCAGCCAGGTACCTAGAAGAGTTTCCGAAGCGGATGAAGGGGGCTCGCGTGGTGCAGCTGGTCCGTGACTACCGCTCGACCCCGCAGGTGGTAGCGCTGGCTAACCAGGTGGTTGCCAGCGCTAAAGGAATGGATGGTAAGTCCCGTTCCCCCGGGCTCCCCGGGGCCGTCAGGCTGCAGGCTCAAAGACCCATGGGACCGGCTGTGACCTACGATCGCTACGATCACGACCTCGCGGAAGCCGAGGGCATTGCTGAGAAGATTAGGGGCTTGCGCCAGCAGGGTGTGGCACTGTCAGAGATCGCCGTCCTGTACCGGGTGAACGCGCAGTCCGAGGCGTTTGAAGAGGTCTTCTCCGATGCCGGGATTCCGTTTCAAGTTCACGGTGGCAGTCGCTTTTTTGACCGAGAAGAGGTCAAGCGCGCCATCCTCCTCATCCGCCAGCAAGCCCGAGTCCGTACCTTGGCAGGACAGGAAACCTCAGACCTGGTGGGGATGGTAGCCGAGGTGATTGGGACGCTGGGGTGGCAAAAGAAGGCCCCCGCGACGGCGGGAGCTGTGCGCGACCGCTGGGCCAACCTTGACGCACTGCTTGAGCTCGCTCGACGCAATCCCGACAGGTCTCCAGAACAGTTTGTCTCGGAGCTTGAAGAGCGCTCGGTTTCTAAGGCGGCGCCCACGGTTGAAGGAGTGGTTCTTTCGACACTCCATGCGGCCAAGGGGCTTGAGTGGGACGCCGTGTTTCTTGCCGGGCTCTCAGAGGGGCTGATGCCAATCTCGCTCGCAACGACAGCCGAGGGGGTTGAGGAGGAGCGCCGCCTTCTCTACGTGGGAATCACCCGGGCTCGCGAGCACCTCTGTATCTCCTATTCCCTAGCGCGGTCAGCTGACCGCAAGGGCAAGCGCGCCGTTAGTCGCTTCCTCAGTCCAATGTGGCCCCGAGAGAATGCATCCCGCGGGAGGTGGACAGCCTCTGGCAGCAAGCCTGCTTCTATCGGAAAGCCGAAGACCAGCGACCTCAACAAGCTGTTCCTTGACAGTGCGGACGAAGAGACCCGAGAACTGTTCGAAGAACTACGGCAGTGGAGGTTGGGAGTCTCTCGTGAGGTGGGCAAACCCGCCTACACGATCCTCACGGACGCCGCCCTGCGTGGTGTTGCGGAGGCGAAGCCGCGCACACTGAAACAGCTCGGAGCACTGAGGGGGATAGGCGCCGTCAAACTTGAGAACTGGGGTACCCCTCTTCTGAGAATGGTTCGCGGTTACCTGCCAGATTAGGCAGGAGGGTGGATCCCAGTAGTTTAGGCGGCCACCGGCGCCGGTGCCGGGATCGTGATGGGACCGATTCCGCAGGAACACCTCGGGTGTGGGTACCACTCGCGTACCTCAACCCCCGTCGGTCCAACCGTGAAGGAATGCGAAACGCTCTGCACCCCCGTGGGTGTTTTTGCGCCGGAAGGAGCATCCCCGGTGGCGGCACTGTTAATGAGCATCACGGCCAGGCCGGCCGCAGTGAGGCACATATGGGCCGGGGTGTACGGAGGGGGAGCAGCCGCGATTGCCAGTGCCGACATTGCCCACAGCGGGTAGGAGTCCTGCACCGTTAGGTCCACGCACACCGCGCATCCCGTGACTCCCGGAACTATCAGGGGACCCACCTGTACCTCACGGTCACGACGGACTACGGGAAGGTGGGGTGTGTCTTCAGAGAGGAGCCGACCCAGAACTCCGTGGTCCCAAACACCGGGGGAGCAGATCACTGCCAGGTCAGGGGTTCCGAGACCCCCGACCCGCAGACCCGAGTAGCGTTCTCGCAGGTAGCGGGAGAGGACACTCTGCCTTCTCTTACCGAACTCGGACTCTGTGAATGCCGGAGGCGCGACCTCATCAACGACCCTGCGGTCCCGCAGCTCAATCTCTCGAGCGCCCTCTTCAGCGAGCAGGATGGCAATCCTTGAGCCAATGCGGTCCAGGCCCGAGATACGCATACGCAGGTCTGCGAGTGGGTTGACTTTCTCTGCGAGAAGCCCCACGGAGTCCAGCATTGTGAGGATCTCATGCTGACGCTCAGAAAGACGGAGCGTCGGTGTCCCTGCTGGCGAGCTGTTTCTGTTGGACCGGGAAGGGGGTGAAGCAAGGCCGCGGACCCAGTCGACCTCTGACTTAGACAGGTCAGAGAAGATAACGGTTCGAGGAATGGCCGAGCCCACCTGGAGTTTGCCCGGCTCAATCTCTCCGATAAATGTCTGGGGACGTAGCGTCCTCATCAAATCACCGCCCGGATAATTAGGTTAGGAAAGTTCTCGTTCCCTAACCTTGACCCAGAAAGCAATGTTCTGTCCGAGAATTTGCCAGCCTGTGGATAACTCGTCTTTTGCGGTGGGCTGTGGAAAGTTAGTCCGCTTCAGTTGAGCCCGCGGGACTACCGGGTTCCTCACCTCGCATACTCTTCGGCACGGAGTCGTCAAAACCCAGGGTTCCTTCGAGGAGAGCTGAAAGCTGGCTGTCCAGTTCACTCAGTTCGGGATCGGTGGGCTTCTCATCGAAGAACGTCTCTGGTTCGGCAAGGTGAGAGGGAGAGGGGACCCGGTCCGGGTGGGACCAGAGTGCGTCGCGGGCCTCAGCTCCGTCGGCCTCCTGAATCCTGCGGAAGATGGTTGCGGCGCTGCGGGTGTGTCGAGGACGAAGTTCAATGCCCACGAGGCGACGCAGGAGCATCTCACCGGAAGATCCTGTAACGCGGCGGCGACGCATCATTTCACGCATCTGATTTGCATGGGGAAGGTAGGGGCTGATTGCCTCTGTGGTGACGACCTCGACCCATCCTTCGATGAGGGCGAGCAGGCTCTCCAGCCTCTCCTGAGCACTCTTCTGAGCCTCGGTTGGAACAGATGAGAAGACCCCGTCGCTCATGGCCAGCTCGATGGACTCAGGATCACTTGGGTCAACCGAACGAGCCGCGTCCATGATGGCTTCCTGGTCGATAGAGATCTCACTTGAGTAGCGCTCAATAGCGAGGAGAAGATCGTGTTTGAGCCAGGGGACGGAGGCGAAGAGTCGGGCATGGGCACATTCCCGAGCGGCCATGAACTGCTCGACCTCTTCAAAGGGAACGTCGAGGCCATCCGCAAACTCACCCAGGTTGGCAGGGATCAGAGCCGTCACGTTTCCCTCGGTGAGGGGCAGCCCGGAGTCCGTGGTGCCCAGCGCCTCCTTTGCCATCTCTGTAAGCGCGGAACCAATCTGAGCGGCAAATGCCATGGCCGCCATCTTGGGCAGCATGGAGGAGATTGACTGGGCCAACCCATCCATCCCCTCCGGCAGGCCATGACCGTCTCCGAGTTCGGTCTGCATCGCGTCGGCCATCGCCCTCGAGGCATTCTCAGCAATTGGATTACAGATCCGTTTCCAGGCGGGTAGTGTCTGGTCGATCCACTCCACCTTGCTCCATGCCTCACGAGCTACTCCGGGAACAGCGAAAGCTGTGACCGGGTCCAGCCAGAGATCGGCTACTGAAAGAGCCTGGCGCACGCCCTGGGCTTGGGCTGCTGTAAGGCGCGGATCACCGGACTGGAAAACCTGCTGGCGTGACAGCTCATCCACCATGCGCCAGTTCACCGGCTCGGTGGAGGAGTTCATCATGAAACGCATCTGGCCCAGGGCCTGAGAAAGTTCCTGGGGCGAACCTAGTCCTGGAAATGCGGAGAGGTCGAATCCCTGTGTGCGCATCGCCTCAAGGGCATCATAGGCCGCACCTTCACCCAGGAGTGACTCAAGGAACTCCCGGAGGGGATCATTGCTGTTATCCGAAGAAGAGTTTGGGTTCTGGTCCATGGTTAAAGCCTATCTTCACCGGGGATAGCGGGCCTTACGCCCTCGGCCGAAATACGGATCACCTCCATGGGGCACAATTGCCGAATGGAAACGATCTCCGCACCATCATCGCAGGACCATCAAGAGCTGTGGGTGACCCGCTGGACCAAGATAGTCGCGGCGACGTTCGCTGTAATCATCTTCCTGGTGCTGGTGTCGCTGGTTCCGGTTGGATACGTCATCCAGTATCCGGGACCAACAATCAACGTTCTGGGGGACCAGGGCGACACCACCATCCTCGAGTTCTCTCAGTCTGGTGACTTTGACGATTTGGCTGTCCGCGTGGAAGGCGAGGATGATGGCGAACTTCGAATGGTGACGGTTTCAACCCTGGGCGGTCCGGGGACCACGGTTCGCGTTGGTGACATCGTGAAGTCGTGGTTCACCCCCGGGGCGACGGTACGGAAGTACTCCGACCTCTACGCGCCTCAAACTACCGCCGAGGACGTGGCCAGTGCGGGCGCAGCCCAGATGGAGTCCTCCCATTCTGCGGCAGCAATCGCGGCCATGGACTACCTGGGTGCCCCAATGGTGACCGAGATGATTGTGGTGGGAACGTCCGAGGGAAGTGACGCTGAAGGCAAACTGCTTGAGGGCGACATCCTGGTTTCTATTGAGACCTCGGACGGGTTTGTCCACGAGGTCGATAAGCCCTCGGTACCCTTTTCGCTGCTCGAGGAGACCGAGCCCGGGACAACCCTCGTGGTCACCGTTTTGCGTGAGGGTGAAGTTCTTCCCGTGAACATCGTGACCAGTGCACCGGTCGTTCCCGAGGGCGAAGAGCCTGTTGAAGGTTCAAAGATGGGAATCTATCTGGGTGCGAACACAGAGCTGGCCATGGATGTCGTTATCCACCTGGAACGTGTTGGTGGACCCTCGGCTGGGCTCGTGTTCGCCCTCGGGATCATCGACCGCCTGACACCCGACGGAATAACTGGGGGTGAGACGGTTGCTGCCACCGGCGCACTGGACTTCGTTGGCAACGTCATTCCCATCGGCGGGGTGGTGCAGAAGATGTATGGGGCGCAACGTGACGGGGCGGAGTGGTTCCTGCTTCCCGCAGAGAACTGTGCGGAAGCAGCCGGTCGGGAACCAAACGGCCTCAGCGCTGTGCCCGTGAGGACACTGGCTGAGGCCGTGGGAGCCGTGGAGGCAATCGCCGCGGGGCAGGGGGCTGATCTACCGGGCTGCCCCATATCGGTCAGTTAGGTCGATACCCAACCTGATCTCAGGCTGAGCGTTCGTCGGGTGCAAAGCCCATCTTCAGGGCCTCCACCAGCGCGGGCACCAGGTTCTCCCCCTTACCAACGCGGTTTGGATCATCAAAGGTGCGGGCTCGGACGGCGCACCACGAGTCACCATCACGGGTCACGCCTATGGTGAGGCGAACATCGGTTCGGGCCGGGTGGCTGCTGATGAACTCCAGCGCGGCCTCCGGATCCTCAGGCGCCTCGTCTTCGACCTCGGGGGGAACAATGATGCGCTCAACCGTCAGGGCTGACCCGAACACCGTCTCGGGCCACGCCAGCTTGGGTAGGGTCTCTTCAAGTTCATCGTTCGGAATCGAGTCCTGAAGGATAGCTGAAAGGTGCTCTGACGTGCCGTCCCACGCCTCACGAAGGTCGTTGAGGACGTCCTCGGGAATATCGGGAGTCTCAAGAAGCTGCCGGGTGGGAACAAGGGCGTAGACAGCCGGGGGACGATCCCAGCCGAGGCGGGCAGCCCCGGCTTCAATCTCTTCCGTCACCTTACGTAGTGCTGCCGAGGCAGGGGGGAGCACGAACTCGACGTTGACGGATTCGTCGTGCCGCTCTTCTGGTTGCTTGTTTTCGCTCATGGCGGCAATAGTATCTGCTTGCTGGTGGCAGGGGAGAGCAGGGGTAGAATGGCCCTGATTCTCTAGAGCACATCTTTCGAATCGCGCCCCAAAGAGAGGATAGCGGTGACATTCTTCCCGACGGCAACGCCGGAACCAGACGACGCCAACCGGAGACCACGACCTCCAAGTGGTGAGCAAGTTTCAATCAAGGCTGCACTGCGCAACCCGCTCACAATCACGATCGGGATCATCGTCATTCTCGGTGTTCTCATCTACGCGGCCTCACAGATCTGGACCGAGGTCCTCTGGTTTGACCAGCTGGGGGCGGCCCGCGTTCTCTGGACCCGTTGGGGTGCAACCGCAGGCCTGTTTGTGATCACATTTGCCATTCAGTTCGCAGCCCTCATGGGAGCTGTGACATGGGCTTATCGGACGAGGCCGCAGCGGCTCGTTGGCCAGAGCGGTTCGAACCTGCGTGAGTACCAGGCGGCACTGGAGCCGTTCCGCAAGGTGGTCTTCTGGGGTATTCCGGCGGTAATTTCCTTCATGACCGCGGCGGGAATGGCCTCCCAGTGGCAGACATTCCTGGTGTGGTGGAACCGTACCCCGTTCGGTGAGGTCGACCCTCAGTTCGGCATAGACATTAGCTTTTATGTCTTTACCCTTCCGATCCTCGAGATCGTTCTGTCGTTCCTGCTGAACACACTGGTGGTTGCTGTTCTAGCCGTCATCGTCATCGGCTACCTCTACGGTGGAATCACTTTCAGCCCCCGATTCAACATGACCAACAGTGCGCGCATGCAGATTGGTCTGCTCGGTGCAGGTCTGTCACTGGTCGTTGCGCTGCGCTACTGGGTTGGGATCTACTCCCTCGTCCTCAAAAACGGGGAACTGGTGGATGGCGCACTCTATAAAGAGGTCAATGCGGTTCTGCCAGCACAGATGATCCTTGCGGTAATCTCCCTGCTGGTTGCCGTCCTCTTCGTCATCGCTGCCTTCCGAGGTACGTGGCGCCTTCCCGCTGTTGGTGTTGCCGTCACGGTGGTCTCAGCGCTTGTCGTAGGCGGGGCTTACCCGGCGTTGATCCAGCAGTTCCGTGTCACTCCGAACGCCCGCCAGATGGAAACCCCCTACATCCAGCGCAACATCGATGCCACGCTTGCGGCCTTTGGGCTGGATGAGGTCGACTACCAGACCTATGCGGCCAAGACGGATGTTGCCCCCGGACAGCTTCGCGGAGATGCTGAGGCCACCTCGCAGATTCGTCTCCTTGACCCTATGGTCATCTCTCCGACGGTGCGTCAGCTGCAGCAGTCGCGCCCCTACTACACGTTCGACTCCAAGCTTTCAGTTGACCGCTACACCATTGATGGTGATCGACGGGATACCGTCATTGCAGTCCGTGACATCAACCAGAGCGGCCTCCAGCCGGAGCAGCAGACATGGGTCAACATGCACACTGTTTACACCCATGGTTTCGGTGTCGTAGCGGCCTATGGCAACACGGTTCGTCCCGATGGCACCCCCGCGTTCTGGGAGTCCTCCATTCCGTCAGTCGGAGAAATGGGCGACTACGAACCACGGGTTTACTTCTCTAAGACCTCGCCTGAGTACTCTATTGTCGGTGCTCCTGAAGGCGCCGTACCTCAGGAACTTGACTACCCGGATGACAACGCCCCTTCGGGTCAGGTTCAGACAACCTTCTCCGGAGATGGTGGACCCTCGGTCGGTAACCCCTGGAACAAGCTGCTTTACGCCATCAAGTTCGGTTCCACGGACATCTTCTTCTCGCAGCAGACTAACTCTGAGTCGCAGATTCTCTATGACCGCGACCCGATGCTGCGCGTTGCGAAGGTTGCTCCCTACCTGAACCTCGAGCAGAAGGCGTACCCCGCAGTCGTCGATATGGATGGCGATGAGTCGACGCCTAAGCGCCTGGTGTGGATCGTTGATGCGTACACCACCTCGGCCAACTACCCGTACTCGGAGCGGGTCTCCCTGGGACAGGCAACGATTGACTCGAGGACCGATCGAGCGTCAATGTTTAGCTCAGACACCGTGAACTACATCCGCAACTCGGTGAAGGCCGTGGTTGACGCCTATGACGGTTCAGTGACCCTGTACACCTGGGATTCTGAAGACCCCATCCTTGCCTCATGGAAGGGTGTTTACCCGGGAATGATTCAGGACATGTCAGAGGTTTCGGGTGACCTAATGTCCCACTTCCGCTACCCGGAGGATCTGTTCAAGGTTCAGCGTTCTCTACTTGAGACCTACCACGTCACAGAGGCCGCTGAGTTCTACACCGGTGGTGACCGCTGGCGTCTCTCAGAGGACCCCACAACTACCGCAACAGATACTGCTACCGGTACTCAGCAGGTTCAAGCTCCCTACTACCTGACCATGCAGATGCCGGGTCAGGAGAGCGCGGAGTTCTCGCTGACCTCGGTCTACGTGCCCGCGGGTGGTGGGGAATCACGTCGTGCGGCAATGGCAGGATTCCTCGCGGTCGACTCTGAGACCGGCAACACCCCGGGAGAAGTCCGGGAGGATTACGGCAAGTTGCGTCTGATGGCACTGCCTTCCTCCACGACCGTTCCGGGCCCAGGACAGGTTCAGAACAACTTCAACACTGACCAGACTGTTGCCACTCAGCTAAACCTGCTGAGCCAGCAGGGCTCTTCGGTTATCCGAGGTAACCTTCTGACGCTTCCTGTGGGCGGCGGCCTGCTCTATGTTCAGCCGGTCTACGTTCAGTCAACCGGATCCACCTCGTACCCCGTCCTGCGCTACGTCCTCACAGCATTCGGTGAACAGGTGGGCTTTGCCGCCACCCTGAACGAAGCACTCGATCAGACCTTCGCGGGTGATGCACAAGCAACCACCGGTGACGGTGAGGTTGAGCCAGGTGCAGAGGGTGAAGAGGGTGCAGAACCAACAGTCCCTGTAACGAGCGAACAGGCTCTGAACGATGCGATTCTCAAGGCCCGGGATGCGATGCTCGCCGCTGATGCTGCGATGAAGGCCGGTGACTGGACTGCCTACGGCAAGGCTCAGGAAGCTCTCGATGCAGCACTCAATGAGCTGGTTCGCCTCCAGGAGCTGGCTAACGACCCGCCGGCAGCCGGCGAGGGCGCCCAGAGTGGCGCAGATGAGTCCTTCGGTACCCTCGGAGAAAATGCCGAGACAGCAACTGACGGCAACTAACAGTTAGAAGCTAGAGGCGGGCAGGGCCATTCCAATGGAACTGCCCGCCTCTGCTGTCTAGGTGTTTGCACATGTCAGTGATAGTTCGGCGTCCAACCTTGGTGAGGGATAACACGCTTGCGGCGGTTGCGACTGCCTCTTCACCCCACGTAGACTTGTATTTACCGACGCGGGGTGGAGCAGCTCGGTAGCTCGCTGGGCTCATAACCCAGAGGTCGTCAGTTCAAATCTGGCCCCCGCTACTAAAAGAAAGACCCAGTCCATCTGGACTGGGTCTTTTGCTTTCCCCGGCCCCTCCGGGGGCTAGGTTGCGGGTTAATGGCCAGAACGTGGTGTTTTAGCCGGGCGTGTCGTTAGGGTTGCCATCTTCCTGCCCAGCCTTTTCGTGTCCAGAGTCCGTCTTCGGGGCTGGTTTGGGTGTCCCATTGTTGGGGTCCGG
>NZ_FYEG01000024.1 GCF_900187855.1 Actinomyces minihominis | reverse complement strand
GGGTTAATGGCCAGAACGTGGTGTTTTAGCCGGGCGTGTCGTTAGGGTTGCCATCTTCCTGCCCAGCCTTTTCGTGTCCAGAGTCCGTCTTCGGGGCTGGTTTGGGTGTCCCATTGTTGGGGTCCGGTTGGTGTGGGTTTCGGGTTGGCTTGTTTGGGGATGATGGCTCGTTGGGGGCGTCCTTGTTTGTCCCAGTCACGGAGGATCAGGGTCGGGGTTTTGGGGTTCTCGGTGCGTTGGTAGAGGCACCATTCAGCGGCGGCTAACGCGTGTGGTTCAGAAAGTCCGCGGTGGTGGAGGAAGACCAGGCTGGTTTGAGCGTTGATGGATTCAACGATGTTGGTGGTCTTATGGGCAGGGCTTCCCAGCGTGGGGTGTAGGTAGTTGAAGAGTGTTCCGGTGCGGACGAGGCGTTCGAGGCGGTAGTAGACGCGGCGGTCTCGCTCGTGGGTGTACCACCAGGCTTTACCGCGAAGGGCGGCCTCTTTTGGGTTATCGGCGGCTTGGGTGCGGGCTTTGAGCCAGTACGTGTATTGCTGGTGGAAAGCGGCTAGGAGTAGTTCCCAGCGGCGCGCTTGATCAATGGTGTTGATCTCTAAGAGGCGGCGGGATAGGCCTAGTAGGGCCTGCCCGGGTGGGGTGCGGGGTTTATGGGTTAGGTCGCGGATGTTGTTGCGGTGGATGTGGATTAGGCAGCGTTGGGTGAGGACACCGTCTTCTGGCGGCCAGGTTTCTTTGATTGCTTTCAACGCTCCTCCGCTTCCGTCGATGGTGACGAGGCGGGGAGGGGCTAGGGGGTGGAGTAGAGCCTGGTAGGCGGCCGCGTTTTCACTGGTGGCCCATTGCCAGGAAACTACTAGGCCGTCTTGGTTAACAGCGGTTAGGAGGACCCATCCGTAAGCCAGGTGGATCCCATCGAGGAATAACTGGTCGTGAACTTCTCCGGTCATGAGTGGTTTGGGGGTTGGCAGGTTCCAACACCAGGAGAGTTTCCTGCGCCAGGAACGGGGGGAGAGGCCGCTTTTAGCGGCGCTTTCTTCGATAGAGAGTTTGCCTTGCAGGTAAGTAAGGAACGCAGTGAACTGGGCTTGACGGGTCAGGTCTGGGCGAGGAGTGGTGAAAGTGGCTTGACAATCGGTGCACTTCCATCGTTGTGCGCCAGCTTTAGTGCGTCCGTTCTTACGGGCGGGTGTCCCACAGATGGGGCAGTGACGGGCTCGAGAAGACCTGGTACGCATCCACTCAGAGGACACCCCACAAGGAGTCCTCCTTGTCAACGACCCACCCCTTATTAACTCTGTGGGAGTTAATAACAGCCACTAACACGCGCCACCACGCCACCAACCCCGATCATAAACACCACGTTCTGGCCTTTATCCC